>NZ_CAJXTC010000001.1 GCF_913060805.1 uncultured Draconibacterium sp.
TTCTTTTTAATATCTTGGTTTATACTCAAAATTAATCCTTTCCATTCCATCAAAAAATATCTTCGCAAATCTAAGGTACCAGTAGAGAGGGACGATTGTGTCGAAGGCACAATCAGGGTGAGTCTATAAATTTGAATTCCGTATTGCTATTTATTTTTTAAGGGCCTTTTTGATTTGTTGAAACTATTTCTGCGCTTCCTGCAAACGAAAAATATCGTATTGTTTCTGGTCGTAAGGATAATCCCAGCATCCCATTCGGTGGTAAAGATCGCCGCCAAATCCTTTTTTGTAAATATGCACACCGTGCAAAGGGTGACTGCGGTCTAAGTTAGGTGCCGAGCCAAACATGTCGTATTCGGTGCAACCCCATTCTTTCGAAATGCGTATCGATTCCCATTGAAGCGCATAGCTTGCCATTAAATTGTCTTTACACGAGGTGGAAGCGCCATACAAATAGGTGCCGCGTTTTCGCGATAGTACCAAAAACATCGACGATAGAAAACGTCCGTCAATATCGGCCATTAACATTTTTACCGTCACTCCGTTTTTGCTGTTGTCCTGGTTTTGCAGAATAGACGAAAAGTACTCCTGACTTTGCAAAGCCATGTTATGGCGTGTTGCCGTATCATAGTACAATTTATACCAGTCGCCAATTTGCTCCAGCCCGTATTCGCGCACCCGTATACCTTTTTTGTTGGCCTTGCGAACGTTGTAGCGCGTATTGTAGCGCATGTTGTACATCAATTCCTGCTCCTCTAAAGTAAGGTCGAGAAAGAAGGTATTTTTGGGCAGGTTGTCCTCAATACTCTTTTTTACATTCCCCTTAACGGTGTTAAAGTTTACACGGTATTCCTGCGTATGGTCGGGTGGTGGGCCAATCCAGTTTCCCTGCTCATCGAAATAATCATCCTCGGCGGCCCACTGGTTTTCCCAGGTCAGGTCGTAACGAATAAAAATACAATTAGCCGGCAGATGCGGCCGTATCGATTCGGATAACTGCTCTAAAAGCAGCCCCTGGTTTTCGAAAGTGGGCTCCATTTTTGGGCCGTAAGGAACATAGGCAAAACACGCGTTCGCATTTACATACTTGATGAGTACCAGCAAGTCTTCCCCTTTTTTCTCGAGCGAATTGGCGCTTGTAACCAATAAATCACGCGAAATGGTGAGCTCAAAACCTTTCGGAATAAAACCCTGGTTCCGTTTTATGCGGCCCCAAAAAGTGGTTTGCGGTAATACGTTTGTGGTCTGTAGTTCTTCAATGTCTTTCGTCGCCAGCTCGCAGATCATACTTCGCTAATTTTATTTTCCTTTTGGGCCGCGAAACTATACAAATCATTAGCGAATGAAAATTGTGGAGGGGTGATTTTTAAGAAGTTAAACCAGAGATAACATGCCGGTTAATGTTCCAGGTATTCAATAATTTCATAATTGATCTTTCCATTTTTGGCGTTCTGTACAATTTATTCCTAGTCCGATTTTTGGATGTACGAAATCCGCTTGGTGATTTTGTCCCTGATTTTTAAATCGCGTTTGGCCACACTTAATTTTATAAGCGCCTGCGATAGCGAGAAGGTTCCCAGTATCAATAAAAATCCAACCCAAAAATTATCTGCCACCAGTGAAACGCCAACTGCAGCAAAAAAGCCAATTACCAGTGCCGCACTCGAAATTAGTCTGCTTTTAGGTGTTTCAACGAGTAAGCTTTTGCATTGTTTACATTCGATAATTTTCTCCCTGTTTCGGAATAATTTTAAGCTGATGGCTGTTTTGCATGTTGGGCATTTGTGCCCGGTTAAGTTGAGTTTCATCTGTTTGGTTTTTGTTTGTATTGGCGGTCACTTATATGTGGCGAACCTGCATAATTAAGGTGTTAACGGCCTTTCAGTTTCGATTCATATTCAACGCGAGTTCCATCATCAGTAGTATGTTCTTCTAACGAATTAACTTTCGACTGAACGCAAATATAAATCATCTCTTCATCCGAAGTATTACTCAGGCTCCGCACGCCTTCAGGGGCAACACGTATTACACTGCCTTCCTTAACCGGAAAACAATCATCATTCACCTGGTAATAACCGGCTCCTTTAATGATGATATATGTTTCTTCGTCTTTGTTGTGAATATGAAAATAACCTAACTCGGTTTTTGGTGGTAGGGCAGTAAAAGATATTTCTGTTCCGGTTGCATTAATTAATTCTTTTAAGAATACTTTTCCCTTCACTTCTTTGCCTGATTTTGGGTGAATTAAGGAATAGTTTTTTATTTCATCTAAACGCCCAATATTTATGGCAGAGTAATCTTTGTTTTCCGAAATCTTTTCTGATTGTTTCATATTTCTTTTTTTGGTTCTTGTGATATGATTTTTTGAAAGTCGCTATATAGCTCACTTTATTTTCCTTTTCGGGTTTGCAAACTTTTATGAATGACCCGTGCTGTCTGATTTCTCTAAAAAATGCTGCAAATATATTTCAGGCGAGCATTTTTCATTACTATACTTTCTCCCTTCCAATTGTAAAGCCTGCATTGAAAAGAAATATCGAGGTACTGAGAATACGTGCCAATGATTGCCTGGGCATCTTTTGGTTCTGAATAGTTGATGATAAAATAGTTCTCCGAATCTTTGTCCGTATCAATACTTGAATCTTCGCGCGGATAAGGACTGCCCGATGCCCATAGTTCTCCATCGGCATCAATCCATTGAATGCTAATTCCAGGAAAATCGTTATTGTTTGGTGTATATTCTTTTTCGCCCTCAGACAAAACCTCTTCGAAAAGCGCTCTTGAAATCTTTGCGTCTGCAAGATATTGCGAACTCACAAAATGATTTACAAAATCAACCGTCAGCCTGGATGAAAGCGATAAGTTAGGACTAAAACTCTTACCTAATCCCAAACTCCATATATCAATTGTATAGTCGGGCTCAACATTTCTTATTTGTCTCGAAGGCATCCAAAATATAGCGGTGTCGCTAATAATATCACTTTCAATCAGTGTTATTGGCACATCATTTATCTCCGCTTCAAAAGTGGCTTTTTCTTCAACGCTATATTCACCGTCGTCATTTGTGCACGACTGAAAAAAACCAATAAATAGGATAAATACCAGGTAGTTTAAAAGTTTGTGATTCATGTTTGAATAACTATTTTTTCGAGAATTTAGTGTGTTTAACTTATCCCTTAATCTTTCTGCCAATTAATTTCATTCTTAATAGTGGATAGTTTCTACCTTGCTCATCTTTGTCGGTTCTCTCAAACGTTTCAAATCCGAATTTGTGATAGAATTTCAGTGCGTTTACATTCTGCTCATTTACATCAAGTTTGTTCGCATGAAGTTCTTTAACTGCAAATTCTAACAATTTTCGTCCGAGTCCTTGTCCAAAATATTCCGGGTCTAAAAACAGCATTTCAATTTTTTTGTCGGCAACACCAATAAAACCTAAAACCATGTTCTCATTTGTCAGGCAAAAGACTTGAAAATCATGAAAATTTATGTTGCTTACCAGTTCCTTAATTTCTTCAAAATCAGTTGAAGTTAAAAAGTGGTGCGTGGCAAGAACTGATTTCTCCCAAACTGTTAAAATCTGTTGCCGGTATAGGTCGGTATATGGTTTTATTTCAAAATGGTCTGGCTGCATAATGTTGTTTTCTTTTTTATGGAGTTGCTGTTGGATAAGGCTGTTCGCTAGCGGGTACCTTTATGGGCGGGCTATTCGATTTGGGTTAGTTTTTAGCCACTTAATTGCACTTTCCGACATTTTTTTATAGTTGTGACCTACATTTTTTACGGTGTCTATTGTCCAGTTAAATTCCCAATTGTTTTTATTTCCTAATTCCTTATTTGCATTATAAAAATTTGTTCCGCGTTCCAACCTATGTGCTCCTTGTTCCATTGCCAAATCCGTAGTTCTAAAAGTCCCTAAATTTGGGTCGTTATCCAATTCTCCCAAAAGAATAATCAATCTTTTTTTGTAAGATTTTTGCAAATCTGTGGCTGTGTTTTTGATTCCGTACGGAAATTTAAGTTTCGGGTTTGGGAAACTGTAAAATCCGGAATTTGCTGCGATGGCTGTACCAATTCTCGATTCGGGCATCAACAGCACCATTCTATGTACAAATTGTCCGCCTGCCGAATGACCAAAAATATCGTACTGTTCGTTTGTAATCTGATTAACCGATTTAATGTAGTCGAATATGTTTTCAACGACTGTATATGCCCATTCCGTTTTCGGGTTTTTGGTTCCAAAAAAGGTAAATAAATTCCCCTCTTGATAGTCGTTTGTTGTATATTTTGAAAACTTATTCTCGAATTCAGGCGCAATTATTAGCAGGTTATTTTTATTGGCTAATTCAACCCAGGCGTTTAGATAGTCATCTGCATTTCGTCCGCCACCGTGCATAACGAAAACGATTTTGTCTTTGTCGTTCCAATTTTCGGGTTTATAAGTCCATACCTTAATCGATTTCCTCTCGCTGTCTTTATAAGCGTGGATAACAAAAGAGTCTGTTCCTACATTGATTTTACCGGTTGCAGTAATTTCAGGTCCTTTTGGAAGAACATAGAGGTAAACGTAACCTGCAACCGAAAGAAGTAAAAGAATGGAAAATGTATATAAAATTATCTTTTTAAACACTCTGAAAAGTTGGTTCATTTATTTGCTTTTTTGTTGGCTCAAATCTAAACATCCTTGATTAGCTGCCTGATTTTTTGTTTCCGAATTGTGCTTTTTCAAGTACCGAATTGATTTTTGAATTAACTCACTCTTTTTAGCGGAACTTCCGAAAGCTCATGGAAGAGGGGGAGGGATTTTTAACCCAATGCTTTACAACTCTGCCGATAAAACCAGGCGAACAGTAACACCATTCTCGTTATTTTTTAAATTAACACCGCCGTCGTGCGCTTCTAAAATTAATTTGCTCAAATAAAGCGAAAGCCCGGGATTCATGTCCACATGTTTAAATCCTGTTTTAAAAGGCCTGATCTGAATCTCGTCATTACTTTCGGGGAAAAGTTCTCCGATATCGGTAATTGAAATTTCGTAGGCATTGTCATTTTTCGATAATCCTACCGTGATTTTAGTTTCGGTGTGCGCAAATTTAATGGCATTATCCATAATCATACAGAAGGCTTTCTTCAGCAGCGATTCATCGTATGAGACAATCGCATCATCAGCAGTTAACTCGGTTACTACTTCCAGTTTCTTTTCAGCGAATTGTGCTTGCTTCTCCAGTATACAAATCTGTATTGTGTCTTTTAAGTTCCCTTTGTAAAGGTGAAGTGCTTCTTTAGCTTTTGTGGCTAGCATCGATATATCGAGGGCTTTGTAGGAGAAGCTTTCTAAACGGTCGGATGATATCTGGATGATCTTCAGAAACTCTTTCAGGTTGTTGGGTAAATCGCTTGCCTCAAGTAAGCCAAGCATGCCTACAATCCCGTTTAACGGTGTACGTATTTCGTGACTGATAATATTTAGAAATTCCGTTTTTGCATCATCTAACTGATGCAACTCGAGGTTGGCTTTTTCCAAATCTTTTGTACGTTCTTTTACCTTTTTTTCCAGTTTCTGATTAAAAAGCCGCAGTGCACCTTCGCTTCGTTTACAGCGCACGTTTAGCTGTTTATTGCGGAGTAGCTCTATGATAAGAGCAATAACAAGCAGCACAAATACAAGGATCACCAGTTTTTGCCGGCCGGTTAACCTGGTTAGCTTTTTTATAGTGCCAATATATTCTTCGTTGGCTGCCAATAATTCTTCGCGTTGAGCCGACATTTTTTCAATCTCCTGTTCCACTTCAAGCCGAATATATTCCATTTTCCCTTCTTCAGCCAATCTGGATTGCTTCGCTTCAATCATTTTCTGATAATGAGTTAGTGCAGACTGGTAGTTCCCGGCAATACTATCGATTTGATAAAGCGTTTCTAAATTCAATTGAGTTTCTTGCCAACTATTAATTGCCGATGAAAGCTGGTAAGCTTCGGTACTTATCCGTTTAGCCTTGTTGTAATTTCCTAACTTATAAAGAATTAATCCGTAGTGAGTTACTATAAACGGATAATAGCTGGAAAGACTCTTGATCCGTTCATCGTAATACGCCTTTTCAAAAAATTGGAGAGCTGAGTTGTAGTCCTCATTCTGAATTTGAGCAGCTGCCAGATATGACTGGGCATAAAGTCGATCTCTCCAGGTTGCGTTAGGTTTGGAGGCAGCCAACGATTCTTTAAAATATTTTTCGGCGGTGGTGTAGTCATTTAAATTTTCGGAATAAAGCGCACCAATATTGGCTAAAATTAACGGTCTGAACGATTGTTCAGGGGTATTGGCCAGACTATCGTAATGCAATGCATAATTAAAAAATTCAAGGGCGAGATCATTTTCCGCGAATATGGAAAAAAATGCACCAATATCGTTGCATATGTATAACAGGTGGGTGGTATCGTTGTATTCCAGTAATACCTGGTACGAATTGTACAGTTTTCTTGCAGCCTCCACAAATTCGCCGCTAACCAAATCTTTTGTCGCTGCAAAATGTCGGGCGCGGGCAATAAACAAGGGATCGCCAATGGAGTCGGCCAAAGTGTAGGCATCATCGAAATACTGAAACGATTGGGGTAACATCGTAAGGAAAGAGTAACTCATTCCTAAATGAAGGTTAATGGCGTACTTTAAACCTAAATCGTTCACATCATCGATTAATGCATAAGCTTTTTGCATGGCCTCAAGTGCTTCGTTGTATTGTGCCGATTTTAAAAGTATTTCCCCTTTTTTATGATACAGAGAAGCTACTTGTTCAAGATCATTTTTTTCTTCTGCCAACAGGATTAATGAGTCCAGTTCGTGAAGAACTTTTGTTTGCTGAAGTGAGTCTGTTGTGGTGTTATTGTTAACAGCGTTTGGCTTACCGCTGTTTTCTCCTTTGGCTACAAAAGCAATGGAGAAAAATGCATAACACAAAGCAATGAGAAATAATTTTTTCATGTTTTCATGTTTTTTTGAACCGGGGTAGAAACATAGTAACTATTACTGATTCTCCTAAGTGCTAACAACATACAGAAAAAAACGATTGGTAAAGCTACTTTGTGAAAGAAAAATTTGAATTTTAGCACGAAGTTAACCTGGCTGCATATAATGGGGTAAGCAAATGATGCACAGTTATCTGTGTGTTTTGCGAAACATAATCATAGAAAGGAAATGAAAAAGCCCGGGGCTGTGTAGATGAAATGAATACAGCCAAGGTTGAGGTGAGCTCCCATCGGCTGACGGATGAGGAGTCAGGTATTTTTGTACTGAATCCTTTACCCTTTTGTCTGTCGACATTTTCCCTTAAAAGGGAAAAAGGCACTGATGTAAAGTTAGAATGTTGCTTGTAACCGGCTCCCCTTTTGAGGGGAGCTCCCGACAGGGTGAGGGGTAAAGAATTTAACTCATAAATTAGTAACTTTAACAATGAATTGAAACCCAAAATCAAAACACATGCTCTACGAACATATTAAACAAACAACCCGAAATTTAAGATGGAATACAACTTCTGCAGAAAAAAAGTTATGGAGATACTTACGCAGAAAACAACTGAACGGAAGAAAATTTTTGCGACAACATGCAATCGTTTATGAATCGATTGGTGATGAACATTTCTTTTATGTACCGGACTTTTACTGTTTCAAAGAAAATATAGCGATTGAATTAGATGGAGAAATTCACAAGTTCAATAAAAGGAGAGATGAACGACGTGATGAAATATTGAAGAATATGGGAATAAAAATATTGCGTTTTAAAAATGAAGACCTCGAAGATATAAATTCTGTTTTATTGAAGATTATTGCTGAGTTTGTGGAATAAATGCTTTACCCTTTTGTCTGTCGACATTTTCCCTTAAAAAGGGAAAACAGCGCTGAAGTGAAGTTGCCTGTAACCGGCTCCCCTGATGAGGGGAGCTCCCGACAGGGTGAGGGGTAAGGAAATTTTTTCACTGATTTGTTACCCTTTTATCCCCGACGTAAAGTACGGGATTTCGCAAGCTCAACTATCAACATTTTCCCTTTTAAGGGAAAAAGGCACTGATGTAAAGTTAGAATGTTGCTTGAAACCGGCTCCCCTTGAGAGGGGAGCTTCCATCGGCTGACGGATGAGGGGTAGGGGATTTAACAGTTATTTTGTTTTTTAAACAATAAAGTCCGGGGCTGTATTTGTAAAAATCAATACAGCCCCGGACTCTATATTTACTAGACGATAGTGCTTAATCAACAACAAACTTCACTCCAAACGAAAACATCGATGCGGAGAACGCTGAATCGCGGTCATATTTGTGGAATTTGGCGTCGATACTTTTTAAGCCCAGTTTCCAGATGTGCCCTTTCGTAAACACATCGGTGTAGCTAACACCAAATCCGTAATTGTTGGCTGTAAATTTCGAGAGGTCGTAGTCCGAGGTGTAATATTCTTCGGTAGACAAATGCTCGTTGGCCGGCGCAAAATAGTCGGCTGCCGTTTGGTTGTAAAACCGGTACGACGGGTACAGCGTAAACTTATCGGTAATCTTCACCGGAATTTCGAGGCTTGCAGTGTGCGAAGAAATCCCCCAGTCGTCGGTGTAATACCGGTAAAAGGTTCGCAGCGTTACCCGGTGGTTTACAAAATAGTTAAGGCGGGCACCCAGCGCAATTTTAAAACGCGAGTCGGGCAGCTGCTCAATGTCATCGGCCAGCTGGAAGTTCTCGTAGAAGTAATCTTCCTTGTCGGCAAAATAAATACGATGAAACGGAGTAGCCAGCAAACCATCCTGCAAAATAAAATCAGCTGAAACGTATCCCGTCATTCTGCTCGACAGTATTTGCGACAAACCAATACCGGCCGAGTAGGAATTTCGTCCTTTGCTGGTATGCTCGTTAAACGATGGATCGTAACCGGGAACTACCTGCTGGAACGAACCTCCTTCAGGCCTTAGTTCGATAGGGTAGAGAAGTTTCCAGGTGTCGAGGTAAATATTACCATTCAACGATAACTCGGTGTTTTTCTCGTTGAATAGCCAGGTGCGTCCTGCTCCAAAACCAAATGAGGTGTAATCAAATTCAGCCGAAACCGATAAGTTGGCATTCCAAAGTCGGTTCCGGTCATCGGAACTATGGCTGTAACTTCCAACCACATTTCCCCAAACATCCGATTTTGATGCCCCGCTGCTGGCCACAAAAGGATCGGCCGGCTGCTTGCCATCAAAAGGATCAATGTTACTCGATGAGGCCGAAGTGTAAGCCGAAATATTGGCGTTAATCGTCAGCACATCGTCATCGTTCAGCGGCATTGCCACAACAATTGTTGGCGAAAGATCTTGCAATTCCTCGGTTCCGTAGCCGCCGGTAACAGCGGCATTCTCTCCATCCTGCTGGTAGTAATTTACCAGAAAATCTATCTCGGTATGCTCCAGTACACGTTTTTTGTATTCGCCCGCGGTGTTGTTGTCCTGGGCACTTGCCACAAGAACTGAAGCAATCAATAATAAACTAAATAAGTACTTCATGTTTTAAATTGGATTTAATTGCAGCCGCATCCGCCACCGGTTTTACCTCCGTTTGCTCCCGAAGCAGCCTCTCTGTACGATTGAAAAGTAGTTTGGAATTTGTCGATCTTGCGGTCGGCCAGTGCCATATCCGGATCGTTTATATTTACCTTTTCGTACTCCTTAAGCACTGTGCACGAACTGAAAAGCATAATGCCCAGTCCGGCCAGTAAAATGATTTTTTTCTTCATTTGTGTTAGTCTGTTTTAATTTCAATATTATCCGATTGATGAATATTTCCTTTATCGTCAACGATTATACATTCTATTTGTGGCAACTGGTTAATGCGGTCGAGCCCCACATCGATACCCATTACAAAAACTGATGTTGCCAATGCATCGGCCAGTTCGGCCTTTGGCGCAAATACGGTGGCACTGATAATGCCGTGCGCCGGATAACCGGTTCGCGGATCGATAATATGTGCGTAGCGTATTCCATTGAATTGTACATATTTTTCGTAGTCGCCCGATGTTACCACCGCCCCGTTTTTAATAGGTAGTAGCGCAAAAGCTTTGTCTTTGTTCATCGGGTTGGTAATGGCCACTTTCCAGTACGAGCCGTCGGGTTGTTTGCCCCAGGTATTCATATCGCCCGATGCGTTGATGATGCCCGCGCTCACGCCTTTGTCCATTAGCAGTGCTTTAGCTTTATCAGCGGCGTAACCTTTGCCAATGGCACCAAAACCGATCTTCATTCCCTCTTTTTTCAGAAAAACGGTTGAAGCCGCTTTGTCCAACACAATGTTCTGATATCCGACTTTTGCCACCGAGGCAGCAATGGTTTCTTCCGAAGGCATGGCTGTCATACTTCCATCAAAATGCCAGATGCGGTCCATCGATGCGTAGCTGATATCAAAAGCACCGTCGGTTAACTTCGAAATCTGAATGGCCCGTTCGATCAACGCAAAAAGTTCGGGCGACACTTTTACTGGTTGTATTCCAGCATTTTTATTTATTGCCGAAGTCTCCGAATTAGGATCCCATGATGAGATCAGCTTCTCGATACGCTGAATTTCTGCAACCGCCAGATCAATATAGCCGTTTGCTTCCTGCTCGTTGTTGGCAACAACGGTTATGTCGAAACGGCTTCCCATAAGTTTTAGCGTTCGTTTATAAGGTTGCTGGGCAAAAACCTGCAGCCCCAATGTTACTAAAACCAATAGTATTGCTATTTGGCGAACCATTAGTTCACGAAAGTTTCAAGATGTTTGATGTATTCGTCGGGCGAGAGTTTTTTGTAGCCCGTTTCGCCCAGCACTTTGCCGTTCTCATCCAACACTACCACCAGCGGAAAGAAACCTTTTTGGTTGTACTTTTCGGCCAGTTGTTTGTTGGCTTTTACCTGCTCGGTGTCGGGCTGGTTCTTTTTCTTACGCGGAAAGTCGGCTTTGTAAAGCACAAAATGCTCGGCCGAGTAGTTTATAAATTCATCTGAACTCCAGATCTCGTTCTCCAGTTTCATACACGGCGCACACCAATCCGACCCGGAAAATACCAGGATGATGGGTTTGTCTTCTGCTTTTGCAGTTTGTAATGATTGCTGAAAATCGGTTTGCCAGTTTTGACCAAACGCGATACCCGAAAAAATCAGGGTAAGTAGAAAAGTCAATGAGGCAGTTTTGAAAACGGTTTTTTTGCTCATTGTTCTATATTATTAAGATTATCGAATCATATAGATTTTTCGATATGTATAACTTAATAGCGTTCAAATTGTTTTGGCATATTGTAAATTTAACAGAATTTAATGGTAGAAGACCAGTATTTTCGTGTTGTGTTATGTATAAAACATCGCTTCGTCATTCCGAATTCATTTCGGAATCTGTTTCATAAATAGAGATGCTGAAATAAATTCAGCATGACGCAAAGGTTAAGCACTATTGACGGACACTAGTCCTCTAAAGGGATGTTATTTTGGTCGTTCACAACCAGATGGAAACCCAGCTGCTCTGCCTTGTCAACATCTTTTTCGTTAATTCGAATGACGATTAAATTACCCGTAGAACAAAAGCAAGCCAAACAAAACGGTCCTGTGTCGTAAGTAACTTTGTTTATAGAATAAACTGCAATGTTATTGTCCTCGAGATAGGCTATTACAGCGTGTTTGTAATCGCCGGTGCCTTCGTAAAAATCGTCCCAGCCATTCATACAACCTGTTTCAACAATATCCATTTCAATGCCTTTTTCATCGTTGCAGGCAGCAATAACAACCAGAAGTAGCGAAAGAAAAAAGATAATACGCTTCATAACAGCAGTTTGGATTAAGACGGTTTTACAGGATTAAAGGTTGCGTTGCTGTGCTTCTGATCCTTCGCCGGCTTTGTAAAAACGTGTTGTAGGATAAGCGAACTGAATATCGGATTCTTTATTAAAAGCGGTAAGAATGTCTTGCCAGATTATATTTTCCGATCCTCGCCGTTGCCGCGGATTGCACAGGTAGCGAATGGTTAAACACACACCAAAATCCATCACTTTGGTATACACAATTGGCGTGAGGTGCTTGTAATAGATCATGTAATTTTTACTGGCCTCCTGAATCTCTTTTTGTGCTTTTACATGGATGTCTTTTGAATAATCGTGAATGATGTTATCCAGAATGTCTTTGGCTTTTTGCCAGTTACTTTCAAAGGTGACATTCACTTTTAGTTCGTTCCATATATACTCAAAACCGGTGCTGAAATTGGCCTGCGGTTCAAGAAAAACCTTTCCGTTGGGCAGGTGAATAATGCGGCCTGTACTTTGGTCGGCATCTACCCAGTTTCCTATCTCTAAAATGGTAAACTGAAATGACCGGATATCGATAACATCGCCGGTGTGCTGGCCAATCTGCACGCGGTCGCCAACATGAAAAGGTTTCCGTACCAAAATAAAAAACCACCCGGCCAGGTTGGTCAGCGGATCTTTTAGGGCAATGGCAATACCGGCAGTAAATAACCCCAGAAAAGTTCCAAATTCTTCAAAGGCATGAATCCAAACCGCGCTGATCAAAATTAGTCCGGCAAAAGGAATGATAAACGAAAGGGTGCGTTTCCACGAGTAGCGTATTTTTACGTTTTGCGTTTGCCGCCAAACAATGCGTAAAATCAGCAGGCGGATGATTGAAAGAAAGATCAGGATGATGATCGAGATAATTATTTTGTGCTGGGTGGTAGCACTCAATCCTGTTTGATTGGTAATAAATTCATTTATCTCCCTCATTAAGATCCGGATTAGCGTTTAGCGGAAGTTACGAAATATTTTGTTTTGTTCAGCAATACTGCCCAAATGCATTATTCTATAGCCTTCTGCTCTTTAGAATGAACAAACAAAATAGTACCCAGGTCGTCGTACCCGGCAAAGGTGTTTTCTTTTTCGTGTTTTATCATTTCTTCGCGCAGCCCGACCAAAATTAAACCGGCATCTTTCGATGTTTTATTGATGATTGCCCGCGTAGAAATTTCATCGGTACGCTGAATGATCTTGATATTTTTTTCAGTAATCGGCATCCTGCCCGACAATACCAGCTTTTTCATTTCCTGTTTTGATTGTTGGACTTCGTTTTCGTGACAAACCACAAAAATTTCGATGCTCGCCTTTTTCAAATCGGGGTGACCAAGAATAATAAAACTCAGCAGAATCATCAGGTTAGCATTCTCGGTATCGAACGAATTGATCCAAACGTGAATACCATTCTGAATTTTCATTTTTTTAGGCGACGATGCCAGTACACAAATATCAAAATCGCCACTGTTTACCAGCGAGAAATTCTCGATAATTCGGCCCAGGTTATCAGGATTTTCTTTGTTGTATTCGAAAATAACCATGTTATTCTCCATACCCGCAACACCCGGAATTTGTATGGCCTGTGCAATTGCCGAAGTGTACGATGGCGAAATAATCGTATCGATGTACACATAGTTTTCTTCATCGGCTTCTTCAAGCATCAGGTTGAGCATGTCATCGGCTTTTTCAACCGTTTTTGAGGAATAATAGCCTTCAATGAGGTACAGGAAAGTTCCAAATCCATATTTGTGTGAAATCCAGCTTAACAATTGAAAAGCGCGGTTATTGTGGGTGGTTTTATCTGAAATGCAAATAGCACTTGGGCGCCACTCGTTTTGCTTCACCATCTTTTTGCGTTTCTGTAAATGCACCTGCAATTTCCTGTTTAGCTGGAAAAGCGAGTTGGCAAACAACGATGCAAAGTCTTTGCGGTGTTTGTGGTAGTGGTTAATGTAGAGGTAAATCAATGTCATTGCCCCGGCAGCCAGCAAAGCGTAGGAGGTGCTGATTTTAAACATCACCCAGATAGACACCAAAAATCCAACCAGCGAAAGGTACCAGCGCGAGCGGAAAGTGGGGCGGTACGATGGCGAAGCTCCAAAATGATTCAGAAAGGAGATGAGGCACAACGCTCCGTATGTAACCATAAAAAACATGGAGATGATAGAAGCAACGGCATTTACATCTCCCAATGCTACAAAAACAAAGGCAATGGCCACGGTAACAATCGATGCATTTTGCGGCTCGTTATCGGCCGGATTTGCTTTCGATAGCCAGCGGTTAATTCGTTTCGAAGGAAAAGCATGATCGAGTGCCAAGGCCTGCAAGGTACGTGGAGCTACCATTACCGAACCGAGAGCTGACGAAATAGTTGATGCGGCCAGACCAAGCGGTACAATTACCGAACCGGCGATGGCAATTTTTCCCATTATTAACTGGTGCTCTGTCAAATCTTCGATAGATGCCGACATGGTGAGTTTATAGACGATAAAAACATAAATTATCATGCCGGAAACGGTTGCGAGCACGGTGCCGAGTGGAATGGATTTCGATGGGTTTTTTAAATCGCCCGACAGTCCAACACCGGCCGTCATTCCGGTAAAAGCAGGGAATATAATGGCAAAAACAACAAAGAAATTCTCGAAATTCCGAAACTGATCACCTGAAAAAGGCAGGCGTGCTGACTCCGAAAATTCTGTCGATCCGAGAAAGAACATAATGATGGAAACAAACAAAATGGCTACCACAAAATAAAGTGCTTTCACGCCCAGGTTGGCCCCTTTTTTTATGATCAGAAAAGCCAATCCTGCCATAACCGGCAAACTAATTGCCTGTCGCGGCAGAAAAAAGTCGTATTTATCGGCCAGCAGGTTGAAAAAGAATTCGAATGCCTCGGTAAATGCAATCACATAAAACGCTACACTAATGGCCTGCGAAAAGAAAAGCGCAATACCAATTGTGGCTCCAATATTCAACCCAAACGAACGTGAAATAATAAAATATTCGCCGCCTCCTTCAACACGTTTATTGGTTGCAATTTCGGAAATGGCAAGCGCCGTAGGAATGGTTACCAGGTGCCCCAGAAAAATGATGAGGATAACACCCCAAAAGCCCAGTGTGCCCACTGCGTAACCAAAACGAAGAAATAAAATTGCGCCTAAAATTGTTGAAATAGCGGTGAGAAATACCGGAGCTGTTCCAAATTTGTTGCTGTGTGTAGTCATAAATGTACTTTACAAATCTGCGATAAAAGATAGAATGTTTTTTTGTTAATTAAGCAAACCGAAATCAATATTCTGCATAAACTGCAAAACCTTTCTCCACCAATTCGTCGTTAAGGGGTTGCTCGTTGTCGGCAAGGCGAATTACACCGATGTAGCGGCCAAATTTACCCACCTCTTTGCTGGTTTCAACAATCACTTCGTTGTCATTGTTCGCTATTCGTTCAAGTACAAATGCTTTTGCTTTCATGCCATTTTTGTACTCTTCCGAATCCTTTTTTACATTATAGGTTTCGGGGGTGTTTATGCCGCGAAGACGAATACGCTGAAAAGTGGTGATTTTAAATCCGAGGTCGATAACCAGGTCGATGGTGTCGCCGTCAACCACGCGATCAACTGTTGCTTTGTATGTGTACATGTCTTTAATTTTGTTCCATTCAAGATACGGATTTGAAGTTTAATAAAGTAGTTTATTCAGTAGAATTTTAGAATTGGAAATCGCACATCGGGCTTGATTTTACTCGCATTCAGTCGCTTAGTTTCCATAGCTTCTTTTTGTATAAGTCGTTGGGTTGTACTAAATTCGGAAAAACGAATTAAACTAATATGCCTAAATTAATACAATCGAAACCGCATGGCGTGCGGCAGTGGGCTTTAATCCTTGCTCCGTTGATTAGTTTGTTGGTTATACTTTTCGCCGATCTCGACCCGCAGAACAAAAATGTGACTTACTGTTTTGCAATTGCCTTGCTTATGGCGATTTGGTGGATTACAGAAGCCATTCCGCTGGCCGTGACAGCATTGCTTCCTGTTGCACTGTTTCCGTTGTTTGGTGTGGTTGACGGGAAGACGATTTCTGCCATGTATTTTAACCACCTGATATTTCTTTTTATAGGCGGATTTTTAATGGCTTTTGCCATGGAACGGTGGAATTTGCACCGGAGAATAGCCTTGCGTATTTTGCTGGTGGTTGGGATAAGTCCCGGACGAATTTTACTGGGCTTTATGCTCGCTACATCCTTCTTGTCGATGTGGATGTCGAACACGGCAACGGCAATGATGATGGTTCCTATAGCGCTTTCAATAATCATAAAACTGGAGGAAAGTCTGGGCGAAAAGAAAATGGGAAAGTATGCGATCGGTTTGCTTTTGGGAATCGCCTATTCTGCATCGATTGGTGGTGTTGCAACGCTGGTGGGCACACCTCCGAATTTATCGTTTGCACGAATTGTCAGCATTATCTTCCCCGAGATGACTGAAATATCGTTTGCCGACTGGTTTATTTTTGCGCTTCCGGTTACCGTTCTGTTGTTTGTGCTGGCATGGCTGTTATTATATATAATGTATAAACCTCAAAAAAGCTGGAAAAAGATTCACATCAACCAGTTTCGCGAAGAATACAAAGCGTTGGGCAAAGCAAAACCGGAGGAGAAGATCGTACTGATATTGTTCGTAATTTTGGCATTTTTATGGATATTCCGATCAGGATTTACTATCCAGTCGTTTGAGATTCCCGGCTGGTCGAAACTGTTTAAAAATCCGTCGTACATCAACGATGGTACAGTGGCCATATTTATTGCCCTGTTGCTTTTTATACTGCCATCGAAATCAGAAAAAGGGGAGCGGATTATGAACTGGCAAACAGCGCGAAAAATCCCCTGGAATATTGTGCTTTTATTTGGTGGAGGTTTCGCACTGGCACAAGGATTTGTAGAATCGGGACTTTCGGTTTGGTTTGGCGAGCAAATGGCCGGCCTTGCCGATGTAGAGCCAATTGTACTCACTTTTGCCAACGTAACCATGATGTCGTTTTTAACCGAGCTAACATCAAACACCGCAACTACAGAAATGATTTTGCCTATTCTTTCGGGGCTTTCTACTACTATCAAGGTAAATCCTTTGCTGTTGATGATTCCGGCAACGCTGGCGGCTTCGCTGGCTTTTATGTTACCGGTTGCCACACCTCCCAACGCTATTATTTTTGGTACCAACCGCATTCGCGTAAAAGACATGGTAAAAACCGGAATACTACTCAACCTGGCCGGAATTATTGTTGCCACGCTGGTTATGTATTTCTGGGGCGTTTTGGTATTTGATATTGATGTTACTGTATTTCCTGATTGGGCAGCAGCAGCGGTGGGTTAGGATCGTTTTGTTACACGGCTGCAGGAGGGGTCTAAGAAAAATTTTTTGCCATTTGCAGCGCTGCACCAAGCCATCCACAAAGTTTGCTGGGCAATTACACGGCTGCAAGAACCCAGAAATCAATAAATTACAAGAACTACAGAACATTAATCCCTTGCCCAGTGGCCTTACACTGTTCAGCCTGCGAAATGCACCTCAAAAATGCACATTGCCACTCTTGTTCACTTTTTGTCTACTTAATTATTTAAACTTAAAAGACTGTTTGATTGTAACTTATCGCAATACTCATAACAAAAACTAAAAGTAAACAAATGAAAAAATTAACTCTTATACTGGCACTTGCCATCATTGGATTTACAAGTGCAAAAGCACAGGTTGAAATTAAAGGCCTTGTAGGGATGAACTTTGCCACTTTCCATGGTACCGACGCCGATATATCGGCAAAGGCCGGTTACCAATTTGGTGGTGGTGTTTTAATCGGCGACAAATTTTATGTGGAGCCGGGCATTCAGTTCGTTCGGAACTCACGCAGCATTTTGGTTAGCGAAGGCAGCACCATTGGCGAAGTTGATTTTAGCCAGAACCTGGTTAAAATTCCGGTGTATGCAGGCTACCATGTATTGGGGCACGAAAGCGACATGTTTGCATTACGTCTTTTCGCCGGCCCTTCAGTTTCTATTCCGGGGTCGATAAAAGATGGCGACGAGTTTTTCGATAAAGACAATATCAACAGTGCCATTTGGGCCATCGACGGAGGTATTGGTTTAGATATTCTTTTTCTGTTTGTTGAAGCAAACTACGAATATTCGTTAAACGATTATTTCTCGGATGCTTTTAATGGCGACAATGGCAAACACGGCGCTTTTATTATAAACGCAGGAGTACATATTGATTTTTAATACATACTCCAAATATTCTGACAGCCCCTGTGGAATAATTCGCAGGGGCTGTCCTTTAAATTCTAAAATTTAAAATAATGAAGAAACCGATAGTTATATCATTGATATTTTTCGTGGCCACTTTGATGCTGGCGAATGTTACGGCACAGGCACAGGAAAGTTTCGACAAAGTGACTATGCTAAATGGCGAAGAACACATTGGACAGGTTGTTGCCATGAACGACCAAAGTATTGAGTTTGTCCATAAAAATGAAAGCTTGAAATACTCGTATTCGAAAGCCGATATTAACAAAATTCAATTTGCAAGCGGACGGATAGAAATACTTAATAAAGCGCAGACCGCTTCAGCTTCCGGAGCTGATGTTTCTTTGCAGGATCATCACAACAAGGTGGCGGTTTTGCCTTTTACCTACATGAGCAGCGATGGAGCGCATGATGATCAAATGGAGAAAAAGGTGCAATCCGACTGTTACACACTGATGACAAAGTTTGCCAGCGAGTTCAATCTGCAAGATCCTACTACCACAAACGCAACCTTGATCAAACACAGTATAAATTCGTCGAATATCGACGGGTTTACACCGGCTGAATTGTGTAATATTCTAGGAGTTGAATATGTTGTAATGGGAACCGTAAATGTTCGTTATACCAGCACAACCAATTATTCGGGCTCAAGTAAAACCAGCGAGCAAAAGAATGACAAAAAACGCACGTATACCTCAACATCATCCAGCTCAACAGATAATTTTCAAACCCAGGTTGATATGAAAATGTATTCCGACCAGGGACAGAATATTTATGCCAATGCGCACACTTCATTCTGGATGACAGAAGATGCTTACACTGTAACTTTACAATGGTTAATTAAACGATCGCCATTATACAGGAAATAATAGTTGCCATCGAACAAAACAATCATGCTTTTCCGGAATCACCGTTAGCGATGAACGAAAAATTATTTTTAGCGAACTCTCCCTCACTCCCTCTCTTTGCAAAGAGAGGGACGATTGTGTCGAAGGCACAATCAGGGTGAGTTAAAATATATTGAACCAAATTTTGCTATTGATTTCTAGAGACTTTCAGAAAACGAGAAATCCATGTTTTAACCGGCATGGATTTTTTTTCACCAATTGTTTATCTTTATTGCTTCACCGAAGTTATACTCTATGAACCTTAAATCGATCTATTTTTTCATTATTACTTTTCTGATGGCTGCACATGTTGTTGCTCAGCCAGATGTAGATAGCCTAAAGACCAAATACACTGCGGAAGTTAGCATCGAAAATAAAGTTTTATTAGTAACAGAAATTGCAAAATCGTATCTCAATACCCAGCCCGATTCTGCCCGGTATTATGCAAATGATGGCCTAAAACTGTCAGAAGCGAGTAAAAATTATAGTGGCCTATTCCGATTCTATAATATTTTAGGCCGAATTGAACTGATGCAACAAAACGAAGAGGCTGCAATTGCCAGTTACGAACAGGCAATTCAGCTGTTAGATAATCTCGATAATAAAACAGAGGCATTTAGTGTTGTTATCAATTTGGGTTACCTGTATGATTTGCAAAACAAATACGTAAAAGCATTTCAGCTTTATTCCAAAGGTCTGGAATTAGCAGAAGAACTTAACGACATTACCTGGCTCTATTCCATTTACAATAATTTCGGATCGCACCTGAAAAGCATTGGAGATTTGGAGGCCAGCAAAAAAATGTTCCACAAAACCATTGCAATATCCAAAACGCTTAAGGAAGAGGAGCTGCATTTTTCGCCCGCCAGCGCCTACAGCAATATGGCCTCAATTTACCTTGAGGAACAAAAAACCGATAGTGCAATGCTTTATCTCAGACAGGCGTGGAATTATCCGGGTGCGCGCAATGATGCTTACGGCGAACAAATAATGTCGGTAAATTTTGTCGATATTTTTCTGGAAACACAACAACCCGATAGTGTATCAAAATACTTAAACATTCAAAAAGCCGATCTCGAAATACTTGAGTCCTCTTTCCCGGGTTCAATTAATTTTCAATACGCCACTTACTACCGGCAGCTGGGCGAAAACTACTACAACAACAAACAATACAAACCGGCTCTGCTCGCTTTAGAAAAAGCACTTGACTACAGCGAAAAACTGGATGAATACGACATTAAAACCCAGGTGTTACAACTACTTGCCTCAAGTAACGAGGAAAGTGGAAATATGCAAAAGGCAGCATTTTATTACAAGAGTTATGCCGAGAGCAGTAATATCCTTAACGAACGTAATTCGGGTGAAGAGATAATAAAATTAAGGGCAAAGCATGAGCTGGATAAAGAATTGACCGAGGCAAAAAATGAGCTTGCGGTTATAAAATTCAGAAAAGATAAAAAGGATATGGTCTTTATTATCATTCTGTTGTTGTCGGTTTCAGCAGCACTTGTGATTTTACTACTGTTCCTGCAACAGCGCAATCGCCACAAGCAACTGCAAACCGAGGAAGCCTTGCACCGTATGGAAAAAGAAAAGGTATCAGAAGAACTGGATCACAAGAAAAAAGAAATGGCCACCAACGGAATGTACCTCGCCCAGAAAAACAATCTAATTCTACTTGTCTCAAAAAAATTAACAGAAATCCAGAATGACCTGCCACAAAAGGATGCAGGGAAAATTAAAGAAATAATTGAAGAACTAGGAAGCAAAGCCCACGATAACTCCTGGGAAGAATTTGAAAAACGCTTTAAGGAAGTACATACCGATTTTTACGAGCGCCTGAGTAAAGCCTATCCTAAATTAACGGCGGGCGATTTGCGTTTATGCGGATTCCTGCGGCTAAATATGTCGAACAAAGAAATAGCCGCCATTACCTATCAGAACGTGGAAAGCTTAAAAACGGCCCGTTATCGTTTACGAAAAAAACTGGGACTTTCGCGGGAAGTTAACCTCATCCACTTTTTAACGAAATTTTGAATACCTTCCTTACCCAAAGCTGATCTGGTGACTCCTAATCACCTGATCAGTAAAATGGCAGCCCTTGCTTATTCACCAGATGCCTCCAAGTCATCAGGTGAACTTCCCAAAGCTGATCAGCAAGATTGGCATTGTACACTTTTTGTTACCCCCGCATGTTAACATTTCTGCAGCTTACTGAAGTTAGCTAGCAATGTAATATGTTAAATTTGCAATTTAGTTAAGATTTAAAGCAACTTTCCAAAACCACTTTTAGTTGTATTTGTTTCATATTTTGTATTTTAAACAAGCTTAATTAACAAACGTAACTAAAGATCGTATTGATCGAATGTAATTTTACCATTCGATACCATTAGACGAACTACTCAATTTAAAAACAAAAAACACCAAATAGCATGCAAAACTTTACCTGCAAAACCAACACTTTGAAAGTATTCCGAATTTCCGGACTTTTTGTTTTACTCCTTTTTATTACAGGGTTTGGCCAAAATTTAAATGCCCAAAACCGGATAATCGTGAATCCTTCCTTTGAAACGGGTTCGGGGATTCCACACAACGACGTTGCTTATCTTGAATCGCAGGTTGGCGATAATCCACAGATTGATGGCTGGTACTCAACACATATAACTTATAACGGAGCAGAAGGTGCAATTGAACACTGGAGGACAGGATTTCTGAGCACACCCTCGCAGAATGGTGATTATCATGTCGAACTTAACGTGTCTCAGTCGTCCAGGTTGTATCAAATCGTTTTCCTGGTAAATGGCGAAACCATCGATTGGGAATACTACCACAGGCAACGCGTTGCAACTGCTACTGAAACTGTTCAGTATTCGATATACAGCGAGGATGGAAGCTCGAAATTATACACCATCGACACCCACACAGCAAGTAGCACAAGCGCGTGGGATCACCGTACCGGGAGTTATACGTTTACCGGTTCAACCGGTGTCTACCAAATTGGCTTTGAATCAACCACTGGTGGCGGCTCAGGGAATTTTCTGGATAACGTAAACATTGGACTGAAAGGATTAACCGAATTCAGACAGAGTTCAATTACAATAAACGAATCGGAAGCTGCAGGATTTGATCCACATATTGTGGTGAACGGTGAGGTACAAAGTGCTTCCACCATAACTTTTACGGTTATTTCAGTAGATGCTGATGAAGGTATCGATTATACTTTCCCAACAAAAACACTCAACGTTCCTATTGGAGATTATGGAATTGCAGACTCTCTTTCATTAGGATTTTCGTTGATTAACGATACGAAAGGAAGAGGCGACCGCACGATTCAGATCAACCTGAGTTCAGCAAGTGGCGATCTGGACGTTAGAGATGCCAATGGCGATGGTTTAAAGCAAACATTGACCATACATGTTATTGACGACGATCCATCACCCGGCGATGTTCCAAAAGCCGAACTTTGGCTCGATGCTTCCGATCCCGATGCCGATGGCAATCCAGGAAACAACCCGGCTGATAATACGGATGTTACTACATGGACAGATAAATCAGGAAACGGAAACGATGTTACCACTGCAGGTATTGCAGGAAGTGGTATCAACCCACCATCGTATTTGAATAATCAGTTTAACGGTCAGGCTGCGCTGCGTTTTGATAAAGGCAACAATGAAGCGCTGGGAAAAGTCCTGGCCTCGGATTATATTGGCGATTTTACGCTCTTTATCGTTTTGCAGGGGCAAACCGCAAGTCCTGCTGATTATGATGCCTTTTTCTCTTCCTGGAATAATCCTTCACAGACGAATAGTTTTCAGATTGATTACCTTGCAAGTTCCCAAAATTTCCAGGTGCGAACCAATCACGGTAACTTAGCATTCGGACCTTTCAACCAGGAACTGGATCTGTTTACCGTCAGGCAATCGGGAACAACATTAAAAACATTGTCTGATGGCGTGGAACAAAACCAGCAGGATCTTGGAACAGCATTGGGCTTCAACGCATACAGGATAGGTGCAAACAGGAATAGTAAACAATTCTATGATTCAAAAATTGCGGAAGTAATCGTTTACGCGCGTGCACTTACTGATTGTGAACTGGAACAGGTAAACGATTATCTTGGGGCAAAATACGGCCGCGATTATTACGATATTGCTGCAAATTTCGATCATGCAACTGCATTTCCCAACGATGTTACCGGAGTAGGAGCTTTCGGTTCAGCATGTTCGGGAATCAAGCAAATCAATACCGCAACCTCCAGTATACTTACCATCGATAATCCAAGCTCGAACGATACTCAGGGCGAATTCCTGACGCTGGCACACGACGCAGGAACGCTGACAGCAACAGGAGCAAATTTACCGGCTACTCTTTCAGGAAGAACCCGATTGGCAAAATCGTGGAAAGCCGACCGCGATGGCGATGTCGGAACGGTAGATATGGAGTTCGACTTAAGTGGAATAGCCGGAATTGGAACACAGGCATCAGATTTTAAATTAGTTATTGATACCGATGGCGATGGAAATTTCCAAACCGGAACCGTTCAGACCATAGATGCAACAGCTTTTGCAAGCAATAAGGTTGAATTTAATGCAGTAACCCTTCCTGATAATGCTGTTTTTACAATTGTGGTGGGAGCGACCTCTGGACCGGGTGTAAACGGTCCTAATCTTTGGCTAAAAGCAGATAACGGTGCGACAAACAGTGGCGCCAATCTTACCGGTTGGACAGACCAGACCGGAACAAATACGTTTACCGTTACTGGTACTCCTGGTTTTCAGGCGGATGCCATCAATTTTAACCCAGCTGTTACATTCAATAACACCGATCCGGTGACGTCTTTGCCTTCTGATCGGCTTTCGGGTAATACAGATATTACTTATGTCGATGGTTTTGCCGTATACAAGCATACCAGTAACAACTCAAACTTTTTAGGAAGTACAGCTCCCGGATTGGCTTATGGCGCAGCAATCTTTGCGAGTTTTGGTGCAAACAGCAGTTATGTAAGCAATGGGACAGGAACTTTTTATTCCAATTTCACATCCCCGGGCTTAACAAATAGTTACAATGTGGTGAATATGGATGTGTCTCCAACCACAAATCCGTTCGCTTCAGGCAGAGTTAATGGAATTGCCCAAACTTTAAGTTCACCAGGTTCCGATTATGCCAACATCGTGTTTACCCCAATGATAGGTGGTACCAACAACGCAGGAAGTGCAGGTAGTTCAGGTTGGCCTCATGCCGTTGGAGAAGTGACAGAAATCGTGCTTTACCCCTCCGGCCTCTCTGCAACGGAAAAGCTGAAAGTAGAATCTTATCTTGCCATTAAGTATGGTATTCATTTGGCTGGAAATTACGTTAACAGCGGAGGCACACCGATCTGGGATGCTACCATTAATGCCACATATCACAATGATGTTTTCGGTATTGGTAAAGATGACGGCAGTGGCCTGAACCAAGGTTCATCGAACAGTATTAATACCGGAAACGGAAACGGAACAGGGCAGTCAGGAAAATGCAATATCCAGATTGCGGGCGCAGCCTCTTTAGACGATGGTGATTTTTTAATGATCGGGAACGATGGCGGCGCATTAAGCGAACAGACTACCGGACTTCCAACGAGTTTAAGCGGATATCTAAGATTGGGCCGGCAGTGGAAAGTAAAACGCACCGGCGATCTTACCAATAATTTTATTTTTGACCTTAACGGCTTATCACTTGGCGGAAGCGCTTCATCCGACTTTAAACTTATTGTTGATGTAGATGGCGACGGTGATTTTACCACCGGAACCGTGACTGAATACAGTGGGATATACGTTAATAACACTTTGACTTTCCTGGCGCTGGATCTACCTGACGGTTCTGTATTTACCCTTGTCACTGGCCCTGGCAATCCTGACTGGACATTCACTAAAGAAACTACATCGACCAGTTATTCCCAGGTTAATGAAGCACTTATTTACAAATTGACTTTATCCAACACCGGGAATGTTGATATTTCAAATATTCAGCTTGACGATCCCGGATCGCTTAATCCGATAATATTTCCAAATGCAAACGAAGACGCCAACAGTGATGGTTTATTAAATCCCGGAGAAATCTGGACAGCTGTTTATCCTCACCCGGTAACACAGGCCGACCTGGATGCCGGAAGTTATACAAACATTGCAACGGCTTCAGGTTCTTCGGCAGCCGGTCCGCCACCAACATTGTCGGATACGGTTACGGTAGATGCGATTCAAACACCACAAATCTTACTCGAAATATCAGCCGATACACTGGTGTATGGTGCCGTTGGAGAACCGATCGCTTTCAAGCTAAAAGCAAGTAACACCGGTAATGTAACATTGGATAGTGTATCGCTTGATTTAGTCCTTGAAACCAGAAGCTGGGGAGTTGGTTCCATGGCTCCTGGTTCAGTCGACAGTATTGAGTTTACATATTTGATAAAGCAAGAAGACCTGGATCGGGGATATATTGCCTATGGAACAACCATATATGGAACCAGCCCAAGCGGAGTTCGGGTTTCTTATTACGATGAGATCTTTTTAAACGCTAATCAGCGTCCCTCGTTCAGTATCGTTAAAACAGGTCTGGCTCCTGATTTCAGATCGTTGGGAGATATACAGTTTGAGATTGTTTCAACCAATACCGGAAACGTTACTATCGGGCAGGTGGCATTGATTGACTCACTTGTTAACCTGGTAAAACCGCTACCGGATATGGCGCCCGGAGATATACATACCGACACCATAACGTATTCGTTGACGCAGGCCGATCTGGATGCCCGGGAGGTTATCAATGTTGCCACTATATACGGACGAATGGGCAATAACGGTCTGGAAGTAACAGATACCGACAGAGTTGTAATTGACGGTATTCCCAGACCGGAACTGGAATTGATAAAAACCGCCGATGTTAGCAGTTACGAGCAGTTGGGACATACCATTACCTACACCTTTACTGCAAATAACACAGGGAACGTTACGCTTTCGAATGTAACGCTTGATGATCCGCTAACAGGAACAACTGCAAAAGATCTTGGGTCGATCGCTCCGGGGAAATCAGCAAAATTTACGGCAGATTATACTATCACCCAGGTTGATATAGATGCCGGATCATTAACGAATATTGCAATGCTTAGTGGCACAGATCCTGCATCAACTGTCGTTTCTGCAAACGATACGCTAACAATTTATGCTAATCAGGCCCCTGAAATTGTTCTAGAAAAAGCGGCCATTGAGCAAAACTTTGATGCGCCGGGAGATGTAATAAATTATTTGCTGGAATTAAAGAATCCGGGAAATGTGACAATGACGAATGTTCATGTTTCGGATCCTCTTGCAGCAATTGATACGGTGTTGAGTACTCCAATAATTCCGGGTGGCCATGCATTCTTGAGTGGAAGCTACACCGTTAATCAATCAGACATTGATGCCGGGTATATAACCAACGTGGCAACTGTAACCGCTACTGATCCAAACGTTACAACATGGTCGGATAACGCTACGGTTACAGTTAATGCAGATCAACACCCATCAATCGAACTAACCAAAACAGCAGACACTTTAAGCTATTCGGCAGTAGACGACTTAATTACTTATTTTATTGAAGTTGAGAATACAGGTAATGTAACAATTACCGATGCTGTTGTTAATGATCCGCTTACCGGATTCACGACAACAATAACAACACTTGGGCCGGGTGCTATTGAGAATTTTACTACCACACACACCATAACCCAGGCAGATATCGATACAGCTTATGTTTTGAATACTGCTTTGGTTATCGGCGACGCCAGCGGAACAAGTGTTGAGGCCGGCGATCAGGTTAAAGTGTTTGCACTTCAGGCTCCGGGTATTGAACTGTCCAAATCGGTTGATTCAACCGTATTCTTTTTGGCCGGCGATATTGCCGAGTATAAATTTGAAGTAAATAACACCGGAAACGTTACGCTCACAAATATCCAGTTGGATGATCCTCGGATTCCGTATTCGGAAAATATCGCACAATTACTTCCGGGAGAGGTTTGGGCTGACTCGGTGCAATACGCACTTACCCAGTCCGATGTCGATAGCAAGGTTATAAAGAATACCGCCACTGTATCGGCAAATACACCTGAAGGAACTACAGTAAGTGATAGCGACGATGCCTATATTACTATTGATGGTGTTGGCGCATTAGAAGTAATAAAAGTTACGGATACCAAACAATATAGCGCGCCGGGCGATTCCGTGAAATTCGCACTGGGTATTTTCAATATTGGGAATGTAACATTAGAAAATGTAGTCCTTACTGATTCGCTGACTTCAGAGACCTGGAACATCGGTAATATGGATCCATTTTCTTATATCATATACGAAGTGGCTTACGAGGCAACGCAGGCCGACATTGATAATGGAACAATCCGGAATGTGGCTTCCGCCACCGGAAATACCACTTTGGGAGATCCGGTTACAGCTATGGATGAAGCCATTTCGAAAGCTGTTACTAGCAGTGCAATTGAAATCAGCAAAAAAGCAAAAACAAAAACATACGAGTCTGTTGGCGATGTCATAAATTACACGATTACCGTTAGTAATGTCGGAAATGTTACCTTAAGTAATGTTGTGGTGACAGATACATTAACCGGCCTGATACAGCCAATCGGAACGATGGCTCCGGGCGACATTCAGACGATAAACACCAGCTATACCATCACCCAGGCTGATATTGACGGTGGAGTACTTTACAATACTGCTATAATAGATGCCACTAATCCGAAAAGTTCGAGTATCGAAAATCAGGATACCGAAAAAGTCACGGCTTTACAATCTCCATCGGTAAGTATCACAAAAACGGCGAGCGATACCACTTACAACTCTGTTGCCGATGTTATAACTTATTCCATAACCGTAAAAAATACCGGAAACGTAACCTTAACCGATGTTGAAGTTGTAGATGCTTTAATTGCATTGGATCAGACACTTGTAAGCCTGGCGCCGGGAGATTCAAGCGTTTTCACGGGGGATTATGCCATAACTCAAACGGATATTGATGCCGGGGAAGTTATCAATGCAGCCATAGCAACGGGAGTTTCGCCAAAGAAAGTTAACGTTTATGATATAGCAGAAGAAACTGTTGTTGCAGAACAAAATCCATCACTTAGTATAGCTAAAACTGCCGACAAAAGCAGTTTCTCTGTGGTTGGTGAGATAATCAACTACAATCTGCGTGTTCAAAATACCGGAAACGTGACTTTAACCGCTGTTCAGGTTGAAGATCCGTTAACTGCAACTTCTGTAAACCTGGGGGCTTTGGCTCCGCTGGATGTTCAGGATATTCTGGTTTCCTATACCGTAAAACAGTCGGATTTGGATAATGGATACATCGAGAATGAAGCAACTGTTTATGGTTCCGTTCCAGGATTGAATAAAGTGGAAACAAAAGATCAGCTGACCATTAACGCCATCCAAAAACCGTTAATGAAGCTGACCAAATCTGCCGTTCAGAGTAATTACACTACCATTGGCAACAAAATTGACTATAAATTGGCTCTTGAAAATACAGGTAATGTTACGCTTTCGAATGTTCAGGTGAGTGATCCGCTAACCGGAGTAAACCAGACTTTCGCCAGTGTTGCTCCGGCAGAAATAAAAACAATTGATGCGTCTTATTTTATTACTCAGGCCGACCTCGATTCAGGCTCCGTAACAAATGTTGCCAATGCGCAAGCAACAGCACCGGATTTGAGCACATTGCAATCAACTGATTCTTTAACGGTGATTGCGTTGCAGGCCCCATCAATAAAAATAGATAAAACCGCCTCACCTCAACTGGTTGAAAATGTTGGTGACATTATTAAATATACTTTTGTAATTAGCAATTCTGGTAATGTTACTTTAAGAGACGTGAATTTAACTGATCCGAGAATTCCGGTTGATCTTGACTTCCCTGTGATTACGCCAGGAGGAGTCTGGACCACTTCTCTGGATTACGACGTTACTCAGGAAGACTTAGATGGATTACTAATTGCGAATACGGCTTATGTTTCTGCAGAAGGCCCCAATTCAACGATTACGGATAAAGATCATGCGCTGGTAGCCGTAAAAGACAAAGGAGCAATAGAGGTAGTAAAAACTACAAGCGATACAATTTATTCGGCACCGGGAGACCGTTTGCGGTATACGGTTGAAGTTACCAACATCGGAAATATCACCCTCGCAGATGTACTTGTTAGTGATTCATTAACCAACGAGACCTGGACAATTGATACGCTGGCACCGGGCGCATCGCAGCAATTCCTGTCGGTTTACAATGTGGTTCAGGATGACATCGACAGAGGCACCGTATTAAATCAAGGGAAAGCGACAGCTAATGAGGCAACTCCATTGGGAAGATATGTAGAGTCGGTAGATGAAGCCACTTCAACTGCCGCGCGAAATGCTGCATTCGAATTGAATAAAACTGCAACTGCCAATACGTATTCAAAAGTAGGTGAAGTAATTCGCTACAATCTGGAAGTTAAAAATACAGGTAATGTTACACTGGAAAATATTACGGTAACAGATCCTCTGACCGGAACAAACCAGACAATAGCAACTTTAGCGCCGGGCACAAGCCAGAGTGTTTCTGCTAATTATGCCATCACTCAGGCCGACATTGACAATGATTCTGTGATTAACACAGCAACAATCGATGGCAACGAAATATATAATCCATCAGGAACATTGTCAGATAACGATTCATACACTGTTTATGCTGTTCAAAATCCGGGTATCGAAGTTGTTAAAACAGCTGATAAATCAACTTACAATACCGATGGCGAAGTGATTGATTATACGCTTGAAGTCAGCAACACAGGAAATGTAACACTCCACGATGTTGTGCTGACAGATACACTAACCGGGACAGTTCAAAACATCGGGATAATGGCTCCAGGTGATATTCAAACTTATCACGGGCTGTATTCAATCAAGCAATTGGATATGGATGCCGGATCATTGTATAACGAGGCTGCTGTAACGGCACTTACACCTCAGAATGCGAGTGTAAATGATCTGGATTCACTGACTCTTTCAGCAAACCAGTTCGCAGCAATTTCGCTGAATAAAACTTCTGATGTATCAAGTTTTGATGCAGTTGGTGACGTTATTACCTACACGATTGAAGTGAGCAATGCCGGTAATGTAACTTTAAATGATGTAACCATTGTTGATCCGCTTACCGGAACAAACATAAATATTGGAAGTCTTCTTCCTCGCCAGACAAAAACAGAGACGGCAACTTATACTGCTACCCAATCTGATTTGGATGCCGGGTTGATTCAAAATACTGCTTCGGTAACAGGAATCGATCCTAAAGGGAAAAATGTTAGGGCAAATGATATAAATACGGTGATCGCTTTGCAAGCACCGGCACTTGATTTTGAAAAAACAGCCAGCCCAACGCTCATTGTTCAGGCAGGAGATCCGATTACCTACACCTTCACGGTTACAAATACCGGAAATACAACACTAACTGATCTTAAGCTAAATGATTCAAAAGTTCCGTTTGGCAAACTGAGAGTCAATCTGATTCCTGGTGAAACCTGGACAGAGACAGTTGTGTACACCACTACCCAGCAGGATATTGACGGTCTTATAATCCGGAATGTTGCCGAGGTTTCGGCATTAACACCGATTGGACTCACAATCAGAGAAGAAGATCAGGCGTTGGTAGCTATTTATGGTAAAGGTGGTATTGAAGTAATAAAAACCACCAGCGATCCATTGTATAGTCAACCCGGCGATGTTTTGAATTACGAAATACAGGTTACTAACATTGGCAACCTGACGCTTTCGAATGTTGAACTTACTGATTCATTAACCGGTCAGAACTGGGATTTGGGTACAATGGCTCCGAATGAGGTAACAACATTTACCTCTAGCTACAACGTAACACAAGCTGATATCGATAGCGGTCAGGTGATTAATTCGGCAGTAGTTTCAGCAACAGTTCCTTCTGGCAGAACATTGGAAAGCCGCGACGAGGCAATTTCAACAGCCGTGCGTGCTGCAGGTGTTAGCATATCCAAAACCGCCGGAACATCAACGTATTCTTCAGTAGGAGAAATAATCACCTATACCATTGAAATAGAAAATGCAGGTAATGTAACGTTGAACAACGTTGTGATAACTGACACGCTTACCGGAACAACACAAACCTTTGCCACAATCGCTCCGGGTGGTATTGAAACTATTATTGCAAACTACACAATTACCCAGGCTGATCTTGACAACGGGTCGATTATGAATGAAGCCGAAGTAACTGCTGAAAATCCAATCGGAGCGTCAATTCCTAATTCTGCAAGCTGTGTTATTCTCGCCGATCAGCAACCTGCGATAGAGCTTACAAAAACAGCTGATCATACGGATTATTCAATGGTTGGCGATGTAGTTAACTTTACGATAGGTTTGCAAAATACAGGGAATGTAAGATTAACCAACGTACGAGTAAGTGATCCGTTGACAGGTTTTGTGCATACAATTGACACATTAGCTGCAGGCGAATCTACACAATACACCACTTCTTATTCCATAGTTCAAAAAGATCTTGACGCCGGAACTTTGGTGAATACAGCTCTGGTTCTATGTATTTCTCCACGAAAACTGGGCTTAAGCGATCTGGCACGCGTTACACTTACTGCAATTAGTCAGCCGGCCATTGAAATAGAAAAAGTGGCCAACAGAACTAATTACGATACTGCCGGCGACCTTATAAATTATTCGCTGACGGTTCGTAACACAGGTAATGTGAGTTTAAATACGGTACAGATAAATGATCCGCTTACCGGAACAAACAAACTACTACCTGTCCTCGCCCCTGGAGCTCAAAATGTTACCAATACGGCTTATTTTATTAAGCAGTCGGATATTGATAATGGTTCGCTGACCAACATTGCGTCTACTCAGGCTTCAAGCCCTGACGGCTTGCAGGTGAACGATGCAGATACGGTAAGGCTGTCAGCTGTTCTAAAACCGTTTATTGATGTTACCAAAACTGCAGACAAGACCGATTTTAATGCAGCTGGTGATGTAATCACTTATAATATCTCTGTCAAGAATACGGGTAACGAAACATTGAACAACATTCAGCTGAACGACCCATTGACAGGCTTGAGTGAATTTATTGATACATTAAGAGTTGCTCAAACATTACAATTCAGTACGAGCTACACCATCGTTCAGAATGATCTAGATTATGGAGAATTGCTTAATGTTGCAACAGCTATTGGCTCTGATCCTCAGAATAAAACAATTACAGATTCTGATTCGCTGATGACACCGGCAGTGCTGAATCCAGAAATATTCCTGGCGAAAACAGCTGTGGTAGATTGCGATGTTATAAACTATCAATTAATTGTCACGAACTCCGGAAATTTAACACTTAGCAACTTAAGCCTGGATGATCCACTAATCGGATTAACACAGGCAATGAATGATTTAGCACCTAATGAAAGTGATACAATTCGAGTTCAATACCAGGTAACAATGACAGATTTCGACGCGGGGCTTGTTACCAACACTGCAACGGTTAACAGCCTGTCTCCACAAGGAGATGTTGTAACTGCCAGTGCAACAATATCAACTCCGGTTCATTTAGACCGGACAACCGAAACAGTTACCAGCTGCGATTATTACGATTGGCTCGGAAAACGTATATATCTGAGTGGTACCTACGTTGAAACACTGACCAATACAATAGGCTGTGATTCAATTGCAACACTTGAACTGACAATCAACAAAAGTACCAACTCTTTACTGGAAATTACAACTTGTGGCAGTTATACCTGGACGGATGGAAATACCTACGACAAAACAGGTATTTACACGCAACGCAGTACCAATGCTGCCGGCTGCGACCACTTAGACGTTCTTAACCTTGTTATTACTGATGAGGTTACGACTACAGAAAACGTAACAGCTTGCAACAGTTATACCTGGATTGACGGTAATACTTACACACAGAGCGGAACCTATTCTTTTAGGCAGGCAACAGCATCGGGTTGCGATTCGATCTGCATATTGAATTTGATCATCGAAGAAGCCTACAATGTTACTGAATACCGTACTTCATGTGGAGCCTACAGGGGACCGGACGGCAACACCTATACGCAGAGTGGCACCTATGTGATTACCCAAACGGGCGTCGGAGGTTGCGACAAAGTAACCACGCTTCACCTAACAGTACTGAATGAAGGAATGACCGCAATCGACACCACAGTCTGTGATAGTTTTATTACCGGTTTAGGACGCCTGATCTACGAATCGGGTACATACGAAGAAGGTTACAGCGAAACATCGCTATGCGACTGCAGAATTCAGTACAATGTAACGGTATTACATCCGGTTTATACGCATCTATCTGAAGAAGCTTGTGAAAGTTACACCTGGACAAATGGAATGACCTACACTGAAACCGGAATTTACAGCGATACCTTGATTAGTGCGATGGGTTGCGACTCGATTGTAATGCTTGACTTAATCATCAACAAAGCAACTTATTCAGGACTGTTTGTTGCGGCTTGCGACAGCTATTTGGCACCAGACGGAAGTGAGTTGACGGAAACAGGCAATTACACCGTAACGATTTTTAACAATGCCGGTTGCGACAGCATAATAACTATCGACCTGGTAATGTTAGAACAGGATACAACAGTAATTGACACCACTGTTTGCGATGAACTAGTTACCATTAACGGACAAACAATAACACAAAGTGGCAGTTATTACGAAAGCATCCAAACAGATGCGAACTGCACGGGAACTGTTCTTTACAATGTGGTAGTAAGTAGTACTTCAGAGGAAGTTATTCAAATGACAGCCTGCGAAAGTCTGGATTGGATCAATGGCGAAACTTACGACGAATCAGGGGTATACAGCTTTACATTAATGAGTGCTGGCGGTTGCGATTCAGTGATCATACTTGATTTAACTATACTGAAAGCAACACAAAATACCACTGAAGTTGCGGCTGTGGAAAGTTACACATGGACCGATGGCAATACCTATACCGAATCGGGAACTTATAGCCAGTTACTCACCAATGCCGCGGGCTGCGATTCGGTAGATATACTGGAACTGGTGATCGTACCAAATGGCTACTGTGCTCCGACCCTGATTAGTCCGATTGCCGACACCGTGATTTATGCAAACGACACAACAGACACCCTGCTTATAAATCCTAAGGAAATGTTTGACGTTTGCGAAAATGGTGAGATTGATGATTTGAACATATATGTTGCGGGAAGTGAAAGCCTGCCTACCTGGATTACTAAAACTGAAAACGAGAGAACAATAGAACTTGAATTAAATCCAACGCTTAGGGACCTCGGCTGCCACAATTTTATTGTTGAGGCGATTAATCAGCTTGGCACGGTGTCAGATACTTTTGCAATCTGCGTTGACGGATACAATCCTCATTGCCCACCTTACCTTGCTCGCCCGGTTCCGAATTACGAGATAGAAGCAGAATTTGATACGCTGAATATTGAGTTAAGCCTGTTCGACGATTATCTGTTTGCTTCGTGTGAGCATCAAAATTTCTCTTGTATGACTGTTCTGCTTGAGGATGGGCGAATACTTCCGGAATGGATCACACTTACCAAGACCGACACAGCCTACATTCTGAATGGAATCGCTTCGGTTCAGGACACCGGTTGCATTAGCGTTGTTGTTCAGGTTGGAAATGCTTATGGTATTGGTTCCGATACCTTTAATATTTGCGTAACCGATCCTGGATGCTCACCAACTCCGGTAAATCCGATAGCTGATACGACTTTCTATGTTTCATTCACTGACCAAAGCGTTGAACTCAGCCTGGAGAACGGAGCTATTTTTGATGCTTGTATTGATGGATACTTTGAAGCTTTCTACATCTACCAGGCTGATGGTAATGAATACCCATTATGGCTAACCGTTACTCCAAACGACACCTCTTATATTATTCAGTGTAATCCAACAGCGGCCGACACCGGATGTGTAGATATTGTGGTGGCATTGACGAATTCATTCGGCACAGCAACCGATACGTTTATGATATGCAGCGAACTTGGTGTTGGAGCCAACGAAACGGAATTGGCTGATTTTAATATTAACATGTATCCAAATCCAACGAAAGGGGAAGTTACAGTGGATATTGAATCTCCAAATTTGGGCGATGTGGAAATTAGGGTACACACCATTAACGGGCAGGAAATCTTCAGAGAACAATACCTGTCCACCGATCGTGTAAACTTTAGTTTAGATGAACACGTGAGCGGCATGTACCTGGTAATTATAAAAAGTAACGACCGGACGGTGGTGAAGAAGTTGATTCTCGATAGAAAATAACTTATAAAAGGAGAAAGGCAGTCAATTTTTTGGTTGCCTTTTTCTTTGCCAAAATTGCTGAATACAGTAGACTTTGAGAGTTGCTGACTAATTTATTGCTTTAACAATAGAACGGATTGTATCTGCAATTTCTTTGTTGCCGGCATACAAAACTCCACGGTGATTCATAAAGGTCGAATCACTTCGGTTTAGGTCGAGGGGAGTACCTTCGAAACTTGTTGCCGGGGCGCCAATTTCGTTAAAAATACATGCGGTTGCGGCAAAATCCCAAAGGCTTCCTCCGCCGGGTGTTGGTTTCGGAAGTTTAAAATAACAACCCGGCGCCTGATCGAGTGTCCAGATGGCATTTAAAACTGCACCGGCTTTTTTTTGAATTTTCAATTCCTTGAAATTTAGCTCCTGTAACTTCTCTTCGAGTGCGAAAATAAATTCATCGAAAGGTTCATATCTCAGAAAAGTGCGGTCCATGTGCAGCGTAAAGGTTCTTTTGCCTTTCAGTTCCAGATCAGGTTGCCAGCTTTTGTGGTTTTTAAAAGCTCCCTGACCTTTTACTGCATAATACAAATTCTGGGTAAGCGGATCGAAAACAACGCCAATAACCGGCTCTCCCGATTTTGAAACCAGCGCAATAGATACGGCATAACCAGGCGTTTTTTCAGTAAATGCCAGTGTTCCGTCCATCGGGTCGATACACCAGAAATAGTCTTTCTCGAAACGACTTTTATCGTCAACGCTTTCTTCAGTAAGCAAAGCCAGGTCGTATTTTGATATGGAGGAAGCAAGTACTTCCAGAATAGTGTTTTGCGCTTTTACATCCACTTCGGTAACCACTTGCGAGGCCAGACTGTCGGCTGCTTCTTTATTGTTTACAGCTACATCTTTTGTAGAAAATTCGCTGATTAAAGAACCTGCTTTTTTTGCAGCTTCAATGGCCGTTTCACAAAGTGTTTTTAAGTCGGTGCTTGTTAATTGCATAGATTGTAATAATGTTTGCTTCTTAAAATGTGCCCTAAAGTTACACAAAGCAAACACAAAACTTACTTTGAAAGTTTTTCAATGACTTCGCGCGAAACACGTTCGCTGTACGAGTTGATTTTCCAGTGCCCCGGATGCCAGCCTTTTAAAAAGCGATGAAAATCGGCCCAGGCAATATGGTACAAATTACGCCAGTCGGCTTCAAGCGCATCCCCATCAATAGAAGAGTTTTTCTTTTTAAGCGCTTCCCGCAAATGAGAAAAATACATATCGAGCAACTTGCCCTCGTATTTTTCGCAGTCGTTTTCGCTCATGCAACTGCCAATAAAATAGGCCAGGTCTTTCATTCCGCAACCGCCGCCAACGTATTGGAAATCGACAGCTGCAACGCTTTTTCCATCGTTTGAAAAGCAGAAGTTGGCCAGTTTGGCATCGCCATGCACGAGCGTTTGAAAAGGACTTGCACTCAGTTTTTCGTCAATTGTTTTTGCCGCATTTTTTAATGGTAGGTCATCCATTGCTTCCAGTTCTTCGGGGCGGGTTTCAAGGTGCCAGTAGGTTCCGGTTTCCCATAAACCTTGTGGTTTAGTTCCCATAAATGTTGCATGAAAATTGGCCAGCCAATGCAAACAAGCTTTAATATTGTCCCAGTTAACAGAAGAACTTAAACGTTGGGCGAATCCGGTGCTGTCGAGGTCTTCAAAAACCATTAAAACTTCGCTGCCCTTTGTTTCGAGCGCGTAACATTGTGGTGTTTTACAATTATCGTCACAATTTTTATTGAACGATTTGTACCACTCCGTTTCCACCTTGTACGATTTTAGTTTCCGCTGATGCGAGAGATCGGTGTTCCAACCTCGGGGATGTGATCCGCCTTCGGGCAGGTTTACATGTTTTACTACCACACTTTCAAGTTCGCAACCTTCCAGCCCAAAACGTACGATTTCGCCGTAACCGCTCCACAAACTCTGAATAACTTCAATTTGGTGGAGGCGTTCAGCGCCGGTTGATTGTAAAATAATATCTTGAAAATGTTGATCCATGTTTTCCTATTTTTTGTCATTTCGAAGGAGGAACGACTGAGAAATCTGTTTCAATTGACGGCAGATTTCTCTCTGTCAACCTTCGGATCGAAATGACAGCTATTTTAGGTTACTATTAAACAGTTTGCGGTTACCGGCCATTTCTCCCAACGACGCAGGACCGTTAATACAACCACCTTCGCAAACCATAAACTCGATAAAGTTTGCCGGCGCTTTTCCGCGGGCATAAGCTTTCATCATTCCAACCGCTTTTTTGTCAACACCGTTAATCACCAGCTCTTTAATGTTTGCCTCAGGGCGCTCGGCTTTTACGGCTGCTGTTACACCTCCTGAAAGTGCAAAAGCACGGTCCACGGTCTTTTTATTGTGTCGGTTTTCGTTGTCAGGAATTCCGCCTAAATCGATATCCAAACCAACAATCAGCGCATTCAATTCTTCGAATGACATTACATGATCAACCTTCTCGTTACGTCTGGCTTCTTTACGTTTACCAATACATGGCCCAATGAAAACTACTTTTGTACCCGGATTTTTCTCGCGGGCAATATCGGCAGCATACATCATTGGCGATGGCGTATCTGATACAAAAGGTTTTAATCCTTTTACGTGTTTTTCAACGGTTTCAACATAACTTGGGCAACAGCTGGTGGTCATAAATGGTGCACCTTCATCAAGGCGCTCAAGAAATTCTGCTGATTCATGTTCCACTGTTTTGCGAGCTCCGTCGGCAACTTCTACAACTTCGTTGAAACCAATTTCTTTCAACAGGTTTTCAATTTGCCCGGTCGACAGGTTAAACTGACCATGAATGGCCGGAGCAAAAATTGCTGTAGTGTGCTCTTCTTTTCGGATACACATCAGAATATCGACAAGCTGGCTAACTTCGAAAATACTACCGAACGGACAAGCTACCATACATTTTCCGCAGTAGATACATTTATCGTCGTCGATACGTTCAACACCGTATTCGTCTTTCGAAATAGCTCCAACCGGACAGGCAGCCTCGCATGGGATTGGCACGTGGATAATGGCATGGTACTGACACTGCTTTTGGCAAATTCCGCAGTTGATACATTTTTCGGTGTTAATTTGTGCCTGACCATTTACCATGCTAATGGCATCTTTCGGGCAGTTCATCATACACGGACGCGCCACACAGCCACGGCAAAGGTTACTAACCACGTACTGCGCTTTTACACAACTTGTACAGGCCTCGTCAACCACGGTCATAATTTCCTTTTTAACCTGTGTGCGGTTTTGGGCATTTGCGGCATAGGAACTAAGGGGAGTCAATTCATCTTTTTCGTCGTCAACAGTATAGCCAAGAAGCGGGAACAGCTTGTACTTTATTACCGCGCGCTCTTTATGAATACAGCAGCGATTCTGTGCTTCCTGACGTTTTGGTACCATTTGAATAGGAATTCGGTCGATCTCTTCAACCAGTTTTCCTTCTGCAAATAGTTTAACCATTTGTTTCAGCAAATTTCTTCTAATAATCAGTGTGTTACTTGTGTAGCCCATGTTGCCTTTGTTTTTTTGACGCCGCAAAAGTACTGCCTTTTTTATGTTCCGCAACACCCTTCTTATGAATACTTGATACTTGTTAAAGCTGGGTTAATACACGGTGCTAAAAGGTTGGAATTCATTGTTGTAAAGGCAATGTGTGAACGGATAATAAGAGAGGAAAACATACTTTTATCAGTGATTTATGTTTACTTTTAATTAGCTTTGAAAAAAATACTAACAACGATCATGAAACGAGCATGAATTTTAATTTGCTAAGATTCACCCAAAAGCAAAATTAAAATTCATCGTGAGTTCTATACTATACCTTGAAAACAAACAATTTTAATAGTATGAAATATTTTTTTACGCTGCTTTTTGTTACTGCTATTTTTTCGGCTTGCACGACATCGAATGAGTGGGAATCGTTAATGGATAAAGACCTCTCGAAGTGGGACCGTTATTTGAGTTATAAACACCAGTTGGGTTATAATGGCGATCAGCCGAAAGACGCAAATGGCAATTTAATCGAACCGATCGGATTAAATAAAGAGGGGTATAATGTTTTTACGGTTGTTAATGATGACAGCGAAGATGTTTTAAAAATTAGCGGCGAGATTTATGGTTGCCTGATATCAAAGAAAGAATATTCCAATTATCACTTGCGGCTGAAAATGAAATGGGGCGACAAAAAGTTTGATCCGCGTAAAAACCTGTTGAAAGACTCGGGTATTTTGTATCACTCCATCGGGCCATATGGAGCTGAATATTGGCGCACGTGGATGTTGTCGCAGGAATTTCAGGTAATGGAAGGCCACCTGGGTGATTACTGGAGCCAAATTACATCGGCCATCGATATTCGGGCATATCTTCCCGAATATATTATGAATCCGGTTGCCGATGCCAGTCAGCCGTTTTTACCGATGGGGCAGGATGAGGAGATTCCGGGATTTTGCCTGCGAAGTGGAAATTATGAAAAAGCGCCGGGCGAGTGGAATACGTTGGAACTAATTTGTTATGATGGGAACAGCATACACGTGGTAAATGGCGAGGTGGTAATGGTTTTGCGTAACTCGCGCTACATTAAAGATGGTGAGACTTTGCCACTGGATAAAGGAAAAATACAGATACAAAGCGAAGCCGCTGAGGTTTTTTATAAAGAGATTGAGATTAGGGAACTCGATGAATTGCCGGAATATTTTGCGCAGTACTTCAATTAATCTTTCAATAGTTGCTTCACTTTGGTAGCACTTATTTTACGGTGCTCTGCTTCAAATTCCCAACCCACCGATTCAATTAATTGCTGGACGAGCGCAACGGTATCGTTAGCCTGGTCTTTTGCAATTTGCACCAGGTGACTTTGCTCCACTTTTTCACGAATAAATTCTTTCGATCGTTTATTCATGTTGGTCAAATCCGATTCTTTTAATTTGTTGATAATGCCCTTTTGAATGTCGTAATATTCCAGGTCGCTGTCGATACTGAGTATTTCCGGTTCGGGAAATCGCGACAATTCAACACGCTTTTTATGTGGGTTTATATCGATGTTTATTTTGGTGAGGTCGAAACCGATCATCACTTTCGCTTTAACAATCAGTAAAGCTCTTTTTTCGGTTTGAAAGAGTTTGAAGAACAGCTGTTTTTCGTCGCGATGCGTATACAGTTCCGAGAATTCTCCTTCAACGGTAATTAGTTTGCAAACCTGTTTGATTTGTTCAAGCAAAATAACCGATTGGTCGTGCAGGTGTTTTTCGCTCCGGTTTTTGTAAAAATAAATCGTTCCGGCGATTCCGGCAGCAAGGCCAATAATTACTCCCAAAAAAATAAGGGTTTCCATAAAAAGTCTTGTTTTGAATATCTAAAATAAAACTTTTTATAAAAACCCCGTGTATCGTGGTTCCGAAAAGAAAATTCTATTCCTCGCTTTCCTCCGGTTTTGGCAGGAAAATGTCGGCCAGTTTAAAGATCGTATTGTTGGGCCGATCCTGCGTAAGGTTCGATGTAAGCGCAATAACCAACTCTTCTTCCGGATAAATAAGTATCGAGGAACTACCTCCGCGCACAAAACCATCGCGTCCATAGAACTCATTTCCCCTGCGGTCGTGCATAATGAGCCATCCGTTGGCAATTTGCGACTTATAATCGTTAGCCAGCAAAACAGGATCAAAAATATGTGCCCGTGTGCTGTCGCTCAGGTAATCCGAATTCATGTAAATATCGGTGAGTTTTACCAAATCTTCGGCAGTTGATAAAAGCCCGTCGGATGGAGCCCGCCAGCGCAAATCGATTGATAAGGCGTTAACCACCTGCGAAATAATATTGTGGTCGTAAAAATTAGTGCGTCCTTCAATCGTTCCATAAACATTATCTGGGCAGGTATTTTCAAAATGTAACGTGTCGGTTACATACTCTTCAAGCAGTTCTCTGAAATTTTTCCCCGATGCTTTTTCCATAACGGCACCAAGCAGGTTAAAATTTAAACGACTTTCTTTTTGCATGGCTCCCGGAGGTGCCATCAATTCATCATCCTGAAAAGTTTCCAAACCTTTCTGAAGCGTTATATTTATTGCCTCCCATTCTCTTTCGCGGTTGCTTAATTCACGAATGCCGGAAGTGTGATCTTTTAGATTTTCGACTGTTACAGGAAGTCTTTTCTCCGGAAAATCGGGCAGGTAATGCTGAATTGTTGAGTCGGGGATGAGCGTGCCGTCTTCCACCATTTTTAGGTAAATAAGCGTGGTGTACAATTCGGATAACGACCCGATGCGGAACTTTGTATCGCGGGTGGTTTTTACATTAAGATCTTTCGATGCAAGGCCAATGCCCTCGGAATAAATAAGTTTACCGTTTTTGGAAATCGCGATTTGCGCCCCCGGAATAAAGTTCGTTCTCATGTAAAATGAGAGTTCTTCTCGAACCTGTTTAATCTCGTCGATGTACTTTTTGTCGTACAGAATGTCGTTGTTTGCTTTTTTACAGTTTGTTAGCGTTGTCACAACAAAAAACAAAATAAAAATCTGGATTACTCGCTTCATTTTTACTGGGTTTTTAACCTGGTTTAAACTCTAAAAAACAGGTGCAAAAATATAAAAATAGGAAAAGCCTGTGCGTGAAATTTTGTTAAAAAGACCTGAAATTGGTAGCGCTGATTACAGAAAATTCTTTTTCTGAAGCAGGTTTTGGAAAGCAATTTTGTAGGTGCTGCTAACCGGAATAAGTTTGTCTTTTATTTTAATGGTATTGTTTTCAATGTAGTCGATCTTATCGATTGAAATAATGTACGATTTATGAACGCGAATAAATTTCTGATCATCAAGTATTTCCTGCATTTTTTTGAAATTAAGGAGCGTCATAATCCGGCTGTCTTCAGTGTGAATTTGAAGGTAATCGCGTTGTCCTTCAATGTATAATATCCTATCGAAATAAACTTTTACCGTTTTATTCCCCGATTTTATGAAGGTGTATTCCGGGTTATCGTTATTTTCAACCACATGCTGTGTTGGCGCTGGAGACTGGTTATTCTGGTCTTTTAAAAAGCGGGCGTAAACCTTTTCGGTGGCCTTTACAAAACGCTCAAATGAAATGGGTTTTAAAACATAATCTACCACATCAAGTTCGTAAGCTTTCAGTGCATATTCATCAAAAGCAGTGGTTAAAATTACGTAGGGCGGATCTTTTAAGGTTTCCAGCAGCTGGATGCCGGTAAATTCATCCATTTGGATATCGAGGAAAATGAGGTCGACTTTGTTTTCGCGCAGAAATGAAAAGGTGGACAAAGCATTATCGAAAGTACCCAAAAGATTGAGGTAATCAATTTTTTCGGCAAAACGTTCAATCTTTTTTAGGGCCAAAAGTTCGTCGTCGACAGCTATGCAATTCATTTTCATAATTCCGCTTTCTTATTCGTTAAACCGGCACTCTTACGTGCACATCAAATTTATCCATATCCTTTTTAATATCAAAAGTAAAATTGCTGCCATAAAGTAGTTTTAGGCGCTTTTCAACATTTTTAAGTCCCGTTCCGGTGCCACTGTCGGGCAGTTTAAAATTGTTGCGTTTTACAAAGTTCGATGTGCGCAATTCAATACAATCCGAATCAATAGAAAAGTTGATTTTTACACCCGGCGACTCCGATTGTTTATTGCAATGTTTTACCGCGTTTTCGATAATTGGAATAAACAAAAGTGGTGGCACAAACTGCGAATTTGGTGCTCCTTTTTGTTCAAATTCAAGAAATTTGGGATCGGCAAAACTCAGTTTCGCCAATTCCAGGTAGTCTTGAATATAACTGAGTTCCTTATCCAGCTTTACCATTTCGTGCGTTGATTCCTGCAGCATGTAGCGCATAATTTTCGACAACAGCACAATGGCATTCGAGGCCTTTTCTTTGTCCTCATAAATTAGCGCATCGATATTATTCAACACATTAAAGAGAAAATGGGGATTTACCTGCGAGCGAAGAATGCCCAGTTCCGACTGAACAGTCTTTCGCTCGAGTTCCGATTGTGTTAACTGAATATTGTAAGAATAGCTAAACAGCTTAAAGGCAGTGGCTGTACCAATAATCATGAAGTTATTCAGCAAGGCTGAAAACATTTCGGCGCTAAACGGTCGGCGTACTACCCAAAATCCCAGCAGGGGTTGGATGTTCAGTTTTATGTAGTTTGAAATGGCAATATTCAGGGCAATTATTACCGCGGTGCCAAGAATGAAAATGCCAAATTGCCGCTTTTTAAAGACAAAACGCGGAATGAGGTATTCGATAACAATGTAAACGCCGATAATGTCGATGGGAATGTAGATGATATTTATAAACGCTTCGATTACAAAACCATACGACAACAGGTACGGAATGGTGTAAAACGTAAATATAAATATCCAAAATAGTATGTGGTTTAGAACCCGGTACTTAAAGATTTTCATTGTAATGTTAAATGCATTTACACTACAATGGTAAGCCATTTATTTGAATAATCCATTGATTTTCTGCCAATAAGCCAATAAATTCGTCTAGCTTGGCTATTGGAAAAGAATCCGAATTTAGCAGATTGAAAGGTGCTTTTTGCAGATGATCTTGTGTCGTTCACAGATCTATTAAGAATATCATGCTATTGTGAAAATTACGCAGGAGTACAGTAATCTGGCAGAAGAAACGTAATTTTTGCCTTTTCAGGCGGAATCTACTCTTTGGCTTAGCCCAAACAGTAGACAGAAAACCCAAGGCTGCGCCCACTTCACTCGGAAAAGCTACGCGATACCGGCTAAAATTCCTGAAACTTCCCGATGCTACGATCGGGACAGGCTGTCGTACCTCCTCAAACATCAGTAATTTTTTACGCTGCCACCGCTTGTTTTCCGGTTCACTGGCCGAGGCCAAGCTTCGATGTCGCTGAGGTTGCATTAGTGGACCGGCCTCTTTTGGTCTTTGCCCGTAGTTGAAATAAAACCTTAATGAGAGCGGGAAGCTCCGAGGAATCGAGGAGATCACCCGTCCGAATTTGGGTTTTAGGAAAACGGAGGGTGAAGACCAAAAGCAGTCTTGAATTTTCTGTTTCGTCTTTGCTTCAAGGCAAAGATGAAAGCCGCCGGCAGGCAGAAATCTAACTAATTAATAGTGTTTTCTATAATTTAGAAACCACCTGTCTTTAGTTGTTCAGAAAAGCGTTTGATTGTTCAAATAGTTATAGCTATAGAATGTAGTGCCTTAAATGCCTACACTGGTTGCTTCGTTTTCCGAACGGGCAACTGTAACAGCTCCGCAACTGTCGCTCCACACATTTACGGCGGTGCGCAACATGTCCAGAATCCGGTCAACAGCTAGAATAAGCCCAATTCCTTCGAGTGGCAACCCTACGGCAGTCAGAACAACGGTAATCATAACCAGTCCGGCCATTGGTATTCCGGCAGCACCAATTGATGCCAGCAATGCCGTAACCACAACAAATACTTGCTGGGTAAACGACAAATCAACGCCATACGCCTGAGCTATAAACATAGCAGCCATACATTCGTAAAGTGCAGTTCCATCCATATTTATGGTAGCTCCCAAAGGCAGGGTAAAACTTGTAATTTTATTCGATACACCGCTGTTGTGCTCCAGCGCTTCCATGGTTAATGGCAGCGTTGCACTCGACGATGATGTTGAAAATGCGGTAAGCAGGGGAGTGGCCATATTTTTTAAGTGTGCGTATGGTTTTGCTTTCCCGACAAAACGTACAATCAATGGTAGAATAATGAGTGCATGAATTAAAAGACCAACAATTACACACAAGCTGTAAATTGCAAGGCTTCCGGCAATGTTGGCCAGTTGTTCTGAATTGCGCGCTACTTCTCCGGCAACGATACCAAAAATTCCCAGCGGCGTAAATTTGATGATAAACAAGGTTACTTTCATCATCACCTCAAAAATGGCGTCGAAAAATGTTTTTAAAGAGTTTTTATAAGGTTCGTCAACCTTGGTAATAAAGTAGCCGAAAATGATAGCAAAAAAGATCACCGACAAAATGGTTCCCTGTGCCATGGCATCAACAATATTATCCGGAATAAGGCGATAAAGAATATCTTTCACCGATCCTGCTTTTTCAGCCAGACCCTCAACCGATTGGGTAAAACCAAGCTCAACACCAACACCGGGTTTTACCAGGTTAACGATAAGTAATCCGGTTAAAATAGCCAGCGTACTTGTTCCCAGGTAATAAAGCAATGTTTTAAAACCCAGCCTTCCGAGGTTGCTGCCTTCACCCATGCTGGTAACTCCGCTGATGATGGAACTCAGGATAAGCGGAATGATCACCATTTTTAGTGCGCGAAGAAAAATATCGCCCATCCACGAGGTATAATCGGTTGCGTTTGGTGCAAAATAACCAAACAAAACAGCCAGTACCAGTGCGATTAGAATTTGCCAGTGTAATTTTATTTTCAGAATCTTCATACCCTTTTTATTGCCTTTTATTGGATTGAAAAACCAAATCTTTCTGCAAAGAACCGATTTCGCTTTTCGTGATGGTTTTTTATTTTGATGCAGGTTTAAATTAGGAGTCGCTAATTTATTCTTTTTCCCCGATGTAGCAAACAAAACTGACGACTAGCCTCGACAGAAATGTAAAAATGCCAGCATTTATGCTGTTTTGTAGAAATTGATCAAATCAAAAACTGAAAAAGATCAGGTTTTTGACACCGTCGGTTATTGGGGAGCTGTCTTTTAAATATTTGCTTTTTTCTTTCAATTGCCCTAACTTTTCTAAGCTAAATGGTTAGATCTTGTTTTTTACTGTTTGGCATTTAAATCTAAATGAATTTCCAAATTAAAAATTAACGTATGAAAAAATTAGTTGCTGAATTTTTCGGAACCATGTGGTTGGTTCTCGGAGGTTGTGGAAGTGCTGTGCTTGCAGCCGCTTTCCCGGAGTTGGGAATTGGTTTTGCCGGTGTGGCCCTGGCCTTTGGTTTAACCGTTTTAACCATGGTTTATGCAATCGGGCATATTTCCGGTTGCCATTTAAATCCTGCAGTTTCGGTGGGATTATGGATTGGTGGACGTTTCGATGCCAAAGAGCTTATTCCCTATATTGTAGCGCAGGTATTGGGTGGTATTGCTGGCGCCGCAGTGCTGTACATTATTGCAACAGGTAAACCCGGCGCCGATATCGGAACTTTTGCTTCCAACGGTTATGGTGCCTACTCGCCCGGAGATTATGGATTGGTAGCAGCCCTGGTTTGCGAAGTGGTGATGACTTTTTTCTTTTTGATCGTTATTTTGGGAGCGACACACTCAAAAGCTCCAAAATATCTGGCAGGTGTTGCCATTGGTTTGTGTTTAACGTTGATTCACCTTATAAGTATTCCGGTTACCAATACCTCGGTAAATCCGGCGCGTAGCACCAGTCAGGCACTTTTTACGGGTAACGGAGAGTTGATCGGACAGTTGTGGCTGTTTTGGGTAGCCCCGATAATTGGAGCAATTTTAGCCGGCATCGTTTACAAATACCTTTCTCCTGAAGAAGAATAATCAGGCTGTAATATAGGATAAGAGTTTGTCCAAAAAGTTTTTGTTACGTCATCCTGAACTTGATTCAGGATCTTCGAGTTGATAAAATCAATTTTAACAGATTCTGAAATGAATTCAGAATGACGTTCTTTACCACTTTTGAGACAAGCTCTTTTTTTATTCTATTGATTTGTTTGAGCAGTAATCAGATCAAAAACTGAAAGAGATCGGCTTTCTCATTCAGGTACTCGTAAATGAACCCATTTTCGTCCATGCGTTTTACAAGGCCATGAAAATCTTCCGGATTTTGAACTTCGATTCCGATCACAGCCGGACCTTTTTCTCGATTCGTTTTTTTCGAGTATTCAAAATGCGTAACGTCGTCGGTGGGGCCAAGCACCACATCAACGAATGTGCGCAAAGCACCTGCACGTTGCGGGAAACGAACTATAAAGTAATGTTTCAGCCCTTCGTAAAGTAACGAGCGCTCTTTTATTTCTTCAGTGCGGGTGATGTCGTTATTACTTCCGCTAACAATACAAACTACATTTTTTCCTTTAATTTCTTCGCGGTAAAAATCGAGTGCCGCAATCGATAATGCTCCGGCCGGCTCAATAACAATGGCATCGCGGTTGTAGAGTTCCAGAATTTTAGTACAAATCTTTCCTTCAGGAACCGATTGGTATTCGTCAACCACTTTTTTGCAAATCTCGAAAGTAGTATCGCCAACACGTTGAACAGCAGCGCCATCAACAAATTTATCTATTTTCTCCAGTTTAATTACATGATCAGCTTCCAGCGACTTTTGCATCGATGGCGCACCCGCAGGTTCTACACCAACAATTTTTGTGTTCGGGCTTATCTGTTTAATGCAGGCTCCAACTCCGGCCGCCAAACCACCACCTCCGATAGGCACAAACAAATAGTCGATCGTTTCGGTCGAGTCCTGTAAAATCTCCAGACCAACCGTTGCTTGTCCTTCAATAATTTGCGGATCGTCGAACGGATGAATAAAAGACATGCCGGTTTTTTGACAATCTTCCAACGCAGCACGGTGAGCATCATCGTAAGTATCACCGGTAATAATAACCTCAACGTGCGTTTTTCCAAACATTTTTACCTGCTTGATTTTTTGCTTTGGTGTTGTGGTGGGCATGTAAATTTTGCCTTCAATTCCCAAAAGGCGACACGAGTAAGCAACGCCCTGCGCGTGGTTTCCTGCACTGGCACAAACCACTCCTTTTTCGCGCTCGGCATCCGAAAGTTGTGCTATTTTATTGTAGGCACCACGAATTTTGTAGGAACGAACGATCTGCAAATCTTCGCGTTTTAAAAATACATTGGCTTCGAATTCTTCCGATAAATTCAGGTTCTTCTGAAGCGGTGTGTGCAATACAATTTCGCAGAGGTTGTGCTTTGCGGTGGTTATATCTTTTAATTGAGGAAAATATTTCGTGTCGCTCATTGTGCAATTTTTTTGCAAAGATAACCGGAAGCAACTAAAAGTAGACAAAGGCGGGCTATTTCATCCTGAAGTTTTTTATGATATTTGTTGTAAATACCTCCTCCCGAACTATTCAGAAGGAGGTATTCAAACTATTCTTTATACCAGTTAACTTTTCGGGTTGAATACATTAAAGCAGCCAGAAGTACGAATAATCCGATACTACCGGTAAGTAGTGCAAACGACTCGAGCTGTAAGAGTATAAAAATGAAAAGGTAACAGCCGGCCAATCCTAAACTTGTTCCCAGCTGGTTTTTAAGTTTTGGCATAAAACTTCGCGTGTAAAAGAACACCAGAATAATTACCGCTAAAGCTGCAACCAGGTAAGCCAGATTAAAACCAAGGTGTTCGGAAATAGACAGCAACAGTAAATAAAAAATGCTGATTGCCGAACCAACCATAATGTACTGAAAAGGGTGGATACGCTGTTTCGATAGCACTTCGAACATAAAGAAAACCACAAAAGTGATGATAATAATGAGGATGGCGTATTTGGCACTGCGAATGTTCTTTTGGTAATGATCGGCAAGACTCACCATTTCAACTCCGAATTTCGAGTTTTCAATGTCGTTTTGGTTGATCGTGTTAATGGTGCTAATCCATTGTTGCGGATAGTTGCGGTTAAAATGCAAGACGCTCCAATCGGCCTGAAAACCTTTATCGTTCACATTTCTGTTGGCAGGCAGATAGTTGCCTGTAAAACCCGGATCGTTCCATGTTGATTCCAGATGAACAGTAGTTTGCTCGCCCAGCGGAGTAAACATCAGATTTTGGCTGCCTTTTAACTGCAGCTTAATCGAGAATGCTCCGTTCAGATCGTTGGCCGAAAGCTCTTTCAGCGGAATTGAAACGCCGCTGTGCCCGATAGGGGATGAGACTTTGCCGGGCGAAAATGTATGGGATTTGTCGTTCCAACTTAGTTCCAGTCCTTTGTTTATGCCTCTCAGGTCGCTAATCGATAATTGTAACTGGGCATCGTCCCAAATTATATCCGAAGATTCGATATTCAGTTTTCCGAGATCGATGTCCTTAAAATTCCCGGTTATTGAAAGTTCGGCTTCGTAAACATCAACATTGTAAATGCTGCGTTTTAATTGTTTGGGCAGCAGTTTTCCGTTAACCGACAACTCTTTCGGAAGGAAAGTGGCGTAGCGAGTTACTTCGTTATAGGTGCCTTCCTCCTCGTTGTAGATTTTCTTTTTAAACGGGACAAAGAGCACGGGGCCGCTGATGAGCTGTTCGTTCGACCATTTGCTCATCACTTCGTTCACAACCTGTACCGAGTTAAGCTGGCGCTCGCCAATCAGGTCGAGTATCATAACTTTTGGTATGAGCAGAATTAGGATCAGCATCCCGATTACTAACAGTTTGAACGACAATGTCCGGTGGAAGCTGATTCCCAGTCGGTCTAAAATGTTTTCTTGTTTTTCCATGATTTAATTGTTTTAAAAGTACTTTGAGTTACAAAGTAAATGGGTAAAAAAATTATTTATTCAGTATATTTTGATTGTTTATTAAATCTTCCAATGCTTTTAAATGCTGCTCAAAAGCCTTGCTGCCACTCGTGGTAACGGCGTAAGTAGTGTTGGGTTTTTTGCCAACAAAGGTTTTGTTCACCGAAATGAATTTTTCCTTTTCCAACGCTTTAATGTGGCTGGCCAGATTGCCATCGGTTAATTCGAGCAAGTCTTTCAGTTCGTTAAAACTCAAGCGCGAATTCACCATCAAAGCCGCCATAACGCCCAGCCTCACTTTGTTTTCAAAGGCTTTATTCAGATTTTGAATCGGATTCTTCACGCCTCTGAATTTTTGTGTTCACGATTTAAGAACATGAATCCGTAAATTATGTGAACGATGCCAAAACCGATAGCCCAAAAATAAAGGCCGTAACCCGGAAATATTGCCGCCAGTAATCCTAAAACGATCTCCACCAGACCGAGACTTAAAATTTCGGGGCGTGTATATTTTGCAGCATTCACCAAAGCAAGTCCGTAAAAAATAAGGAAACACGGACTGATAACACCGTAGTAACCGCGCAAAGCAAGTACTGAGGTTAATATTCCACCCGTTGCCAATGGAATAAGCAGATTGATCAGTAGCAGTTTCGAGCCCGGCCCCCAAATGGGTTTTTGCTCCTTTTTGGCCTGTTTAACCGTTAAAACATAAATGGTGAAAAGCGACAGTACTAATACCGTAATACCGATAACAAAAATGGAGGTGAGTACTTCGTTTAAGTTTTCCTGTGGTATGGCGTAGGGAAACTGATGTACGATACGGTTGGCAAAAAAGGCACCGATTAGGGCGTAAATGCCCACCAAAATACCTGAAAGTCCGCTAAGTGAAAGGAAACGGCTTGAGCGCTCCATAATGTTGCGGATGTCTTTTAATTCGTTTAACAGCTTTTCTGAGTCATTCATTTTAAAAGTACTTTGAAATACAAAGTAAAAAAATATTTATCAGAAATAAAATAGTTGGAGCCATTTTAATTTATTTTTCTGTTCATGGCAGGGAAGTACCGCTCATCTGAAATGGATATTTCAGAAAGACAACTTATGCTTGACCGTTTAACAAAATGTTTTAACTTCGCTAGTACTTTAAACCTTCAAAAAAAAATTAGAAAGAAATGAAACATTTAACGCGCGCTTTCGACGGCCAAAATCAATGGTGGAAATATTTAGTAGTACTTCTTGTGGCCTTTGGAGTAGGGCAAACAGTTGGTGCTCTCCCTCTCATTGTTGTAATGGTAGTAGCGATATCCATGAATGGTGGTCAGATGGAGACTCCGGAAAATCTGATGGATTTATCGGCGTATGGAATAAATCCCAGTCTTGGCTTAGCACTATTGGTAATACCGTTTATTGTAACGTTGGTTTTGTCTATTGTAATGATAAAGTCATTCCATCAGCGGTCTTTAAAAGATGTTATAAACGGAGGACGCCCTTTCCGTAAAAACCGTTTTTGGCTGGGTGTTGCAGTGTGGGGGGCAATCATGTTGATTTTATTGTTTGTTCAGTTAATCATAAGTCCCGAAGAACTCGAGTTTCGTTTTAATCCGGTTTCTTTTATTCCTTTGGTTTTTGTCGCAGTTCTGCTAATTCCAATTCAATCGGGTACCGAAGAATTTATCTTCCGTGGTTACCTGGCACAGGGTGTTGCCGGATGGACAAAACGAGTGTGGTTGGCTATTCTTGTTCCGTCGGTTTTGTTTGCGTTAATGCATGGAATGAATCCCGAAGTGAAAGAACACGGTTTCTGGATGATGATGCCATCGTACTTTGTTTTTGGTGTGGCATTCGGAATAACCGCCGTACTTGATGACGGTATTGAATTGGCCATTGGAATACATGCCGTTAATAATACGCTGGGCGCACTTTTGGTAACCAGTAAAGAATCAGCGATACAAGTTCCTTCGTTGTTTTTTCAGCAAGAAATTGATCCGGTTAAAGAATCGCTGGTTTTAGTTCTTTCTTCAATAGTTTTGCTGGTCGTTTTAAAACAGATATTAAACTGGGATTTTTCAATTATTTGGAAGAAGATAGAACCCGAGTCAGTATAATCAGATCCTTTTGATCGCTACCCTTTGCCGTCAGCTTTAGCTGACGGATGACATGATGAAGATCTACAGGGCTTTAGCCCAAAACAATTTTGTACATTTGACTAAATATTAAATCTCAATCACATGTCATACACAACAATTTGGCTTCATTGTGTTTGGTCAACAAAAAATCGTGAATGTATCATTTCTAATACCTTTCGACCTATTCTTCTTAACCATATTAGGGAAAAGGCAAGTGATAAAGGTATTGTTCTCGATTACATCAATCTTCATAAAGATCATGTGCATGCCCTAATAAATCTTGGCAGAAAACAGAATATCGCAGATGTGATGCAACAACTGAAAGGAGAGAGCTCGTATTGGATAAATAAAATGAATGTGATGCCGGTAAAATTTTATTGGCAGGATGATTATTTCGCGGTTTCTGTAAGTCAATCACAATTGGTGAGAGTGAGAGAATATATAAAAAATCAGGATGAACATCACAGAAAATTGACATGGGAAGAGGAGGTTAAGCAGTTTTTAAAAAGGTATAATTTTTAGAAGGTTAATGGCTAAAGCCGGGAATTTGTACATGCTTTTATTCCGTTGGTTAAAACCAACGGCAAAGGGTAAATGTGTTTCAATAAATTTCAATTATTTGCATATCCTTTGCCGTCAGCTTAAGCTGACGGATACCGGAAATGTAAAACAAAAAAGAGGCGTTCTCAAATTATGAGAACGCCTCTTTTGGGTTTGGCGGTTTAAAACTGCCAATTTTAATGCGGTTGGAAACCGCATATCCCTAATTCTTTTCGATCCAGTCAGCGATCCAGTCACCAACTGCCGATGTACTTTGTGCTTGTCCTTCAGCAATGTCTTCGGTAACAAATCCTTCAGCCATTGATGCCGCAACAGCATCGCGAATCAATTTACCTTCTTCTTTCAGGTCGAAAGCATATTCGAACATCATTGCAGCCGAAAGAATTGTAGCAATTGGGTTGGCAATGTTTTTACCTGCCGCCTGTGGGTACGAACCGTGAATTGGCTCGAATACCGAAGTGTGGATACCAACCGACGCTGATGGCAATAACCCAAGCGAGCCGGTGATTACACTGGCTTCGTCGGTAAGAATATCGCCAAACATATTTTCAGTAACCATTACATCAAAATTCTTAGGCCACTGAATAATTTGCATTGCAGCATTATCCACAAACATGTATTCTGTTTGAATTTCAGGATAATTTGGAGCCATTTCCTGTGCAACTTCACGCCACAAACGCGAGCTTTCCAATACGTTGGCTTTGTCAACCACAGTAAGCTTTTTGTTACGTTTGGCAGCAAATTCATATCCTAATTTCAAAATACGCTCAACTTCTTCACGAGTGTAAATACAAGTGTCATAAGCCGTGTTTCCATCGTCTTTGCGGCCTTTGTCACCAAAGTACATTCCACCTGTCAATTCGCGGATACACACAAAATCAGCGCCTTCAACCAATTCTCGGCGAAGTGGAGATTTGTGTAACAAGGATTCGAAAGTTTCTACCGGGCGGATGTTGGCATACAATCCTAACTTTTTACGCATGGTCAGCAATCCCTGCTCAGGACGAACCGGTGCTTTTGGATTGTTGTCGAATTTTGGATCGCCAATAGCGCCAAAAAGTACAGCATCCGACTGCATACACAATTCGTGTGTTTCTTCCGGATAAGGATCTCCAACAGCGTCGATGGCACAAGCACCTGTTAATGCCTGCTTGTATTCTAATTCGTGATTAAATTTTTTAGCAACAGCTTTCACTGCTTTCATCGCCTGATCCACAATTTCAGGTCCGATCCCGTCGCCGGGCAATAATGCAATGTTCAGTTTCATTTTTTTAGAAATTTTCGGACACACAAAACTGCAGGCCCGAGGTCGTTATTATTTTTCGTTTTTTAATTCTTCCAATTTTGTTGGGTTGAACTCATTTTCAATCACGTTCAACATTCGGGTTGTTGCCAGAATTGCAGCAGCATTTTGATCCGGATGCAGACCTTTGGTCTTAAATTCGTGATCGTTGCGCCATGTGATAACCGTTTCAACCAAGGCATTGGTGTTTCCGCCCGGAGGAATAGTCACTACGTAATCAACCAGCATCGGGAATACCTTGTCGAGGCGCTTGTAGATTTTGTGCAAAGCCTTTACAAATGCGTCGTACTGACCGTCGCCATCGCTGTATTCCTCGTAAATTTTTCCGTCAATTTCAAGCGAGACATTCGCCATCGGACGTAATCCCATGGTGTAACTTATCGAGTAATTTACCACTTTTACGCGTTGCTCAAAAAGTTCGTTTTCCAGCACATCGGCAACAATATATGGAAGTTCGTCGCTAGTGATGGTCTCTTTCTGGTCGGCCAGTTCAATAACCTTATCCGTAACTTTTTTCAGCGAATCCTTATCCAGCTCAATACCTAGTTCTTCCAGGTTCTTTTTGATATTGGCTTTACCCGAAGTTTTTCCCAAGGCGTACTGGCGCGTGCGGCCAAAACGTTCCGGTAATAAGTCGTTAAAATACAGGTTGTTTTTGCTGTCGCCATCTGCATGAATTCCGCTACATTGTGTAAACACAAATTCACCAATCAACGGTTTGTTGGTTGGTATGCGAATTCCTGAGAATGACTCAACCAGTTTCGAAACTTTATTTAGCTGGGCTTCGTTCACCCGGGTTTTCATTTTCAGGTGATCTTTTATGGTAGCAATAACGCTCGATAGGGGAGCGTTTCCGGCGCGTTCACCAAGCCCGTTTACAGTGGTGTGTACACATCGGATTCCGGCTTTCATTGCATGAAAAACATTGGCAATGGCCAGGTCGTAATCGTTGTGCGCATGAAAATCGAATTCAACGTCAGGAAAGCTTTCGATCATTTCGTGACAGAAATCGTAAGTCTCGTCCGGATCAAGGATTCCCAGCGTATCGGGAAGCATAAAGCGCTCCACTTTTTCATCTTTCAGGCTCGATATCATAAAGTGCACGTAGTCTTTCGAACTGCGCATACCATTCGACCAGTCTTCAAGGTAAATGTTAACCTTAATTCCCATTTCGTCGGCATAGTTTAATACCTGCTTAATATCGTCAACGTGTTGTTCCGGCGTTTTTCGTAACTGCTCGGTAACGTGTTTATACGATCCCTTGCACAGCAGGTTAATCACTTTTCCTCCGGCTTTGGCAATCCATTCCAGCGAAATTTTTCCATCAACAAATCCAAGCACCTCAACTTTGTCGAGGTGACCTTTTTGTGCCGCCCACTCCATTACCTTTTGGGTACCTTTGAATTCTCCTTCTGATACCCGTGCCGAGGCAATTTCGATGCGGTCTACCTTCACATCCTCAAGCAATACCTTGGCCACACTTAGTTTTTCCTTTTCGCTGAATGAAACTCCCGAAGTTTGTTCCCCATCGCGAAGGGTGGTATCCATAATGGTCAGGTGCTTACCTGAAATTTCTACTGCTTTGCCTGTCATTTTTTTTAGTTCTTAAGTGAGGATTTCACTTCAAGAGAAGTCCTCACTATTGACGTGTCTGTCTGTTTTAATAATGTAGTGAGGCGCTCACTTAAGTGAGAGCCTCACTAACTATCTTAAGCCTCAAATTCTGCTATTTGCTCCTTCATCTCAACGAGGTAGTCGATATCGTCCAATCCGTTTTGCAAACAATGTTTTTTGTATGGATTGATTTCGAAATCAGACGATTCACCTGTAGCTGTTATCGTGAATTTTTGATTTGGAAGATCGACTTCGAAAGTTGAATCTGCATCTTTTTCAATCTGAGCAAAGATTTTCTCAAGGAACTCTGGTGAAACAACAACCGGTAACAGGCCGTTGTTCAAAGCATTTCCTTTAAAGATGTCGGCGAAAAAGCTTGAAACCACTACACGGAAACCATAATCGTAGATGGCCCATGCGGCGTGCTCGCGGCTCGATCCGCTACCAAAGTTTTTTCCACCTACAAGGATTTTACCAGAATATTTTGCGTTGTTTAACGGGAAATCAGCTTTCGGACTTCCGTCGTTTTCATACCGCCAGTCGCGGAAAAGGTTGTCGCCAAATCCTTTACGTTCCACTGCTTTAAGGAAACGGGCCGGAATGATCTGGTCGGTATCTACATTTTCGAATGGCAGTGGTACTGCCGAAGTATTTATTACTGAAAATTTATCGTATGCCATTTTTTTATTCTTTACTAATTATTGATGAACCACCCCGCCAACTTTTTAAGTTGTCACCTCTCCTATAGGAGGAGTACTCCGATAAAATCGGAGGGAGGTGGTAGAATACATCTACATCATTTCTCTAGGATCTGCGATTACTCCAGATACAGCAGCAGCTGCTGCAGTAAGCGGGCTGGCCAGCAAGGTGCGTGCACCTGGTCCCTGGCGGCCTTCAAAGTTCCTGTTCGACGTTGAAACCGAATATTTACCGGTTGGAATTTTATCATCGTTCATTGCCAAACATGCTGAACATCCCGGCTGACGCAATTCAAAACCTGCCTCTTCCAAAATCGGCACAAGTCCTTCTGCTTCAATTTGGTTTTGTACCTGTTTTGATCCGGGTACCAACCATGCAGTTACGTTGTCGGCTTTTTTCTTGCCTTTCACAAAAGCGGCAAATTCGCGGAAGTCTTCAATTCTACCGTTAGTACAGCTGCCAAGGAATACGAAATCAACCGGCTTGCCTTTCATAGAATCACCTTCGTTGTATCCCATGTATTGCAACGATTTTTGGTAAGTCGTTTTATCAGTTCCCGACAAGCCTTCCGATGTTGGAATCGTCTGCGAAACACCAATTCCCATTCCCGGGTTTGTTCCGTAGGTGATCATCGGCTCAATGTCAGCAGCATCGAAAGTGTATTCAGTATCGAAAACTGCATCTTCGTCCGATTTTAACTCTGCCCATTTTTCCATGGCTTTGTCCCAGTCTTCACCTTTTGGTGCAAACTGACGACCTTTTACGTAGTTGAAAGTTGTTTCATCCGGAGCGATCATTCCACCGCGGGCACCACTTTCAATACTTAGGTTACAAAGTGTCATACGGCCTTCCATCGACAGGCTGGTGATTGCCGAACCTGCATACTCGATAAAGTGACCTGTACCACCACTGGTAGAAATTTTAGAGATGATGTACAATGCGATATCTTTTGCAGTTACACCTTTATCTAAAGTTCCGTTAACGGTGATGCGCATTTTCTTTGGTTTCGGCTGCATAATACACTGGCTGGCCAAAACCATTTCCACTTCGCTGGTACCAATACCGAAAGCAATGGCGCCAAAAGCTCCGTGTGTAGAAGTGTGGCTGTCGCCACAAACGATGGTCATTCCCGGTTGGGTTAATCCCATTTCAGGGCCAATAATGTGCACCACCCCGTGGCCTTCAGTTCCTAAACCGTGATAAACGATACCGTTTTCATCGCAGTTCTTTTTCAGCATGTCAACCTGGTTGCGCGAAAGCTCGTCTTTAATTGACATGTGCTGGTTGATAGTTGGAACGTTATGGTCGGGAGTAGCAGTGGTCTGATCCGGACGATAAACTTTCAATCCGCGGTTTTTCAATCCTAAAAAGGCAACCGGACTCGTTACTTCGTGAATAAAGTGACGGTCGATATACAATACATTTGGGCCACCTTCGACCTGTTTCACCACGTGTGCATCCCAAATCTTATCAAATAATGTTTTTGCTGTCATATATTTTTTTCTTCGTGTCATTTCGAAGGAGGGACGACTGAGAAATCTGTAACTAACAGGAAACAGATTTCTCCTCCTACCTCGTCGAAATGACAGGTATATTTATTCTTACACTGCCGCCGGCAATTTATTAATGGCATCCAAAAAGGCCTCTACCGAAGCAGTAATAATGTCGGTATGTGCACCAAATCCGTGGTAGATCGAATTATCATATTCTACCTGCATATGTACTTTACCAATATCGTCGCTTCCGCGGGTAATCGCCTGAACAAGGAATTCTTCAATGATTACCTGGCGATGAATGATCTTTTTAACCGCTTTAATAGCTGCGTCAACCGGACCGTTTCCATCAGAAGTGGCATCGAATTTTTCTCCCGAAATATTCAAAATAACGGTGGCCATTGGTTTTAAGCTTTTGCCGGTAACCACTTGCAGATATTCCAGCTTAATGCGGTGCTCTTTGCGAGTTGCATCGCCAACCAACAACGCGATATCGTCGTCGCGGATGTCTTTTTTCTTATCAGCCAGATTCAGGAATTCTTCGTAAACCTCGTCTAATTTTTCTTTATCCAATTCGAAACCCAACAATTCCAAACGGTGTTTCAATGCGGCGCGTCCACTACGGGCAGTCAGTAAAATTGCCGATTCGTTGATACCCACTTCAACAGGATCCATAATCTCGTAGTTCTCGCGGTTTTTCAATACACCATCCTGGTGAATACCCGATGAGTGTGCGAATGCATTACGTCCAACAACTGCTTTGTTCGGCTGAACAGGCATGTTCATTAAAGTTGAAACCAAACGGCTTGTTCCGAAAATTTTCTTAGTGTTTACACCGGTTTCAATTCCCAGTGCTTTATAATGCGTTTTCAATGTCATTACTACTTCCTCTAACGAAGTGTTACCGGCACGTTCGCCAATTCCGTTGATGGTAACCTCTGCCTGACGGGCACCGTTAAGGATTCCTGAAACCGTGTTGGCAGTTGCCATTCCCAAATCGTTATGACAGTGCGTTGAAATAATCGCTTTATGAATGTTTGGCACGTTGTCCATCAGGTATTTGATTTTTGCACCAAACTCGTGTGGCAAGGTGTAACCTGTAGTATCAGGAATATTAACAACTGTTGCACCAGCTTTAATTACTGCCTCAACAACGCGGGCCAGGTATTCGTTTTCGGTACGACCTGCATCTTCGGCATAAAACTCTACATCTTCAACGTATTTTTTTGCGTATTTCACTGCCTCAACACCGCGCTCGATAATAGCATCGGGATTTGAGTTGAGTTTGTGATAAATATGAAAGTCAGATGTTCCGATTCCGGTGTGGATACGACCTTTTTTGGCGTACTTGAGTGATTCGGCTGCAACATCAATATCTTTTTGTACTGCGCGGGTTAAGGCTGTAATTGTTGGCCATGTAACCGCTTTCGAAATCTCTACTACCGATTCAAAATCGCCTGGGCTCGAAATCGGGAATCCTGCTTCAATTACATCAACTCCCAATTCTTGCAATGCTTTGGCAACTTCAATCTTTTCTACCGTGTTCAACTGGCAACCAGGGACCTGTTCTCCGTCCCTCAAAGTTGTGTCGAAAATGTAAAGTCTGTCGCTCATGATTTATTGTCTATTTATGTTATTTTTCTTTTAAGCTAAGTCCGTATCTATCATGAAAAAAGCCATCCTCAATGTGAGAATGGCTTCTTTAATCCAATATCGTTAATCAACACACCATTCTCATTTCTTTCTTGTTAGAAGAAGAATACCAATAATGAGGCTAAGAATAGAAATGTTGATATTTTTTGTCATTTGCTTATGATTTCCTGCAAATATGAAAATATTATTTTAAAATGAAAATGAAATGGGGCTTTTTTATTAAAAAAAGAAGAATAATACCGAAATGTCTGTAATCCGTTAACATTGAAGTAACTTTTGTTTAAGGCAAAAGGAAAAAGTAGAAAGGCAAAAGGCAAAAGGCAAAAGTAGAAAGGAAAAAGTTGCTGTCATCTCGAACGCAGTGAGAGATCTGTAGCTGGATGCTGGATGCTAAATGTTGGATACTGGATGCAGATACTTATGGAGCAGGATTTAGTTACCAGTCTAAGTAAATAGTTTTAGAGATAGAGTATCCTATATCTATGATCAACATTTTAGAACCTAAGATATAATGACGAATAAACAATGTCTAATGCCTAGCGCACAGTAACTTCTTTTAATTGTTATTAAACATAGGCCCAAAATTATGTTTTAACGCAACCCTTTTTTACCTTTAAACATCTTAATTCCAGAAACATATTAATAAAACCAATCATGAATACCTCGTAATGCTCAACTAAAACAAAACAAACCGTTTGTACAGTAAACCGACCTTTTTAATGCGCTCTTTTATGGTTCCTAATTCTCATGAACCTTTTTTAATACTCTGTATTTATTACTCACTACTAAATTCCAAAAAAATATGAAACCTAAAATTTTAATATTAAGCACCATGAGGAAAATAATCTTATTGTTTTTGATGACTATCCAATGATTTCGTTTGCCCAGCAAAAAAGTTACTTGGAATTATCCTGTACGCCCCGGGACCGAAGAATGGAAACAACTTAATTCTTTTAAAGAAAGGTTGGATGCCTTTAATATTCCAGACGATGTTTTACTGGAAATAACAACTGAAGAACTTGTCAAGACTTGTCTCGAATATCCCTGGTGGATATTAATTACAAGTCGTGACTATAATCAGGAAGGTTATGATTTCTTAAAATCTGTTTTTAATGGATTTAGAGAGTTGGAAAAGCGTGAAGATGCAGGAAGGGAGCTTATTAAAGAGTATGAGAAAATGAATCCTGAGGATATTTATAAATTTGATACGTTAGTGAAGCAAGGGGTGTTTAGTTTTAAGTTTACATATATTGAATTATTATTGGCACAAAAAGATATTGTTAAAAGTATTAATGATAAAGACCTAGGCTTACTAATTAAAAAATCATCTTCAGTTTATAATGCAAAGTCAGAAGCATTCGAAAAGTATTCTTTTTACGGAATAGCAAGTAGCTGTTTAATCTTATCAAGAGTTCTGGAAGTGAAAAGACATGATAATTTTATTATACTAGGGAGCGAACTTCCTGAAGTAGTAAGTTATAACAAAAAAGGCAATTCAGTAAATAAAGAATTGCTTGACCATATCTGTAATGAAGCTCTAACACTGTTAAAAAACTAACATCATGAAAGCCAATATATTTCTACTGTTTATAATAGTCTCTATGATCGCATGTGACAACAATTCTACTCTAATTGAGCTAGAGCCCGAACCCGAGCTCGATTCGTGTGAGTTTTATGCAACAGGATATTATAACGACACCGTGCCCGGAAAAATACCACAAAAGTATTGGCCTTGTATGAGCACTGAAGTGCTGGTTGAGGCAGGTTCGTACAACTTTCCCAGTTTGTATATGTTAATGGCAGGGTGTTGTGGTTTACAAAGTGGCTATGACCTGTGCAGAAATAAATATGACTGGTTTGTTGAGCTCGAAAACCGCGAGGATGCACTGGAATACCTGATTGCCAAATATAAATCGATTGATACGGTTAGTTATGCCATGAATTTATACCCTTTTGAATGGCCGGGGTATAAATTTTATACCTATAACCTTGAAGTTTTTATGGCGCAGGAAGCCTATTTAACACGTGCTACCAATTCTCAACTCATGGAACTATTAAATGAACTTTTTATAAAACAAAATGTAAGAAATGGGAATAGAGGAGACTATGGGATTGAAGGACCATCTTTCACAATGAGCCGCATAATGTATTTTAACAATTATGAGCCACTACTTGATAGTATGGAACAGAATTTTAAGATTAAAATGTTGGTTGAGCTTGGTAGCTTCTCAATAAGTTCTGAAGAAGGAAAAGATGCTCAGACTTCCATATTTAATTTAACAACTGCATTTATGAATGAACTAACAACAGAAGAAGAATGAAATCAATATTATTTTTTATATTATTTACAATAATTTGTGCATGGGCATCGGCTCAAGGTACACGAAAGACTCCAACAGGAGTGTCAATATCTGTTGAGTATGGAGAGCAATATTCAGTGCCTCAAATTGTAGCTGGAGATGCCTTTTGGCAGGATTCTATAATAAGCGCTGGTTGGAGTGCAAACATTATAGGTTCGTGTAAAATACAACGACGAAATACTTACAGGTAAGCTGATCGTGAAGAAATAAGATTCAGCTAACAGTCTCAGTTAACAGTTTCCAGACCTTCAAGGTTTTTAAAACCTTGAAGGTCTGGATTAGCTGAAAAACACAAAACAACATTAACCGGGCTGTTCAAAGCACGCCCACAAATACTCATATAAAAACCAATAAATTATGATTTTAACTTTCAATCTCTCGGGGCTAACGAATGCCGAATTGCTGTCGTTTGCACAAAGCCTCGATGCCCTGCTTGCACCGCTGGGCGAAACCATTTCTGTTATTTACGATCCGTTTAAACATGCTCTGGTGGTATGTGTCGAAACTTCGGCCAGTGCCATTGCCAAGCAGGTGGCACAGCAACAAACCGAAGCCCTGGGGGCTGCCGACCTGAAACGCGATAACCTCTTTCGTGGGGTAAAATACATAACCCAGGCCTACCTGTTGCACCCCGATGCGGAAAAACAGGAAGCTGCTGTTGAGGTGGAAAAAGTAATTGCCAAAGTGGGCTGGCACCTTAACCGCGAGGGGTACGATGAACAGTCGGCACTAATGAAAACCCTGTTAAAAGAGCTTACTGGTAAACAAGCTGCACGTGTGGCACTGTTGGGCATGACTGAATATGTTGATTTGCTAAATACTTCGCAAACCGAATTTGATGTTTTGCGCCAGGAACAGCTCGACCATAATACCGAAATGGAACAAATTAGTTCGATGACAGCCGTGCGCGGTGATTTGGAACAAGCCATAAAAGACCTGCTTGAAATCCTTCCGGGTTACTACCGAATGACCAATAATGAAACGCTTGGAACAGTGCTTCCGAAAATAAAAGAACTGATCGACCGCACGGTATAGTAGGCAGTTGCAGTAATCAGTTTCCAGTAAAAAAAAGATTCCATCTCTGCAAAAAAGATGGAATCTTTTGTTTTTAGTAAAACCTTCAAGTGTCTTAAAGACCTTGAAGCATTAATAAAATGCCAAAAACACGTAAAGCACTGAAATATAAGTTCTAGCAGATCTGCGGCTAACAACTTTTTCCTCAGAATTGCCAGCCGCAATTCTGCAAGAGCCAACCTTTCGCGTAGGTTTTGCTCCTGCAACTCAGCGAGAGCTTACTTTTTCCGTAAGAAATGCTCCTGCAAATCAGCGAGAAGGAAACTTTTACAAAAGCTTGGCTCTTGCAGTTCTGCGACTGGCAACTTTTTGAGTCGGGCAGGTTCGTGCAAAACTGTATTTGGAAACTTTAGTTCGAATAACGATCTACGCAATTTTGTGGGAAGGGATGTTCCGGTGTTACAAAATCTTTACTGCGCTGCAGAATGACAGCATCCTTGCATCCAGTATCTAGTATCCAGTATCCAGCACCCAGCGACTATTGACCAGTGACTTCTTCTGTTGCCTCTTCCTCAATCACCTCTTTCTTCTCAGGTCTCCAGAAAATATCTTTTTTCGAAAGCGGACGAAGTTTTATTTTCCATTCGAAACCGGGCAGCGTTTTTTCGCTATCTTCCAGTTTCAGAATCGGTTTTAACTGTCCTTCGGGTTGTTTTTGGAAAGCAATTGCATCAATCTTTCCGTCTTTAAATCGAATACCAATATTGCTGCTTTCGGCTCTGTTTAATCCTATAATAGCCTCTTTGTCGCGGGCATAATACAGTGTTTGCCCGTTACCGTCAACATCAATATTTCGTAGTTTGCCGTTAACAATGTAGCCGGTCATGTCCTTGCCTTTAATCTGGTCGTAGCGCCCTGAATCCTGTTTCGAAATGATGAAACTATTTTTCATCATATGCATTTCGTTGGGAGCAGTGGAATGCTGAATCATTTCAATATACTCAGCACTCAATTGGTGCTGTTCGCTCCAGATAACCGGATTGCTGTGCAATTGAACCAGCGAATCTTTAGTGAAATACATCAATGAATCGCAAAGTCCCTGTATATCTGTTCTGAAAAAGCGTACGCCATAGTAAGCCATTACAATATTTTCGCCGTCAATAGTGTCAGGGATACTTTTTAAGGTGTCGGCATGCATGAACAGGCTGTCGGTTTCGTTGTACGAAATAAAAACTGCCGAATCGGTGGCCGTTGCTGTTTCTTTTGCTTCGTTGTAGATTACCTTGTTTCCCTGAATAATGGTGCGGTTCTCATAATCTTCAATGTGAACGTTTCCTTCGGCATAGCCATCGCCATTTTCTTTGTTGTAGCTGATTTGTTTGGCCGTTAAAAGTTGTGTTTCGTTATACACGCGTGGCATTTCTTTCAGATCAGCTTCGCCGGTTTGGGTGTTGTACCAACCGTCTTCGGCATAAAGTGTATTCACCGAATCGCGAATGGTAGTTGGCCCTTTAAAAAAGATCACCTCAGTTTGCGTATTATAGCGCAGGTCTTCGCTGTTAATCGTGTATTTATCGGAGTAGCCAACAACGCTGTCGGTAAAATGTGCTTCGTTATTGTCGAGGTAATATTGCCCAACTTTACTGGTAAGCGTGTTGGTGCTGTCAACAATCTTCCCGAAACAATCGTAGTAACCAACATTGAGGTTCATGTCGTAATCCAGCGTGTCGGTGTAAAGCGTAACTTCGGTATTCACCAGCTTTACATTGTTTATGGCCTGTGCAAAACTGCGGTCGCCATCGTAATAAACTTTTCGTGCATACAAGTGCAGCGTGTCGCCCTGGTTAATGTGTACGTTGCCAAAAGCATCTACGCGGTTCGATCCTTCGTAGGTGTAGGCACTGTCGCAATACATTAAAATATCTTCATGACGGATGATTACGTCATTAACCAGACGTTGAGCATTGGCAACGTTCTCACTTTGTTCCAAGGTCTCCGCCTGCAAAATCTCCACACGTTTTTTTTCCTGCGAAAATCCGTTTGTGGCTACAAACAGAAGGAACAGGAAGAAAATTGCCGGGGTAAATTTGCGCAAAGTGGCGCTGCTATAAAAACGGTAAAAAGGCATTAAAGCAATTTGTCGATGATTTCGTCGATTGAAATATTTTCAGCTTCGGCTTTGTAGTTTTTAATAATCCGGTGCCTCAGAATTGATGGAGCAACGGCTTTTACATCCTCAATGTCGGGCGAATATTTTCCACGCAAAGCAGCATGTGTTTTCGCTCCCAATACGAGGTACTGCGATGCACGTGGTCCGGCACCCCATTTCAAGTACTGGTTACTAATTTCTGCCGCATTTTCATTCTCCGGACGGGTTTTTGCCGCCAGTGTAACTGCATAACGCAACACGTTGTCGTTGACCGGAATTTTACGAATCAGATCCTGATAATACAAAATCTCTTTACCTGAAATAACCGGTTTTAACTCGGTGTTTTGTATGGTAGTTGTATTTTTTACGATGGTAATTTCGTCTTCCAGTTTTGGATAATCGAGCCACACCGAAAACATAAAACGGTCGAGCTGCGCCTCGGGCAGGGGATAGGTTCCTTCCTGCTCGATCGGGTTTTGCGTTGCCAAAACAAAAAATGGTTTGTCCAACTCAAAGTGCTGTCCGGCAGCAGTAACCGATTGTTCCTGCATGGCTTCCAGCAATGCCGATTGCGTTTTTGGTGGCGTACGGTTAATTTCGTCGGCCAGAATAATATTGGCAAACAATGGCCCGCGAATGAATTTAAAATTACGTTCGTTGTCAAGAATTTCTGTACCGATAATATCCGATGGCATTAAATCGGGCGTAAACTGAATACGGTTGTAGTTTAGCCCCAATATTTTTGCAATGGTAGTAACCAGCAGTGTTTTCGCCAGCCCGGGAACACCGATCAGCAAAACATGACCACGGCTAAACAACGATATCAATACCTGTTCTATAATTTCATCCTGGCCATAGATTACGGTTGTAATTTCTTTTTTCAGGTCTTTAAATTTGGCCTGAAGTGCATCTAAGGCTTCAACGTCGTTTTTAAAATTCATAAACAAAAATTCGTGGGTTATTATTTAATCCAGTTATCGAAATTAAAGTTGCAGTTAGCATAAGTTCTGTCGATACGGATATAGGTTTGCGACTGGCGCTCGGCAATCCATTCTTCCAAAACCTGTTCTTTCTTTTTCGCCAGGTACAATTCGGCAAGCGTTTGGTAATCGTCTTGCAAGTTGGCCTTGTGCGAATCAATTTTCTTCAACAGCTTAATAACTTTATAAACCTCTTGCTGGTTTTCCATATCAATGGTTTCAAACGGATCTGAAATCTCGTTAAGGTTCATTTTGGTGATGATCTTACTTACATCGGCATCCACCTCTTCAATCGAAAATTTCGACGACATCGTATTGGCGTTAATGGCAATACCACCGTTGTTACGGGTGTTTTTATCGTACGAGAACATTTGAGCTGCCTGTTCAAACGAAATTTCATCGGTGCGAATCAGGTTGGCTAAACTGTCGAGGCGATCGTAAGCTTCTTCTTTTGCATCAACCGAAATTTTTGGTTTCATCAAAATATGGCGGGTTTGGATTTTACCACCTTGTTTGTCTACCAATTGAATAATATGGTAACCAAAGGCACTTTTTACAACGTTCGATACTTTATCACCTTTCAGGTTAAAAGCTGCTGAAGCGTAGGCGGGATCAAGTTGTGCACGGCCTGAATAGTTAATAACTCCACCATCTTTTGCCGATGGACCTTCAGAGTAAATTACGGCCATTGCTGCAAAGCTCGAACCGTTTTCAATACGTTTTTTAATCTCACGCAATTTTGCTTTTACGCGGTTTTCCTCTTCCAAATCAACTTGCGGCTGAACAGTAATTTGTGCATACTCGTATTGCGTAGGAATAGTAGGAATTTCATCGTTGCTTAAGTTGCGGTAGTTGTATCGCACTTCCGATGGAGTTACCGTTACATTCTCAACAATTTTCGAGCGCATTTGCTGGCTCAACAACTGCTCGCGAATGGCTTCCTGCATGTCGGCTTTAATACTTGCAATTGGTTTGTTGAAGTAGGTTTCAACAGCGCTTTCGGTACCAAAGTGTTGCAGGTACATTTGCAACTGCGCATCCATTTGCTGGTTTACCTGGCTGGGTGTTACCGATATTAAGGTATCGAGTTCGGCTTCGGCAACCAGTAGTTTGTTAATCAAAAAATCTTCCAGAATCTCGCATTTCATATCTCCTTCAGAGGTAATTCCCTGCGCTTGCTGGTTAATGTTCATGTTTTCGATGTCCGATTTCAAAATAACGTTACCACCAACCACGGCTACAATTTGGTCGATAACCTTATCCTGAGCATTTGCTCCGGTAAGTACCGCAAGCATTAGCATCATTGTTACAAAAATTCTAGTCATCTTATTTTCATTAATTTGTTTCCTATTCATATATTCTGAATTTCTTTTGTCTCACACCTTCTGTGTAAATATTTTCCTCAATTTCTTTTAAGAACTTGATCTTGCGCTGATTCAGGATCAGATTCTTGATGTTCTCCCGAACAAATTCAATCGGAGCCAGGTCGTTACTTAGCTTGAAATCATGAATGCTGACAATATAGTAATAATTTGAATCATTCATTTCATACAGCTTGTTCCGCGTCAGAAAGGTCTCGGGATCGTCCACTTTTTCCGGAAAGTTCTTTTCCAGCACCTGGAAACTTATCCATTCGTCGGCCGATATGTTTACTTTCTTGGCGTATTGCCCGCAATAATCGCGAAGTTCGTCAATCCCTTCGGGCGAAGTGTCGGCAATCAACGATTTTACCAGATCAGGATCGGCCAAATCGCCCGGAATCATTACAAACGTTGCTTTTACAATGCTGTTGTTCAGGTTGAAATTTGCCGGATTACTGTTGTAGAATTCTTCAATCTGCTGGTCGGTAACAACAGTGTCCATACGTTGCCTGATCAGCTCGTTTTTGTATTTGTAAATAATCAGAGAGTTGCGATATTCTTCAATTTCGTTACGAAGGTCTTTTTGCTCGTCGCTCAGGTTTTCATCGGCCTTTTGAATCAGCAACTCCTGCTTAACCCATTTGTCGATGTAATTCTGGCTCATCGAGATACTGTCTTCTCTGCTGATTCCTTTGGGCAGAATTTCTTCCACCTTAGATTTGTAAAGCACTTTTTCTCCAACACTGGCAACCGGCTCATCGCTAATGTCCGACGAGCATGCGGCAAGAGCAATTGCCAATGCAACGATAAAACCATATGTGAGTTGCCGTTTAAACACCTTCGATGGAATTTAGCAGTTTTTTATCCACTTTAACCTTGTACTTGCGGCGCAATTCCTTTATCCACTGTTCTTCCAGGTGGTCCTGGTAATCCGATATAAAAAGGCCGCGCGCTTCATCCAGCGTTTTTGGTTCCGGTTCAATTTTGTCGCCACGAACAAAAGTGGTGGCGCTGTCAAAATCTTCCGGGTCTTTGCCATTCCAAACGTAATAATCCACAATCGGATTTTGGGCTTCTTCCCAGGCACCGGTTTCAATAGTAATGAGTTCTTCGCCATTGGCATTTATGTGTGCGAGTACTTCTTCGGCATTCATGCCGGCACCAAAAAGGTTTTCAGCTTCTTCGCGAACCGACACATCTTTGCAGGTAATTATATGACCTTTAAAACGGTCGCCCCATAGGTGTTTGTCCTTGTCTTTTTGGTAGAATTCTTCCAAACCCGCAGTGTCTTGTGCTGCATAGTTCCATATTTTATCCTGCGAAATATTGAACAGCAAAATGCCGTCGTGGTATTCGTTCATCAGGTAGCGGAACTCGGGGTATTTCTCTTCCAGTTTTGAGTCTTCCAAATTGGTGATCTCATCGCTTACCCAATCGTTGTATACCGAACGATAGGAGCCAACTTTAATATTTTTTCGTGCAACAAACGCGGAAAGTTCGTCTGCGCCATAGCTTTTATTGTCGATAGTGAAGAATGTATCTTCAGGTAAAGAAGAATTGCCCGCAATGTTTAGCTCTGCTAATTTTGCTTTGGCAGTTTCGTTTTCCGTGAAGTTGTATTCTTTTTTCAGTTTCTCAACAAATACTTTTTTCCCCGATGCCAGTCGTGTAGCATCTTTTTTTATCTGACTTTCAATCGATGCACGGGCTTCTTCGAAAGGAGGAACCGGGCGTGCACTTAGTCGTTTGATAATGTGGTAGCCAAAAGGCGTTTCCACAGGTTTCGAAATATCGCCATCGTTTTTCAGTGCAAATGCCGGATCAGAAAATTCCTTTACGATCCTGCCAGCCGAAAACCAGGGCATTTCGCCACCACGAACGGCAGAGCGCCGGTCCTGCGATTCGTTTTTAGCCATTTCAGCAAAATCAGCACCATCGAGCAGTAAATGGTAGATGGAGTCGATGGCAGTTTTTGCTTTTGCCTTTTCCTCGGGAGTGGCATTCCTGGCCACGTTTTTCATGATATGGGCAACCTGTAATTCTCCTTTGTTGGGGCGTGTATCGAGCACCTTAATCAGGTGGTAACCAAAGTCGGTGCGCACCGGATCGGAAACTTCTCCAACAGGCGTGTTAAAGGCAGCATCTTCAAAAGGTGCCACCATAGTAAACGCCGAAAAATAATTCAGGTGGCCTTTGTTTGTTTGCGCCGAAGGATCTTCCGAGTATTCCACCGCCGCATCTTCAAAAGGTTTCCCGGCAATTATCTGGTTTCGAATGTCCGTTATTTTATCGAGTACCTGCTGTTCTTCTTTCGCCGACGCATTTTCATCTACACGCAACAAAATATGACTGGCGTCAACTTCCAGTTTCATGCGGCGGTAAAGTTCCTCTACCTGGTGCTCGTTAAATTCAATATCGGTAAGATAAGGCGCTGCAATCTCTTTCCGGTAACCGGCCAGTTCATTAATGAAAGCCTGGCTGGTATCCATTCCTAAGTTCTCAGCTTCAGTAACTTTTAGCTTAAAGTTAATGAACAGATCGAGGTATTCTTTGGGTGTTTTTCTATCGGCATCGGAATACAGATTGTTGTTGTTCTTGTTGTAAATGTATTCAAATTCATCTTTGGTAACCTCGTGGTGCTCAATCGTTAACAACACCTCGGAAGGTTGTGCCACAGCCTGTAACGTAATGACAAGAAAAAGAACCAACGAAAAGAAAATTCTGTTCATTTTACACCATCGGTTTATATTTGAACAACTCTGTTTGAGCAAATTGCGATTGTTTTACACCCATTCGGGCAAAAGCAGCCCGCGCTTACTGGCGGCTGCTGTAGTTCGGTGCTTCACGGGTAATGCTTACATCGTGCGGATGGCTTTCCTGAACACCTGCATTTGAAATACGGGTGAATTTAGCCTCTTGCAAAATTTTGATGTTTTGTGCTCCACAGTAACCCATTCCGGCACGTAAACCACCCAATAGTTGATAAAGTACTTCGTACAGCGATCCTTTAAAAGGTACTCGTGCAGCAATTCCTTCCGGAACCAGTTTCTTAATATCTTCTTCCATATCCTGGAAATAACGGTCTTTCGAGCCTTTTTGCATGGCCTCAACCGATCCCATTCCACGGTATGCTTTAAATTTTCTTCCCTGGTAAAGAATAGTTTCGCCCGGAGATTCCTCAACACCGGCAAACAATCCACCGGCCATCATTGAGTCGGCACCGGCGGCCAATCCTTTAACAATATCTCCCGAGTAGCGGATGCCACCATCGCCAATTACAGGAACGCCTGAATCTTTAATAGCTTTTGAAACATTGTAAATAGCAGAAAGCTGAGGTACACCAACACCGGCAATAACACGGGTGGTACAAATCGATCCCGGACCAATTCCAACTTTAACTGCATCGGCACCGGCTGAAACCAGCAATTTTGCTGCTTCGGCAGTGGCAATGTTTCCGGCAACAACGTCTTTCTCCGGATATTTTGATTTGATGCGTTTCAGCATTTCAACCACACCTTTGGTATGTCCGTGTGCAGTATCCAAAACCAATGCATCAACCTGTGCTTTTACCAGTGCATCTACACGATCCATGGTGTCGCCAGCAATACCAACACCGGCTGCTACGCGCAAACGGCCTTTTTCATCTTTACAGGCAAGCGGTTTATCTTTTGCTTTGGTAATATCTTTATAGGTAACCAGTCCGATCAGTTTATTTTCCTTATCAACAACCGGAAGTTTTTCAATTTTGTGTCGCTGAAGAATTTCGGCTGCTTTGTGCAAATCGGTTGATTCTAGCGTTGAAACCAGGTTTTGACTGGTCATAACTTCCGAAATAGGGCGGCTCATGTTCAACTCGAAACGAAGGTCGCGGTTGGTAACAATACCTACCAAATGTCCGTGACCATCAACAACCGGTATACCACCAATTTTATACTTGGCCATAAAATCCAGTGCATCCTTCACTTTTTTCTCCGGGGTAATGGTAATCGGATCGTAGATCATACCATTTTCGGCACGTTTTACAGTTGTTATCTGGTGCGCCTGCTCCTCTATACCCATATTTTTGTGAATTACACCAATACCACCTTCGCGGGCAATGGCAATAGCCATTTTGCTCTCGGTAACCGTATCCATTGCTGCCGACAGAATCGGAGTATTAATGACAATGTTACGCGTGAATTTCGAAGATAGATCAACTTCGCGTGGTAACAATTCTGAATATGAGGGAATTAAAAGAACATCATCGAAGGTTAAACCTTCAAACTGTATTTTGTCTTCTAGAAACGACATGCCTAACTATTTTAATGTTTTTATTAAAGCGCAAAACTACAAAAAAATAGTGGACCTGAACCGATTTATTTCGGCTGTAGCTACTTTTGAAGAATAAAAATTGTTAAAGGTTAAAATGATTTCTTAATTTGTATTAATGGAAGACTTCAGGCAGATACTTACCCGCTATTGGGGCTACCCCGAATTCCGGCCGCTGCAGCTCGAAATTATTGAGTCTGTTGCAGCGGGTAACGATACGCTTGGATTAATGCCAACCGGCGGCGGGAAATCCATAACCTTTCAGGTGTATTCGCTGGCACATGAAGGCATTTGTGTGGTGGTTACACCGCTGATCGCTTTAATGAAAGACCAGGTGGAAAACCTTAACCGGAAAGGGATAAAAGCACTGGCTGTACACAGCGGAATGTCGGCACGCGAGATAAAACTAACGCTCGACAACGCTGTTTGGGGCAATTACAAGTTTTTGTATGTATCGCCGGAACGTTTGAATTCTCAGCGTTTTGTGGAGCGGCTGGAGCAAATGAAAGTTAACTTGTTAACCGTTGACGAAGCGCACTGTATCTCGCAGTGGGGCTACGATTTTCGCCCCAGTTATTTAGGCATTATAAAAGTGCGCGAACTGCTGCCCAAAGTAAAAATTTTGGCTTTAACCGCAACCGCTACGCCAAAGGTGGCCGATGATATTCAGGACAAGTTGGGTTTCAAAGAGAAGAATTTGTTAAAAATGTCTTTTCACCGCGAAAACCTGAGTTACCTGGTGCGGCATGTCGAAAATAAAACCGGGTACCTGCTCGATACGCTGAAAAAAAGTAAAGGCGCGGGAGTAGTTTATGTTCGCAGCCGAAAAGCCACCCGCGAAATTGCCGATGAATTGAAGCAAAACGGAGTTTCGGCCGATTATTACCACGCCGGTTTGGGAAATATTGTGCGAAGCTCGCGGCAAGACGACTGGCTGACCGGAAGAACACGTGTGATTGTTGCTACCAATGCTTTTGGAATGGGAATCGACAAAGCCAACGTTCGTTTTGTAATTCATATCGATGCGCCCGATTCGCTGGAAGCCTATTACCAGGAAGCGGGTAGGGCAGGCCGCGATGGGAAAAAGTCGGCAGCGGTACTATTATATAATAATGCCGATACCACAAAGCTGAAAAAGCACATCTCAACATCGTTTCCTGAAACCGATAATATAAAGCGTATTTACGATTCGTTGTGTAACTATTTTCAGGTTGCGGTGGGCCACGGAAAAGGACAGGTGCGCGAGTTTAGTTTACAGGGATTTGCGCAGGCCTACAAGTTTCAGCAGGCGATGGTTTATAATAGTCTGAAGATTTTGCAGCGCCAGGAATACCTTGAATTTACAGAGCAGGTTGACAGTCCGTCGCGGATCTATTTCCCGATTTCGCGCGATGAATTGTACAAATTTCAGGTGGCCAACGCCAAGCTCGACGATTTTATAAAGTTGCTTTTGCGCTCGTACACCGGTCTGTTTAGCGGTTATGTGTCGGTTGATGAAGAGCTGCTTTCGAAACGTTCAGGGCTCAATCGCGATCAGGTGTACAATTACCTAAAACACCTGCGCCAGTCGAAAGTGATTGATTATGTGCCGAAAAGTCAAACACCATTTATATACTTCACGAAAGAGCGTGTGCACATCGATCGCCTGAAAATATCGAAAGAGAATTACGATCTGCGGAAAAAGGACTACACCGAAAAAATTGAGTCGGTAATTCATTATGCCACCGATTCGGCTACTTGCCGCAGCCAGATTCTACTTCAATATTTTGGCGAAAGCGATGCAGCGCCTTGTGGCACCTGCGATATTTGTAAAGCCAAACAGGCATTTGCACTCAGCGATTACGAATTTGGCACGGTTAGTAAACGGGTGCAAAAATTGTTGGCTGATCCTTGCACGTATGAAAATCTCTTGTTCAAACTCCAGGGCGATCAACAAAAAATGCGCGAAATAGTAAAGTGGCTGGTCGATAACAAAAAAATAATCTACCGCGTTGATAACTTGCTGGAGTGGAGGGAGTCGTAAGTTTAAAGGCAAAAGTTTCAAGGCAAAAGGCAAAAGGCAAAAGGCAAAAGTTGAGGACGGTTTAACCGGACGAAATCCCGGCCGAAGCGTCGGGAACAAAAGTTGCAGTATCCAGTCCCAGTTCTCAGTCGGCAGTTTTACAGTTTAGCAATTTTTCAATTTTACAATCTTTCCCGAAAAAGCTCAGTTCCCAACAGCAGTCTGCGGCCAACTTCTGACTTCAATCTTCGAGCTTCCAACTCTTTTGTTCTGTCTTAAAAATCTTTACTACTTTTGCAGCAGTTTTATTATTGGGGAAATTAGGTGTGAGTATGGATCAGATCGTATATTCAAAAAACGTAGTTGAATTTGTAACAGTGGCTAATGAGTACTGTTCTACCATCGAAAATGTTTCGCATCTTACTGCAGAAGAAAATCTTGCAAAGCTGCAAAAGTTGCTGCCATTGCTCTATTTGAAAGCTTCGGTTGTTGAGAAGATTGAAATGGTAATGGACGAGGAACTGGAGAAGTTTGTAAACGAGCTCGACTACAATATGCTGCATCAGAAATGGTTGCAACTGTTGGGCGAGAACGATGGTTTTTACGAGGTTTTCGATCCCAATATTCAGTTTGGAGAAGAAACTGTGCGTGCAAGTGTTTCCGAAAATCTGCTCGATATTTACCAGGATCTGAAGGATTGTATCACGAATTACAGCATTGGTAACGAAGAAGTAATGAACGATGCAATTTCGGAGTGTATATATCATTTCGAGGAGTTCTGGGGGCAGCAGCTGGTGAACGTTATGCGTGCGGTACACATGCTGGTTTACAGTGGTGTCGATTTTTCGGCAGAAAGTAGTAATGAAGAAGTGGTTCCCGGAAAAGGAAATCCCGAGTGGCTGGATAAATTTTGGGGAACCGATCAAGAAGAGGAATAAATGTTTAAAGAAAAAATATCAAACGAAGAATTGACGGAGCTGCCTTTAAAACGTTTTGAAGGCCAGATCATTTTAGTCGATTCGCTGCAAAAGGTAAAATATGCCATTGAAGAGCTCAACGGAGCAACGATAATTGGCTTTGATACCGAGACAAAACCATCGTTTAAAAAAGGCGTGGTAAACAAAGTGGCTTTGCTGCAATTGTCGACCAAAAACAAGGCTTTTTTATTCCGCATTAACCGCATTGGTTTGCCACGCGAAATCGTGGAATTACTGGCCAATGAAAAGGTAATTAAACCGGGTGTTGCTATCCGCGACGATATTAAAGGTTTACAGGAATTTGTTCCTTTTAAACCGGGTGGTTTTGTAGAATTACAGGACGAGGCTAAAGAAATGGGAATTCAGAATTTCAGTCTGAAAAAACTGACGGCCATTGCCTGTGGTTTCCGCATCTCAAAAGGACAGCAGCTTACCAATTGGGAAGCCAGCGAGTTAACAGAAGCACAACAATATTATGCAGCTACCGACGCGTGGGCTGCATTGGAAATTTTCGAGAACTTTTCAAAAAATTAGAGATGGCAAAAGAGTTTGTCAAAGTTGTATTAAAGTCGGGTAAAGACCAGTCATTACTGCGTTTTCACCCATGGGTATTCTCCGGAGCCATTAAAAAAATGTATGGTACGCCTGCTGAAGGCGACCTTGTAAAAGTGTATTCCAACAAAGACCAGTTTTTGGGAATTGGCCACTATCAGGTGGGATCGATTGCCATTCGTATTGTGTCGTTCGAGGAAATTGAACCGGATTACGATTTCTGGAAAAGCAAAATAGAAAGTGCCTGGAACCTGCGCAAAATGACGGGTTTCGACAATAATCCGGAAACCAATGTTTTTCGTTTGATCCACGCCGAAGGTGACGGAATGCCGGGCCTGATCGTTGATTTCTACAACGGAACAGCGGTGATGCAGATGCACTCTATTGGCATGTACCTTATTCGCGAAGAGCTGGTGAAAGCCCTGCAGGAAGTGATGGGCGACAAGTTAAAAGCGATTTACAATAAAAGCGAAAAAACACTGCCGTTTAAAGCCGATGTAAAATCGGAAGACGGCTACTTGTTTGGATCAGAATCGGAAACTGAAGTTAAAGAATACGGCCTGCGTTTTAAAGTTGACTGGGAAAAAGGACAAAAGACCGGATTTTTTGTCGACCAGCGCGAAAACCGTAAACTGGTGCAAGACTACTCAAAAGGCCGCGATGTGCTGAACATGTTTTGTTACACCGGTGGTTTTTCGTTTTATGCCATGCAGGGAGATGCCAAATCAGTGCACTCTGTTGATGCGTCGGCAAAAGCGATCGACCTGACTGATGAAAATGTGGAACTGAATTTTCCGGGAGATAAACGCCATAAATCGACAGTGATTGATGGTTTTGAATACCTGAAAGAAATTCAGGATAAGTATGATCTGATCATCCTTGACCCGCCTGCATTTGCAAAACACCGCAAAACCTTGCCTCAGGCATTAAAAGGTTACAAACGAATAAATACCCGCGCTTTCGAGCAGATTCGTAAGGGCGGAATCCTGTTTACTTTCTCCTGCTCGCAAGTGGTGTCGAAAGAGAAATTCAGGGAAGCCGTTTTCTCAGCAGCAGCAATTGCCGGACGTAACGTTCGAATTCTGCATCAAATGAGTCAACCGGTTGATCACCCGGTGAATATTTACCACCCTGAAAGTGAATACCTGAAAGGGCTGGTTTTGTATGTGGAATAGGAAAGAGCAAGGCAAAAGTAAAAAGTTAAAAGGCAAAAGGATTGTAAGAGAATGAGTTATTGAGGTAGAACTTTGTGTTAAAATATAATTACATGAAAATGCAAGAACTAACAAACAAGTATAACACCCAGCTGGAAGAAAAAACGATTGTAGAAAAACTGCAATTTCTGGTTGAACAGCATCCTGATAAAGTGGTTTTTACCACCAGTTTTGGTTACGAAGACCAGGTAATTACCGACATAATTTTTAAGAACGACCTGCCGATTAAAGTAGTTACTTTAGATACAGGCCGTTTATTTCCGGAAACCTACAAAGTATATCGCAGTACGCTCGAAAAATACAACAAGCCGATTAAAGCCTACTTCCCGCCAACCGAAGAAGTGGAAAAACTGTTGGATGAAAAAGGACCCTTCAGTTTTTACGAGTCGTTGGAAAACCGCAAAGAGTGTTGTTACATTCGCAAGGTAATTCCGTTAAAACGTGCCTTGAAAGGAAACGAGATTTGGATTACCGGATTACGTGCTTCGCAAAGTGATAACCGCAGCGACATGAAATTCTTTGAGTACGATGCTGGAAACGACATCGTAAAATTCAATCCGCTAATGGAGTGGAGCCTGGAAGAAACTATCGACTGGGTAAAAAAATACAACGTACCTTACAATGTGCTGCACGACAAAGGTTTTGTTAGCATTGGTTGTCAGCCATGTACACGTGCTATCCAACCGGGCGAAGATTTCCGTGCCGGACGCTGGTGGTGGGAGCAAGGCTCTGGAAAAGAATGCGGTTTGCACTCGGTTAAAAAATAGATTTTAATCAAATTCATATATAAGGCACGAAGTTTTTCGTGCCTTTTTTGTTGCCTAATGGTATGGTAATTTTTCAATCCCGCTTTTATTTCCCCTCCTGCCAGGAGGGGTGTCAGCGATATGAGATTTTAAGTTGGATGATTAATATGGTTTCGCTGACGGGGTGGTTGCCGGATAAAATGAATAACCACGCGAAAGGATTCGCGAGGCAACAAGGGCAACGAGAATAGTTTCCAATCACAAAGCAACCTTAAACCACGAAGAAATTGCAGCTGATGAGCTCGCACCGGTTGGGTGTTGCTGCATGCCTTTCATCTGGCCTCCACGACCGCCTCCACGACCTACACCGCCAGACATTCCTCCCATTCCGCCACCCGAGCCTCTTCCTCTTCCCGAACCGGAATAATTTGACATCGATCCACTTCCTTTCACGGTAGGTACAGAACTTCCGGTTTCCAGTCCTGCCGAAAAAGTACGATCTCCCGCAACGGGTATTTCTTTTAGCGGCATTTGCAACTCCAAAACTAGCTCGTTGTATTCGTTGCTTGTAAAATTAACTTCGATAGCATACAGGTGCGGACTACGGAAAAATGTAAATTCCTCGCCGTTGGCATCCCATGTAACTTTTTTCAGTGTACTGTTTATGGCTGCGGCCATATTCCCGTTCATACCCGGCTCCTGAGTTGGTCTGCCTTGTAAATTTTGCCGGTTCAACTGATCGGTAGACCGTTCAATTTTAAGTGCATACTTTTTACTTTTCTTGCCTTGCGGGTCGAAATACAGGTTTAGCCCGCCTCGCATAATTCGCGGGTAACTGTTCCGGTCGCTCAGAGTAGCTGTAAAAAAGAAGTTGGTATCGTTCACCGCCACGCCATAACGGATATTATTTTTCTCGTCGAAATGATTAGTTGGAATAGTTGAAAAATCAGGTGAGGGTTTTCCTGAAAGATCCTGGCTATGGTAAACCGGAAGTTTGGCACACGACAACGAAAATAAGGCAAGAAAAATGTAGCCGATCATCTTTCCTGATCGCTTGTAAAGTAGATTCATGAATTGCAATTTTGTATAATTAAAACCAATGTTTTCAGAATTAGACACAGCTTTGAATCTAAACTTGCACCGCAAATTCATTTTATTTTTAATGTAACAGAACATTACTTCACAGATTTCCCCTCCTTGCAGGAGGGGTGTCAGCGATATAAGATTTTAATTTGGATGATAAATCTGCTTTCGCTGACGGGGTGGTTTCCGGTAAAATAAACAAGCACGCGATGGAATCACGCGGTTGCAGGGGGAGATTGCTTCGCTACGCTCGCCATGACTTGTAATACAGAAGGACAAACGTAGCGGACAGGAAAGATTCGTGCCGGGATTAAATAAGTAATTGTCCGCTGCCGATTTAAAACCACAAAAAATGCGATTGCAAAGAAGGAACGACTGAAGCAATATTTGCCAATCTCCCTTTTATTCCCCCTTCGCCAAGGGGTATTCGTCCTCCTTTTTGAAAAGGAGGTGTCCGTCGGTAGACGGACGGAGGATTGAGATCTTAAAACATGGTGCGGAAATACAATTTACTATTAGCAGACATCGTAAAAAAAAGTCCCGATCGACAACCAATGTCAACCGGGACTTAAAACGTATATAATGTATAACTTTTGCTATTTATAGCTGTAGCTTTTTCAGCAGTGCTGTTTTGTTTTCCACATCAGCGGTAATGGCATATACCGAGATGGTGGCACCTGAAATGGCATCGATGTTTTTATCCACTTTCAACGAGTCGGAGCCATTAAAACCGATGAATTGTTTTAGCCAGCCTTTGGCGGTAATTTCGTAACCGTGAGTAGCCTGGTAGTTAAATACTTTAACGGCCTGCACGGTTTTGTGCGCATCGAATAAAATGTAATAATCAAAGTATTCCGAATCGAGTGTTGTTGGTGATTCGTGCTCTGCGGAGCATCCTCCGGCCCGGCAGCTGTTCACGCGACCAATGTAAATGTACCGGTATTCGTTCTCGTTATTTTTAGTAACCAGGAAGTATTTGCCGTTTGAAGTACAAGCATCTTTGGGAAGGGTAAGTTCTTCAACACCCGTCAGTTCTTCGATTCCCGATTTCTCAAGTGTCTTTACCAATGCTTTTGGCTGAAAATCCACATCGCTTTGGGCAAAAGCCAAACTCGCACTCAATAAAGTGACAAATAATAATATTCCTGCTTTGATTCTCATAAGACTGCGGTTTAAAACATTACGCCAATTCCGGCACTAAACGTTTTTGCGTAGGTATCGGTGGCAGCATTTTTAACAAACTGGATATCGGTTTTTACCACCGCTCCTTTTGTTAATGCCAACGTAAGTCCTGTTGTTATGGCAGTTTTCTCGTACGATGCGTTTTTAACAATATTGTTTTCTACCGAACTGTGTGTATTCAAAAACTCGTAGCGCACAAATGGTGTCAGTTGCAACTCGGTGTCAACCGTGCGGAAAACATTGTAAGCAGCCTCGGCGTAATACCCGATCATAGCGCTTCCCACATCGTTCAGGCTTCCGTCGGTGGCAGTAAAGGCATTGTACTCATCGGTATTCGATAAGCTGGCATAGTACAACTGACCACGCAGCTGAATTCCGCTTATTGAATAACGGGCATCCAGTCCGAGCATTGAAATGCCAACTACCGACGAATCGGCCATGGCAACTGCGGCGTCATCATCTTTGTCGATACCATCGTACAGTTTACTTTGTGTGTTTCCGAAGTAGCCCGATAAGCCCAGGTTCAATCCCCTGATTCCGAAATATTCGATCTTACCCGCAAAATTTGGTGCACTAACATACGACTCAGCTCCTTTTTGGCGGCCGCTGCGCATTCCTTTTGCACCACTTAGTTTGGCCGAACCATCGTAACCGTTAAAGCCGTTCATCACGTAAGCCTGGTATTTTAACGATGCCGGCAGAATAGTTCCGGTAACTCCAAAACCAATTTCGCGCCAGGTGGTTGGCGTAATCGTGTTGTCAACCAGTGGGCGTTCAACACCGTTAAACGTTGTGGGCTCGTGGTATTCGTTAATAATCCCCATTGGAACCAGCATTAACCCGCCTCTGAAATTAATCGCGTTGTTCAGTTTGTATTGCAAAAAAGCCTGCTCTACATAAACCTCTTTCACATGCTCGTATTCAATTTCGGTGATAAACTGTGTTTTTTCGTTAAAGTTATACCCCAGTAACATCACCACGCGGTGCACATCGAGTTTGCCATTGTTGTAAGTATCGCCCGACAAAGGTTGGTTGTAGTGTACTTCGCCGTAACCGCCAATCAGCAATTTGCTGTTTTGGGTTAAAAGATTATCGGCCGAGTTATTGTATTGATTGAGGGTATTGTCGTTGTCTTGTGCGAAAGCCAAAATGCCTGCGCTAACCAATAATAATGATAGTAATAGTTTCTTCATGATCTTTGATAAAGTAGTTAAACGTTCACTCTGCAAAACTACCTTGAAGACATGAGGTGTGAAATCCCATAAAATGGTGATTTTATGTGTATGGAACTACTACTTGTGGTGATGGGGGAAAGATAACGTTGCTATGCCCGTAAGTTAGGGGGAGCTACTAAATCAATCTAAGCAGCCATGCGAATGGGTTCGCGCGGAAGCTGTAAAGCATTTGATGTCTATCGTTTTACAAACCGATCAGAAATCATTTTACTGAAAACGACATCATCTTTTTCTGTTAGAATATTAATGTCGATCTGCCACTCGGAGTCACTTATTTTTTCACCTTTAATACATCCCGAAGTGATTGGTATATAACCGGGTGAAACCATAGAAATACTTCCGTACATGGCATGTGCTCTTTTTAGGTCGTTACCACTGATCAGAAATTCTTCTTTGTCGGAAGGCACTTCAAAAACCACCGCTATTTCAAATTGGCCGTCAAGAGGAGGTGGTGGTAACGTGTCGTAATCTCCAATGGAATCTGGTATTCCCCAATATCCGGAATGTTGATACCTGAAAACAGTTTTGCTACCTTCCTGAATATAGGCAATGGTATAGTTATCCACCTCTTCATAAGTATTAATTTCCGAGTTTGTATAAAATGACATGTTAAGGCGCCCCACTTCGGGGACTGGCTCAGGTTCAAAATAAGGATTCTCGTCGATGCAGTTCTCTCCGGTATGGCCATCGTGGCAGCCGAAGTTAAAGGCAAGTATAGCAAATATTGCAGTTATAAAACTTAGTCTTTTCATAGCTATTTTTTCTTTTCTTTTTTAACAACAATTACACGTGTTTTTGATAGGCGGTCGTGCCAGCCGCGTTGCGATTCAAAGAGGAATGAAAAAGCTTCGAACGGAATAAAGCGGCAAATAGAACGCAGTAAAATGGTTGAAAAATTCGGTTGTTCGCCATCCATTGTAACCACTTTTGTACCGGTAATAAATTTAGCAATTGTGCGGCCTGTAGTGGCTTCCAGAATTACAAAATACATGTAGTAGTTCAAGAGAATCCAGAAGTAAAGTAAAAAGGTATTGCCGATAATGCTGTCGACAATTCCCGGAGCTGCAATCTCCAACGCAACTCCCAGTGTAAAGAATAGTACTAATATGAAGATGTAGATAAAAATCCAGTCGATAATGTAGTTAGCAAAACGTTTGCCTGTGCCGGCCGAACCTCTTTCCAATGCGTTGAATTTATCGCGGGCGGCTATTTCCTGTTTTGCCTGTGGATCTTCTCTAAAATGCGGGCAGCTTTCTTCAAAATCGGCAGCCTTGCCGCTGATGTTGCAAATAAGCCCCTCTTGCAAGCTCATTTGTTTATTTTCACAAATCTTGCAGAATTTCAGGCGTTCCTCTCTGGTCATGGTTTTATTGTTTTGTGTCGGAATTATTGATCTTTTTCAACTCCTGCAAAATTTCTTTCTGAAGATCGATAATATCAGTTATTCGTAGCATCCAGGCGCCAATTGCACGTAACACTAAAGCGCTAACAGCGATTACAAGTACGGGTATTAAAATTTCCATTATTTGATAAAGTTTGAGTTATAACTGTTTGTTGAGTTCAGCCTTTCGTTGGAAGTAAGTTTTCAGAAAACTCAAAATATTTAGCGTAAATCCTAAAAAGGTTAATCCGCCGGCTATTAATTGCATTCTTCCCGAATCGGGATTTTCTACGGTTAAAACTATTCCCGTAACCAGGACTATAAGGCTTAAAATGTAAATTGAAATGTTTGTTTTCATTTTGTGGGTCTTTAAAAGGTTATTTAATTACTATTGGTTTGCTAATTCTTTGATCATTTTGTGTCAGAACTACGGTATAAGTGCCAGCGGTACAATCTGATAAATCGACGTCGATAATTTTACTTTCGGACGGTTCAATACTCATTTTACGGATAAGCTGACCCATACTGTCGACAATTCTTAATTGTGCTTTGGATTGTGTTTCCTTCAGTTTGATTTTAAATCTTCCGTTGTTTGGATTCGGATAAATGGTAAATTCTGAACCCGTTGCGATTTCTTCTAGAGCTACCGCGGTATTAACATCTCCCTGAACAGTTATAAAAACAATAGCCTCTGCGCATTCCGGCATACAAGGGATACCATCATCACAAATCGTATATCGAAAAATATCCGGCCCAACATAATCTTCATCAGGGGTGTAAGTAATGGTACCGGTTTGCGTATTAATTAAAACATTTCCGTGACTAGGTCCGGTAAGTACGTTGAGGGACTCAAGATTGAGATTGGATTTTAAATCGTAATCGTTAGCTGTAACCACAATGTCGATTGCCGTATTTATGTTAGTCGTAGCCGAGTCATTTTGAACGTTAGGCGCAGTGTTGTGATGCACATAAATATATTCGACCGCGGTAGCTGTATTTCCGCAGCGATCGCTGAGTTGGTAGGTTCTTTCGTAAATTATTAAATCTTCTGAATCAATTGTGATCTGACTGAGAAGAGCAATTTTGATGGTGGAATCCAGTGAGCAGTTGTCAGTAATTGCGTTTCCCTCTGCCTGGTATTCCAAAACGTCAGAAACGCTAGAATAAACGGGGAAGGTGTTGCAACAGCTACAATATTTATCGGGAAGAATCAACAAGGGAGCAGTGATATCCTGAATTACATATTGAAGCGAACAGCTTGCCGTATCGCCGTTTGTGTTGATGATGAAGTAACTGCGTGTAATGGTTTCAGGGCAGGTATTCCCATCGCTGATGTCGGAAAAACCAAAAGTATCAATGTCGTAAGTGGAACTGTAAGCACCACCGGCAGCAATAAATTCTTCGAGGTTGCTATAAGAGGGGAGTTCCTCATCACATTCAATGACTGTAGCCGATAATCCACTGCAATCAATACTGAATGTTACGGATTGCCCAACAGCATTAAGGCTCACCAGATTTCCAAGGAAAATGACTGCACTCAGGAGAGATATTAGTTTCATGGTGGTTATAGTTTAAAGATTAATAGAAGGTTTTTATTGTTAATGTATGTGTATCAATCTTTTTTCTCGTTTTCCTGGGGTCTATCCAACGCTACGAATCTTTTCTGTGACCGGGTAAGGAGTTTTAAAAATAACATTTGTTTACATAAAATAAAAATATTAAGGCAAAAGTTATAAGGAGAAAGTACAAAGTCATTAGCCACTATCCGCGAGATAGAGGGGATTCGAGGACTCATTTACCCAATAACCCAATCACTCATTCACTAATTCTATCATTCACTAACTCAATACTCACTAACCTTGTCAACTTTCAGTTGGCGCATAGCTTCGCCTTCCGTAAGTTTGTAACTTATTTGTCGTGTGCCGCCGGTTGGGTTGGCATTGCTGTCGCCATCGTTATACATCGGGAAACGTTGCACCAGTCGGTTCTCCACCACTGCAAATTCGTCGTGGCCCATATAACCTTTGTTTAGTTCGGCGTTTTCTGCTACCGGTGGAAAGTTTACCATACTCATCGACTTTAAATTATTCACCGAAAAAGCATGCACCTTACCGTAACTTCCGCTGCCATCCGATTGTGTGTACACAAATAATTCGGGCGATCCGTCGGCATTCAGGTCTTCCACTTCTGCACCTGTTACCCGCGAACCGATAATTTCAAAGGTTTCGTTGTAATCGTTTGGCAGACCAAAAGTTGTTACTGTGAAAGTATTTATGTCGTTTTTTCGAATAGACGAAACAGTAAAACCAACGCCCTGTAAGCTTAAAATCTGGATAAACGATGTTTGGTCGATTTGGCTGGCATCGAGCGGCTCATCAATTTTTTTATAGCTACCGGCAAAAGTGGCTCCTCCTGAACAGAAGAAGTACAGCATATTTTCGTCGGCCTTGTTTTTCGTGGAAATGGTGATGGAATCGTTGGAAAAAGTGTAAACGATGGTCTTTCCGTCATTCACCGATTCGTACGTGTTATCGTCGGTTTTAAAAGCTTGTGCATCAAACGAGCAGGTTGGCTTTTTCTTGTCAGCCCGCGAACGTACCGATACGTTAATGGAATTGTTGGCGCCTTCTTTTACGCTCACCGCTACCCAGTCGTATCCCTCGTGGCGTATGGCATAAGTGTCGTCAACGTAATTGCCGAATATTGATTGTTCCGGATTTTCTGCGAGTAGTCCTTGTGTGATGATTTCATCGCCTTTATAAAAGGTAAAAGCTTTTCCTTTCGACCAAAAAACATTACCCTCGTCATCGACATAACGTTCGCCACTTGCTGTCCGAACACGATCCATCGTATATGTTTTATTGTGCGCTACATCTTTTAACCGAATTCCGCTTTCGGTGTATTGAAGTTCAAAATTGTAGCTTTTGTCGGCAGAGACGAAATTGAATGTTTCGCCTGATTCAGCCGGCACTGGAGTGGTTTGGTTTTGTTGTTTCTGGTTATTACAACTTATTAGTGAGAGGATAATGAGGGCAATAAATAGAGTGTATTTTGTTTTCATAATTTGTCTGACTTATTAATTCAATTGGCTTGTTGAAAATAAGAATTGTTTGGCTGGAATAAAAGGATTATGGGAAGAATGTGAAGGCAAAAGGCAAAAGTAAAAAGGCAAAAGTATTTGCGAGCCACGAGTTGCCGGAGAAGCAATCTCGAAAGGTACAGATTTATGCAATGCTGTTTTTATGGCCCGAGTGACCAATGAATAATTGTAACATTTAAGCGATAAAAACGTGAAAGCATATGTCGCGGAAGTGTAAATCGTAATTGATTTTTAAATGGCAGTAAATAAGAAGTCAAACGCGCCCAAAATTATTTTTATCTTGTCGATGGTAGTGGTCGTTTACTGGACGGTAGTTACACAGCTCAATCTGTCGGGAATTAAAAATTTCGACGTGGTTTTCGAAATTTTATGGCTGCCGATGCTGGCAGGATTGTTCGGACTGCTTATAACCACATTGGTGCTGACTATAATTAAAAAATTCAACCTTCGATCGCTGTATCTGTATTCTTTTTTGATTTTGCTTGCTGCCATTCTCTGGTTTACGTTTGGGTAGAAAGGCTGCAGCTGGTCGGTGGAATTGGTTCCTAATTACCTTCAAAACTTTAAACTTATCAGAATGCGGCGCATGGTAGTTACATCTTTCTGATCCGTTTTTGCAGATGCGCCTGGTAACCTTTGATCATTACCTTCTGCCAAAATCAAATCCCTAATGGATTGTTCCCATTGCAATAGTTAAGTTTCCCGGCAAAGGAGGAACGACCGAAATAAACTGGCAAAAACCCATTCACTCAAAAACTCATTTACTAAATCCGACCTTCTCTCCAACTGTTAAAAGATGTTATCCAAACAGCGGGAAGATGAGGCAAAGCATGCTGTTATTGCCTATCTTCGTAGAGTAAACACCAAATAATGAAAATATCACTAACGCTACTGCTTGTGGGCCTGTTACTTGCGGGCCACAACTCTTTTGCGCAGGAACTTTTTGGGCAGGCTGAAAACACTTTGGCTGATCACTGGGATCTTGGTAGTCATGAAAATGATGACAAAGATTTGTTTGTAATCCGCACCTATAAACCGGTTTATGTATTGGCGGCCAAAGTGTCGAACAATGTAAACCGTATGCCACACAGCGCCAATCCCGACCGAAATATTGATGAACCTGTTCCGCTGAATAGAACGGAGCAGATGTTTCAGTTGAGCTTGAAAACAAAAGTTTTAAATGATGTTTTTGGAGGCGAACAAGGAGGCGATGTTTGGGTGGGGTATACGCAGGCATCGTTTTGGCAGGTGTTTAACACCGATTTGTCGCGCCCTTTTCGCGAAACAAATTACGAACCTGAAGCGATGTTTATTCTTCCGGTAAGGTACAGGCTATTTGGAATGGATGGCGTTTTTGTGGGACTAGGTTTTAATCATCAGAGCAATGGCCGTGCAAATCCACTGTCGCGCAGCTGGAACCGTATTGTGGCACAGGTGGCCATGGAGGGGAAACATACAGCGGTAGTATTTAAACCGTGGTGGCGTTTACCAGAATCAGATGAAAAGGACGATAATCCCGGGATTGAGAATTACCTGGGGCGCAGTGAGTTATTGCTCACCTGGGGAAAGGGAATTCATGCGGTTAATTGCACCGCTCGTCATAGTCTTCGTTTTGGCGATAATAACCGTGGAAGTATCCGATTTGCTTATTCCATAAAAATTATTGATAATCTGCGATTTCGGGCACAGGTATTTTCGGGCTATGGCGAAAGTATGATCGATTATAACCACCGGCAAACGGTTGTTGGTTTTGGACTTTCGCTGGTGGAATGGTAGGGGAGAACAAGTCAAAAGTAAAAAGGTAAAAGGCAAAAGTTGAGAACAGCTGTCATCTCGACGAGGTACGAGGAGAGATCTGTTTCAAGGTTGGAGCTACAAGCACTTACTAACTCAATCTCTTATCAATCTTATTTAATCTGCATCAATCTAATCCAAGTTTGAAATAGGAAGTTGGTAAATAAGCAATAGGAAATCTCAGAATTGCTGTATTTACTTATTTGGTTCATCAATCTTTCTACTCTTCCTTATGCGTCAACCGCGGCAAGGCAATGTTAAAACGGATGGCGAGTAGACGTATTGCGATAATGGAAGATACTGTTGCTGTTTCGCAAATCACTTCGGATACGCCCAATCTGCTGAGTAAAAGGTAAACCAGTGCTCCGGCAATACAGGCTGTGGCATAAATCTCGCGGTGAAAGATCAGTGGTACTTCGTTACACAGAATATCGCGAATAACACCTCCCACAACTGCCGACGACAGTCCCATCAATACCGCCATCGACGGATCGATATTAAAGAGCAAGGCCTTTTTTAATCCCAGCAAGGTAAACGTGGCAATTCCAATGGTATCGAAAAGAAAAAGGGTGCGTTTTAGTTTCAGTACATGACGGCGGAAAATTATGGTTACCACAACCGCGGCAATAATCATCCAGAAATAATTGTTGTTTTGCATCCATGCCACGGGTGTGTCGCCCAGCATCAGGTCGCGAATGGTACCGCCACCAATGGCAGTGACAAAACCAATTACGGTAGCGCCAAAAAAGTCGAGGCGCTTGTCGGCGGCAGTCAGCGTGCCGCTTATCGCAAAAACAAATGTCCCGATATAATCAAACCAGAGTAAAAGATCCATGCTGCAAAACAACAAAAAATAATTAATCCACCTTAATGTTGTACTTACTTAATAGTCCGGGAAGCATGTCGAGCGAAAAATGGGCACCAGCCAGCTGGTTTTGCTCCGGATTGAGGTAAAGGTTGATGGAATTACGCAAATCGGCCTTTTGTAAGTTTGTGAAGTTGAATATCGATCCGGCCAGATCGCATTCCGAAAATATGGCTTTTGTAAGCTCTGTTTCGCTAAAATCTACTTCGTGCATAGTACAGCGGGTAAAGCGTGTACCTTTTATTTTTAGTTGGTAGAACGATGAATAATTGAGCATACACCCTTCAAAACTGAATTCGAGCAAAAAGGGATTACATTCATCAAATTGCAGCCCGATGAGTTTACAGTTTTTAAAACACACATTCTTAAAAGCAGTGTTGGTAATTTTTGTGTTGCTAAAATCACAGTTCTCAAAATTACACTCTTCGAAACTGTAACTACTCAGGTCGGCAGAGGAAAAAATACAATCGGTAAAATTACAGTTTTCGTAGTCGGCTTGTTCCAGCCCTTTTTCTGAGAAATCCTCGTTTTTAAAATCTTTATCGGTAATGTAGTTCATTTATTTTTTTCAAATTCTATTAATTCGATTGGCGCGCCATTATGTTCTATCATTGCCACCCTTATTCCTTCTGCGGGTGGATTTGGAGGAGTGATAACCTTTAAGTTGCGGGTGCCCAGTTCATGGTCAAGATCTTCCACTTCAAATGCCAGATGGGGCACTTTTTGAATCAGCGGATGGATCGGACTGTCTTTTTCGAAACGCATCCATTCCACACCAAAAGGACTTGTTGGAAAACCTGAATGGAAAAACTTAAACTGAGCTAAGTATTTTTCGTCAGGCATTTTCTCGTTGGTTGGAATTCCCAGGTGATGGTATTTCCAGCCCCACTCAACAATTGCCTGTGGCAATTCATGTTCCTGTCGTATTTTATTCATTTTAGTGGCGCGTAAAGCGGTCGAAAACTTCAATTACAGGCTGCACGTTTCCATCGGCATCAAAATAGGTGCGGTAACCAAAACCTTTGTTTTCCACTGCCGGTTCCCACCAGAAAACGCCGGTTCCCAGACCATTGGGAACATTCAGCACCACGCGGTTCACTTCCTCCAGAAACTGGCGCTGTCCTTCGGGCGACTCTGCAAATGGTGCGGGTTTGTCGATGTATTCGGCCGGTGCAAAGTTGTAGGCGGCTTCTACCACAATAACTTCTTTTTGGTAGGCATGTGCCATAAAGTTTAACGTTTCGCGTAAATCGAGAATCGATCCATGCCACCACGGATAATACGATTGTCCCATTACATCAAAATCCACTCCGTATGAAAGGAGCTTGTCGAACCAGTATTTGGTGAATTCTTTATCGCCGCCTTTATCAATGTGGATCATAATCTGCGGACAAGGATTATTGCCACAACTGGCATAAACACCATTAATTCCGGCTTGAATCAGTTCCGCAAGGTTATCCCAGTTTTCGGGCAGTTTGCCATCGGGCCAAAGCATGCCGTTACTAATTTCGTTGCCCACCTGCACCATGTCGGGGAAAACGCCGGCTTCGCGAAAAGCGATCATGGTTTGTCGGGTGTATTCGTAAACCGAATCAACCAAAATTTCGTGCGAAAGCCCTTCCCACGCTTTTGGGATAAACTGTTTTCCGGGATCGGCCCAGGTGTCGGAATAATGGTAGTCGAGCAAAAATTTAAATCCATGCTCTTTTGCCATTTGCGCCGTGGCAATGGTATATTCCAAATTGTTGGGAAGTTGTGTGGGCGTGTGGAAAAGTCGCAAACGAATCCAGTTGTAGCCGTGATCTTTGAATATTTCAATACCTTTTTTCGCTTTGCCATTTTCTTTAAACTCAAAACCATTGTCTTCGGCTTCTTTTAAAAACGAAAGGTCGGCACCAACGGCATATTCCTGTGCTTTTGTATCGAAACTGAACAATACAATTAAAAAAAGCACTGTCAGAAAAGTAGATCTTAATAAGTATAGTTTTGATGATTGCATGGTAGTATATTTTGTTGGTTTCAGCAGCTTAAAGTTACTCGATTTCTACGACTTCAATAGTTCTTCCCATAAAAGTTACTTTATCGCCGACACTTTTGTTGTGCAGCGCTTTGCCAATGGGGGAGGCCAGCGAAATACAAAAACAGCTTTTGCCATCCACGTCAATTTTGCCAAGGGCTGTTGCAATGAAATACAGATTTATGCCGTCGGAAACCAGGCTGCCAAATTCCACTTTATCAAACTTTTTCTTTACGTCGATATTTTCCAACTCGGTTTTTAGCATTTCGGCTTTGTGCAACTGAACACGGTTTTTCTCCACTTCCTGTTGCATTAATGTGCGGCCGGTTTCATACTTGTCGCCAACGCTACTTTTTGTTTCGCTGTCGCGCGACTCTTTAGCCGATGCAATAGCCATTTGTGCCGTTTCGATCCGTTCATCGATCAGCGCCATAATTTTTGTATAAAGCTTTTCTTTGGTCATTTCGTTAAAAACAACCAAAGATAAAAAGCTTAACTGTTATGTTATGCGTTGGATATAACTATTTAGGAAGTTGAATATAAAAAGTTGTTCCGGCATCTTCGGAACTGGTAAAGCCAACTTGGCCTTTCAGGTGTTTTTCGCCAAATAATTTCATACAATAGGTACCCAAACCACGTCCTTGTCCTTTGGTTGAATAAAAACGTTTGAACAGCTGATCTTTTACTTTGTCGGGTACAAGGCTGTTATTATGAACAGATAGTTCGATGAAATTTTCACTTTCCTTACACGAAAGAGTTATTGTATCGTGCTGAACATTCATTTCAATGGCATTCTTGATCATATTACCAAGAATACGTCGGATTAAAACAAGGTCGGTTGTAATTGTGCAGTCGGTAGAATCCATGCTGATATGAATAGGTTTGCCCGTATTCAGTTCATGTTTTGCATAGGTTCTTTGCAGGTCGGTAAGAAGTGCACGGCTGTTAACTTCTCTTAGTTGCAATTGAAGTTCACCTCTTTCTGCTGCACTCAATTCGCGCTGCGCCTGTATTTCTTCAATCAGGTTTTGCGAAGCATCTGCAATCGTTTCGGCGATATCTTTTAATTGTTCAGGATCATCAACCTCTTTAAGAATGGAAGATAGTCCGGATATGGCTCCTGCACTGTTTAAAATATCGTGAATAAAAATGCGTTCCAGCGATTTTCTTCTTTTATCGGCGCTGATGTCGTTTACTGAAAATATGGTTAGTTTTTCTCCGTCGAGATCCAATGGGTTTGCTGTAACCTCAAGATCCAGTGCATCATTTTCGAGGGTAAGTATCTGGCATTCTTTTGTTGAACGTTTTCCTTTTTGCGATTCCAGAATGGCATTCACCGCTCCACACGATTTACAGGCATCGGTAGTTCCGCATCCTGTAACCGATTTGAATGCATTGGCGCAATTAAATGTTTCTCCCGGGCGTTTTCCAATTAGTGGGTCATGATTCAGCTGTTTACAAAACTCCTTGTAACTGTTGTTGGCATAAACTACCTGGCGGTGTTTGTTTAAAATAATCACCATTTGCGAAATCGATTCCACAAAATTCACCAGTTGTTTATTTTCAAGGATTGTTTTGAATTGGCTTTCAAGCTGCCCGTTTGTATAACGTGTTGCCGGAGCATAGCTTGTTAAGGTTTGTTCTTCAAGCATGTGTACGTCCTTTCAATAAATGGTTTGCGTGCTAAAAATACTATTCCTTTAGTAGATAATCAAGTGTTTTGCCCTGAAATTTAGTTAATTAATAGTGATTTTATATAATGAATATTAGGGGTTTAGCTGCCAATGGTCTGGTTTTATTAGATAAAAGGGCTGAATCAATTATCGATTCAGCCCTTTTTGTATGCTAAAATGCTAGTTTGCTTTTTTTGCCCATGCTGTACCCAACGGAAGAACTGTTTTTCCGGCGAGGTCGTTGATAATGATGGCTGCCATCATATACCAGGCCGACAATGCACAGAAGATAAGCTCGTAACCGGCAACAACATTCATTTTTGGGTTACCGAAGTGGCCGATAACCAGGAGAATAAAACCGATCTCGAGCAAAATAAAAGTAATGGCCATTGCTTTGTGTACATAAAACGATGCTGCCATTAAAATGCAAGTATATAATGCCCAGGCTACCAGGTACCAACCTACATCGGTGTGCGATGCTGCGTAAATGTTAAAGTGGTTCAGTAACCAAATAATTCCGAGGCCAATCCAAAACGAACCGTAAGCAACAAAGGCACTGAATCCGAAATTATTGCCAACTTTTTGTTCCATAAATCCGGCGATCATTTGTGCCAGCCCGCCAAAAATTAAACCCATGGACAACACCGGGCCAATGCCTAAAAGTCCAATGTTGTGAATTTGCAGTAAAAGGGTAGTTAATCCGAAACCGGCCAAGCCTACAACTGCCGGATTTCCAATTTTTTGAGTACTCATTCTTAAATGTTTAAATAGTTGAAATTTTGAGCCTGCGAAAATAGGATTTCAGTATGAAGAGCTGGCGTTTCATTAATTTTAGATAAACGGTTTAATGTTTTATTGATTTAAGAGCGACGGGAAGCGAGAGGGGCAAAAGCAAAAAATGCCACCCCTTAAAAAGAGATGGCATTTAAAATTATCGTATTGTAAATCTTACATGCTCTTAATCTCATTTACCAGGCTCGTAATCGATTTCTTGGCGTCGCCAAACAACATGCGTGTTTTGTCGTTAAAGAACAGGAAGTTTTCGATACCTGCATAACCTTTACCCATACCACGTTTCATGATAATGATATTTTTCGCCAGGTGCGCATCAATGATCGGCATACCGTAGATCGGACTTCCCGGATCGTCATAAGCGGCGGGATTTACCACATCGTTGGCACCAACCACAATTGCCACATCAACATTTGGCATATCCGGATTAATGTCGTCCATTTCTACCAGTTGTTCGTAAGGCACATCTGCTTCTGCCAGTAAAACATTCATGTGTCCGGGCATACGACCGGCAACCGGATGAATGGCGTATTTTACTTCAACGCCTTTACTTTCCAGCAGCGAATCAAGCTCGTGAGCAATGTGTTGCGCCTGTGCTACGGCCAAACCATATCCCGGAATAATTACTACTTTTTGTGAGTAGCTCAACAAAACAGCCGCGTCACTCAATGTAATTTCCTTAATACTTCCCTGAACATCAGCATGGCTTGCACCACCGCCACCAAATGCTCCAATTATCACGTTGATCAGAGATCGGTTCATTGCTTTACACATTTGCAGCGTAAGAATGGTTCCGGCGGCTCCAACGAGTATACCACCAAGAATCATAGCTTCGTTCTGATAGATAAAACCTGCCATCGCAGCTGCAATACCTGTCAGCGAGTTCAGTAATGAAATAACCACCGGCATATCGGCGCCACCAATTGGCATCACAAAACTAACACCGTAAACGATGCTTAATACCAGTAGTCCGTAAACAAGGCATGAAACGGTTGTTTGATCGAATCCGCCAAATAATACCAGCAGGATGATGACAACAATCAACAGCATAAAAAACAGGTTCAGGTAGGTCATAAATTTGGCAAAAATATCACCCACTTTTCCATCCAGTTTACCATAGGCAACCATACTACCACTAAAGGCAATACTACCTACAACCAAACCGAGCAAGGTTACCAAAAGCGCCTGATTCGGAGCTTTTGTGAACTCGATTAAAGCCACAGCCGCTGATGCCGCACCTCCGGTAGCATTAAAGAACGATACCATTTGGGGCATGGCCGTCATTTTTACTTTTCGGGCCATTACGGTTCCAACAACTGCACCGGCTGCAATAATCAGGATTACCGCTGCTGCATTAGCCAAAGAAATTCCTTCGCCGGCAGCATCTTTATTTAAAAGCAAGGTGGTGATCATCGGAAGGATCATACCCGAGGCAGCCCAGAAATTTCCTTTTCGGGCGGTGGCAGGATTACTTTCCAGTTTCAGCCCGATAACAAACATAATGGCTGAAAGAAGATAACTGTATTCCAGAACAACTTGTCCCGGCATTAATGTATTTAGTAAAATCATAGCGTTCATCGTTATTTTTTCTTCTTTTTAAACATTTCGAGCATGCGGTCTGTAACAACAAATCCTCCGGCCACGTTAAGCGTAGCCATAAACAGGGCAATTGCGCCCAGTATCCACTCGAAAGTAGATGAAGCGTGACCAACAAGGATAATTCCTCCGATAATAATTACACCGCTAATTGCATTGGCTCCCGACATAAGGGGAGTGTGCAATACCGATGGAACGTTGGAAATTACCTCGAATCCAAGAAATATCGATAACACTATAATGAATATCGCATCTTTATTTTCGGTTAAAAAAGTTAATATACTTTCCATAATTGATTCATTTATTTGGTTTCGATAACTGATTTAACACGTTCGTTGTAAATCTCTTTTGCATGTGTAATGCAGGTTCCTTTTACAATATCGTCTTCAAAATTCAGGTTGAGTTCGCCTTCTTCTCCAATCATCAACTTCATGAAATTCAATACGTTTTTCCCGAACATGCGACTTGCATCAACCGGTTTTTGTGCCGGGTAGTTGGATTGTCCGATTATCGAAACACCTTTGTATTCAACAATCTCGTCGTTTTTGGTGAGTTCGCAGTTTCCGCCCGTCGATGCAGCCAGGTCGATAATTACCGATCCCGGTTTCATGGCATCAACAGCTTCTTTTGGAATAAGTAGCGGTGCTTTGCGTCCCGGAATCTGTGCGGTACAGATCACCACATTCGATTTGGCTGCCACCTCATTGATTTTATCCTGCTGTTTCTTTTTATATTCTTCGGTTTGTTCCACTGCATACCCGCCGGCAGCTTTGTCTTCGGTTGCGCCTTCAACTTCAACAAACTTACCGCCAAGACTCATTACCTCTTCTTTTACCGCCGAGCGTACATCGAAAACCTGTACCTGTGCACCCAGTTTTCGCGAGGTTGCAATGGCTTGTAATCCTGCAACACCGGCACCCAGAATAAGCACATTAGCCGGACGAATGGTACCGGCGGCTGTCATAAACATAGGGAAAAATGTAGGCAGTTTTGCCGCCGCCTCCAACACAGCCATGTAGCCCGAAACCGTTGCCATCGACGACAAAATGTCCATCGCTTGTGCACGGGTTGTTCGCGGAATCAGATCGAGACTAAACGTTGTGATACCCTTGTCGAGGAAAGTTTTTACCAGCGCAGTATCCCAAAGCGGGTTGAAAGCGCTAATCCAAACCTGAGAATCTTTAATTCTTCCAGTGTCTCCTTCAGCGGGTGGCTGAATTTGCAGCAGAACTTCGGCTTTGGCAAACACATCGTCGCGCGAAACTGTTTTTGCTCCAACGGCTTCGTAGTCGGCGTCGGATGCAAATGCTGTTTCTCCGGCTCCCTGTTCAACTAGTACCTCAACTTTCAGGTCGGTAAAAGCTTTAACGGTTTCCGGAAGTAAAGCGACACGTGTTTCTTTACCGTGTTCCTTTAATAATCCAAGAATCATAAATTTTTATTTAGATAGTTATTTTGTAAATCTATAAAATATAATTGACCGTGTGCGTTCACGAAATAGTCTATTATTATGATCTATAACAGCTTTTTCTGTAGCACAGTTCACATAACTCTCTAATTTATTGAACTATTTTGATGCCCGCCTGCTCTAAAAAAGGCTGAAGAGTCTTGTATTACCGCGTTTCAGTAAAATTGGCTGAAAAATACACGAACGGAAAAGTGAAATCCCGTTTTTATGAATTTATCCCAAACAAATCGAATGGTGGTTTTATAAATTGCTCGTTGAATAAAAAGTAGGTAAGAACGATAAAAGCCGCAAATCCTAAAACGATAATTAAATGTGACCAGTTTGTTTTCTGAATATCGTGGCGTGATTTTATATCGCAAACTTCACCCGGACAATACTGAACCTTTTCTTTAAAAAGTAACGGATAGATTTTACATCCGAGACAAATACCAAACACTGCTTCGAAGAATAAAAATACAAGACATATCATGCAAATTATACCTGTTATAGGGCTGTATGAATTTACGATAACTGCCAAAACTAGCATCGTAGTCGCCAGCCCAATACCAACCTTCCACGCAAATTTCTTCTGGCGTGCTCCAACATATTCGGGTGTTTGGTTACGCACGATCCAACGTCCGAGAATCAATGTTGGTGCATATTTTGGATTGATCAACACGCGGATTAGCATGTCAGTGAGGAAAACAACAATGGCATATTTTAAGGGTGTAAAATTACCTTGCGTAGCCTGTTGAATGGAAATAAACATCAACATAAATAACATACCTGCTGCGGCGCGAATTTCTCTTTCATTTAAAACCGGGATGGTGTAACCCTGAACGTTTTCTCCGAATTGAACGATCTTACTCATTTTGCTGAATTAATTAGTTAATAGTTGTCTTTCTTTTTTGTAGAATAACGGCAATATAACAAAACGACTATTAATAGGTTTAAACAAACAAGGTCGTTAACATGCTGTTGACCTCAATAGAATGGATTACGGAAGGGAAATAGGGGAGAAATGATGGTTGAAAAAGGGATACGATTATGCTTTTTTAACTGTTTCAACATAAAGTTTTTCCACCTTCTCGCGCGCCCAAGGCGTTTTGCGTAAAAACTTCAGGCTCGACTTTAAGCTGGGATTATTCCTGAAGGAATTGATATGGATAATATCTCCCAGTTCGTCCCAGCCGTAGTAACTAACGAGGTACACTAAAATAGCCTCAAGAGTTTTCCCGTGAAGCGGATTGTTCGGTTGCTTTTCCGGTGTTTTATGTGCATTTTTTTCCATAATTACTGAGACTTTTGTTGAATTGTTGAACGAGAAACTGATGCTTGATGCTGGATTCTGGATACTGTGACTGATAACTGCAACTACAAGAAATTTACACTACTGTAATAAGTTGTTCCTGTTTTTCAGTTAATTGTCCGAATGGAGTTGCCTGAATGTTGAATTTTGCCAGACAAGCTTCCACTTCGGCAAGTGCTTCCGGTTCAACTGCCAACAACAGACCACCACTGGTTTGCGGATCGCATAGTATATTTTTGTAGCTGTCTTTTTTCATTGAAACATGATGCCCGTAACTGTCCCAGTTGCGTAGTGTACCGCCCGGAATACAATCCTGTTCCAGGTACGGTTTCAGCATTGGCAAAGTAGGTATTTTATCATGTTCAATGTGAGCCGACAAATTACTGCCTTCGCACATTTCGGTGAGGTGACCCAGCAATCCAAAACCGGTTACATCGGTCATGGCTTTAACGCCAGCTATTTTTGCCAGTTCAAAACCGGGAGTATTTAACTGACACATTAAATCGGGTGCTGTTTGTTCGTGCTCGCTTGCCAAAACACCTTTTTTCTGAGCAGTGGTTAAAATGCCAACGCCCAATGGTTTGGTCAAAAGCAACTGGCAACCTTTAGTGGCAGTGTCGTTTTGTTTGATGTTTTTCAAATCAACCTGTCCGGTAACTGCCAACCCGAAAATTGGTTCCGGACTGTCGATACTGTGACCGCCGGCCAAACTTATTCCTACTTCTTTACAAACCTGACGACCGCCTTCAACAACTTCGCGTGCAATTTCAGGAGCCAGTTTATTTATTGGCCAACCCAAAATGGCAATGGCCAAAATGGGTTTTCCGCCCATGGCAAAAACATCGCTAATGGCGTTGGTGGCGGCAATTCGTCCAAAAGTAAACGGATCGTCAACAATGGGCATAAAAAAGTCGGTGGTGCTGATGATTGCGGTGCCGTTTCCTAAATCAAGAACGGCAGCATCGTCACGACTGTCGTTACCAACCAAAAGATTCGGTTGAAGTCCCATGTCAAGTTTAGTCTCCAAAATGGTACTTAAAACTTTAGGCGAAATCTTGCAGCCACACCCTGCTCCGTGGCTATACTGGGTGAGCTTTATATTTTTTATTTCTGATGGATTCATAAAATTTAATAATTGCCTTACTAATAACTTCGGGAGAAATGGAGTCCCACATGAGGGTGAAAACCTCCTGGTGATCCCTGTTGCGTAGCCCCCTCAGGTAATATTTGTCGTAATACAAAAGGCATATTTTTGCCACTTCGTATAGTTCGTTTCTTTCGAGATGTTCCAGTGCATTTTTGGTATTTAACCCTCCCAGTCGTTTTTTTATTCGAAGAATGGAATCTTGCAGCATGGCTTTATCTGCATCCGAATAATCACGAACTAAAAACTCCGCTCTTTCTTCCAACGCAATATCAAGGAAAACCACCGGATGACTCCGCATGTTCTCAAAAAAGTTCATGGGAATATTAACCAAACCAATACGATGACTTTCGTCTTCAATCCAAATATTTTTGCTGTAATCCAGGTCTTTCCATTCCCAAAACAGGTTGTTCTCAAACTGCTCGATGGTGGGTTGTTTGCCGTCACCAATACGCCCGAAAGCCGAACCTTTGTGGTTGGCCAGTCCTTCCAAATCAATAATTTGTTCGCCCAGCTCTTTCAGTGCATATAAAATATGTGTTTTTCCGCTGCCGGTATAACCACCCAAAATACAAATTTGTGCTTCGGTTTTAAACGATTCCAAGGCATGGTTTCGGAAAGCTTTGTAGCCACCCGTTATCACATAAACTTTCGAAAAACCGTTGTCGGAAAGGTGTTGGGCAAACGACTTCGAGCGCATTCCGCCGCGCCAGCAATGCACCGCAATTACTCCATCCGGAGCTAACTTTCGCGATTCTGAAATAAACCATTCCAACTTTGGAGTAACGTATTTGTAACCCAACTCAATGGCTTTCTCTTTTGATTGCTGAACATACACCGTTCCCACAGCTGCCCGCTCATCATTAGAGAATAACGGAATGCTAAATGCTCCCGGTATGTGCCCTTTTTCGTACTCGCCCGGCGAGCGAACATCAACGAGCGAAACCGATTCGGCCAGTTCTATATATTCTGAAATACTGATCTCCTGTAACATGACGACAAAGTTATTTATTCGGCGAATATTTTGGGAAAAGAATGCGCATAATGTTAAAAAGTAGTTAGTAAGTATTGATTTGGCGGGTATAACCCAAAAGTTAAATTAACGTAATGGTGGTATAATTACAAAGCTAAACCGTTATGAATGAAACGTTAAAAGAGAAGATCAAACAATTTGTTTTACAAGATGTAAATGAAACGAAAGTAAGTGCCGTTTCCGATTCCTTTTGGCAGGGATTAAAAAATACGGGCACCGAACTTTGGCTCGACACCGGCGATATGGAAGAAGCCGAAAAAAACTGGTCAGCCGAAATGACTGCTTTAACCACCAATAACACCTTGGTGAACAAAGAAATCCAGAAAGGAATTTACGACGATTTTGTTGAGCAGGCGGTTAAAATTGTAAAAGACCTGCCAATTGAAGAACAAATTGTTGAGATTGCATTTATTTTGAATGCACGACACGGTATTCGGCTGGCCAAAAAGTTTGGTGGCTTTGTAAGTGTTGAACTGCATACCAACACTGCGTATGATTTTGAAGCCATTGTTGATTATGGATTGCGCTATTTTTCCATCTGCCCCGATCAGTTTATCGTGAAGGTTCCATACACAGCAACCGGTTTATTGGGCGCACGAAAACTTCGGGAGTTGGGAGTGAAAATAAACTTTACACTTGAATTCTCGGCCCGGCAGAATGCAATGGTGGCAGCCATTACAAAACCCAATTATTGCAACGTATTTTTAGGTAGAATTGGAGCCTACATAAAAGATAACGAACTGGGAAGCGGCAGCGGAGCAGGCGAGCGAACAGTTATCTCAACACAACATATTGTTACCGAATTAACCAAAAACAATACAACCCCAACCAAATTAATTGCAGCCAGTTTGCGCAATTATTCGCAGCTCGATTCTCTGGCCGGAACCGATGTTTACACCATGCCTACAAAAGTGGCTGCCGACGGAAAAATCAACATGGATGGCAATTTTCAATCAAAGCTGAACGAAGTTTATCCGGTAGATTTAACCGACGATGCCGCCAACTATTTCCCTGAAAAATTATGGGAAGTGAGCGAAAAAGAACTGGAACTGGCCAAAAGCCTGGATGCCAATCTTCCAAAAAATGAAAACGAGCTGATCGATCGGGTGCACGAAGCAGGTTGTGGTGATTTGTTTCCCTACCTCAGCGAAAAAGATTATAAACTGATTGCTGACGATGGGAAAATTCCAAATCATCAGCGTTGGGCGCAGCGTATTGCCAGCGGCGAACTGGCTATCGATACTTTACTAAACCTGGCGGGGTTGGCGAGTTTTACAGCCGATCAGGCTGCGCTAGACGACCGTGTCAGAAGAATAATTGGTGGCTAATTAGAGCTTGCCAGAAAACTCAGCTATTTCTTTGTCTTTGATAAGAACGCGTCAAAGGCAAGGCTTTCGACGGTTTGGAAATCAGGGAGTTTACTTTCGTAATCGACCGTTTTCAAACCGAGAGTAACGCAGCATTTGGCGTTTTCTTGCAAAGACTAATTACAGCTTTAGTTCTTCCAGCAATTCAATGTAGCGTTCAATCCCCGCGATAATTTCACTTTTGTGAATGTATTCGTCGGCAGTGTGAGATCGTGCCGAATCACCAGGACCCATTTTAACAGATAGAAAAGGAATAATAGCCTGGTCGGAAGTGGTTGGAGAACCGTATGTATTTATTCCTTTTTCCTTTACCAATTTTGCAAACGGGTGATGTGACGAAATACCCGATGAGTTTAATCGAACAGATCGTGGTTTAACTTCCGATTCGATGTGTTGACCGATAATTTCAGCGGCTTCTTTGTTGGTGTAATGTTCGTTTGTACGCACATCAACCACAAAATGACAAAGGTCGGGAACAACGTTGTGCTGTGTGCCGGCCTCAATTTGTGTAACCGAAAGTTTTACTTTTCCGAGAACATCTGAAACTTTTTCGAACTCAAAGTTGCGCAGCTTTTCGATGTCATCCATCGCTTTGTACAATGCATTTTCGCCTTCTTCACGTGCCGCGTGACCAGATTTTCCGTGGGCATAACAATCCAACACCAGCAAGCCTTTTTCGGCTATGGCTAGTTCCATCTTTGTGGGCTCGCCGATTATGGCAAAATCGATAGGTGATATCTCAGGTATTACGATTTCCATTCCGCGTCGTCCCGAAATTTCTTCTTCGGCAGTTGCAGCATAAACCAGGTTGTAAGGGAGGTCTTCGCGTTCGTAAAAATGCACAAAGGTTGCCAGAAGCGAAACCAGCGGACCACCGGCATCGTTGCTCCCCAACCCAAATAATACATCGCCTTCTTCAATGGGCGAAAACGGATCTTTGGTGTAGCCTTTCGCCGGACGAACTGTATCGATATGCGAGTCGAGCAGAATGGTTGGCTTTTCTTCCGAATAATATTTATTATACGCCCAGGTGTTATTGTCCTTGGTTTTATATGTTATACCTTCCTTCTCGAGAAAAGCACGCATTACAGCGGCTGCATTTTCTTCCTCTTTACTAAACGACTGCGTAGCGATCAGCGTTTTTAACAGTTCGATGTATTTCTCCATAGTTTACTTGTTGCAACGCTGCAAAAGTGGGAAAAAAAACAGAAATTCTGACTTTGTGTGTAGTTGAAACATTTTATCAATTTAAGAAAGTTATGGTTTACAGTCGGAAACAGTTACGTGGATTATTTCCCCCGTTTTTTGCGCTAATGCCCTAAGGGGCTCAAGATGTGCCCCCATATTTTTGCTTTGCGCCCCAAGGGGATCATGATGTGCCCCCAGGGGCGCGGCTTTCGAAAACAGGGGCACGTTTCACGCCCCCGTGTGATTGTTTTGAGAAAACAGGGGCACGCTTTGCGCCCCAAGGGGATTGCACTTCGAAAACGGGGGATCATCGTGTGCCCCTCGGGGCGAGGCTTGTACAGACAGGGGATTATTACGTGCCCCTGGGGGATGATTCTTCGCCCCTGGCTTTTTTGATACACGGAAAACCTTAATCTTATGTTATATTTGTGCCTCACAAATTGAAACAAAGCAGTTATGCACGAAATACTTTTCTGGATCATTATCGGAATTCTTGTTGTTGATTTTATCTTCGAAAAATACCTGTCGTACCTGAATACAACGACCATGAGCGACACTATTCCCGAGGAAGTGAAAGGTATTTACGACGAAGAAAAATACAAAAAGCAGCAGGCCTACCAGCGCGAAAATCATCGTTTCGGAATTTTAACCAGCAGCTTTAGCATGGTAATTACTTTAGCTATGTTTCTGTTTTATGGTTTTGCACTGGTAAATGGCTGGGCGTGGAGTTTTACCGGAAATGCCATTCTTGCAGCGCTTATTTTTTTCGGAATCATCATGTTTGCTTCCGATATTATAAATATCCCTTTCGAAATTTACGACACTTTTAAAATTGAGGAGAAATACGGTTTTAACAAAACCACACCCAAAATATTTGTTCTTGACAAGGTGAAAGGCTGGCTGGTTAGCGCACTAATCGGTGGTGGTTTGCTGGCACTGATTATTTTTATCTATCAGTTAACCGGTGAGATGTTCTGGATTTATGCCTGGCTTGTAGTTTCGGCGTTTTCCATTTTTATGGCCATGTTTTATTCCAACCTGATTGTGCCGCTGTTTAATAAACAAACACCGCTTGAAGAGGGCGAATTGCGCGATGCAATAAGTGCTTTTGCGCAGAAAGTAGGATTTAAACTGGATAACATTTTTGTAATCGACGGATCAAAACGATCTACAAAAGCCAATGCATATTTTACCGGTTTGGGAGCAAAAAAACGAATCGTACTTTACGATACTTTGATAAATGATCTGAATACCGAAGAGCTGGTAGCTGTTTTGGCGCACGAAATAGGTCACAACAAAAAGAAACACGTGGTGCAGGGATTGTTGATTGGTTTGGTACAAACGGCTATTGTTTTGTTTGTTTTTGGTTTGCTTATCGACAGTCCGGTTTTAAGTGCCGCTCTTGGAGTTGAAGAACCTAATTTTCATATCGGTATGGTGGCTTTTGGTGTGTTATATTCGCCCATTTCGTTTTTTACCGGTATTTTTATGAATATCCTCTCGCGGAAAAACGAATACCAGGCTGACCGTTTTGCTGCCGAAAACTATAAACCGGAGGCGCTGGCATCGGCATTAAAAAAGCTGTCGATCAATAACCTGAGTAATTTAACACCACATAAAACCTTTGTGTTCTTTCATTACTCGCACCCAACTTTACTGCAGCGTTTGGCGTTTTTAAAGTCATTTGAAAAATAAAAGAAGTTCTCGCAAAGGCGCTAAGACGCGAAGGGAAAGTTTCAAATTTCAGGTTGAAATAGCTTGGCAGATTAATTTAAGCAGTAGAGCATTTACGCATTAAAGCATTCCGTTTCTCAACGCTCAACCCAAATCAATCTTGCCTCAATCTTTCTAAATCAATCTCCCTCAATCCTTAAAGGTTCACAACCTTATCCGCAACTTTCTGGAAATGCATAATGTCGACCATGGTTCCGGGAATGCCAACTTCTACGTTGTCCAACAACTGGAAATGATTCAGGCAAGTTTTGCAAGCCACCAGTTTTACACCTTTTTCGGCGAGTTGTCTAAGTGGTTCAAGGGCTTCAGAGCCGGTGCAAATGAGTTTTACGCCTTCGTTGTAAAACGTGATTACTTTTGGTAGTTCTTCTTCCTCGCAAAGTAAAGTCAGGTAGTTTTTTACCAGTAATTGTCCGAGTTCATCATTACCCGATCCCATTCCGTTGCGGGTTATCTGTATGAGTGTATTTTTGAATGAATTCATTTGTGTTTTTTATTGTTTGCACAAAAGTAATTGAAATTATGTTCGAATGTAGAAAACTGATAAATTGTGCAATTGTAAAACTGCTGACTGAGACTGAGACTTTTCCTTTCTACTTTATCCTTTTGCCTTTTATATTGTTAATTTTGCTTTTCGGAAAAATAGATTGAAAAAATGAAAGCAGAAATAATTACCATTGGCGATGAAATACTGATTGGGCAGATTGTTGATACCAACTCGGCCTGGATGGGCGAACAGTTTAACCTGAACGGTATTGAAATTTACCAGATAACTTCGGTTCACGACGATCACGATCATATAATGCGAGCTATTAAAAGCGCAGAACAACATGCCGATTTGGTGGTAATTACCGGTGGACTTGGTCCGACAAAGGACGATATTACCAAACACACCCTTTGCGAGTATTTCAATACCAAACTTGTTTTTCATCAGCCCACGCTTGATACCATCGTTGAGCGATTTAAACATCGCGGGATTGATATGAATAAATTGAACCGCGATCAGGCGATGTTGCCCGAATCCTGCACCATTTTACCCAACAAAATGGGAACCGCTCCGGGAATGTGGTTCGAAAAGAACGATACCATTTTTGTGTCGATGCCGGGTGTGCCTTTTGAAATGAAATACCTGGTGGAGTTTGAGCTGCTGCCGCGACTACGCAATACCGGGCGAACAAAAGCAATTTACCATAAAACAGTGTTGACGCAGGGAGTTCCAGAATCGATGCTGGCAGAACGAATAGCTGATTGGGAAGATGCTTTGCCTACTAATATTAAATTGGCTTATTTACCTAATCCAATGGCGGTGCGATTGCGGCTTTCTGCAATTGGAGACGATGTTGAAGTGTTGAAAAGCGATGTGGAGGGTGAAATAGATAAGCTGAAAAAAATAATTCCTGAAGCCATTTTTGGCTATAACACCGAAACTATGTCGGAAGTGATTGGCCGGCAATTAGTTCTTCAGAACAAAAAAATGGCTGTTGCCGAAAGTTGCACCGGTGGTTATATTTCACATCTTATAACTTCGGTTTCCGGAAGTTCTGAATACTATAATGGTTCAGTTACATCTTATTCCAACGAAATGAAAGAGCATTTGCTGGGAGTCAGTCGCGAGAACCTGGAAAAATATGGTGCCGTTAGTGAGCAGGTGGCTCGCGAAATGGTTGAAGGCGTAAAACGGGTGATGAATGCCGATTATGCCGTGGCAACCACAGGAATTGCCGGACCAACAGGAGGCACTGAAGAAAAGCCTGTTGGAACAGTGTGGATCGCTGTTTCAGGGCCTGAAAAAACTTTCGTGAAAAAGTTCACTTTTGTTGGCGATCAGCGCGACCGGAATATTGTGCGCTCCGGACAAACGGCACTGCAATTGCTGCGAAGAATGGTACTTGGCGAGCTATAATTTCCGACTTCGGGCTTCCGTCTTTAATCTTCCAACTTTTTAACAACTTCTAACGTTCTTAAACGTTCTAATGATGTATTTTTGAATCAGAAAACAGAAAAATATGAAACGAATAATCGTAATTATACTCATCGTAATTGTAGTGCTGATTGGTGCAGTTTTGGCAATTCCGGTGTTCTTCAAACAAAACATTCTAAATACGGCAAAAACCACGCTCAATAAACAAATGAATGCTGAGGTTGAATTTGCCGATCTTAAACTTTCACTGTTTAAAAATTTCCCCAAAGTTACTGTCGATTTGCAGGATGTGATGATAAAAGGGAAAGGGGAGTTTGCGCAGGATACGTTGCTGAATGTTCCGCGTTTTGCAGCCACAATGAATTTGTCTTCGCTTTTTAGTTCCGACCGCAGCATCGAGGAAATTATTCTTGAAAAACCATCGCTGAACCTGGTTGTTGCTGAATCAGGCAATGTAAACTGGGATGTTGCACCGGCCTCCGGTTCGTCAGAAAAGAAAAGTACAACAACAGCCGATGCCGAAGAATTTCAACTGGCGTTGGAAAATATTGAGATGAACGGCGCGCGCCTGATCTACAGCGATAAACTGGCCAATATGCGTGCTGATTTGGAAGACATCAACCTGGATATTTCGGGCGAAATGTTTGGCAATACCACGCAACTGAACATTACGGGAGTGGTTAGCAACCTTACTTATTCGATGGAAGGAGTTACCTATGTTTCGAATACTTCGCTGGATCTGAAAACCTTACTCGATGTTGATTTCGAGTCGATGCTGTTTACGATTGTCGAAAGTGAGTTGCTGGTAAATCGTTTGCCACTTGAGTTGAGCGGCGATTTCAGCGTGCCCAACGACACTACATTTCTGAATCTTCAGCTAAAAACAAAAGCCTCGGATTTCGAGAACTTTTTGGCGCTGGTACCCAAAGATTATGAGGAATATTTAAAAGACATTACAACAACCGGTTCTGCAACAATTTCGGGAGGAGTTTCCGGGTATTATATCGATGAGGATTACCCGAAAATCGACCTGCAGGTTAAAGTAGATAATGGCCATTTTAAGTATGCCGAAATGCCCGAGGAAATCAAAAATATCAGTGCCGAAATGCTGATCGGCAAACCGCAGGGTGATCTTGATTTGTTGAAAATAAACATCAATAAAGCACATGCCGAAATACGAAACAACCCGGTTGATTTGACATTGAAGATTTCGAATCCGGTGAGTGATCCATTATTCGATGGCGCATTTGTTGGAAAAGTAAATCTTGACCATTTAAAAGATGCACTGCCAATGGACAGCGTAAATATCTCCGGAATAATTGATGCGAATTTATTTGCCAACGGTCGTTACTCGGATGTGGAAGCAGAAGCTTACGATAAAATAAAATCGGATGGTGTAGTGCTGTTGAACAACTTTGTTTACGATTCGCCCAATCTTACTCAGCAGGTGGTAATTCCTTCGGGACAATTGGACTTTTCGCCGCAGGATATTAACCTCGGAAATTTCACGTTGAAAGTTGGTGAAAGCGATTTCCGTTTATCGGGAAAAGTAAGTAATTACCTGAATTACGTGATGAAAGACGGCGTGTTAAAAGGAAACCTGCAGTTGAATTCAAACTACGTAAACTTAAACGAGTTGCTTCGTTTGCAGGTTATGGAAGAAGAAGCTGAGCAAAGTTCAGAATCAGCCGATGCAGAACAAGAACTGGAAACACTGGCTTTTGATGTACCCGAAAATATAGATATTACATTCCGTTCAACCATAAATCGCGCTGTTTTTAACCGGATTCCGATTACTGCGATAAAAGGAGAAGTGAGGGCGGAGGATAAAAAACTGATCCTAGACGGACTGGACATGAATATGCTGGATGGAAAAATGACGATGAACGGATCGTACGAAAATACCGCTCAAAATCAACCATTATTTGATTTTGGTTTTGATATTTCCAGGTTCGATATTCCAACCATGTACCATACGGTTGCCGGTTTCCGGAAATTGATTCCGGGTGCGGGAAATAGTACCGGAAAATTGAGCACAAGTCTGGGGATGAAAGGCCGCCTGAGTCCGCAACTGAAGCTGATTACTGCAACGACAAACGGGAAAGGATCGTTCAGTACCAATAATGTTGAAATTAAAGATTCGCCATTGTTTAACCAACTGAGCGGGATTCTGAAAAAGGAAAAACTTCGGAACGTAACTGTCGGTGATTTTACAGCAAACTTAACAGTTGAAGATGGCAGTTTGTTGCTTCGTCCGTTTACCACAAAAGTGATTGGTCAGGAGACAACTATCAGTGGAAGTTTGAATGCCGAAAGTTTGCTCGATATGCGATTGGATTTTAACGTTCAGCGCGAAATGTTTGGTCCCGATATTCAAAAAATACTGGCTGTATTGCCGGGAAATGAGAAGATTACCATGTTGCCGGCCGGAGTTGTTTTGAAAGGACCTGTTGGCGATGCAAAAGTAAATCTTGATTTAAGTGCTACGCAAAAAGCGGTTACCGATGCCACAAAAGACGATCTGAAAAATTCGTTGAATAAACTGGGCGACGGTCTTAAAAAACTATTCAAATAATAGGTGCCTCCAACCGGTTTAAAGCCGGTGTTGGAACTTTATAATCCGAATACCTTTTGTTTATTCCGGGGGATTTGTTGCATAATATTCGGTAATCCTCCGAATAAAAACAGAAAAATGCGTATTTTGCCGACGCAAATTTGCTGGGTAACCAGACAGCATTATCAATTGAATTATTAAATGACAGACAAAGTAGTTGTAATTACCGGAGCTTCGTCAGGAATTGGAAAAGCATTGGCCCAAAAGTATGCAGCAGAGGGTTTTAACCTGGTGTTGGCTGCGCGTAGAATTGAGCGTTTGGAGGCGCTGAAAGAAAAACTTTCCAATGTTGAAGTTTTGCCGGTACAAACTGATGTCTCGAATGAAGAGGATTGCAAGCATTTGATCGATAAAGCGATCGAGCGATTCGGAAAAATCAATATTCTTATTAATAATGCGGGAATTTCGATGCGGGCGGTACTCGAAGACGTTGAAACCGAAGTTTTACGAAGGGTGATGGACGTGAACTATTGGGGAACCGTTTACTGCACCAAATATGCATTGCCGTATTTGTTGGAACAAAAAGGTTCTGTTGTTGGTGTGATCTCAACGGGTGGTTACATTGGCTTGCCCGGTCGTACAGGTTACTCTTCATCAAAGTTTGCTGTACGCGGATTTTTAGATACACTTCGGGTTGAATACCTGCGCGCAGGATTGCACGTATTGGTTGTGGCACCCGGATTTACAGCTTCAGAAATTCGTGAAACAGCGCTGGTTGCCGATGGAAGTCAGCAAGGAAAAACACCACGCAACGAAAACAAAATGATGTCGGCCGAGCGTTGTGCATCAATTATGTATCGTGCCATTAAAAACCGCCGACGAAAAATGATCGTTTCGTTCTGGGATGGAAAAGTGATCGTACTTGTGGCCAAACTTTGGGCATGGGTGGTTGACCAGATTCTTTATGCCGTTTTCAAAAACGAACCCGATTCGCCATTGAGATAGTTTTTAGCTGCGAGCGGTTAACTGCTAGCTACGAGTTACGAGTTACGAGCCACTAGCTTCGAGAATCCAATATCAAGGCAAAAGTAAAAAGGCAAAAGTGATTCCTGTGTTGAGTTGGGAGTTACCTGATATGAGTTGCCAGTTGCGAGTATCTAGCATCGAGAATCCAGTATCCAATATCCAGTTGAGCGAAGCGAATTGAAAATCGGCAGCAGCCAAATCCCGACCGGAAGCGTCGGGGCATCCCGAAACAAAAAAATCCCGACAAAATGCCGGGATAAATTAAAAACGAAAATGTATAACTGTTAATTATCAGTTGTTAATTCTGAACCAATTTATTTTTAATCTTGTCTTCAAAGGCTGAGAGGGCAGCTTTCGATCCTTCGCCCATGGCAATAACGATTTGTTTGTAAGGAACTACCGAAACATCTCCGGCAGCATAAACTCCCGCTTGTTTTGTGCGGCAATGAGCGTCGATCTCAATTTCTCCCATTCGGTTGGTATCAACCACTTCGGAGAATACTTTACTGTTGGCTTGCAATCCGATCTGAACAAATACGCCATCAGTAGTAATTGTTTCTGTTTTTTCTGTTTCTCTGTTTTTGTATTCCAATGCGATAACTTTGTTACCATCGCCGTTGATGGCCATAGTTTGCGCACTGGTTTGAATTTTTACATTCGGTAATGTCTTTAGTTTGTCTTGCAAAACCTGGTCGCCTTTTAGCTCATCCATAAACTCAAGCACGGTAACTTCCGATGCAATTGAGGAGAGGTCGATGGCAGCTTCCAACCCGGAGTTTCCTCCACCCACGACAACTACTTTTTTGCCTTTATAGAATGGTCCGTCGCAGTGTGTGCAGAAAGCTACTCCTGAACCGATATATTCATTTTCACCGGGAACGCCCAAACGTCTCCAGCTGGCACCTGTGGCAATTATTAGGGCAGGAGTTTTAAATGTTTCGTTCAGCGATGTTTGTACTTCTTTCAGTCCGTCTTTTACGCTGACGTTTTCAACGCGACGGTTTTCAAGAACATCGATCGGGTAATCTTTTAAGTGGCTCATTAAATCGGCCGAAAGTTTTGTACCGGTAGTTTGTGGTATCGAAATCATATTTTCGATTGAAACGGTTTCGTTTAGCTGTCCGCCAACTTTTTCGGCAACCAGCGCCACTGAAAATCCTTTTCGTGCTGAATAAACCGCAGCAGATACACCGGCAGGTCCGCCGCCAACGACAACAACATCATATTCTTTTTCAACGGGTGCGCTTGTAAGAGGTTCTGATCCTACTTTATCTTCCAGTTTTGACAGCAGTTCTCCAATTGATGATCGTCCAACGTGTAATTGTTCTCCATTGACATAAACCGTTGGAACAGCTTGTATTCCTAACGCTTCAACTTCTTCCTTGTTTATTTGTCCGTCAACAATTTCGTGACGAATATTGGGATTTATCAGCGTTAAAACATTCAGTGCCTGAACCACTTCAGGGCAGTTGGTACAGGTTAGCGAAATGTAACTTTTTAATACAATCTCGCCTTTCAATCCTTTAATCTGGTTGGCAACCGCTTCGTCTGGCAGGTTTTTGCCAATGCCATCGAGGTTTAAAATTGCGGTTAGCAACGATGGAAATTCGTGTCCGTTTGGTATTGCACGAAAAATAATGTTAGTGGGTAAATCGTTTTTTAAGATGGTAAATTCCAGCCCTGTTCCTTTTTCTACAGTAACATCAATTTTTTTGGATGTTGATGAAACGTCATCCAACAAGCCAATTAGCTGGGCTTTGTCAGGATGAGAATTTGCAACTGCAACCTGAAAGGTGTAATTGTTTTTTAGCGGGCTGAAAACTTCTTGTAATTTATCTTTTATGGCTTGTTGTAACATGACTTTGGTAAGTTGAAGGAGCAGCTAAAATGCTGCTCCTGATTTTTTAAGTTTCTTTTTTTGAGACGTTTATTAGATCACACCAACAAGGTCGATGCTTGGCTCTAATGTTTTCTGTCCTTCTTCCCATTTTGCAGGACAAACTTCCGATGGGTGCTCAGCAACAAACTGCAGTGCTTTCAAACGGCGAAGCAGCTCATCTGCATTTCTACCAACGTTTCCGGCAACAACTTCGTAAGCAACAATCTCGCCTTGTGGATTTACAATAAAAGTTCCGCGCTCGGCCAAACCTGCTTCTTCAATCATTACATCAAATCCGCGGGCCAAAACGCCTGTTGGATCGGCCAACATCGGGTAGTTGATTTTTTTGATCGTTTCTGAAGTGTCGTGCCATGCTTTGTGAACAAAGTGTGTATCAGTTGACACCGAGTAAATCTCGGCACCGGTAGCTTTAAATTCTGCGTACTTGTTTGCCAGGTCTTCCAATTCGGTAGGACACACGAAGGTGAAGTCGGCAGGGTAGAAGAAAAAGATCGACCATTTACCCAATACATCTTCTTTTTTTACTGTTTTGAAATCGTTGTTTGCAAATGCTTGTACTTCAAAATCTACTACTTGTTTTCCAATTTGTGACATAGTTTTTTTCTTTAAATATTTAACTTATTTGTGTTTCTCTTAAATTTCTGTTGCAAACATAATGCGAGTGATTGTATTAATCAAACAGATAAAATGTATATTTGTATTGATAAAATCAATATTATGACATTGCAACAATTGGAATACATTCTGGCGGTGAATAAATACAGGCATTTTGTAACTGCATCGAAACAATGCGGGGTTACGCAACCCACATTAAGTACGATGATACAAAAGCTGGAAGCCGAGCTGGAAGTTGATATTTTTGATCGGTCGAAACATCCGATAGAGCCAACTGCACTTGGCAAAAAGATTATAGAACAGGCTGAACGGTCGATAAAAGAGATTCGGAAAATCGGTGAATTGGTATGGAATGAAACCGATTCTTTAAGTGGATCGTTACATGTTGGTGTTATTCCAACTTTGGCCAATTATTTGGTGCCTCGGTTTATTAAATCGTTTGGCGAAAGTTGTCCAACCGTGCAACTTACCATATCGGAGATGAATACGGCAACGCTTATTGATACGCTTAAAAAAGATCGGATAGATATGTTTATTGCGGCTACTCCGCTTGATGAACCCGACTTTTTGGAGATCCCTCTGTTTTACGAACGCTTTTATGCCTACTTCGCTGCCGATCATCCGCTGAAAGATGTTCCGCTGAATCCTACAAATATGCCACAAGAGAAATTGTGGGTGCTGGAAGAAGGCCACTGTTTGCGCGACCAGGTTTTTAATTTCTGTACCACCAAACTGCCGTACAATCATATTTTTGAAGCCGGAAGTATTGATACGCTGGTACGAATTGTTGATTTAAATGGTGGCTATACTTTAATACCCGAATTGCATTTGCCTTTGTTAAGCGATGAGCAACGCAAAAATGTACGTGAAATAAAAGATCCACCGGCTATTCGTGAGGTGTCGATAGTTATTCATAAGAACTTTGTGAAAGAGCGTATCATTAATGCCGTTGGCGATGCGTTTAAAACAATTATCCCGGATGAAATGATTGACGAGCGTTTGAAGAAATTTGCGATTCGTTTGTAAAGTATAGTTATAGTGATACCCTCACTCCGAGTGAGAGTATCACTATTTTATGGATCAAACTTCAAATTTTTTCAAAGTAGTTTTAATGATTTCAATCGCTTCCATTAATTGCTCTTCGGTAATTACCAAAGGAGGTGTAAAGCGAATGATATGTTCGTGTGTTGGCTTTGCAATCAGTCCGTTTTCTTTTAACGCCAAACAAACATCCCAGGCTGTTTTTCCGTTGGTTGGTTTTATAGCGACTGCATTTAACAGTCCTTTGCCGCGTACTATCTCAATCAACGGAGAATCGATTGCACGCATTTCTTCGCGGAATATTTTGCCCAGTCGCTCTGCATTTTCTATCAGTCCTTCTTCCTGAATTACATCAAGCGCAGCCATGGCAACTTTTCCTGCAATCGGGTTTCCACCGTAAGTGCTGCCATGCTCACCGGGTTTTATGGTCAGCATAATTTCGTCGTCGGCCAGTACACACGATACCGGGTAAATTCCGCCCGAAACAGCTTTCCCCAACACCAAAATATCGGGGCGAACATCTTCATGATCGCAAGCCAGCATTTTTCCCGTGCGTGCAATCCCGGTTTGGATTTCGTCGGCCACAAACAACACATTATATTTTTTACACAACTCACTGGCTTTTTTCAGGTAGCCGTCTTCCGGAACGTAAACGCCTGCTTCTGCTTGAATAGGCTCAACAAGGAACCCTGCCACATTTGGATCCTGCAACTCTTTTTCAAGTCGATCAATATCGTTGTACGGAATATTCACAAAACCCGGGGTGTAAGGTCCGTAGTGACTGTAGGCATCCGGATCGCTCGACATGGAAATGATGGTGATGGTGCGCCCGTGGAAATTACCGTCGCAAACCACAATTTTGGCTTCGTTGCTTGGTATTCCTTTAACTTTATAAGCCCACTTGCGAATTAGTTTTAACGCTGTTTCATCGGCTTCGGCACCCGAGTTCATCGGCAACATTTTATCGTAACCAAACAATTTGGTCATATACTCTTCCCATTCTCCCAGCACGTCGTTATAAAATGCTCTCGATGTTAATGCCAGCGTTTTTGCTTGTTCGGTAAGTGCATCAATAATTTTTGGGTGACAGTGGCCCTGGTTTACAGCCGAATACGCCGCAAGAAAATCGAAATACCTTTTACCCTCAACATCCCATACAAATACGCCTTCGCCTTTCGAGAGCACAACCGGCAGCGGATGGTAATTGTGGGCGCCAAATTTATCCTCTTTGGCCATGTAGTCTGCAGAACTTAATTTAGTCATAGTGTGTCGTTTAATTTTAATGCAGAAATACGATTTTTGCGCCGAAAAAGCAACGGGAGTGGTGGTGTTAAAAAGCAGTGAGAAAAATCAGCTATTTGGGCTGATATGAGTGTTTCTCCTATTTCCAGAAACGTGCGATGAGCACCTCGCAAAGAATAAAGAACAATGCCAGCAATAAACACCATTTCCATAGTTGACGACCATTCTGAATGTCGTCGAATATTTCTGAAAAATTTCGGTCAACTTCTTCAATAACCGTTGCATTGCTTAGCTGATTGGTTTGCAGTCGGGTGTTGATTTCGTTGGTTTGGAAATAACGCAAATCCGATTCTAAACGATTGTAATTAAACGCCATTGATGCAATGGTGTTATCGTCGTTTTCAATCAGGTAATGACCGTCGGTAGTTATTTGCTCGCCAAACTCGAGGCGTATATTTCTGCCGTTTATATTTTTTACAGGAATAAATTTATCGCCTGTTCCGGCATGCTCGATTTCGATGGACGAGTTTAGATCAACAGTAAGGTTTCTGGGAAGGTTGATATAGCTGTTTTTACCAACAATGAATGACATTTCCTGCTTGGGTAAACTATTCAGAACAATATTATAAAGCGTTGGTACAAACAACACATCGCGGGCAAACGACTCGTTTTTTTGCGATAACGGAAATGCAAATACCCACACTTTGCCGTCCTGGTAATTAAGCTGCGAAAGTGCTTTGTCTCCATTTTGAAATGCCAGCAGTGTGTGTTCATCGGTTTGCATGGTTTGAGCAAAACGGAAGTGACCATTAACTTGTGGCAAAACCGGATTTTCTTCCCGCTTTTTAAAAACATCGGCATAAAACTTATTCTCGTAATCAATTGCAGAAATATCTTGTTTTGTGGAATCGATACGAGCCATCCGATTGGCTCCAAAAGTTCCCAGCAATCGGTTAGCGGCACTCATGTCATTTATCCATTTCGGAAACAAAACTACTGAAGTTCCGCCGCTTACAACAGATTCCAGCTCGTTTAACAGGCCGCTTGAGAAATTATCAATGTTCAGCAAAAATATGGTGTTGTAGTCGCTCAATCGGTTGGCTTGCAGGTTTTGCCGGTTCATTTCGTCGAGCACCACGTAATCGTCATTATTGAATAAGGCGCGTAAATAATTCAGGCCTTCCTGCGAATCGGCAGCATCGGTGAAAAGTGCCAGTGCTTTTAATTTCGGCTCAACAAAATAGCTGATGTACCAATTGTTATCGTGCGTAAACGGATAATCGGTAATCTCAATTTTTCCCAATTGCGATCCACTGCTTGTATTGTTGTATTTCAGGTTGGCAATAATTTCGTTTTGCGCCACAACGGAGAAATTGGTAATCGATTTTATCGAATCGTTCAGAAACAGCTTCAAAGGCAAATTTTGGTAATTCTGGTTTGAGCTGTTTTTAATCCGCACGAACATATTTTCTTCCTGTCCCAAACGGTGAGCCGGATATTCCACCCAGCACGAATCGATATAAAGATTGGCAACTTCGTTAGGAACCAACGGCAGGTAATAGCTGAAAATTCCGTTGTCCGAGAAATTATCGATGTCGGTAATACTGCGCTGAAAATCGGAAATAAAGTACAGGTTTTTATCAGCTTCGTTTTCGTCCATTTCGCTGGCAAAGCGGTTGTAAATAATCGAGAGCGGCACCACGGTCGGGCTGGCCTGAATTCCTGAAACCTGCTGAATAAACTGTTCCTTATTAAAAATATGCTGGTGTTTCGGATTTAAATCGTTGGTAAATAACCTGAATTTTGTTCCGGGAGGGTAGGCCATACAAATTTCGAGGGCTTTGTTGCGCGCCACTTCCAGTAGCTGTCCCTGTTCCGAGAGCGCATTCATCGAAAATGAATTGTCGATGTAAACGGCTACCAACTGTTTGCTTTGTTTCTGGGCATCGTTGTTGGTAGGAATAAACGGTTGGGCAAACGCAAAAACCAGGAAAATTAGGGTAAGAATTCGTGCGGCAAGAAGGAGTAATTGTTTTAGTCTCGATTTTTTTTTCGATTCTTTTTTGATGTCCTTTAAAAAACTGACGTTGCTAAAATACACGGTTTTGTAGCGCTTGAAGCTAAACAAGTGTATCAAAATTGGAATGGCAACTGCCAGTAGTGCAAACAAAAATGTTGGATAAAGAAACTTCATGCCGGTTTTTCGTTGTGTCTATTTTGTTGGGACAACAGTTTTTATTCGTTTTTAAAAATAGCAATTTCTTTTTCGCCGCTTGATTTTATGTAACCGCGAAACATTCCGCTGGTGTTAAATTCCATGGCAATATTACCATCAGCATCAACACCAATAACGCCGCCGGTGCCTTCAAGTTCGCTCAGTTTGTCGATTTCTTTTTTACAGGCTTCAGTAACACTCAGGTTTTGGTATTCCATCATAGCCGAAATATCGCGTGCAAAACCCAGCCGAATGTAATATTCGCCATGACCGGTGCACGAAACAGCGCATGTTTTATTGTTGGCGTAAGTGCCCGCTCCAATAATTGGAGAGTCGCCAATTCGGCCAAATTTTTTGTTGGTCATTCCGCCGGTTGATGTTCCCGCGCACAAATTTCCGTACGTATCGAGAACAGCACATCCAACCGTTCCGGTATTGTCTTTTTGAGTACGCTCGCGTTCGTGTTTCAATAAACTTTGCAGCGACTGGTAACGGCGCTCGGTATAAAAATATTTATTGGGAACGATTTCAAGTCCCTGTTGTTTGGCAAACTCCGATGCCCCTTTGCCGCTCAGCATTACATGTTCCGAGTTTACCATCACTTCGCGTGCCGCATTTATCGGGTTTTTAATATCCTGCACACCGGCAACAGCTCCGGCATTTAGTCTTTTGCCTTCCATTATGGAGGCATCCAGCTCGTTTACTCCGTCGTGTGTAAATACGGCTCCTTTGCCGGCATTAAAAAGCGGCGAGTTTTCCATCACGTTAATAACTTTCACCACAACATCGGTAGCTGCAGCGCCATCTTTTAGCATTTGTTCGCCTAACTCAAGCGCTTCGTTCAACTTGGCTTTGTACTCGGCGCGGGCCTCTTCATTCATTTTGTCTTTCGACATAACGCCGGCTCCTCCGTGAATAACAATGGCGTATTTCTGAGCATGAACAGAGAGTAAACCTGCCACGAAAAACAGGGCGAGAAATAAAGTTCGTTTTAACATAGTGTGCAATTTCTTACAAAAATGACATAAAATTTAAAATGCTGAAGCATTCAATCTACATTCTTTTAAAAATTAATTTATGCAGCAATATATTATAATTTTGTTTATTATTTGTAGTTTTAAGCTTAAACAAAAAACCTGTTGCCGATGTTGTTAAGATAGTTTATATACGCATGACAACATAATTTCCAGAGAAATGAAAACAGAAGGATATTCAATAAAAGATTTGGAGACCTTATCGGGTATTAAGGCGCACACCATACGAATTTGGGAGAAAAGGTATGATTTGCTGAAGCCTGAACGAACCGATACAAATATTAGGTATTACACCGACGATGATTTGAAACGAATGTTGAATGTTTCGTTATTGGTGCGCAATGGGTACAAAATTTCGAAAGTTGCTGCCTGGCAAGAAGACGACATAAAACAAACCGTGCTTGATGTTGCAAAAACAAAAAAGTCTGAAGAAGGTTATGTCGATCAGCTTTTACTTTTTATGGTAAATTTTGATAATGTTGGTTTTACAGCGCAGGTTAACGAGATTATTGAAAAATACGGTCTTGAAGAGGCCATGCAAAATATTTTCTTCGCCTTATTCGAGCGCATTGGCACTTTCTGGCAGGTTGGTTCAATTTTCCCGGCGCAGGAACATTACATCACCAGTTTTATTCGCCAGAAGATTATTGCAGCTATTGATGCGCATGGAATTACCAATACGAAGCAAAAGACCATTCTGCTTTATCTTCCTGAGGAGGAATTACACGAACTGAGTTTGTTGTTTTATTCGTATCTGGCTTTAACGGCGGGGTACAATGTAATTTATTTGGGGCAGTTTGTGCCGTTTGACGATCTTGAAAAACTTCGGTCTCATGTGGAGCTGGATTTTATTTTTACCGCATTTATCAGTCCGATTCAAAAAGAAGATCTGGAAAATTACCTGGAGAAATTAAAAGAATTATATCAGCACCAAAAGGTGTTTATAACCGGTTGGCAGGTGAAAGAACATACTCCGAAATTGCCCCGGAATTTTAAGGTAGTTAAAGATTATCGTGAGTTTAAAAAGTACCTCGGATAAGGTGCTGAAATTAATCGGGATAGTGGTTTTTGTGTTTACTCGTGGCAAAAACATTCACCCAAATCAGAAATAACAATAGCAAAAGCAATATGGCTATCGATGTGTAGATAATAATCGTGTAAAGTCTTTGATTATCAAATGCTATTGGAAAAAACAGGACTATCGATGTTAGAACAGTAACCACGCCAACAACGGTCCCTACGTTATTTTTTAAGATTTTCATTTCCCCTCCTTGTATGATTTACAATTTAAGGAAAATAACAACTTAAGTCAATCAAAAACAGTAAAATAAACTTTTGTTTTATCACCATGCTATTAACAATCTCAAATGGGTAAGAGCTTGCCCAAATTGTAATTGTACACGAGATTTCCTGAAAATGTTATGGGGGAAGAGTTTTGAGTGTTTCACGGATACTATTTTTCTTCGGAAGAGGTGTTGGCTTCCAGTGTCATTCCGGGGTAAAGACTGAAACGTTTTACATCGGTGGTGAAAATTTCAATCATTTCATCATCATCGCTTTGCGGTGTATTGCTGAAATACAGATTATAGGCGGCATGCATGGGAACCATTACTTTGCAGTTCAATTTTGGAGGAATACGAATATCCATGAAGTCGCAGTAATTTTGGTTGTCCCAAACCAAATCAGTCAACATATTCACGTAAATCGTGTCGTTTGTTGGGTTTATCAGCTTAAGCTTTTTAAATTGTTGGTCAGAGGGCACATATTCTACTTCGCATTCCAACATCGCGCCAACAAAAGCACTTCCAATTCCCACCATTATCTCACCAACAACATTTCCTCCGTGCGTTGAAATCAATTCTTTTTGTCGCTCGTAACTCGATTTATCATAAATGTATTTGGGGCTCGAGCAGCTTTGAAAAAGTAGAAGGATGCTTAAAATCAGCAGATATGGTAGGCGTTTTTTCATGGTTAATTTGTTTTGTAAGTTGATTTAGCAATTTTCGTGCCTCATTTTCCGCCGAAAAGGTTCGGGCATATTCATAAAAACTCCGTATACTTGAAACAGAATTTTAACGTTATAATCAAAACACTAAACAAAAACACAATAGTTATGAAACGACTACTTTTTGCTTCTCTCTTTGTTTTAATCGCATCAATTGGTTTTGCCCAGCCAGTTTTCGACTTGGGGGTGAAAGCCGGTATGCATTACTCAAACATGAGTCTTGACGGGGAATTTGATCTGAGTTCAGATGCTATTACAAAAGTACACTGGGGCGCATTTGGCCGCGTTGGATTTAATCGGCTGTATATTCAGCCCGAAGTTTATTTTAGTAAAAAAGGTGGCGATCTGTCGTATGAACCTCTTAGCTTAGCAGGTGGTTTCGATTACAAAAACGTAGATGTACCTGTTCTTTTAGGATACAAACTGGTAAAAAGCTCTATGATCGATTTTCGGGTTATGGCCGGACCGGTATTTAGTTTTGTAACCGATGCCAATTACCCCAACGAGCTTGATCCTTATTTGCACGATGAGTTTTTTAACAAGCATTTATTTGGGGTGCAATACGGTTTGGGTGTTGATGTTTTATTCTTTACGCTTGATGCCCGCATGGAACACTCCAGCAAAATTTACGATGATCCGGATTTGATTAACGGAAATTCAACATCGTTTATACTCACGCTAGGTTTTAAAATATTGTAACTACGATACAAAAGGCTTCGATTTTTTCGAAGCCTTTTTTTTACCTTATTGATAAACGTTTTCTGACTGTTAGAACGTGTTTATATATATATCAATTGGAATTCAATGAACCAACTCTTTTTTCAGAATTGCTTTTATTTCTCCCATTTGGCTTTCGGTGAGTGCCCCAAACTCTAAAGCACCGGCATTTTCTTCTACCTGTTCTACTGTTTTAAATCCCGGAATTGGAATGGTTCGTTTGTTTTTACCCCATATCCACGACAGGGCTCCCTGTGCCAGTGTGCGGCCATCGCTTCTTAGAATATCGCCAATGGCTTCAAGTTCTTTCAGAAGCGTTGCCTTTGGTTTTCCTTCTTCGAAGAACATATAATATTCATCCCCCAAAAGATGTATTATTGAGCGACAGTCATCATCGGCCACGATGGATTGGTCGTTGTATTTTCCGGTAAGAACGCCCATTGCCAGTGGCCCGCGGTTAATGCTGGCCAGCTTTCGGTCTTTGCAGAGTTTTAGGATTTTTTTGTTGCCCACAAATACATTCAGTTCGTGCTGAACGGCTATGCAGTTATCTCCATCGGCGAAAAAAGCGGCACGTTCTTCATCGTCGGTGCTCCAACCGTAACCTCTTATTTTTCCTTCTTGTACCAGGTCTTCCAGCGTGTCGCGAACAAGTCCTGCAGCTTCGAGGTTTAGATTGGCAATGTGCAGCTGGTATAAATCGATGTAATCGGTTTTCAGGCGCGCAAGACTGCTTTCCAACGCTTTTCGGGTGTATTCAGATGTTACTTTTGTGCCCATTACTGCTTCTCGCGTTTTGGGATTATAACCCATGCCAAATTTCGTGGCAATCACTAATTTATCGCGACGGCCTTTAATGACCTGCGAAATTAATTTCTCGGAATGGCCCGCACCATAAACATCGGCTGTGTCGATAAAATTGATGCCCATTTCAATTCCTTTTTTCAAGGCTCGTATCGATTCCGCATCGTCTACTTTTCCCCAGCCAAGCGGCAAAGATTGAAGATTTGTTGGTCCTCCAATGGCCCAGCAGCCCAGTCCCATGGCACTTACTTCAATACCCGAATGTCCCAGTTTTCTTTTAAAATTGTTTTCCATAATTCAAGCTTTAATTTGATACATATTCCACTTCGTTATCAGGTTGTATAATTGTACCTGCTTTTATTTTCGTGATATTTATCCTGGAATTTATCATCAACGCTTACACCTTTATCCATGAATATGGTAACCGGTTTTATCACAAAATGGGGAATAAACAGGGCGAATAAGAATCAGAAAACTGTGTGTTCCACGTTTTCTTCATTCATAACATCGCTCAATGTCCAAAAATGCACATCGCCGGCAGTAACCTTAAAAATTTCGCTAATAGGCTCCAGATCATAACCTGAGATATCGTCCAGGTAGAGGCGTTCTTCGTGTAATTTATGTATCATTTTCGGATCATATACAAATTCAACCGTACCTGTTAAACGCATTTGTTTGGCCTGCGCCAAATCTTTTGGATTGTTGTAAAAACAAATCTCAACTTTTGGGTTGTGGTGAAGTTGTTTCGACATGTCTTTTGGAGAGAGTGTACCGAAATAAAAACCTGTTTTATCGGCAAAATACATAAGAACTGTTCGTACCCGTGGCTGGTCGCCCTCGCAGGTTGCCAACGAGCAAACCGGGTTTGCTGTGGCGAACGAAATGTAATCATTTATATTCATGGCTAAAGATTTTTGGTGTAAGACATAAGTTACAAAAAATCAGCATGAAATGCAAGATGTTCGAGTGCTCCGAAGACGAAAAGTTCAAGAGGTTTTACACTGCGGAAATTTCAGAATTTTATCCGTTTTGTTCCTTCTTTTTAAACCAGTTTACCGGGTTTAATTGCTTTTTGTATTTGGTGAACAGTTCTTTCCCAACCAACAGACCACCGGCCCAAAAAACAACTTCCATCAGTATAAAACTGGTTGTTGATGCAGCCACTTTGGTTTTGGTAGGCAAATCAAAAAACGGAATGATCAATGTGGCGGCAAAGAATACCCCTGAAAAGATCATTAAGAAAATCCCGATTTTTATCTGACTGTTTTTTCTACCCATAAAATCCAAAACAGCAAAAGCGGGCGATTGTTTCTTTCACTACCGATTATTAAAAACATTAAGCCATTGGTTCGCGCACTCCCAATGACTTTGTTTTTATATATCGGCATTTAACCAATTTGAAAATAATTCAAAATAGCTTAATCATTTTCATAATTGGTATAATTATTTCTTCTGCATACTTTGTAACAGAATGGTGTAAGCATTTGGCCCTTCGTTAAAAAGCAGATCGAGGATGCTTAAATTTGGCTGGAATCCATATTTTTCCGAGAACACCTGTGTGTAGGTTTGTGGTTGAAATGCAGTATCGGGATTGTGTTTCAGTTTTGGTGAGATTCCATCGCGCAAATTGAAGGTGTTTTCAGGTACTTGCTCAAAGTCATCGGTTAAGCGGATTTTATTTTCAATCTCGAAAAAATCGCAGAGTTGCTCGTGTATTTGCTGGTTATAGTCGAGCAGGTATTTGGTTTTGCTCTCGAAAAACGGATACAATTCATCCTGGTAATACTCGAAATACGGCGACGAGTTGTAGGCAGAAACAATGGTTTGCCAGTGGGTGTGTTGCCAGTTTTCGTCGTAGGATATTTGCAGATCCTTGATCAGCACTTTTGGCCCGCGACCTTTTACCACAGGAATAACCAACGAAATTGGCCCGTTTCCTCCCAATATCTGGCAACGGTTGCGGTAGGTTTGTTTGGTGAAGTTCTCGAATTGCTCGATGTAAACTTCCGAGTGGTGTAAATAGCGTGTATAAAAGTGTACCGGAGCAAAATAGGCAGTGCTCAGTAAAAGTGCGTTGTTATCCATGTTTAATCTTTAAAAAAAGTATCGTCAGAATCGTCGTCATCGTCCAGCTCAATTCCTTCCGGATCGCTTTCTTCTTCCGGCTTTTGTGGATTGTCCATCTGATGCAATTCCTGCAGTTCTGAGTTGAATTTCAGCATTTGTTTGTATTCGCGTTTAACCTTCCAAAGGCGCGGATAAAAATAAAATGCCGAGATTAAATATCCCAGAAAAATACAGCTTAATAAAACCAGCACCAGCGGAGCATCTTTTATTTCCCAGAAAAATATATTGAGGGTGATGTCCATGGCATTTTGCAGGGTGAAAATTACCAGCAAAACGGCCAGAATCAGGAGAATTACAACGATTAACTGCATAATTGATGGTTTTCAAGTATCAATTCCGAAAGTATAAAAAAAGGATAACAGTTGCCTGCTATCCTTTAAACGAATATAATTTGTATTAATTGTTAATGCACTTTGGTAAACAGACGGTTAAATCGGATGTTGGCCGGGAAACCCTTGTCTTTATCCAGCGAAAGCCAGATAAATTTAGCTTTTCCAACCACGTGATCTTCAGGCACAAAACCCCAGTAGCGCGAGTCGGCCGAGTTGTGGCGGTTGTCACCCATCATCCAGTAATAGTCCATTTTAAACGTGTAGCTTGTGGCTACTTCTCCGTTAATTTTTATCTGATCGCCGTTTACTTCCAAATCGTTCGCTTCGTAAATGTCGATTATCCGTTCGTAAATTGGTAAATTATCAACGGTAAGATCGATGGTTTCTCCTTTCGATGGAATTGTTAGCGGACCAAAATTGTCAACATTCCAGGGGTAACGCTCGTCGGTTGGGAAAATAGCACGTTCCCAGTCTCCGGGTTCTTCCAACATTTTTTCAACCGAAGTAACATTGGCAAATTCTTTAATTTGTTCAGCTGCTTTTTCGGTTAGTGGCAATAAATATTGTTTGCTCGAGAAAGTATTACGGTCAGCTTCCGAAATGTGCAGTCGGTCGAGTGCTTTCGGGTTAATGGCTGTTCCGTTGGTTTCAACCAGGTAATTGTACTGAACGCCGTCGAATTTTTTCTGCTCTTCGTCGTTAACGTACAACTGACCCATTTTAATTTCGATTTTGTCGCCCGGAATTCCTACACATCGTTTAATGTAGTTTTCGCGTTTGTCAACCGGCCGCGAAATAATATCGCCAAAATGTCTTTTATCGCTCCAAACCCGGTTTCGTCCGTACGATCTAATCAACTGGTAGTAACTCTGCGTAGGTGCACCCAAAGCTACAGTGTCGCCTTCCGGAAAATGGAAAACAACAACGTCGTTATTCTTTACATCGGTAAAACCTGCCAGCCGTTTGTATGGTCGCTGAATGGCTTCAGAGTATGATTTTCCGCCAACAATAGGCATGGTATTGTGCACAAACGGAAACGACAGCGGTGTGTTTGGCGTTTTAGGCCCGTAAGCCGTTTTACTTACAAACAGGTAATCGCCCACCAACATCGATTTTTCCATCGACGAAGTTGGAATGGTGTATGCTTCGATAAAAAACATACGAATAAAAGTAGCCGCAATTACCGCGAAAATAATAGCGTCGACCCATTCAACAACTTTGGTTTGTTTCCCGTTAGGCGGGTTTTTCTTTTTCCAAAATGCCCAATGTACTTTTTCGGTAATGTAGATGTCGAAAATTATGGCCAGTCCCAGAAACCAAAGGTAGCTTCCCAGCCAGATTACCCAAAGCGAGTAAAGTATTCCTACAGTGATGAATTTAAACCACTTATTTGTTAGGATCGAACGTATCATTAATTCTTATTTTATAATTTTAGTAAGTCTTTCATTGTCAGAATGCCTTTGTTATCAAGGCAATATTCGGCTGCCAACACGGCGCCCGATGCAAAACCTGTACGACTTTTTGCACTGTGCGTGATCTCGATAAAGTCGATTTCTGATTCGTATTTTACGGTGTGGATACCGGGTACTTGTCCAACGCGCTCCGATTTTATATTCATTTCGTTATCAGCAGGAGTTTTATCATTCACCCAACCATCTTTTGCCGGCAGGTTTTCAATGATATCTTCGGCCAAGCTGATTGCAGTTCCGCTTGGTGCATCCAGTTTTTTTGTGTGGTGAACTTCTGTCATTTCAACACCATATTCTGAACGCGGCGCCATTAATTCCGCCAGTTTTTTATTCAGCTCGAAAAACAGGTTTACACCCACCGAAAAGTTACTTCCATAAAAAAATGTACCATCAGTTTCGGCACATTTGCTATACACTTCGTCTTTTTTATCGAGCCAGCCGGTTGTTCCGCTAACAACGGGAATGCCCGCCTCGAAACACAATTTATAATTATTTACTGCCGATGCAGGAATAGTAAATTCAATGGCAACATCGCATTTTTTGAGATTCTCTACTGTAAGGTCGTTTTGATTATCGAGATCGATGGTGAGGCCAATTTCGTGACCGCGTGACACCGCGATTTTCTCAATTTCCTTTCCCATTCTCCCGTAGCCAATTAGTGCAATTCTCATTATTTTGCTGATTATCTGTTTTTAGAATAAGCCACAAATATAAAACAATACTCAAATGTAGCCATAGTAGTTCCGCACTTAAAATTATTTCGATGAACACAAGCGGAAAAGGGGTGAACAGGGTTAACGGAAATTTAAAGCCGTGAATATTCAGATAATTGATTTTTGTCTAATTTTATCGAGATAATTGAAGGAGATGAAGAATATAAAACTGGTTGCAACTGATTTGGATGGTACTTTTCTGAAAAACGACCGTACCGTTAGTGCTGCAAATATTGAGGCTTTGCACAAACTGGGCGAGAAACAGATCGTTCGGGTTGCGGCAACGGGCCGGAATTTGCAGAAAGTAAAAGATGTGTTGCAGCCCGAACTGCCTTTCGATTATGTGGTGTTTTCGTCGGGTGCCGGAGTCTACAACTGGCAAAAAAAGGAACTAATTGCCAACCAGAATATAAAAGTGTCATCGGCAAAAAAACTGCTTACTCATTTCGTTAAGCAAGATGTAAATTTTCATGCTTTTTACCCGGTTCCTGATAATCACAAACATTATTATTACCGCGGGAAGGACGATTGCGAGGAGTTTGAACGTTACTTTAAATTTAATGTAGCGCATGCCGAAGCTTTAAAAACCGACGATTTGCCAAAAGGTGAATTGTGCCAGTTCCTGATCATTATTAAGCAGGACGAAGAGCGGTTTAATCGTCTGAAAAAGGAGATTGAAGCCTTGTGTCCCGAGATCCGGGTTATTCGTGCATCGTCGCCAATTACGCCGGGGTTTATATGGATTGAGGTGTTTCATCATTCGGTATCGAAAGGAAATGGTGTGAATGAAATATGCAAGCGATTGGGAATTTCGAAAGACGAAACTATGGGGCTGGGGAACGATTACAACGATTTTGATTTGCTGGAATTTACCATGCACTCGTTTTTAACCGACAACTCGCCACACGAAATAAAAGATAAATATCCGATCATCCCGAGTAATGAAAACGATGCTTTTGCGTTTTCGGTTCGGTCGTTATTGACTTAAAATCTCTCTTATTCAATCAGAAAATTCTATCCAGTGAAAGTTTGTGGTTTTACATTTATCCGAAATGCCGAAAAGTTTGATTTCCCGATTATTGAAGCAATAACTTCTGTTTTGCCCATTTGCGATCATTTTGTGGTTGCCGTTGGAAAATCGGAAGACAACACCCGAAAAATTATTGAAGACATCGATCCGGAAAAGATCAGTGTTGTTGACACGGTTTGGGATGACAAGCTGCGTGAAGGTGGCTTTGTTTATGCCGACGAAACCAATAAAGCTTTGGATGCTATTCCTGATGAATACGACTGGTGTTTTTACATTCAGGGCGATGAGGTGGTGCATGAAAAATATTTGCCGGTAATTAAAAATGCCATGGAAAACAACCTCGAACGAAAGGAAGTTGAAGGCCTGTTGTTCCGCTACCGGCATTTTTACGGGACTTACGATTATGTGGGCGATTGCCGACACTGGTACCGTAACGAGATTCGGGTAATCCGGAATGATAAATCCATTCGTTCGTATAAAGATGCGCAGGGATTTCGGAAAAACGATGAGAAGTTAAAAGTGGTTCCGGTTGATGCTGAAATTTATCATTATGGTTGGGTGCGCCATCCAAAATTTATGCAGGAAAAGGTTGATTCGGTAAAAGCATTTTACCACGGAATATCTGAGGAAGAAGCACAAAAAAAAGCATCGGAACAGGAATTTAACTATGGTGCAGAATACGATGCGCTTACCCGTTTTGAAGGAACACAGCCCAAAGTTATGCAAGACAGAATCAAACGATTAAACTGGGAGGTTAAGGTGGATACCGATAAAATTCAAATGAAATTTAAGTACCGCTTATTATATCGCATCGAAAAGTTATTTGGGGTGCGTTTATTTGAGTACCGGAATTATAAGTTACTGAAGTAGTCTTTGTCATTTCGAAGGAGGCACGACTGAGAAATCTGTATCTTTTCTGCAGTTGGTTAAAGATTTCTCTCCGTCAGTTGACGGATCGAAATGACACCTATTTGAATAACTCCCTTGCTTCCTCTAGCTGAGCAGGTTTCCCAACATCCATCCACATTTCAGAAGTGTCGAAGTAGCCTTTTATGCTTTTAGTTTTTGCCAGTTCGAGGTAACCCTGAATGATTGAAAAACGATCTTCTTCGGGCATAAAATCAAAGATCTCCGGCTCTACAATGTGTATTCCGCTAAAAGCCATTTCCTTCGCTTCCTGGAAATTTTCAGGCCGCGAAATTTTTGTTTCGCCTGTTTTTTTATTGATCCAGCCCACAAGGTTATGCTCTGAATCGAACTTGAAATATCGCTGAGTTTCACGTTGCCGAACAACTAAAGTTGCAATCGCTTCTGATTTGGTATGCTCCGCAAAAACGTCCTGCAGGTTAATGCTGCTCAGAATATCTACATTATAAATAAGTATCGGTTCGTCGGGAGAAAAAAGGTGTTTGGCAAATTTTAATCCGCCACCTGTTTCCAAAAGTTTGTCGCTTTCGTCTGAGATTAGAACCGGAACACCCCAGTTTTTACTTTTAATAAAATCAATTACCTGAGGAGCAAAGTGATGAACGTTAACAACAATTCTCGTTGCTCCTTCGGCACTCAGTTTCTCGATGGCGCGCTGCAACAACGGTTTCCCGCCAACTTCAACCAAAGCTTTTGGTTTATCGGCCGTTTCGTCTTTTAAACGAGTGCCCAAACCGGCGGCGAATAGCATTGCTTGCATATTTCGAACTTTAAGGATTTGAATTTCGAATGATGATTAACGAATTATGATTTTAGAAGTCTCTAAATACGAATTTTGATTTTGCTTCGATACTTCGCTAATCAAAATTCGTTAATCGATATTCATCATTCTTTTCTATCTTATTCGATCCAGACTTCTTACCAAAGCTTCGTCTTTACCAATGGCGCGAATAGCCAGCCAATCCAGAATTACAGATGCAATTGGCAGGGCAACAGCAACTTTAAAGGCCACTTTCACTTCCTCGAAACTGGCGTAGGTGAAATAAAAGAACAGTCCGAAAAGCCCCAGCATCAGTATCATTGTAAATGCAAGAATACGAATCTGGAGTATCCGTTTTTTGTATAAAAACAATGCCACCAAATGAAGCACCGCGATAATGCCAATCAGGATCATTAGCGGCAAACCGCTAAAAAGCAACTCTTCGTCTTTAAAAATTCCAAAAGCATTGAAAATATGCAGCTGATCGTTAACGATGATGTCTGCAAATTTCTGTAGGTATAACGAACCGATCAACATGCCGGCCGCCAGTATAAACAAGGTCTGAATTCTTTGAATCATTGTCGTAAATTTTCAGCAAAAATAGCCATTCACATTATTTCTCAAAACCAAAATGGCTGTGCGTGCTTAAAAATCATCAGGAAAGCTTAATTTTGATAGGAAAAAACTATGAAAGCAGGTAAACAATAAAAAAACTGCATTGTTTCTTGAATATCATATAAAAGTTAATTAAAAATCAACTATGGATAAATTTTCGTCTGTGGGAAACCAGGAACTCGAGGCGATTGAGAACCTATACCAGTCTTATCTTGAAGATCCGGAATCGGTGGATAAGAGCTGGCAACAGTTTTTTTCGGGTTTTGAACTGGCCCGAAAGCAATACCCTGAGAAACCGTCGGGGATTAAACTCGACAATATCGATAAAGAATTTGCCATTCTAAATCTCATTCATGGCTATCGTCAGCGTGGACACCTGTTCACCAAAACCAATCCCGTTCGTGCACGTCGTACGTACTCTCCAACGCTTGATATTGAGAATTTCGGCTTGGAAAAAGCTGACCTGGAGAAAACATTTCAGGCCGGTAACGAAATTGGAATCGGTGCAGCAAAACTAAAAGATATTATAGCACATCTTGAGGCCACTTATTGCCGGTCGATTGGTGTTGAATATGTTTACATGCGGCATCCGGAGGTTGTGCAATGGTTGCGCGAGCGAATGGAAAGTACTCAAAACTCGGAAGAGTACACTGAAGAAAAGCGGAAGCACTTTTTCTACCATTTGAAGCTGGCGGTTGGATTCGAAAATTTTATCCACAAAAAGTTCGTTGGGCAAAAGCGATTTTCGTTGGAAGGAGCGGAAGCAATAATTCCGGCTCTCGATGCTGTTATTGAACGTGGTGCCGAATTGGGCATGGAAGAATTTATTATGGGAATGGCGCACCGCGGGCGTTTAAACATTTTGGCAAACATCCTGGAAAAGCCTTATCAAAATATTTTTAAGGAGTTTTACGGAACCGAATACGAAGACGATATTGCACAGGGTGACGTAAAATATCACCTCGGTTACGAAAACGAAGTGGTAACCGACCTTGGTAAAAAGGTAAAATTGAAACTGGTTCCAAACCCATCGCATCTGGAGACGGTTGCTCCGATTGTTGAGGGAATGGTTCGTTCGCAGATTGAATACGAATACCAACGTGATTACGACAAGGCAGCGGCCATTATTATTCATGGCGATGCGGCAATTGCAACGCAGGGAGTGGTATACGAAACCGTTCAAATGGCGCAGTTGCCGGGGTATAAAACCGGTGGAACGATTCATTTGGTAATCAACAACCAGGTTGGATTTACAACGCCATATCTCGAGGCACGATCGAGTACTTATTGTACCGACGTGGCCAAAGTAACGCGTTCACCCGTATTCCATGTAAATGGCGACGATGTTGAGGCTTTGGTATGGACAATTAAACTGGCTATGGAATTCCGTCAGAAATTTAATTCTGATGTGTTTATCGATATTCTGTGTTACCGAAAATACGGACACAACGAAGGTGATGAGCCGCGTTTTACACAGCCGATGTTGTACAAAGCCATTTCAAAACATAAAAATCCGCGCGATATTTATGCCGACCGATTGAATGAACTGGGAATTATGACCCACGAAGAATCGCGGGAAAAAGTTCGCGAGTTCGACCAGTTTTTGGAAGGTAAATACAAGGAGTCGGAGAAAATTGAAAAGCTACAGATCCGGAAATTCCTTGTGAAGGAGTACGAACAATACGAAATGCCTTCGAAAGCCAACTTTAACGAGCCAGTTGAAACAGGTGTTGGAGAAGATACAATCAGAAATGTAGCTGAAAAGATATATACGCTGCCTACCGATCTTCCATTCTTTAAAAAGGTAAATCGAATTATTTCCGACAGGAAAATGATGATTCACGATAACCGTTTGGATTGGGCGATGGGAGAGTTGCTGGCCTACGGAACATTGGTTGCCGAAGGTCATCCGGTGCGTTTAAGCGGCCAGGATACTGAGCGCGGAACTTTTGCTCACCGTCATGCAGCTTTTGTAATCGAAGGATCGGAAGATAAATATTTCCCGCTGAAACATGTGTCGGAAGATCAGGCACGTTTTAAAGTGTATAACTCGCCGCTGTCGGAATATGCCGTAATGGGATTTGAATATGGTTATGCATTGTCGGAACCAAACGGACTAACCATTTGGGAGGCTCAGTTTGGCGATTTCCATAATGTGGCACAGGTAATCGTCGATCAGTACATTACTTCGGCCTTCGAAAAATGGGGATTGATGAATAACCTGACCCTGTTGCTACCACATGGTTTTGAGGGGCAGGGACCGGAACACTCGTCGGCAAGACTGGAACGTTTCCTTGAGCTTTCGGCAAATAACAACATTCAGGTGGTAATGCCAACTACGCCGGCCAATATGTTCCACTTATTGCGCCGCCAGGTGAAAATGAAAATGCGTTTGCCGCTGGTGGTTTTTACGCCTAAGAGTTTGTTGCGTCACCCAATGGTGCATTCAACCATTGAAGACCTGGCAGAAGGTCATTTTAATGAAATTATCGACGATCCGGTTGCAGACCCCGATTTGGTAGAAAAGGTTGTTTTTGTTTCCGGTCGTTTGTATTACGACCTGGCAAAATACAAAACCGAGCACGGAATATCGAATACGGCAATCGTGCGTTTGGAGCAAATTTACCCGATTCCGAATAAGCAGATCAATGAAGTATTGAGTAAATATTCAAAATCGACAGAGTTGATTTGGGCGCAGGATGAACCTGAAAACATGGGGGCCTGGCCGTTTATCAATCGCAAGTTAGATTGCCTTGGATTTAAAGTTGTTGCCCGTCCGGAAAGTGCCAGCCCTGCTGTTGGACTGATGGAAAAACACAAAAAAGGCCTCGACCAGATTCTGGAATCTATTTTTAAACAAAAAGAAGTTGTAGCGTCATAAAAAACCAAAATATGATTATTGAAATCAAAGTTCCCAGTCCGGGAGAATCCATAACCGAAGTTGAAATTGGCAGTTGGCTTGTTGAAGACGGAGCCGTTGTTGCCAAAGATCAGGAAATAGCCGAAGTTGAATCGGACAAAGCCACACTGACCATTGTTGCCAGCGAAGGCGGTAAAATAGAGATTAAAGCAGAAGAAGGTGAAGCCGTAGAAGTTGGAGCTGTTGTTTGTACCATTGATACAAGCGTGGAAGCACCGGCTGCTGCAGAAAAACCTAAGGAGGCAGAAAAAGCTCCTGAGGCGGAAGCGCCAAAAGCCAAAGCTGCTGAAGAAAAACCGGCAGTGGAAGAATCATCAGAACACGATAAAGTAAAAGTTACGTCGGTGGCGAAGGAAATGATGAAAGATCATGGACTTTCGGTTGACGATGTAATAAATGGCCTGAAACGATTAGGCAAAAAAGAAGTGGAAGCTGTGGTAAATGCACCGCAGGCAGCTGCTGCCGCCATTCCGCAAAAGGAGGCTACACGCGACGAAGAACGTCAGCGTATGTCGAGCCTGCGCAGAAAGTTAAGTGCACGCCTCGTTTCTGTGAAAAACGAAACGGCTATGCTAACCACTTTCAACGAGATCGACATGAGTTATGTGATGGATATGCGTAAAAAGTATCAGCAAAAATTTGTGGATACACACGGATTTAAAGTTGGATTTATGTCGTTTTTTACCAAGGCTGTTGCAACCGCGATGGATTTTCATCCGATGGTGAATGCACAAATCGATGGCGATGAAATTGTAATGCCTCAGTTTGTTGACGTTGGAATTGCGGTATCAACACCAAAAGGTTTGATGGTGCCAATTGTGCGCAATGCCGAAAGTAAAACAATTCCGGCAATTGAGCTGGAAATTAAAGAACTGGCAGCAAAAGCGCGTAACAAAAAGATTTCGGTGGAAGAATTGCAGGGCGGAACATTTACCATTACCAATGGTGGCGTATTTGGCTCCCTGTTGTCAACGCCAATCCTTAATCCTCCGCAGTCGGGTATTTTGGGAATGCACAATATTGTTGAACGTCCGGTGGCTGTTAACGGTCAGGTAGTAATTCGCCCAATGATGTATGTGGCCTTGTCGTATGATCACCGCATTATCGATGGTAAAGATTCGGTAGGTTTCCTTGTTAAACTGAAAGAATTGCTCGAAAATCCGGAGCTGTTATTCACCGGTGGAAAAGACGCCGGAGAGCTGATGTTAGGAATATAATTCTACAATCAATAATAGAGAAGGAGTCATTTGAAAATCAGATGACTCCTTTTTTGTCTTTAACTGTACCCTACGATCCTATTTTATTTTACCCTTCTTATTCGTTTATATATTGAATGCGGAGAAAACGAGATGACCTGCATCATTAATTCTGTGGCGGTCTTCCCTGGCCGCGCATTTGTCTTCTTTCTTCCTGCATTACCTGGTATTCTTCCCACTGGCCTTCCGAAAGAACTTCCTTCATTTTATTGTCTTGCTCTTCGCGTACTTTTTGCATTTGCTCGCGCATTCCTTCAAAACCGCCACCGCTGTTTTGCATTTCTTCGCGCATAGCAGCCATATTCTCAAAGTTCTCTTCCATAATTTCGCGGATCTTATCTTCCTGATCGTCGCTTAAATCCAGTCTTTCATCCATGTCTGCAATCTGGCGATCTACCATAGCTTGCGGATCAAAGTTTCCGGGGCCATTACCGCCGCCACGGCCAAATGGTAGTTGTTGCGAGTTATTTCCCCCGTTGTTACACGAAATTACCAGTGCACTTACCAGCACCATTGCTAAAAATACAATTCGTTTCATTTTGGTTTTAATTAATGTTATTTGATTAGTCGTTTTTGATTTCAATTCAGTTAGATGTTTATTCTGAGAGAAAGTTTAAAATGAACAAAATATATTTTTGTTAGCCAGTTTGTCAAGTTCGCCTGGCTTATCTTAATTGTCCAAAAAATCTCCGCTAGCGCGGATTTGTAATTCGTGCCCTAATTAAAAGACCAGAAAAACTTGCAGAGAAATAAAAACTTAAATAAATTGTCGATACCCAAAAACAAAATTGGATGTTCTACGAGGAAATAAACAAAAAAAGTCGTGACGAATGTAATGCATACATGGAGGAAATGGTAGATGGGAAACCCCGCTACCGCTGGTACAAACTGGCCTTAAACTCGGTGTATATGATTGCGGATCTGGATGATAAGTTTGATATTGACCACCGTTCTTTTTCAGATTTAGAAGTATGGTACGAAGCGGCCGAATGGGTTGCGGTAAACGATCGGGAAGCATTGGTACATATTATGGCAGAACTGGTTCCTCCGGTAACCGATATTGTAAAACAAAAACTATTGGAGGGATTAATCCGCGAAGGACATTACAAGGCATGCGCCATTGTTAAGCAACATTTGCAATCGAACCCTGTCCCCGAAGAACGGACTTTCAAACGCAATAAAGCAAAGGCTGTTGACTGTATTAAAACCCGAATAGTTAACATTTTAAAGGGAAATTGTAAGCAACTTGAAGCAATTAAAAACGATCATAGAGATAAGTTATTTAGTGAAGACCCGGAAATACAAAAGGCATTAAGTGTTTTGGTGCATATCGAATTTACACTGTACGGCGAACGCCTTGAAGAAAGCCTTAGATATTTGGAATGGTTGCGACTGAATGATCCAGACGAACTTAAACAGCTTTTTTCAATTAGTGTTAGTCTTGAAATTAAAGAACAGATTCTAAGCCTTCTTGAAAAGGCTGAGTTGTTCCATCTTTATAACATTATCGATAAATGTATTAGCATCAAACCAAGTAGTTTTTATTGCCATATTCAACCGTATGTTCGCAGTTCGCGTGATATATTGGGCAATTACATCGATATGGATGACGATTAGCTTATGCTTGTGTTGCTGTTTCAGTTTAATTCTTTAAAAAATCTCCTAAATTCTATCAGATATCATCAAAAGGCTGAATTAAAATGTATTAACTTTGCGATTCATTAAATTAATTCAGTTACAAGATGAAGAGAGATACTTTGGTTTTTGATATTATCAAGAAGGAACACGAACGTCAGTTGGGCGGAATTGAGCTGATTGCTTCAGAAAACTTTGTAAGTGAGCAGGTTATGGAAGCAATGGGCTCGGTGATGACCAACAAGTACGCTGAAGGTTATCCCGGAAAAAGATATTATGGTGGTTGTCAGTTTGTTGACATGACCGAACAATTGGCCATCGACCGTATTAAAGAATTGTACGGCGCAGAATGGGCCAATGTTCAGCCACACTCGGGCGCACAGGCAAACGCTGCTGTTTTGAGTGTGATTCTTAAGCCGGGCGATACATTCCTCGGACTCGACCTTTCGCATGGTGGTCACCTTTCGCATGGTTCGCATGTAAACTCATCGGGTATTCTTTACAATCCGGTTGCCTACAAGGTAAAAGAAGATACAGGAATGGTTGATTACGATGAGATGGAAGCGCTGGCTATTGAGCACAAACCAAAGTTGATCATCGGTGGTGCATCGGCATACAGCCGCGAGTGGGATTACAAACGTATGCGCGAAATTGCTGATAAAGTAGGTGCATTGTTTATGGTGGATATGGCTCACCCTGCAGGTTTAATTGCTGCCGGTTTGCTTGATAATCCTGTAAAATACGCGCACGTTGTAACATCTACAACACATAAAACATTGCGTGGACCTCGCGGTGGTATCATCCTGATTGGTAAAGATTTTGAAAATCCATGGGGTATTACAACACCAAAAGGTGTGGTTCGTAAAATGTCTTCATTATTGGATTCTGCAGTATTCCCTGGTCAACAAGGTGGACCGCTTGAGCACGTAATTGCTGCAAAAGCTGTCGCATTTGGCGAAGCACTGGAACCTGAATACAAAGAATACCAGGCGCAGGTGAAAAAGAATGCTGCTGTTATGGCACAGGCTTTTGTTGATCTGGGTTACAAAGTAATTTCGGGCGGTACAGATAACCACTCGATGTTGATCGACTTGCGTACAAAATACCCTGAGATCACTGGAAAAGTGGTAGAAAATACCATTGTAAACGCTGAAATTACAATTAACAAAAATATGGTTCCTTTTGATAGTCGTTCACCTTTCCAAACTTCAGGTTTGCGTGTTGGTACACCGGCTATTACAACCCGTGGGGTAAAAGAAGATTTGATGCCTGAAATCGTTCAGCTGATCGACGACTCGATTGCTCACATTAACGACGAAGCATACATTAAAGCAGTTGGCGAAAAAGTTCACAAATTGATGAAGGACTTCCCGCTGTTCGCTTACTAGTATTGAACTTATCAATTAAAGAATACAAAGCCCGGAATTATTTTCGGGCTTTTTTTATGAAATTTATTAAAGTTATGAATCGCGTTACCCATCCTCTTATCCTTCCCTGCAAGCAAGGAAGGACGATTGGACAGCAGATCATTGCTGCGTCAGATCAATATTTGAATTTAAAGTTGTTTGTTTTAGAGGCCGATCGTCTCTCCATTTTTAAGGGAGAGACAGGAGAGAGGGTAAATAAACAATAAATAAAACTAACTTTGGTTTTTGAGAATCATGAATGCTTTTTTTAAGGCATTATTTTCCCTGTAAAAGAAATTTAGAAGTTTTGGATATGGAATGGTACATGATACTGGCACTCATTGGAACCGGAATTGCCGCCGGTTTTATTAATACCACTGCAGGAGGCGGATCCATGTTGACGATTCCATTGTTGATGTTTATTGGCTTGCCGGCCAATATTGCCAATGGAACCAACCGCATCGCCATTTTACTTCAAAATGTTATTGCCGTAAAAACCTTCAAACAAAAACATGTACTTGATTTTACTAAGGATTACCGACTGGCAATTCCTGCCATTGTTGGATCGATTATAGGGGCCCTGTTTGCCGTTGAAGTTGATCCCAATCTCTTAAAAAATATTATCGCCGGACTAATGGTTGTTTTGCTGCTGTTAGTCGTTCTAAAACCTGAAGTATGGATAACTGATCAGATCGGGAAGATCGATCCCAAACCATCACCGCTGCAATACATTATTTTCTTTGGAATAGGTTTGTTCGGCGGATTTATCCAAATGGGTGTTGGCTTTTTTTTACTGGCCGGTTTGGTTTTGGGCTGCGGTCATAACCTGGTGCGCGCCAATGCAATAAAGGTTTTTATTGTGCTTATCTACACAGTGTTTTCGCTCGGAATATTTATTTATAATAAACAAGTTGACATTGTTGCGGGTTTAATACTGGCTGCCGGAAACATGTTCGGTGCATGGCTGGGCGCTAACTTTACGGTAAGAGGTGGTGCAAAATATGTTCGTTATGTGCTGATTCTGGCCATGCTAATTGTGATTTTGAATTTGTTTGGGGTGATTTAGGAAAGCTGCGAGTTACGAGCTACTAGTCACGAGTTGAAAATTCCCTATGGAAAAAGAATTTCTCCACCTTTAGGGGGAGTCCGGCTTTAGCCGGGAGGGGGTGAAGATTAAAACCCCTAAATCCCCTGAAGGGGACTTGTTTAGAAAAAAGTGAGTAGACAGAATAAAATACCAGTAACAATCATAACCGGCTTTTTGGGGGCCGGGAAAACTACTTTTATCAACTTCCTGCTGAAATCAAATCCCGACACACAGTTTGCTTTGGTTGAAAATGAATTTGGTGCTGTTCCAATCGACACCAAACTGATAAAAGGTGTTGATGCCAGCCAGATGTTCGAATTGAAACAGGGCTGTATTTGTTGCACCATTTCTGATGAATACGAGCTAGTGCTAAAAGAACTGGCCGAACGTTTTCCGAATGTGGATCATTTGTTGATCGAAACAACGGGTGTTGCCGATCCGGCACCTGTAATTCAACCTTTTTTTGCTGATGAAAACCTCAAGGAACTCTATGAATACAATAGCGCGATTTGTCTGGTTGATGCCTTAAATTTTAACGACCTCCCTGAAGAGGAAATGGCGTATAAACAGCTAAATGTTGCCGACCTTATTTTGCTCAATAAAACCGAAAATTTGTATGAAAAGCAGCAAGGAGAACTTGTCGCAAAAATGAATCAACTGGCTCCTCTGGCAAAAATCCAGGCAACGAGTTTTGGCGAAGCAAAAGAGCTAGTTTTAAGTCAACTGAAACAACATTCGTTTAGTGCCTACTCTTTTTTATCGTACAAAAGCAATCATGCGTTGGTGCAAACCAAAACACTTTCTTTTTCTGTGCCGTTAAAAAGATCCGATTTCCTTTATTGGCTGGAGTATACACTCGACATTTATAAGAGTAAAATCTACCGTTGCAAAGGAGTGGTTTGTTTTCAGAACGAACCTTTTGAATATATTTTGCAGGGAGTTGGCGGTCGTTTTGAATTGGAAGAAGGGGATTTGATTGTTGAGGCACCGGAAAGTCACATCGTTTTTATTGGCAAATTGGATGGACTGGCTTTAGACTTTAATCCTTAAAAGAAAATTTCACGCAGATTTCGCGGATTTACGCAGATACGAAATGTTGACTCTGAATAAAATTCTGCGCAATCTGCGAGAACCAATTTATCAGTTAAGAATGGCTATCCAAAGCGGAATAATAATCACCGAAAGCAATGTGCCAAGTACCACAATTCGTGCTACCAGTTTTGTTTCCAGTTTATATTGAACGGCCAGCGCGTAAGGTGTTAGTCCGAGTGGCATTGCCGAATCGAGAATAGTGGCTTTAAATTGCAGATCGTTTAAACCTGCTGAACGTACTCCGAAGTGGAGCAGCAAAGGAAGAATGATCATGGTAACAACCACAAATACAAAAACCCGGGTCCATTCGCGTGGAGCGCCAATTTTGTTTTGCCCCAGAAATATTCCAAGCGAGAATAGTACAACTGCAGTTACGGATTCAGCAAAAAGGCTGATTGTTTTATCGATAAACGACGGTACTTTTATTTGAAACAGTACGATGCAAACACCCACAAAAACCGAGATTAGCAGTGGATTCTTCACCAGGCTCAATAGTAACTTTTTCGGATGGATGGATTCTTCGCCGGTAGCTTCGATAAGGATGACTCCAAGCGTCAGCAACCAAAAAACATAAACTGCGGACAGAACTGCCGCTACCGGCAAAATGTCGTCGCCAAAACTGTTACGAAGAACAGGAATGCCAAGATAAGCCACGTTTCCGAATGACAGAATAAGGAACAGTGAACTGCGTAAACGCTTCGAGAATTTAAAAATTCGTGCAATGGGGAAGGCCAGTAACATGCACACCGCAATGTAGGCCGAATTGATTAGAATAAGCTTTGTATACGATTCGCCCTGCGGGTCGAGGTGCATCAGCGATGCAATTACCAATGCCGGGAATCCGATCCAAAGTGCGTATTTGTTTAGCACATCTACCCATGGTCCGTGAGCAGCTTTTGTGCGAGAAAAAAGTGTTCCGGTAAAAATTACGAGAAACAGCGGAGCAACAGTCTTCAGGGCCAGTAGAAAGTGTGCCATAAATACTGTTTTATTTGTTTTCTGTCATTGCCCAATCGCCGTAAACAATGTGTTCACGCACATCGGTAACAAACATGTCAACTTCTTTTGCTGCCGATATTCCTAAATCGCCATCTTCGAAAACCTGGCAATATTTTGGCTCAATTCCCATTAATTGAGCACACTTTACAAAAGTTTCGGGGTGTGGTTTGTGTTTTTGTACGTCATCAGCAGAAACTACAAAATCGAAATAGTCACGAATACCCAATTCTTTCAACTGTACTTCTGCACTTTTTCCACTCGCACCGGTTCCCACCGACATGGGCAGTTTTCCGTGGTAGTTTTTTACAATCGAAATCACCTCTTCAATTGGTTCAAGTAAATGCGCCGCATCCCAAAAAGCCTGCTGTTTCATTCGAACCAGAATTTCAGGTTGTTCATCCACATTGTATTGCTCAACAATTCGTTTGGCAAACTCAATAGTCGGACGACCTGTCATTTCATGAATAATGTTCGGATCAAAATCAAAATTATATTTTTTGCCCACGATCTTCCAGGTTTCAACATGCACCGGAAGCGAGTTCGACAGGGTTCCGTCTAAATCAAAAATTAAGGCTTTTGCCTCGGGATGAACTGTAATTGCCATTGTTTTCATATTTGCGGTAAAAGTAACAGAACCCCAACACAGCGTGAAAGTTCAATCGCGAATAAATGAAGATTTAATCATCAGTTAAAAAAGTCAATACGATTATGTTTGCTTGGATTGTGAATTGCATAGATAAAATCTATCAATCATTAAAAATAAGTATTTAAAAGCTTGTAGATTAAAGATTTAATCATTTTTTACTCGAGCCGTTTTTCGTATATTATTGGGATAGTTACATAAATTATCACTTAAAAATAAGTATATGGAAAACAATCATTCAAAACAAGGCAAATGTCCAGTAATGCATGGTGGAAATACTGCCAGCGGATCATCCGTTATGGAGTGGTGGCCCAACGCATTAAACCTCGACATTTTGCATCAGCATGACACTAAAACTAATCCTTTAGGACTAGATTTTAATTACCGCGAAGAGCTAAAAAAGCTGGATGTAGCGGCCTTAAAAAGGGATCTTCATGATTTAATGACCGATAGCCAGGAATGGTGGCCTGCCGATTGGGGACATTACGGAGGTTTGATGATCCGGATGGCGTGGCACGCTGCCGGATCGTATCGAATTGCCGATGGCCGTGGTGGCGGCGGAACCGGAAACCAACGTTTTGCACCGCTAAACTCGTGGCCCGATAATGTGAGTCTGGATAAAGCGCGTCGTTTACTATGGCCAATTAAAAAGAAATATGGCAATAAAGTAAGTTGGGCCGACTTGATTATTTTGGCCGGTAATATTGCTTACGAAAGTATGGGATTAAAAACCTTTGGTTTTGCATTTGGCCGAGAAGATATCTGGCATCCGGAAAAGGACACTTACTGGGGAGCCGAAAAAGAATGGCTGGCACCGAGTGACGAACGTTATGAGGATGTAGGGAAACCTGAAACGATGGAGAATCCTTTGGCTGCGGTTCAAATGGGATTGATTTATGTAAATCCTGAAGGTGTAAACGGAAAACCTGATCCCCTAAAAACGGCGCAGCAAATGCGCGAAACGTTCCGACGAATGGCTATGAACGATGAGGAAACTGTGGCGTTGACTGCCGGTGGACACACCGTTGGAAAAACTCACGGTAATGGCGATGCTGAGGCGTTGGGGCCTGATCCGGAGTCGGCCGATGTGGAAGAGCAAGGTTTCGGTTGGAAGAATCCGCATAAAACCGGAAAAGGAAGATATACAGTTACCAGTGGTTTGGAAGGTGCCTGGACAACGGAGCCAACGAAATGGGATAATGGTTATTTTAAAATGCTGTTTAACCACGAATGGGAATTGCGCAAAAGCCCGGCCGGAGCTCAGCAATGGGAGCCGGTTAGTATTGCTGACGAAGATAAGCCGGCAGATGTTGAGGATTTCTCAATTCGGAATAACCCGATGATGACCGATGCTGATATGGCCTTAAAAATGGATCCGGACTACAGAAAGATTTCGGAGAAGTTTATGAATGATTTTGATGCGCTGTCGGATGCATTTGCCCGAGCCTGGTTTAAACTAACGCACCGCGATATGGGACCGAAAGCACGTTATTTCGGACCGGATGTTCCTGATGAAGATCTGATTTGGCAAGACCCTGTTCCAGTAGGCAAATCGGCTTATGACGTGGAAGCCGTTAAAGCAAAAATTGTTGCTTCAGGATTAAGCATTAGCGACATGGTTGCCACAGCCTGGGATAGTGCAAGAACTTTCCGCGGATCGGATATGCGAGGTGGTGCAAACGGTGCCCGAATTCGTTTAGCTCCTCAGAAGGACTGGGAAGGAAATGAGCCGGAACGCTTGCAAAAAGTACTAGCTGTGCTTGAGCCAATTGCTGCTGAAACTGGAATTAACGTAGCCGATGTAATTGTATTGACCGGAAATGTTGGAGTAGAGCAGGCAATTATAAATGCAGGAATGAATGTTTCTGTTCCATTCTTGCCGGGACGTGGCGACGCCACCGATGAAATGACCGATGCCGAGTCGTTTGCCCCGCTTGAGCCACTGGCCGATGGTTTCAGAAACTGGCAGAAAAAAGATTACGTGGTTAGTCCGGAAGAATTAATGCTCGACCGTGCTCAATTGATGGGATTAACAGCTCACGAAATGACAGTGTTAATTGGCGGTATGCGTATGCTGGGCACAAACTATGGCGGAACTAAACACGGGGTGTTTACCGATAACGTTGGTGCTTTGAGCAACGATTTCTTTGTGAACCTTACCGATATGGATTACGTGTGGGAACCCACCGGAAAAGGACTTTACAACATCCGGAACCGGAAAACCGGCGAAGTAAAATGGACTGCAACACGCATTGATCTGGTATTTGGATCGAACGCTGTTTTACGCGCTTACGCCGAGGTTTATGCACAAGACGATAGCAAAGAGAAATTTGTAAACGACTTTGTAAAAGCCTGGAATAAAGTGATGAATGCCGATCGTTTCGATGTTGAATAACCAATAACCCTTATAAATATAAAGGCTGTCCGATACTTATTTTTGGACAGCCTTTTTTATTTCGTTCGTTATACGGGAATCTTATATTTCCCAGGCGATAACTATGTTTGTTCGCATTTCAATTTCGTCGGGCGAAAGTACCGAAGTGATATCCGCTTTTGATGCACTCAGTAAAGGCATCGTTTCTGACCGCATAAGTTCCATGTTGCTGTTACGGAGCCCTATTAGTCTTGGCTCTCCGTACTGGATTGATTTGATTTTGCCCAATTGAACATCAGCGCTTTTGGCAATCACAGTTGCTTTTTGTTTGGCATCTTCAACGGCCAGCTGAATCAATTTTTCTTTAACGCTTTCCATTTGTTCCTCAGAAAGGGCAAAGCTCAGGTTGAAGTTTGACTGCAGATTATCTTTAATCAGTTCAAAGATTTTATCATTCTTTTCATAATCTTTTTTGGTCCGAATGGTAACCGGAATATTGGCTTCGTAACCATCAAAAACCGACTTTCGGGTTTGAGGATCATATTTTTGTACTTCGCGGATTGTAAAACTGTTTGTTTTTATTAGCTCTTCGTCAATTCCGTTTTCGATGAACAGTTTCTTGATTTCGTCCATTTTTTCAACCGACATTTCCGCACACTGCTTGTAATTTTCGTCTTTAACACTAAAATTTACAGTGAATGATATTTCTTCCGGTGCTAATTTAACTGATGATTTTCCTTCGACAGTAATAATTCCACCTTGGTTATTTTGAGCAAAAGAGCCGAGCGAAAAAAACACAACGGCTAAGGATAATATAATTCTCTTCATGACTTACTTTTTAATGATTTTAACTGTTTGTCTGTTACTTTGCTTGCTTAAAGTTACAAAGTATATGCCAGAAGAAAGTTCATTTACAGTAATCTCGTTCAACTGATTTGAAAGTTGGGTTTGTTTAATGATTTGTCCGTAAGTGTCGGAAATTTTAAGTTGTTGAAAATCATCTTTGTTGTTAACGAAAAGCTTGTCTTTTGCAGGATTTGGGAAAACACTGCTCTTAACATTTTTTACCAGTTCCACTGAAGTAGAAAATTCTATTTCAACCGATTCCAATGTAACATATTCAAACGAAATATCGGGTGTTGCTGTACCCAGATCAAAAACGATGCGGGCAGAATTGTCGGTAGTAGTCATATCGAAAACGTAGGAATAAACCTTAAAAGTGTCGGTAAGACTAATGTTGTTGTAGCCGCTGTATGAACTCCACGGCGAAACATTCATTCCAACATAAGATGAGGCATTTCTGTTAGCACCTGATTTTGCTTTAAAAGTGAGTCGGTATTTCTTCCCGGCTTCCAGAACCACATTGTTTTTTACCAATTGGATATGCCAGCCCTCAGAACTGGCCGTCGAAATATTTACGTCAAGTTTTTCTTCGTTTTGAGTCATGGTTGCTGTTGCTCCGTTATTGGCATATAAATTCCAGTCGCTGATTGTTTGATTGAATTGTGAAGTGTAAACAGGCGTACCAACATATTTTGCCGGTTCCGGCATTTCGTTGTGCAGTAAAGCATTAATCAATCGGTCATTGTAACTTCCATCCGTAGGATTATAAATACCAAACCCAGCACTGAATTCCCAGTAGGCCCAGCTCCATCCTTGAGACTCAATGTATCGGGCAAGATACGTTGTCCAGCGTTCTCTCGAATCCATATCAGCCTTACTGTACGAACCAAATTCACCAATATGAACAGGAATATTTTCTTCCTGCTCCAGCGCTTTTAATGACGCAAATTCATTTTGAACGATCTGGCGTTCTGTTTCAGTGTCAGTCCATTCGGTTCCCAGCCAAACGTCAGATCCTTCACTCCATTCTGCTCCCTGGTGCGTAAACGAAAATGGATTGTAATAATGAACCGTAACAATAATATTTTCATCATCGGGCAGTTCCAGTTTAGACAAACCTCCCAGTCCTCCATATTCCGCAGTTCCGATCATTACAACTCTTTCAGGATTATCTTCTCTGATTGTTGAAAGTGCATCAGCAAAAAAAGTGTTCCATTTTGTTGCATCCAGGTTACCATGAGGTTCATTCAGTATTTCGAACAACAATTGATCAGGATAGTCGGCAAAGAACTCCGATATCTGTTTCCATTGTGCCAAGAACCGTTCTTTTTCTCCGGCAGGATCTTCGTAAAGTGCCTCGTGATGATGCATGTTTATGATGGCATACAAACCGTTATTCAAAGTGGAATCAACTACCTGTTTTAAGCGGTTTAGAAAAACGGTATTGATGGTGTAGGGAGCAGTTGCCGAGCTTCGTTCTGCAGGCTCCCATCGAATAGGAATTCGAACGTGGTTAAAACTTAGGTCGGCAACAATTCCCGGATATTCCGGCTTCCATGGATTGCCCCATGCGGTTTCAGAAGGGGCCTCGAACATGTTCCCAAAATTTATTCCACGCCCCAGTTGTTCGTTAATTTCGAATGCCTTTTCACGTGTTTGAGCTGATAGTAGCAAGTTTGATAGCAGAAAAAATACAGAGATTAGGGTTTTCATTTAAATTTTATTTGTCAGTTAATTGAGTGATAAGCTCCCTTAATTATAAGGAGAAATTTTAATGTTTAGCATTTTTACGAAGCTCAACTATTTTTTCTATCGGCAAGGCTTCAATTTTATGACCATCCCTTCCAGTGGTTGTTTTTGCGGTTACCATCGAGTTTAAAATCGCTTCTTCGGTGGCTTCGATGGTAGCCAGAAACAGGGGAGACATTTTATCGTTATGCAATTCTTTAAGCTCCATTTCAGGATTTTTTATGTTGTAAGGAACCCGGTTTTCTTTTGCTGTTGAAAAGGCAATCACATAATCGCCACTTCCATTCGATGCAATTCCGCCGGTTTTTGCCAGGCCCATCATCGCTCTTTTTGCCAGACGTTTCAGATTGCGTGGACCGATTGGTGTATCTGTTGCAACTACGATCATACAAGAGCCGTCTTCCTGGTTACGAATCGACTCGCTAAAAGGGAATTTTCCCAAAGCCTCGCCGGCATTAAAATCGTCGATCTTTAAAACACCGCCAAAATTACTTTGCACTAAAACGCCAACAGTATAACCGCCCAAATCATCAGGCAATACTCTCGATGAAGTTCCGATTCCGCCTTTAAATCCAAAACAGATGGTTCCTGTTCCGGCGCCTACATTTCCTTCTTCAACCGGCCCGCTTGTTGCCGATTCGATGGCACTTAAAACGTGTTCCTCTTTAACATGACGGCCCCGGATATCGTTTAACCACCCGTCGTTGGTTTCGCCAACCACCGAATTTACCGAGCGAACATCTTTATTTTGCTCAAGTGTGTAAGTTATCAGAGCATCACATGCTATCGGAACGCTCAGCGTGTTGGTGAGTACAATTGGCGTTTCAATGTTTCCCAGTTCTTCCACCTGACTGTAGCCGGCCAGTTTGCCAAAACCGTTTCCGATATAAATGGCTGCAGGCACTTTTTCCTGAAAGATATTTCCCGGGTGAGGGAGAATTGCGGTAACGCCGGTACGAATAGCATCACCTACAACAATTGTAGTATGTCCAACTTTTACGCCTTCAACATCCGTAATGGCATTAAATGCGCCGGGAATCATTACTCCGGGGGTGAAATCGTAATCGCGCAATCGTTGCGAAAAAGCGGATGAAATAGTCAGGAGCAGCAGGAAAAATAGAGAGAATCGTAACATTTTTATTTGTTTGATGAATGTGAGCCTTAAAAATACACTATTTTCAACACCCAATTCTAAAAATCAATTTTATGAGAAGGACTTTTGTAATCAGCGCAATGCTTTTATTGTTTGCCATTTCCGGATTTGCACAGGAGAAACTCACAAAAAGCGAGAAGGAGCATATTATTTCGTTGCTCGATAAACAGGCGGAAGCATGGAATGAGGGCAACCTCGAAAAGTTTATGGAAACCTACTGGAAATCGGATAAGCTGGTTTTTATGGGATCGCGCGGACCAACATACGGCTGGCAGGCAACGCTGGATAGCTACAAAAAAGGATACCCTGATAAAACGGCAATGGGGCATCTGGAATTCAAAATTCTGGATATCAATAAAATTGATACGAAAACAGTCTTTCTGATTGGCCGCTTTGAGCTAACCCGCGAAATTGGAGATCTGGCAGGTCATTTTACACTGGTCATTCAAAAGATTGATGGGAATTGGGTGATTATCAGCGATCATTCAAGTGGCGAAAGCTGATTGAGGATTTTCAGAAAAATTAGAATACTAACGAATAACTCAGAGGGATTCCATCTTTTGCTCAGAGATGGAATCCTTTGTATTTGCAAAAGTTCTAATCCCTGTATTTTCTCATGGCAGGTTAAGCAGAACTTTTGCTACTTTCGGGCTTCAATTTTAAAATCGAAAAAATGCGTCGAATACTAATTATTCTTTTCCTTTTTGTTCAAGCTTTTGCTTTTGCCCAAACCAAACAAATGAGTCTGGAAGATGCCGTTTACGGGCGGTACACGTATTTGTATCCCGAGTCGATGACTGGTTTGCAATGGATGGATGATGAACATTTTTCTTTTGTTGAAGATAAATCTATCGTTGCTGAATCGGCAAAAACCGGCGAAAAAAATGCCGTAGTTTCGCTCGATGAGTTAAACGAAATTACCGGTGCAAGCTTAAAACGTTTTCCATCATATCGCTGGATCAGCGAAACTGATCTTCTGGTTTCGGCAGCAAAAACATATTGGTTGGTTGACATTAATAAAAAGCAAGTGAAATTTCAGATTGAACTTCCTGAAAAAGCAGAGAACGCGAATTTCTCTGAAGAAGGACAATTTGCGGCATTCACTGAAGGAGATGATTTATTTGTAACGCTTGCCAACGGAATAACAAAACAAATTACAAGCGATGGCGGCAACGGAATTGTAAACGGACAAACCGTTCACCGAAACGAATTTGGTATTTCCGGAGGTATTTTTAATTCGCCCGACGGAAATTTTGTGGCTTTCTACCGCAAAGATGAAAGTATGGTAAAAGATTATCCGCTGGTGGATTTTATGGCCCGCGAAGCCGAATACACGCCGGTGAAATACCCAATGGCAGGAATGGAAAGTCATCATGTAACGCTGGCCGTTTATAATATTGAAAGTGAAAAAACAACTTTTCTGAAAACAGGAGAACCACTCGATCATTTTCTTACCAATGTGGCCTGGTCGCCCGATGAGAAATACATTTACATGGCGGAGTTAAACCGCGAACAAAACCATATGCAGCTGAATTGCTACGATGTGGCAACCGGAGAAAAAGTAAAAACATTGTTTGAAGAATCATCTGATACATATGTGGAGCCACTTTACCCAATTCAGTTTTCGAAAGTAGATACAAACGAATTTTATTACCTGAGTCGCCAGGGTGGATGGTTTCATGTATACAAATACAACACCGATGGTGAACTGGTGCAACAGATTACAAAAGGGATGTGGGAAGTAACAAACATGCTTGGTTTCGATGCCAAAGAAAAGACCTTGTTTGTTGAAGCTACAATCGATGATCCGCTGCAAAACAACATTTATAAAGTAGATGTAAAATCGGGTAAAACAGAACGACTTTCGGCAGAAACAGGTGTTCATGGCGGAACTTTAAGTCCTGATGCTACTTATATTCTGGATCGTTGGTCGGCCAATGAAGTACCCGGAAAAATTGATCTCATTTCATCAAACGGAAAAGATACACGAACAATCTTCGAGTCGGAAGATCCGCTTAAAGATTATCAGTTGGGCGAGAACAAACTGGTAACGTTAAAAACCAAAGACGGAAAATACGATCTACACGGGCGATTAATTTTGCCAAACGATTTTGATCCGGCTAAAAAATACCCGGTAGTTGTATATGTTTATGGCGGACCGCACTCGCAATTGGTAACTAAAACATGGCACAACCAGGCACGCTGGTGGCAATATTATATGGCGTCGCAGGGTTACATTGCTTTTACGCTCGATAACCGCGGAACCTCAAATCGTGGCCGTGCTTTCGAAACTGCCATTCACCGCAATTTGGGTGTATTGGAAACCGAAGATCAGATGCAGGGCATTGAATACCTGCTTTCGTTGCCTTATGTAGATGCTGACCGGATTGGCGTTCACGGATGGAGCTACGGTGGTTTTATGACCTTGAATTTAAAACTCAAACATCCCGAGATCTTTAAAGTGGCAGTTGCCGGAGGCCCGGTAGTTGACTGGAGCATGTACGAAATTATGTACGGCGAGCGCTACATGGATATGCCGCAGGAAAATCCGGAAGGTTACAAGAATTCGGACATGACCAATTACGTGGAGAATCTGGAGGGAAAACTGATGCTGATTCATGGCGTTCAGGATGAAACCGTGGTGATGCAGCACAGTATGAAATTCTTGCGCGAATGTGTAAAACAAAATAAACAGGTCGACTTTTTTGCTTACCCGATTCATCCGCATAATGTGCGCGGAAAAGATCGTGTACACCTGATGGAAAAGGTAAGTCAGTATTTTTTCGAGAACTTATAGAGAAAAATCATGTCTTACATTTTGGTTGCGACATTTCGTCCGTCAACTGACGGATTTGGAATCTCCTTTATTTGAAGGGTGATGAAAAAATCAGCATAATGCAACAAAAGTTGCATGGAAGACATAATATCAAAGGGTTTTAAAGCTTATCCGTTTCTTTATATTAAAATTTACGACTAAAATTGTCTGATGTTCGAAAAGTTGAACAATCTGACGCAAAAAGCTATAACTTTGTCTTCTGCTAAACGATATAAACTAAACAATAGAACTAAACATTATGAACGGACAAATTAAAGAGATAGCCATGAGGCTAAGAGGTTTACGAGATATGCTCAATATTTCAGTTGACGAGATAGCGACTAGCTGCAGGGTGTCCGCCGAAGAATACGAGGGATACGAAAGCGGGAATACGGATATTCCGGTTGGAGTTCTCGAAAACATATCGAAAAAATATAACATTGGGTTGACGGCGTTGCTGTTTGGCGACGAGCCCCATATGAAATCGTTTTATCTAACCCGGGCAGGGCAGGGAACTGCCATGGAACGTACTCGGGCGTATAAATACCAGGCGTTGGCATCGGGGTTTACAGGGCGGAAAGCCGATCCGTTTATAGTAACCATTGAGCCGGATGCTGAAGAAAAACCAATTCATCTGAATAGTCACAACGGACAGGAAATGAACTATGTTTTGGAAGGCAAAATGCTGCTGAGTGTCGGAGGACACGAATTAACATTGAACGAAGGAGACAGCCTTTATTTTGATGCTACACTTCCTCACGGAATGAAAGCACTCGAGGGGAAAACAGTAAAATTTCTGGCCGTAATTCTATAATAAAACTTTGACGCAACATGATTGAAAAATACTTAAAACAGACTGCTTTTACCGATTTTGAGGATTTTAAAGCGAATTACGAGTTAATTATTCCGGAGGATTTCAACTTTGCCTACGACGTTGTTGATGGCTGGGCTGAAAAAGAACCTAACAAAAGGGCTTTGCTCTGGACAAACGATAAAGGCGAAAGCCGGACATACACCTTTGGCGAATTAAAAGAAATTACCGACCGTACTGCCGGTTATTTTTCGTCGCTGGGAATTGGAAAAGGCGATATGGTAATGGCTATTTTAAAACGTCGTGCCGAGTTTTGGTTTACCATTATTGCACTGCATAAAATTGGTGCCGTTATTATTCCGGCCACGCACTTGCTGACTAAAAAAGACATTGTTTACCGTAACAATGCCGCCACTATAAAAGCCATTATTTGCGATGGAGATGAATTGATCACCACACACGTAATTGATGCTTTGCCCGACTCGCCATCCATTGAAAAAGTGGTGTCGATCGGACCTGTAATTCCTAAAGGTTGGGAAGATTTTCACAAAGGAATTGAAAATTCTGAGCCATTTCAACGCCCTGCCGAGCCAACAAAAAATGACGATCCGATTATCGTAAGTTTTACATCGGGAACTACCGGCGATCCGAAAATGGTAGTGCTCGACAGTGCTTATCCGTTGGCGCACATTGTTACGGCTAAATACTGGCAGAATCTTCACCATGGCAGTCTTCACCTTACGATTGCCGACACCGGTTGGTTAAAAGCTGTTTGGGGAAAACTCTACGGACAGTGGCTGGTTGGCGCTTCGGTATTTGTTTACGATCATGAAAAATTTACGCCTTCCGATATTTTGGAAGTGCTGTCAAAATATCAGGTTACATCGCTTTGTGCACCGCCAACTATTTTCCGTTTTTTAATCCGGGAAGATATGAGCAAATACGATTTGTCGGCACTTGAATGGTGTACGATTGCCGGCGAAGCTTTGAATCCTGAGGTTTACAACCGTTTTTACGATTTAACAGGAATTAAACTGCGCGAAGGATACGGACAAAGTGAAACAACCTTGTCGGTGTTTACTTCGCCATGGGTAGAACCAAAACCGGGATCAATGGGGCTTCCAAGTCCGCATTACGATATTGATCTGCTGACATCGGAAGGACGATCGGCCGAAGCCGGAGAGCAGGGACAAATTGTAATTCGTATCGATAAAAATTACCCTGCTGGATTGTTCGATGGCTATTATCGCAATCAAAAGCTGACCGACGAAGCCATGTCGGATGGAATATACTACACCGGAGATTTAGCCTGGAAAGATGAGGATGGTTATTTGTGGTTTGTAGGGCGTGCCGACGATGTAATTAAAAGTTCGGGTTACCGTATCGGGCCTTTCGAAGTAGAAAGTGCATTGATGACTCACCCCGCTGTTGTAGAATGTGCAATTACCGGAGTTCCTGACGAAATTCGTGGACAGATTGTAAAAGCTACCGTTGTTTTGGCACCAGATTTTAAAGAGCGCGCCAGCGACGACTTGGTAAAAGAGCTACAAAACCACGTAAAAGAGGTGACTGCTCCTTATAAATATCCACGACAAATTGAGTTTGTTGATGAGTTGCCAAAAACCATCAGCGGAAAAATTCGTAGGGTGGAGATTCGTGAGCGCGACCATGTGACAGAGTAAGTTGTTGATTATCCAACCCGTATCAGGTTGTTGAATTGATTCTTTAATTGGGATTATTGCTACAATCGAACATCTACAGTGTTCTCTTTAAAAAAGAATCCGGTACGGATTCGCTTATAGTAGAAATGATTACCGGTATTCGTTTTACAACCCTGTAGGGGTTGGATAATTTTGTATAAATCCTTTGCATTAATTGTGGGCTGTTTAATCGGAAATCATATTTTTGCGTAACATTTTTGCAAAAATTGTATTTGAAACGATTCAAACAAAATAAGCCGGGTTCTTTAATTGGAATTTTTGTGGTTTTGCTGTTGTTGCTTCCCTTTATAAATTGGGCGCAAGACAGCATAAACGGCGAAGATTTCGAATACCGGTTGCTGCAAAATATTCATCAGCAGGTTTTTGATTATCCATGGAACGATGCTGCGTTTTTCCCGGGGAAACTGGAATTGGCCAACCGTCAGACCATGAAACGTGAACTGAAAGAAGCGAAAGAATATGCACATAATCCGGAAGCTTTCGAAACTTATTTTTCCGTTTTAAATAATTTACCTGCACCGGATAAGGCAATTTTTGTTAAAAGCTTTTATTTCTATCAGCCGCAAATAAAAGAAGAGTTAAACAAAGCTGGTCTTGGCGAAGATTTACAGTATTTGCCTGCCACTCTTTCTGCGTTTAATAGCGAAGCAAAAAGTTCGTTTAAACGAGCAGGAGCGTGGCAACTAACGCATTTTCAAGGTGTGATGAATGGTTTGCAAATCAATAAACTGATTGATGAACGCCTAAATGTTGCAAAAGCGACACACGCGGCTGTTCAGGAACTCAAGAAGAATGAAGCTTTATTTGATCATCCGAAAAAGGCCGTGCTTGCATTTGTTTTCGGAAAGACTGAGATTAAAAATCTGTGTCGTCGTGCTGGTGGTGATGATTGTTCTGTAAATGAACTGCTGAAAGTAGCACCGAAAGAGGTGACTGATTTTATGGCGGCTTACCAGGCAACAGCGGCATTTTTGAGTCGGAATAAATTTATACCGGAACAGGAACTACAAAAAACAGCAGAAGCAAAAGTACGCCTGCAAACACATTTCGACCAGATTAGTGCGGTGTTGCCGCTTTCTGCCGAAGAACTACGCTTTTTAAATCCACAATTTCCATATTCTATCATTCCGGAACAGGCATCTGTTACTTTACCTGAAAAATTGAAGCAAGACTTTTTGTTTCTGCAGGATTCAATATATAACGGTGTCGATTCAACGCTTTTTGAAGTGGTGGCGCAAAAGATCGAATATCCGCCGGCGCCTAATCGCCAGTATGTGGGCGAGAAGGTAAAGGATCTGGAAATTGAAGGAAAGACGAAAATCAAATACACCATAAAATCGGGCGATGTGCTTGGGTTTATTGCCGAAGATTACGATGTGCGTGTTGCCGATTTAAAATATTGGAACAACATTTACGACGAGCGCAAAATTCAAGCGGGCAAAACGCTTGATATTTTTGTCGACGATGAAAACGCAGAATATTATAGTGGTCTACAGCAAGAAACAGCTATAAAAGAAGAGCCGAAAACTGTAGTGCCGAATTTTGCATCGGCAACTTTGCCGGGGATTGTAATTCCTGAGTCGTCGAGAAAAGTGGAGCACATTGTAAAAAGTGGTGAGTCGCCGTATGTAATTGCTCAAAAATACGATGGTGTAACGCCCGAGAAAATACTGGAATGGAACAGCATCAGCGATGCACGTAAAATTCAAATTGGTCAAAAATTAATCATCTACGTTCAATGAAACGAGCACGTAAAAATATTGACATAGAGGAGCGAAATTGTCAGCGAGTTACATCGAATACCGCTGAAAGGTTTTAATAATAATGAGATGAAACCACTACAAACATTAACATTTACTTTGGGCGTGATTGCTTTGCTGGCAGGCGCCATGTGGCTGATGCCCGACGATGGTTTCGAGGTGGGTGAAATGACCTTTCATATGCCAACGTTCCCCGAAATGTTGGGTGCTGATGATGTGGAATATACCGATGTCTCGGAAATATTGGCGCAGCAGTTTGAAATCGATTCGCTGGTAGATATTGAAGTGGATACCATTGCCGGCGATACGGTTGTTGAAGTGATTCACCGCGCAGATTACGATACGCTGGTGCAATCGGTTCGCCGCATTGAAATGACAGATTTGGGTAGAGAAAATCTGTACCGCTTTTTTAATCATTTGAAAAGTGACTCGCTGGTTCGGATAATGCATTACGGCGACAGCCAGATTGAAGGCGACCGCATTACGGCTTTCCTGAGAAATAAATTGCAGGTGAAATTTGGCGGAACCGGTGTTGGATTACGTCCGGCTTTGCAACCTTACGACTATGTTTTTAGTGCCTATCAAAAGAATTCCGAGAACTGGACACGTTACCCGATTTACGGCAAGGTGGATTCAACGGTTGAGCACAGTCGTTACGGTGTGATGGGTGCTTTTTCGCGTTATGCGCCTTTGGCCAGCGACACGATACCGTTTAAAGATTCGATAATTTACGAGGCCGAAATGAATGTCTCGAAATCAGATATCTCATACAAACGTACCCGCGAATACGAAAATATGCGCTTGTTCTACGGGCACACCAAACGTCCGGTTGCGGTGCAGTTAATCGCACGCGGCGATACGGTTTTAAGTGATACGCTTGTCGCGGATACCATGTACGCTGTGCTCGAATGCGAGTTGCCGGATTCAACAAGCAGTGTAACATTGAAGTTCTCGGGATACGATGGCCCTGATGTTTACGGAATTGAGCTGGCTTCGAAAAAAGGCGTAATCATGGATAACATTGCGTTGCGTGGTAGTTCCGGTACAATTTTTACCAAGGCCGACTATCAGCTGAGTTTAAGAATGTACAACGACCTGAATCCTAAGTTTTTTATTCTGCAGTTTGGCGGAAACGTAATTCCATATATTAAAGACAAAAAAGCAATTGAACGCTACGGCCGCTGGTTTGGCAGTCAGATCCAACGAATTAATTCTCTGTGTCCCGATGCAGCTATTCTGGTAATTGGGCCAAGCGACATGTCGACAAAGGTGAAGGATAAGTATGTTACCTATAAACATTTGCCGCAAGTTGTGGAAATGCTAAAACAGGTGGCACTCGAAAATAACTGTGCGTATTGGGATATGTACGAAGCGATGGGTGGACACAACAGTATGCCGTCGTGGGTGAATGCGCAACCCGAACTGGCGCGCCCCGATTATGTACATTTCTCGGCGCGTGGAGCACGTTTGGTGGCCAATATGTTCTACAATGCATTGATTCTGGAGTACAACAATTATTTGGAGGAGGATATGTAATGGGGAAGAAAGTAAAAAGTACCGAGCCACGAGTGACGAGTTCCGAGTTTTGTGTCATTTCGAACGCAGAGAGAAATCTGTTTCAACGAAGCTTCAAGTTACAAGTTACAAGTTTCAAGCCTTTACTCAATTTTGTAGCTCAATCTCTATTCAATCTAATTCAATCTCCATCAATCTTAGTACATTCGGTAAAGGTTCGAGGCTTGTCATTGCTGCTTCTTAGCTTCGTCATGTTGCTTTCTACTTCGGCTTTCGCTCAGGAAGACAGCTACTTCTATCACGTTAACCAATACAATTTCGTTCGTTACGACCGCAATGAAATGCATTATCCCGGAGACCGGACAAATGCTAACCGGTTTTATTCAAAACTGGAGCGATTGGTTACAACCGGCGAAGGACGAGTAAACATTGTTCAAATTGGTGGCTCTCACATTCAGGCCGGCTCGTTTTCGGGGCAAATGCGCAACCGTTTTCAGCAGTTGAATGGCGAAATGAATGCCGGTTGGGGATTTATGTTTCCGTATCGCATTGCACGTACCAACTCGCCTTTTGGCTATTACATTCGCTACAATGGGTACTGGAAAACCTTCCGCAATGTAGAGGGGCGGAAAAGCGGAACGCTTGGAGTGGGAGGTATTTCTGCAACAACATCTTCGCCAAAAGCCGAACTAACAATTTTGCTGGAAGAAGAAAACGAACTGGATTACAGCTTCAACAAACTGAGAATATACTACGAAAATACGGCAAAGAATTACACCATAAATATTGATGAGGATTTGGTGAAAAATAAGGTTGAAAGCGAAGGCTACACCGATTTTGAACTGAATGAATGGGTAGATAGTTTGCAGATAACCTTGGAAAAGGATTATAACTCGCAGGGCAATTTTACTTTGTTGGGCATGACCACCGAATCGAATCCAAATGGTGTAATGTATCACAGTATCGGTGTGAACGGGGCACATGTTCCGGCATTTTTGCGTTGCCAGCTTTTTACAGAGCAACTGGCCGAACTGAGTCCGGACATGGTTATTATGGGACTGGGAATTAACGATGCTTACGGACGCCGTTTTTCGCAAGCCCGTTTCGAAGATCATTACGGACAACTCATTGACAAAATAGAAGCTGCAGCTCCGAATGCTTTGATTGTTTTTACTACGAACAACGACAGTTATTTGTATCGGCGGTATGTGAACAAGAATGGCGAAAAGGTACAGGATAGCATGTTTAAAATGGCCAAAAAATACAATGCCGGTGTGTGGGATATGTTTTCGGTAATGGGAGGTTTGAATTCCATTGTACTGTGGCAGAATAACGGCCTGGCCCGAAGCGATAAAATCCATTTTACCCGCGAAGGTTATTTAATGATCGCCGATCTGTTTTTTGGGGCGCTGATGAAGGATTTTGAGAGTTATTTGATTGATAAAAAGGAGCTCACTGATAATGGGCAAACCGTACCCCCCGTTTCGGCCACATTCCGTACAACGGAGTCGCTGGCCTCAACTGTCCCCCTACAAGTAGGGGGACGACAGGAGCCGGTGGTTTCGGAGAAACACCTGCGGATGTCGGGGGGTAACAATAACGAATAAAACTTCACTTTGTGAAGAATAAACTAGAACTGCTTGGATTTACTACAACAAATAGAAATAAAAGAACTGCTACGGAATATTTTTCTGTACGATAAAACGGCCCCGCTGATTTTCACTCGCTTTTTCTTTTGGGCATTTTTTGCTTTTGTTTTGGCCGGTTATTCATTGGTTTACAAAAACAAAAACCGAAGTGTGCGCGCCGGTTATTTGTTTCTGGTAAGTCTGTTTTTCTACTATAAATCCAGCGGATTCTTTTTCTTCATTTTGTTATTCAGTACGCTCACCGACTTTTTTATTGGTAAAGGAATTTACAAATCGAAAAGCGAGTTGATTCGCAAACTGCTGATTGCAGCAAGTGTGGTAATTAACCTCACATTGCTGGCTTATTTTAAATATGCTTACTTTTTTATCGACAGTATAAATGTGATGTTTGGCACCGATTTGCATGTGATCAATCATTTGGCTTTGTGGGCCAACGCCGCAACAGGAACACATTTCGAGGTGAACCAGATTTTGCTACCTGTTGGTATTTCGTTCTTTACTTTTCAAACCATTAGTTATTCGGTTGACGTGTATCGCGGCGAAACCAAACCCGTAAATAACTTAATCGACTTTGGTTTTTATGTGTCGTTTTTCCCGCAGCTGGTTGCCGGACCGATTGTTCGTGCATCGGGCTTTGTAAAGCAAATTTATGAAGATTATCGCCTTTCGAAAGAAGAATTTGGCTGGGCCATTTTTATCATTCTGAAAGGACTGATCAAGAAAATATTTATAGGCGATTACATTGCTGTAAACTTTGTCGACCGTGTTTTTTCCGACCCGATTACCCACACCGGTTTCGAAAACCTGATGGCCTTATTTGGATACTCGTTGCAGGTTTATGTCGACTTTTCGGGGTACACCGATATTGCCATTGGAGTAGCACTTTTAATGGGCTACCGATTACCGCAAAACTTTAATTCTCCCTACAAGGCAAAAAGTGTTGCCGAGTTCTGGAAACGCTGGCATATGTCGCTTTCGTCGTGGTTAAAAGATTATTTGTATATCCCGATTGGCGGAAACCGCGAAGGTTCGGTGTTTAGTTATATCAGTCTCGGAGTAATTCTCGCAATCGTTGTCCTTTTGGCCGGAAAGCTGATTTTAGTACCAATATTTGCAGGTTTGGTACTGCTATTTGCATTGTTGGCACATTTCTTCCCCAACGTAAAACGGCATATTAATACCAATATCAACCTGATGCTTACCATGTTGCTCGGAGGACTCTGGCACGGTGCATCGTGGCAGTTTATTATTTGGGGAGGATTGAACGGCGTTGGATTAGTAATCTATAAATTCTGGCGAAAGATAAGTCCGTGGGAAAAACGCAGTAACTGGATGGTGAATATCTGGAAGATTGCCATAACATTCACTTTTATCACTTTTACGCGAGTATTTTTCCGCTCCGAATCGATGGATGTTGTGCGCGGAATGCTGCACCAAATCGGCACAGATATCAATCTTGCGATGATTCCTGAGGTACTTGTTGCCTACAAATGGGTATTCCTGATGATGCTGTTTGGTTTTGTTACACACTGGCTGAGTTACGATCTAAAGGACCGGGCAAAAAACTGGTTCATCGCCTCGCCAATGTGGGTAAAAGCTGCAATTTCTGCCGTTGTGGTTATAATCGTTTATCAGTCGATTTCGGCCGATATGCAGCCATTTATTTATTTCCAGTTCTAGAAATCTAATTTTATTCAAAACGCATTGGTTCCGGGCCGGTAGGTTCAAACGAAATAAAGCGCTGTTTAGATTGTTCGTCGAGCGAAAAGCCTAAAAAGCTCATATCACCCGGATGGAAAGGATAAAAAGCAAGGCGTAGGCGGAATGTTTCGAAAACGAGGTTCTCGTTGTGTAATCGAATGCCAATACCAATGCCGCTGTAATAATCCTGTTTAAAAATCAACTCGCGGTTCGAGCCAATAACTCCAAAGTCGGCAAAGCCAAAAATGGCCATGTTGAATTTATAAAATTGTGACGGCAGAAATACAACATGTTCCAGTTTTAAGTTTAAGCGCTGTTTCCCGATAGCAATATCGCTGTCGAAACCACGAATATGATCGCGGTCTCCCAGTGTTAAATGTTCAATCTCAAAGCGCCGGAAACCAAGTGTATAATTGAGGTCGACAAATGTACGAACACGCTTTTTCCCGGGTTTATGAAGCTTCGAAATAAAGTTTACATCGCCCTGGATCATTCCTTCAACAAAGCGGCCATCTTGCATATACCCGCCAATTCCGGCAGTTGTAAACAGGTAGCCACGTCGGCTAAGCAGCAAATTTCCGTTCGATGTAAAAAAATGCAGGTAGTGCCGGTCGCCAAACTCATTGGCATCGTAACCATAAATAAATTCGTTTTTAAAACCTTCGGGAATATCCTCGGTAATTCCGTAGCTATAAATTAACTGGTCTTGAATATAACGACGTTGCGAAATGGTAAGGCTGGCCATATAAAGCGTGTGGTTGGCAAAAAAGTGACTGTTTTCGGTTTCCACCGCCGGATCTTCAAAATAGTTCCAGTTATTAATACCACCCGATAAAACCAGCTCCGTTATATTTTCGTGCCTTGGACTGATATTAAAACTGTGTCCGCCCCAAAGGTAATTTACCGACAGATCCATTGGCTCTTCCACTTTTACCGGGTCGTTATTCGTAATGCGGTCGGTGCGGTACATGCGGGCAGAATAACCACCGTAGCCCCACTTAATATTTTGTGTTAAGAAAGGCTTGGTTACCTCGGTAACAAAACCTTCGCGACGGTAGGTATTTAAATACCCCAAACGAACGTCGAGAAACCGCCCGCCAATGTTCTTTATATTGTAAAAGGTTTCAACGCCCAGGTATGGTTCTTTTTCAACATGGCCAACAAACTTTACCGAAACCTCGTGACCGACGCCAAAAATGTTCCGGTTGTATATCTCCAGATCGCCCGAGTTGGTCCCATTTACACCACCTGAAACCCCAAAAGAAAAACGGTCTTTTGTTAATACCAAAACATTCACCAAACCGGGGTAAATCGGATCCTGCTCCACATAAATGCGGGCATCTTTAATATAAGGCAAGTCCCTGATAATCCTTTCGTTTTCGTACATCTGCTCCGGTTTTAGCATGTCGCCAACTTTAAAAAGCAACAATTTGCGAAGGGTTTTCAGGTTCGATTTTGTATGAATTTTATTGGCAGCCCGCTCGGCCCAATGGTCGGCTTGTTTTGTGGTATCGGTGCAGGTTGGCCCAAAAACATCGAGTGCATTGATTTTTATATCGGCAATAATTTTTCCTTCATATTCTTTAAAATAATCAAGAGCAAGCGCCTTTTTATCGACGTAAGGGCGGGGAGGAGTAATTATAGCATCGTACAGCCAGCCGGTAAGTTTGCGGCGGTTGGCACGGTTTTCCAAACTGTCGTAAAAGTGTTCCTGTTGCAGGTGGGGTTTTTGGATGACTACTGATGTGTCGAGCGGTGGTATTTGTGCACGAACTGTTGTGCCGGCCAATAGTGCCAACAGCATAAAAACAGTTATTTTAAGTGCCTTCAACTTCACAGTTCCCCCTTTTTTTTCTTCAGCAGAAGAATAAGTTTTTTTGAAAGTAAGAATTTTCTGATTTAAAGTTTTTAAATCATACTGTTAATTTACGTTAAACAGAATTCAGGATTACCGATTAGCGGGGAATCTTATTGTAGAAAATACTTGAATACTTTATTTATTGACGATTTAGTTGAAAGGATTTGTATAATTACTTTTGACTTATTAAAAAAATTAACAAACATTTGGTTTTGATTTAAAAATTTCTTTAAATTGCATTCAAATTAATTAACTATACTATTCCAAAATGATCCTTCTTGAAAATATAAAAGGTCAGAAACTTACCGGTAATGCCTTAAAAAATTATCGGCGGAAAAAGAAGATTCTAAGTCTTTTATATCAAAACGACACTCTTTCAGCAACATTTCTTTCGAAACAAATTGGGGTAAGTTTACCCACGGCCATTTCTTTGTTAAAAGATCTTGGTGAAAGCAAGCTGGTAGAAGTTAGAGGAAGCGGCGAGTCGAAAGGCGGACGACGCCCCACTTTATTTGGATTAAAGCGCGACAGCATTTTTGTTATTTCGTGCGAGCTAGGGCGCTTTAAAGGAAAGATAGGCGTTTATAATTCGCATAACGAGTTGGTTGCGCCCATTACCGTTGTTGAAACATCGATTGACGATGATGACCTGGTAGATAAACTGTATGCCGAAGCGCGCCACATTCTGGAGGTTAATAACATCGATTACAGCCGCGTATTTGCTGTTGGAACGGCAATGCCCGGTTTGGTTGATTCGATAAATGGAGTAAACTACACCATTAAAAAGGAAGCGTACCGAAATGTTGCCGATCGTTTAAGCATGAAATTCGGCAAGATGGTTTACATAAACAATGATGCCCGAATGGAAGCTTACGGCGAGTTTATTTTTGGCGCCGCAAAAGACCACAACGATGCAGTTATTATAAACTGGAACTGGGGTTTAGGTATCGGGCTTATTCTTGGAGGTAAATTATATAACGGTGCCACCGGTTTTGCCGGCGAGTTGTCGCACACCAAGTTTGAAGAAGACGGCGATTTGTGTGTTTGCGGTAAACGTGGTTGTTTAGAGACTGTGGTTTCGGCAAGTGTGCTTATTCAGCGCGCTAAAGATGCTGTTGCAGCAGGAAAAATTTCGCAGCTTACCAACCGTTTTCAGTATAAAATTGAAGAACTACAACCCGAAGATGTTATCGACGCAGCAAAACTTGGCGACGAACTGGCCATTACACTTTTAAGTGATGTGGGGCAGGCTTTGGGAAAAGCATTATCAAATACCATTCAGTTATTAAATCCTGACATAATTGTTATAGGTGGAATTGTATCGCGTGCCAACCAATACATTCTTACACCTATTCAGCAAGCAATTAATCAGCACTGTTTGGAACAAATATCCGGCAATATTGAAATCGTAATTTCCGAAAACTGGGAGCAATCGGGTTTATTGGGAATGACAGCAAAACTGTTTCAAAAACTATTCAGTGATATGTATAAATAATTCAAGTATTAATCTATTTCTAGTTCATTTAAATTCAAAATCTATGCGAAAGATTTTTTTGATTTTAGGAATGTGCTTTGCATTACTAGGTAGTGCTTACGCGCAGCAAACGGTGACAGGGACAGTTACCGGCGATGATGGCCTCGGGATTCCCGGAGTCTCAGTAGTAGAATCGGGAACATCGAAAGGAACCATCACCGATATCGACGGTGTGTACACCATTTCAGTTGCCGACGATGCAACAATCGTATTTTCTTTTGTGGGAATGCAAACCGTTAGCGAGCCCGTTAACGGACGCTCAACAATTGATGTAACAATGGTAGAAAACCAAATTGGTTTGGAAGAAGTTGTTGTTACGGCTTTAGGTATTTCTAAAGAAAAGAAATCGTTGGGTTATGCAGTAACCGAAGTTGGTGGCGACGACATTTCTGTTGTTAAAGACCACAACCCGGCAAACTCGTTGGTAGGTAAAGTAGCCGGTGTAGTTGTAACTCAAGGATCGGGTAGCCCGGGTAGCGGCTCGCGTGTGATCATCAGAGGTAACAACTCAATCACTGGTAACAACCAGCCATTAATCGTGGTTGATGGTGTGCCAATCGATGCTACCGGATCGAACAGTGGTGGTAGTGTTTATAACAGTACTGTAACCGGTGGTGGTATTACCGATATCAACCCTGACGATATTGAGTCGATCTCGGTATTGAAAGGACCAAACGCGGCAGCATTGTATGGTTCGCGTGCAGGTAACGGTGTACTATTAATTACAACTAAAAAAGGTACAAAAGGTAAAGGTTTGGGAATCTCTGTAAATTCGAACATTACTTTTGATAACCCAATGTTGTTGCCCGATTACCAGAACGAATACGGTCAGGGTAGCCAGGGTAACGTACCGGGTAATGTTGAGGATTTGAAAAACTCAACAGGATCGTGGGGACAACGTTTAGATGGCAGCAGCCAAATGTATTACACCGGAGAAGAGAGACCTTATATCGCTTATGGCGACAATGTGGAGAATTTCTTCCAAACTGGTGCAAAATACATCAACTCTGTTGCTATTGCAGGTGCAGGCGAGAATCACTCAATTCGTTTCTCGTACACCAATAACAAAACCGAGTCGATGATTCCAAATTCAGAATTAAGAAGCCACAACTTTAACTTGCGTGGTGTAGTTGATTTGAACGAAAAATTAACTCTCGATGCGAAAGCAACTTATTTCTGGCAAGAGCTGGAGAATGCAGCTAACCAGGGATCGGAAGGTATTTTGGCTTACGTATACGATATGCCAAGAAGTGTTGATATTGAAGACCTGAAAACATATCAAAATCCTGAAGAATCACTGAATTCTATTTCTTACGGTTCGTTGGGTGCCAACCCATACTGGATGGTATACAACGATTACAGAACTGACAGAAGAGAGCGTATTCTTGGTTTCAGTAAATTAAACTACGAAATTACTCCATACTTATCGGCTTTTGCTCGTGTAGGTACCGATGTAACTATAATGAAATCAGAATCGGTAAATCAGCCGGGTCACCACTATTTTACAAGTGGTCGTTTAACATTTAGCAATACAAGAGTAACGGAAACCAATGCCGACTTCCTGTTGATGTTCAACAAAGATCTTACTTCAGATTTAAATCTGTCGGTAAATGCCGGTGGTAACCACTCGTATCGTACATACGAATACCAAAGCATTTATGGCGAGGATTTCAAAATTCCTAGCCGCGCAACGGTTGCCAATTCAGTAACACAAACGCCGTCGTATACTCCATTACAAGAGAAAAAAGTTAACTCACTTTATTTCCAGGCTTCATTATCGTACCGCGATTTTGCTTACCTTGACGTAACAGGTCGTAACGACTGGTCGTCGACTTTACCGGCCGACAACCGCTCGTATTTCTACCCATCGGTAACTGGTTCGTTATTGCTGAACAGTTTTATCGATCCGGATGCAGAAGTATTTAACTTATTAAAAGTTCGTTCGAGCTGGGCAAACGTTGGTAACGACACCAGTCCTTATCAGTTGTATCCTTATTATAATCTGGCAAACGATGGTTACCTGGGATTAACTCAGTTATCACGTCCGTCAACTAAACCAAACGAAGAATTATTACCTGAGAATATTGCTTCGTTCGAGATTGGTTTAGAAGCCAGCATGTTGAACAACCGTATGTTCTTCGATTTCTCGTGGTATAACATTAAAACTACCGACCAGATATTTAATGTACCGGTTCCTTCATCAACAGGATATGATTACTTCCTTGAAAATATTGGTGAAACAAGCAACAAAGGGGTTGAACTTCTTGTAGGAGGTATCCCTGTAAAAACCGATAACTTTACCTGGGAAACAAGTTTCAACTTTGCTAAAAACAACAACGAACTTGTTGAATTAACTGAAGACCTTGATAGCTACGTATTCAACTCAACCAACTCGGGTAACCTGCGTTTACAGGCAACAGTTGGTGGTGGTTACGGCGATTTATACGGTACAACCTGGAGAACCAACGATGCCGGCCAAGTTGTAGTAGATGCAAACGGTCGCCCATTGGCTTCAACCGATATGGTTTACCTGGGTAACTCGCAACCCGACTGGACAGGTGGTTTTACCAATACCTTTACTTATAAAAACCTTTCATTGCGCTTCCTTATCGACGCGCGTGTTGGTGGTAAAATTTACTCGCAAACCAATGCTGCTTTGGTTAGCAGTGGTGTAGTAACAGAAACACTTCAATACCGCGAAGAAGGAATCGTTGTTGATGGCGTTGTTTTGCAAGATGATGGTTCATACGTTCAAAACACAACTGAAATCAGTGCTCAGGATTACTGGGGATCTGTATCAGGAATTGCTTCTGAATATATTTTCGATCAGACCAACGTTCGTTTGCGCGAAATGGTACTGTCGTACAATGTACCACAATCGCTAATCAGAGATACCTTTATTCAAGGTGCTACAATTGGTTTGGTAGGACGTAACTTGTTCTTTATTTATAAAGACATTGATCACGTTGATCCGGAATCGAGCCTGGGAACAGGTAACAACGGACAGGGTATTTTGTCGTACAACTTACCTACTGCAAGAAGTATCGGATTTAACGTAAACATTAAATTTTAAGGAGGGCCAGCAAAATGAAAAATATATTAAAAATATTCGTAATGTTTATAGCGGTATTTTTGCTGAGCAATTGTACCGATGATTTCAACGAAATCAATACAAAACCGGATTCATTTACGGTTGATGAGGTGAGTGCAAAATACTTTTTAACTACTCCTCAGTATAAATTGTATGCACCCGATCGTTACCCATACTGGCGTGCACAATTAATTCATGCCGACCGTTATTCAGGTCAGGTTTGTTTCGGACACAGCAGCAGCTGGTGGTCAGACGAATTAGGTTACGCTTATAATAGTGGTTACACCGATGCTGCATGGGATTGGTTATCGAGCTACATTGGCGACCTCGACAACTTTATGCGTTTGACTGCAACAGGTGGCGAATTCGAAAATGATAAAATGTACGCTATCGGCCAGATCATTAAAGGTTTATATTTCCAAATGTTTACCGACGTTTTTGGAATGGTACCTTACACCGAAGCAACAAATCCTGATATTGTTCTTCCAAAATTTGATGAGCAAAGTGTAATTTACGAAGGAATTATTGCCGAACTGGATGAAGCTATCGCAACAATTGGCGATGCAACTTCAACCGGTGTTGCTGTTGACGATGTGGCCGACAACGACCTTTACTGTGGTGGTGACCTGCAACAGTGGAAACGTTTGGCGAACACTTTAAAACTTCGTATTGGTATGCGTGCTTATGGTGCTGCAGGTGCAGGTTTTGCTCAAAGTGCAGTTTCTTCAGCATTGAATGCAGACTTGCTTGATGGCGAAGGCGACAATATTTTAATGGAAAAAGACGAAGAGATTTCGCAATGGGGTAGCGCTTGCTACGGCGATGTTTGGTATAACTTTGGTGCCGGTTCTGACTGGACAATGAGTAAAACCATGATCGACCTGTTGCGCGATAACAACGACCCTCGTTTAGCTGTTTATGCACAGCCTGCAGTTGGCGGTACTCAAACACTTGAGAAACCAACTGAAGGATCAGAAGTAGAGAATTTCCAAAAGCGTGTTGATTTCATTTTGGCTGTTCTTGAAGAGGCCGGAGTTGATTACACCTCAACTACTCTTGAAGACGGTAGCGTTGAAGTTACAATGCCTGAAAATATGTACTATGTTGGGCAACCAACCCGCTTGAATGGAAAAATGAGTTCTTTCGCTCGTTACAACTTCTTCTCTAAACCAGCAGAAGTGGTTATCAATAAAAAGAACAATGGCGAAATTCGTGCTGAGTTGATTATGTCTTCAGCCGAATCATATTTCTTGCAGGCAGAAGCTGCAGTACGCGGAATTGGCTCAGGAAGTGCACAGGACTTGTACCAGGAAGGTATTCGTCAGGCAATGAAATTGTGGGGTGTTAGCGATGCTGATATCGATACTTACTTGGCTAACGAAGATATGGCAATGTTAACTGGCACCGAGGAAGAAAACCTGGAGAAAATTGCATCGCAACGTTGGATTGCTGCATTTACTGATGGTTTTGAAGCCTGGTCGATCGTTCGCGATATGGGATACCCTGCAGAACTTGCAGCCGGTGTTCAGGATGGTGATATTTTTGGCCTTGGTGATATTAACGGAAATTACCCAACACGTATGCGTTACGGTAATAGTGTTATCAACACCAATGGTGACAATTATAGTGCAGCAGTTGCCGTTCAGGGACCTGATGTACAAAACACAAAATTATGGTGGGCAAAACAGTAACGAGACTGTTTTCGCAACCGATTAATTAGTTTGGTTAGGTTAAACCGTCGTTCATTGATTTGAACGGCGGTTTTTTTTGTTTAACGCTTAAGGGTATTTCTGCAGTTAATTGTCAGGAATAAAACGACGGTTAGATTTTTTACATAGATAAAGCGTTTGATTAGCGAACCGCCGGTGATTGGATCGGCGGTTCATTTAATACCGGCAAAACAGACAGATTAAAACAATAAAACAATGCAGAAAAGCATCTAATTCTATTACTCGGGGTAATAGAGTGAGTAAAAAAGAAAGGGCAGTAATTACTGCCCTTTCGATTATATTGTTGTTTCTTGTTTTTAGATATCCAGCTGTCCTTCAGCGTTGGCGTTGGTCAGGTTGCGCACTTTAGTAGTTCCGCCACCTGTCAAAGTAAGTTCTACCGGTTTATTGGTTTTCCAGGCGCCGCGTGTAAAATCGGGTACTTCAATAGGTGCCGATCCGTTGGCGATCGACCACTCGCTTAACGGAGTCAAAGAACTCCAGGCTGCTGCATCGTAAACATCCATGTCAACAGGCAGTCCATTACGCAGGCAATCGATTAGGCGCCAGTCCATAATAAAGTCCATTCCACCGTGTCCACCAACTTGTTTGGCCATTTCGCCAACACGTTTTACAATTTCAGGTTCGTATTTTATGCGCAGTTCTTCCATTTCCGCTTCACTAACTGCTTCGTGCCCAAAAGCAATGTGTTGCAACGGATATTTTTGGGCAAAACATTTCGTTCCGCTCAGCATATGAATACGCGAGTAGGGACGGGGAGAAGAAACATCGTGCTGGATAAGGATTGTGCGACCTTTGTTGGTGCGTATCATTTGCATATCCATGTTGCCGCGCATGTCCATTCCAACAAATTTTTCGAAAAACGGATCTTCCTTGGCTTTTTCTTCAATACGTTTTTTTAGCGTAAAATCTTCCGAGATCATCGCTGTCAGGTAATCCATTTTATCGCCACGGTTGATGTTCATCGCCTGGCAAATCGGTCCCAATCCATGTGTTGGGTAAACATTTGCTTTTCGCTGGTTTTCGTATAAACGCCACATTTTTGTGTAGGCGCCATCCGTCATTTTTTCATCCTGTGGCTTGTTAAAATGCCAGTAGTCCAAATCGTGTATATAAGCACCTTCGCCATGAATTAAATCGCCAAAAACTCCCTGGCGAACCATGTTCAGTGTCAGTAATTCAAAAAAGTCGTAACAACAGTTTTCAAGTATAACGCAGTGCTTTTTAGTGCGTTCTGAGGTTTCCACCATTTGCCAGCATTCGTCCATCGTTTTGGCTGCCGAAACTTCAAGTGCTGCATGTGCACCACCTTCCATGGCTGCCAGTCCAACAGGTACGTGCCATTCCCATGGCGTAGCGGTGTATACCAGGTCGCAAAGGCCACTGTCGCATAATTTTTTAAACTCGTGTTCGTCGCCAACAAACTCTTTGGCTTTTGGTAAGCCGGCATCGCTAAGTATTTTCTGAGCACCATCAACAGCAGCCTGGCGGATATCGCACAAGGCTACAATTTCAACACCGTCAATAAAAGTCATTCGTTGTACTGCGCCCGATCCGCGGTCGCCAATTCCCACAAAACCAATGCGTACTTTATCGAGTTTTGGCGCGGCATAACCACACATGTTAAACTGTTGCGGATTGTTGTTTACGGCAGCATCTTTTATGAATTGCATGGCCGATGGCTCAGCTTGTGGCTGGCTCTGACTGCACGATGTTAGTCCTCCGGCGGCGATTCCTGCGCCAACTGCACCGGTTACTTTAAAAAAATCCCTGCGATTTGTTTTCATTTTGGTTCAGACTTAAGAATGAGTTTTTCAATAATTGCTAAAGCACTATAAAAGAAAATATAATTATTGCAAAAGACAAGAACAACGGTCAGAAAGCAAAGACGATTATAAAATCATTCCATTTTTACTTATATTCGACATCGTATTTCGGTACCAGATCAAAAATATGTTTTACTTGAATTACTTTCTTAGTCTAACTAAAATCAATTAACATGAAACGTTTACTGTTTTTATGCGCATTCTTAACCGCTTGTTTATTGGCGGGGGCGCAGGAAAGTGTAACTAAACAAGGTTGGAATTTTGGGGCATTGCCGGCCGTAACTTTCGATACCGACCTTGGTTTTCAGTACGGCGGTTTGGTAAACCTTTATCATTATGGCGATGGCAGCCGCTATCCCAAGTACGATCATAGCATTTATCTCGAGGTATCGCGGTTTACCAAAGGAAGCGGAATTAACCGTTTTAACTACGATTCGGACCAGCTGATTCCGGGCCTGAAGACATCGCTTGATATTAGTTACCTGAGTGATCGTGCCTACGATTTCTATGGCTTTAATGGTTACGATGCCGTTGTAAACAAAGACTGGTACGACGATGAAACGGCAGATTACAAAACCCGGATGTTTTATAAATACGACCGTAAACTATTTCGTTTTAAAGTTGATTTGCGCGGAGATCTCGCCGGTGAAAAATTTGACTGGATTGGTGGTTTTAACCTCCTGAATTTTAAGCTCGACTACGTTGATATTGACAAGCTGAATAAAAATAAAGACGATGAAGATTTGTTGCCACCGCACAGCGAGGCTCCGGGATTATATGAAATTTACCGCGATTGGGGAATTATTTCGGATGAAGATGCCGATGGTGGTTTTGTGCCAACCGTAAAAGCTGGTGTTGTTTACGATACCCGCGATAATGAACCCAACCCGATGAAAGGAATGTGGACTGAAGCTGTTTTGTTGGGATCGCCAGAATTTCTGGGAGGAGAGCATAGTTTTACCAAACTAACGCTTATTCACCGCCAGTATTTTACCATCATTCCAAACGATCTTTCTTTTGCCTACCGTCTGGGATATCAGACAACGCTTACCGGAAATGCTCCTTTTTACTATCAAACACAAATGATTACTTCGGGAATGAGAAGTGCTACTTCTGAAGGTTTGGGAGGCGCTAATTCATTGCGCGGAATATTACGAAACCGTGTGGTTGGCGATGCAATTTTCTTAGGAAATGTAGAAGCCCGCTGGAAATTTGCCCGCTTTCAGTTTAAAAACAATAACTTTTATATGGGACTAAATGCATTTGCCGATTTTGGGCGGGTAACAAAAAAGATTGATGTGGATAAATCCAATATTAATGTTCCTGCTATTTACCCAAATCCTTTAGATAGTTATTTTGATAACGATGCTGAAGCGATGCACTATTCATTTGGTTTGGGCCTGCGCGCTGCTATGAACGAAAACTTTGTCGTTCGTTGCGATTACGGTATGGCCGCCGATGAACGCGATGGCGATTCGGGTATTTACATCGGATTACACTACTTATTTTAATCGTTTCGGTCGGTTATCATTTTGCTGCTGAGCGGTAGTTTTTTATCTCAACGACAAAAAGCCGCATCTCAACGAAAAAATTCTTTTGGGCAACTAAAGTCCTGTAAATTTGAGTAGAAATTAAAAAATCATGAAAATGAAAACACGTAATATTCTACTCTTTGCAACCATTACCCTGCTGTTATCGGGGTGTGTTGTTTTCTCATTTTACCCATTGTATACCGAAAGTGATTTGTTTGAAAACGATTTGCTGTTGGGCGAATGGCTGGAAGACGAAAATCCGGATATTGTTCTTAATGGAGAAAACGATGTATGGAAATTCACACATCCGTTTCTTGGCGATGAAAAAGATAGAGTAAGAGACAAAAAACGATATGCACTCACGCTTACGTCAAATGATGATGGCGAAGTGAAAGAATCGAAATTTGAAGTGCATGTAATTAAACTGGCCGACGAGTATTTCCTTGATTTTTACACCGAAGATTATGGCGGTACGGAAAATGTCACTTTAGCCGATTTACATCTGGTTCCGGTTCACACTTTTGCCAAATTAACCGTTGCTGAGGATAAGCTCGAGATCCGTTGGTTCGATCCTGATTGGCTGGAAGATCTGATAAAGGAAAACAAAATTAGGATTCATCATGAGGACAACGGCGATTTTATTTTGCTCACCGCCAAACCGAAAGAATTACAAAAATTTGTAAGCAAATATGTGGATTCGGAAGAAGCTTTTGAAGATGGATTAGACGTAGAGTTATTTCGGAAAAAATGAACAGCTACTTAAAAATTACACTAGGGCGGCTCATAAAAAACAGGGTATTACAACATATCCTGTTTTGGTGTTTATCGTTTTTAATTCTGATGAACGTGTTAAAAGTGTCGGCCGAAGTAAAACGGATCGACCTGATTTACGCGGCTGTTTTTCACCTACCCATAGTTTGTGTGGTTTACCTGAATTTAAAACTGCTTTTCCCGCTACTTTGGGAGCGCGGCAATTATTTTAGTTACGCTATAGCTGTTATTGTGGCAGCTGCTTTGGGCTCAGGTTTTTACCTGCTTTTATTCGACAAACTGATCGATTATATTTTCAAAGGCTATTATTTTATAGCCTACTACAGCTTTTGGGATATTTCGTTGTTTTTTGCCATTTACCTGTTTATTTCCAGTTTGTTGCACCTCGCGCGTGGGTATTTCCGTGCCGAAGAACTGGAAAAAGAAAAATCGCAGGCGGAACTAAAAGCTTTAAAGTCGCAAATCAATCCGCATTTTCTTTTTAATTCGTTGAACAGCATTTACAGCATGGCCCGAAAAGAATCGAAGGAAGTGCCTGAAAAGATCGTTCAGCTTAGCGATTTAATGCGCCATATTATTTACGAATCGGATGCTGATTTTATCGCTTTGAAAAAGGAAGTTGAAATGTTGCAGAATTATATCGATATGCAGAATCTCCGCTCAGGTAAAAGCCAAATTGTTTTCAATATTATTGGCGAAATAAAAGGGAAAAAAATTGCACCCTTGTTGTTCCTGCCTTTTGTTGAGAACAGTTTTAAACACGGGATGAAAGGAGGAGCAGACAATGCCTTCGTGAACATCAAAGTTGAAGTTTCGGCTAAGGAGCTTCATTTCGAGGTTGAAAACAGTAAAGGACAGGCAAACGATCCGTTCTCGGCAAAATACCATGGAATTGGAATTGAGAATGTGAAGAAGCGCCTGGCAATGATCTATCCCAATCAACACAAGTTGAAGATCTCGGATAATGAAGAAACATTTAAAGTACTTTTGCAAATACAACTGAGTTAGCAAAACATGGCTAAAACAAAAACATTAAACTGTATTATTGTTGACGACGAGCCATTATCGCAGGATGTGATCCGCGATTTTGTTGAAGCTTGTCCGGAGTTGGAGCTTGCCGGAATTTGCAACGACGCTTTGGAAGCCGGTCAGTTGTTAAAACAGATAAACATCGACTTACTTTTTTTAGATATAAACATGCCCAAGCTCAGCGGAATCGGGTTCGTGAAAAGTTTAAAAGAACCGCCGCTGTTTATTTTGGTTACTGCCTATCCCGAATTTGCACTGGAAGGTTTTGAGGTTGACGCGGTGGATTATCTGCTAAAACCGGTTTCGTTCGAGCGGTTCCGAATGGCTGTAAATCGTGCACTCGAACGTTTTTCATCCCGAGAGGAGAGTACCGGGCAGCATTTGATGGTGCGTGCCAATAAGAAAGATTACCGGATTAATTTCGACGAAATAATTTACCTGGAAGCGCAGGGCGATTATGTACGTTTTGTTACCGAAACCCAATCGTTGATGGTGCACGGACGATTTAAAGATTTTATAGCTCAGCTACCTGAAAATCGATTTGGACGCATTCATAAATCGTATCTGGTTTCGCTGTCAAAAGTGGTTTATTTGGAGGGAAACCGGGTAAATCTTGGCGAGGTAAAATTACCCGTTAGTTTGAGTTTTAAAGAGACGTTTGTAAGCAAACTCAACGCATAAAAAAAGACACAAACCCAAAGGAATGTGTCTTTCTGTTTATATCTTTTGTTTTACTAGAATTTAAATCCCAGCGTAAACATTACATCGTGAGTTAAACCGTCAAATTTAGCAGCTTCCGGTACCGGATAGTAACCCGAAACCGGTGCGCTATACGGCAATTCGTATTCCATCATATCGGTCAGGCGGTAGGCCAAATCGAAAGTGAAACTGCCAAAACGGTAACCTAAACCTGCAGAGTAAACATTCAATTCGTCGTTCGACTTAAATTGGTCGTTTCCTAACGAAGTTGATTTGTATGCAGTTGGATAATACTCGTAACCGGCACGCAAACTTAAGTTGTCAGTTGCACGCAATTCGCCACCAACACGTATGTTGCCAACCGATTTATAGGCATCTTTAATTTCCTGGTTTTCGGCAGTAAATCCGTAACCGTCGCCACCTCTTCTAAGTTTTGCCGATGAATAATCAACATATTCATAATCAATGCTGATCAATCCTTTTTTTGCAATTACAAAAGCACCGCTAAATGTTGCACGCAATGGCGTATTTAGTTGATAATCGTAATTGTTTAAAGGTGAATATCCCGCATCGTCAACTACACCGATATCTTCAAAATCATTTCTTGAGAACATTTCAGTGTGGAAGAAATCGTGCATGTCGTAGAAAGTAGGAGTGTGAAGTGATGCTCCTAAACGAATTTCGTTAATCGGTTTGTATATAACACCAATTTTAAAGTTGTAACCTGTTCCTGTTGTTCTCAGGTAGCTGTTAAATTGCATGTCGACAAAGTTTGGAATTACATTTTGTTCGTCCCACTCTTCGTAAGTGCTCGATTCGCGATAGTAAATATCGGTTACTCCCAACGTAGCTCCAAGGTATACTTTGTGGTTAAAATTCAGTCCAACGGCAAAGCTGTATTCATCAATCGATCCTGAACGCGAAATACTTTTGCGTTGCGCTACCGGATGGTTCTGAATATTTTGATCAAATGGATTAATTTGTATATCGCTTCTCCATAATCCGGCTTCTTCGTCGTAATACATTAAATCTGCACCCGAATTATTGTCCGAATTGTAATAAGCCAACTCTTCGTAGTAATCGCTCCAGCCTGCATTCGGATCTTCGCCATTTGCATTTTCAATCAGGTCGTCCATAAATGAACTGGTAACTCCCGTAGCTCCCAATAGCGAGTTGCTGTTAAAGTCTTTCAGGCGGTTATAGCCAATTCCAAGGTTTACACTTATAAGGCCAACATCGCTGCGCGACGCTGTAGGAATTACTGTTACATAGCTTAAATTATTCAATGCAACGTTGTATTTGGTATCCTCCATCAAGGTATTCATGTAGTTACCTTCGGTTTTGCCGTAAGTAAACTTTGGTGTAACGGTTAATTCCGACGTTCGGTAAACTCCCAAACCGGCAGGGTTAATACTGGTAGAAGTAAAGTCGCCGCCCAATGCTCCAAATGCATTACCCATCGCTCCGGCACGTGCTGTTCCGGTAACTTGAATGCTGGAATAGCGAAGTGCATCGAGCAAATCTTGTGCCTGCATAAAAAAGGGCATAAATAGGGCAAGTAAGAGTATGCTAAAATATTTTTTCATGGCAAATAGTTTTTGTCGTTAATGTTCTTTGATACTATCTTCTTCCACCACCACCGCGTGATGAACCACCAGAACTTCTTGAGCCGCCAGAAGAGCCGCTACTTCTAGAACCGCCTGAAGAGCCACTGCTTCTTATGCTGCTGCCGCCACTGCTTCTGTAACTGCTTCCGCTGCTACGCGATGGGCTGCTGCTACGGTAGGTGCTGGTTGATTTGGTAGAAGACGGTGCACGATATGAACGTGAAGAGCTTCCGCTACTTGAACTACGATTGTAAGTAGAGGTTGAACGGTACGATCTGTTGTAAGTTGAAGTCGACTTTGGAGCCGTGTAATTCGAACTTGATCGATTACTGTTCGACGTAACTACTCGTGGTTTTGTGTAGTTTGTACTTGCATTGCTACTAGGTCGTGTATAACTTCGGGTTGTTGTTGCCGAACCCGGACGAGTGTAGCTTTGCGTACGCGTTGTAGCCGATTTTGATGTATTTGTTGCCGGACGAGTTGTAGCACTCGTTGTTCTTCTTTGTTCAGTTAAAACTCTTGCGTTATTTGTTGCCGATCTGTCGGTTGCAGTTCTGGTTCTGTCGGTGGTTGCCGATTTGTTTACAGTGCTTGTTCCGCGTCGGTTGTTACTTGCCGACACTGCTGCTGCAGATGATGATCTGCGGGCTGCATCGCCACGGTAAACATTGGTACCTGTTGAACGACGTTGGCCATACGTATAACCTCTTCCGTAATCGTTGTAGTAACCGCCGCCGCCATAATAGCCGCCACCGTACCAACCACCGTACCAGCCTCCGCCGTACCAGCCACCGTAGTATGGTGGATAGTAGCCATAGCCCCAGCCATAATAAGGATAATTCCAACCCCAGCCCCAGCCGGAATAGAATCCACCCCAGCCAAGCGACCAGCTAAGTGACCATGATGGGTAGTACCATGATGAGTAATAATATGGATCGTAGTAAAATGGATCGTAATAACTCCAGCTGTCCCAATAGAACGGATCGTAAAAGGACGGACGGTGGAAACGGCGGATACGGTAGGCGTAGTCCAGCTCGTCGCCATCGTAATAGTTGTTTATTACGTATTTCATTTCATCGTCGTTGTAGTATACTGTTGTGTCGCTGGCTTCCATTTCCATTTGGTCCATGTTGTAGCGCAACACATCGGCATCTTCTTCCGAGCCTTCAAAAATGTAGTTATTCATGGTATTCGAACCATCTTCACCTTTTTCAATATTGCTGATGATCATGGTGTTGGCCGATTTTTCAACCGGTTGCTGTTCCACAACTTCTTCAACAGCTATTGGAGGAGGAACTTCACCCGGATTAAAGTAGATGTCGTCGGAATACGTACCAGACACATATCCTCCCGTCGAACAGGCTCCAAGAACGATAGCCAGTAATCCTAAAAATGTTAATCTTGATTTCATAAGGTATCCTCCGTTTATTTAATGTCAATAATAATTACTTTCTTTGTAAGCTCAAAATTTATAATGTAAAAACAAAATCTATACCAAATATTAGATTATGGCGAAAGAATTGACCTCGCGTAGCGAGAATTATTCACAATGGTACCAGGATTTGGTAATTAAAGCAGACCTGGCCGAGAATTCAGCGGTTAGGGGATGTATGGTTATAAAGCCTTATGGCTATGCCATTTGGGAGAAAATGCAGGCCGAGCTCGACCGTATGTTTAAAGAGACCGGACACGTTAATGCCTACTTCCCGCTTTTTATACCAAAATCTTTTTTTAGTAAAGAAGCCGACCACGTTGAAGGCTTTGCAAAAGAGTGTGCAGTAGTTACTCACTATCGTTTAAAGAACGATGAGGAGAATGGCGGTGTGGTTGTTGACCCGGATGCCAAACTGGAAGAGGAATTGATTGTACGACCGACTTCTGAAACCATAATCTGGAATACGTATAAAAACTGGATCCAGTCGTACCGCGACCTGCCAATTCTGTGTAACCAGTGGGCAAACGTTGTGCGTTGGGAAATGCGTACCCGCTTATTCTTGCGTACTGCCGAGTTTTTGTGGCAGGAAGGTCACACGGCTCACGCTACAAAAGCGGAGGCCATTGAAGAGACAGAAAAGATCATTAACGTATATGCCAATTTTGCCGAGAATTTTATGGCCGTTCCGGTTGTGAAAGGTTTAAAATCGGCCAACGAGCGTTTTGCCGGTGCTTTGGAAACTTATTCTATCGAGGCGTTGATGCAGGATGGAAAAGCTTTGCAGTCGGGAACTTCACACTTCCTTGGGCAGAACTTTGCCAAAGCTTTTGATGTAACTTTTGCAACTAAAGAAGGAAAAGAAGATTACGTTTGGGCAACATCGTGGGGAGTTTCAACCCGTTTGATGGGAGCGTTGATTATGGCGCACTCTGACGATAATGGACTGGTACTTCCTCCAAGACTGGCACCTTTCCAGGTGGTAATCGTACCTATTTACCGTAAAGATGAACAGTTAGCTGAAATTACTGAAAAGGTAGATGAGATTATTGCCAAGTTGAAAGCACGAGGTATTTCTGTGAAATACGACGACCGCGATACGCGTAAACCGGGATGGAAATTTGCGGAATATGAATTGAAAGGTGTTCCTGTGCGTTTGGCAATGGGACCACGCGATTTGGAGAATGGAACTGTTGAAGTTGCACGTCGTGATACATTGACAAAAGAAGTGACTTCGCTCGACAATATCGACGAGTACGTAGAAAAATTGTTGGAAGATATTCAGCAAAATATTTTCAAGAAAGCCTACGATTTCAGAGCTGAAAATACACGCAAAGTTGATACCTGGGACGAGTTTAAAGAAGTGTTGAATACCAAAGGTGGATTTATTTCAGCACACTGGGATGGCACTCCTGAAACAGAGGAAGCCATTAAAAACGAAACCAAGGCAACCATTCGTTGTATGCCGCTGGAATACGAAGAGGAAGAAGGTGTTTGTATCTATTCGGGCAAACCTTCAAAACGCAGAGTATTGTTTGCATTAGCATATTAATGTCATTTCGAATGCAATGAGAAATCTGCTACATTGAAAAAGATTTCTCCTCGCTAGCTCGTCGAAATGACAAGAAAAATATAAAAGCAGCTCATCCGGGCTGCTTTCTTTTTTTTCAGTAATTGTGTACATTTAAAAGTTAATATTTGTATGCTATGACAGAAAAAGAAGTTCGGGCTTCATTCCTTGAAGCACTGGTAATCAAATCAACCGTAAAACAACAAGTTTACGATAATACCCGACAAACTTTTACCATCCTGAAAAAGGTGTTGAATCAGCTTGAAAAAGATTATTTGAATGCCGTGAAAGGAAAGGTGCCTGAAAATGCTTTGCCAAACTATCACGATCGTGGTCCCTTTGAAGTGGAGTTTAAAGTGGGCGGCGATCTGCTGATATTCAGTATGCACTCCAATGTTTTTGAGTTCGACGATAAACACCCCGTATGGAAAACAAAATACATCGAAGAAGATTCGCTGCGTTCGTATTGCGGAGTGATCAACATTTATAATTTTCTGGCCGATTCGTTTAAATACAACCGTGTTAACGATCTCGGATATCTGGTAGCACGCATTTTTGTAAACAAAGACAAACATTTTTTCGTTGAAGGAAAGCGGCAGTCAGACGAGGTTGTGAAAGATTTTGCCAACGATACCATTTCGCCGGGGGTGATCAGGCAAATTGTTGAAACTGCCATTCAGTACAGTATTGAATTCGATTTGTTGATGCCGGTTTACGACCAGGTGAAAGTGGCCACGGTAGATCAGATGAGGCAAAAAATGAGTCATTCGAAAATGGTTACCGGCAAACGTTTGGGATTTACCTTTAATTCCGACGATGTTTAGAACCTGGATACTTTGTGAAAAAAGGATGTCATCTTTATTTTCAGAATAAAGAAAGATGACATCCCTGAATTACTGGATGCTTGATACCAGATGCCAAATTGAAAGCTTTGTCAGTTTTTATCCGGTGCAAAAAATATAAATTTGCACATCGCGTTGAAAATAGAATATTAAAAAGTCATATAAGAGAATGGAAAAAGTAGTAGAACGATTTATCAATTACGCAAAACAATACACCACTTCCGATCCAAAAAGTAAAACTTACCCAAGTACCGACCGCCAGCTGGTTTTTATGAAAAAGCTGGTTGAGGAGCTGAAAGAAATTGGGTTAAGCGAAGTGGAAATGGACAAATACGGTTACGTAACTGCAACTATTCCAGCCAATGGCGTTAGCGATAGTCCGGTGGTTGGTTTTATTTCGCACGTTGATACCAGCCCTGATTTTTCGGGCGAAAGTGTTGAACCGCAGATATTGGAGAATTACGATGGTTGTTCGGTTTATCTGAAAAACAATGTTTGTATCGATCCGAAACAATTTCCAGAAATATTAAACTACAAAGGACAGGATATTATTACCGCCGACGGAACTACGCTTTTGGGCGCCGACGATAAAGCAGGAGTTGCCGAAATTGTAACAGCAGCCGAGCAGTTGCTGAATTCTCCTGATTTAAAACACGGCAAAATACGCATTGCTTTCACGCCCGATGAGGAGATTGGTAAAGGAACCGACTATTTTGATGTGAAGAAATTTGGTGCCGATTTTGCCTACACGCTCGATGGCGGAGAGATTGGCGAGTTGGAGTACGAAAACTTTAATGCAGCCGGAGCGACTATCAAAATAAAAGGATTGAGCGTACATCCCGGATCGGCCAAAGATAAAATGATAAACGCCCTGTTGGTGGCGCACAAATTAGTTGCCATGTTACCGCCAACACAGCGTCCGGAACATACCGATAAGTACGAAGGATTTTTCCACCTGATCTCGATGAATGGAGGTGTTGACAAAGCAGAATTGCAATATATCATTCGCGACCACGACAAAACAAAATTCGAGGACAAAAAACGCCTGTTAACCGATGTTGTTAAGTTGGTTAACTCGGAATACGACAAAGATATTGTAGAGCTGGAAATGGAAGATCAGTACTACAACATGCGCGAAAAAGTGGAGCCGGTAAAATACATTATTGATATTGCTGAAAAAGCAATGATTGATGCAGGTGTGGAGCCTAAAATAAAAGCCATTCGCGGCGGAACTGATGGTGCAAGACTTTCGTACGAAGGCCTGCCATGTCCGAATATTTTTGCGGGTGGTCATAATTTCCACGGACCGTTCGAGTTTGTTCCAATTCCATCGATGCTGAAATCGGTTGAAGTGATCCTGAACATTGCGCAGGCGGTAGGAAAACACAAAAAATAGTATAAACGTCATCCTGAACTTGTTTCAGGATCTTTTTATAGATTTCGAAACAAGTTCAGGATAACGAGCAAATAATAACCAGCAGTCCATGTACGATCAATTCATCAACAATATCAAAGAAAAGCAGCTGATTAAGCCGGAGCAAAAAGTATTGCTGGCGGTTAGCGGCGGAATCGACAGCATGGTGCTGCTACATTTATTCGAGCGCTCGGGATTTGAGTATGGAATTGCACACTGCAATTTCAGGTTGCGCGGTGATGAATCGGATGGCGACGAGGCTTTTGTGCACGAACAGGTCGAGCAGCACGGAACACCCGCGCATTTCGAGACTTTTGATACAAAGGAGTACGCATCACTTAAAGGAATTTCTATTGAAATGGCAGCGCGCGAGTTGCGTTACGATTTTTTCGAGCGAATCCGCAAGGAGTATGAATACGATTGTATTGTAACGGCACATCATCAGGACGATTTGATCGAGACTTTCTTTTTGAACCTGTCGCGGAAAACAGGAATAAAAGGCCTTACCGGAATAAAAGAGAAAAAGGGAAAACTGGTTCGTCCGTTGTTATTTGCAAGTCGCGAGGACATTGAAAAGTACGCTGCCGAAAACTATATTTCCTACCGTGAAGATTCGTCGAACAACGAAGTGGTTTACCAACGAAACTTTTTGCGGCATAAGATTTTGCCTTTATTTTCGGAGTTAAATCCGGCTTTTAAAAAGAATTTTATGGCCAGTGTCGACAACCTGAAAGTTGCTTACGATGTATACGAGAATGCCATTGGAAATGAGATTCAAGAAGTCTTGACTGATGAAAAAGAGCAGTCGGTGATTTCAATCTCGGCATTGCAGAATTCACCACATCCTAAAACAGTTTTGTTGGAGATTCTTTCCGGCTATGGTTTTAATGCCAGCGTAGTTGATGCTGTATATCAAAGTCTGGAAACGCTTTCGGGGAAACAGTTCTTTTCGAAAACACACCGATTGGTGAAAGACCGTGATGTTTTATTCATTCAGGAAATCTCAAACGATGAAGAACGTGTGTATTACATCGAAGAGGACGATATGGAGCTATTTGCCCCTTTCAGTATTTCGATTGAGCGTTTGGATGGTAAGGATTTTTCGATCATAAAAGACGCAAATATTGCCTGCATCGATTTGGATGAGGTGCAGTTCCCGCTCTTGATGCGCAAATGGCAACAAGGGGATTATTTTCAGCCACTCGGCATGACTGGATTTAAAAAGGTAAGCGATTTTTTTATTGACCAAAAAATGCCGCTGCACGAAAAAGAAAACACCTGGCTGCTGTGTAGCGGTAAAAAAATCGTTTGGATAATGGGGCAACGGCTGGATAATCGTTTTAAAGTTACCGATGCCACGAAACAAGTTTTGAAAATAGAGATCGGGTAGAAGCTACAAGTCGCCAGCTACGAGCCACGACTTTCATGTTACTGATGTGAAAATTTCTTCTTGCTCCCAACGATGAGTCTCAATCTCCATCAATCATTATCACTTTTTCTTCCATCTCCTCAATTACTATCGGTAGTTTTACCCGAACAACCTTTGGCGTATAAATGGAATTGTTTCGGATTACTTTTGACATCTTAGCATTATTTACATCGTATGTAATCAGCATTTCATTTGTTTTTGAATCGTAGTTCTGGATACATTCCCGAGCACTGTAGCAAAAATTATCTGTAGTGTATTGTGTGTTGCCTTTTGTGGTTTCGGGGATCTTGTAAATTACATATTCTTCCGACCATGGGCCTGTAATTTCCGGTGCTGTGCGAATTTTTATTTCGTTTGATCTAAACCAGATATCGTGTACCATCACCCACAGTTTTATATCGGAGTGGTATTTTACCGTGTTGCACCTGAATCCGTTCAGAACAGTGTCCATATCCGAAATATTGAATTCCTCGATCCATTTTTTATCAAGTGAGAAATATTCAAATGGCACCGACATATCTTCGAAGTTGTCTACACATTTGCGCACAAGTAGTTGGGCATTGTCGTTACGGTTCACAAAAAAGTAAAGGTATTTATCCTGGCGGGCGTGGCAACTGATTCCCGTCAGCGGAAGTTTAAAATCGGGTAGGGGAATATATTCGATATCCCAAACAAAAGGTACTTCGTATGGATTGCTGATTTTTGCCAACGTGTAGCCCAGTTGTGTGAAATTGAAAATATCGTCGGGGGCTGCATCGGGTTTTGGGCCTATTTCTTCCAAAATAACATAAAGCTGTATATCAATGATAAAGGCATCTTTTACCCAAAACTTGTGCTCCGGATTCGTTGGTTTAAATACCGGCTGCGGACTTTCGGTGTACATCTGGTTCCAGAAATACCTGGTTTCCGATTTCGATGGAGAAGGACAGGTTTGGATGGCCACGGTATTGGCGATCATTGAAACACCTTGTTTACGGCTCACTTGTTCAGCTTGCCCCACATAAGTGTCGCTAAAAAGGAAAAGGGTTGTTGTGGCATCAAGCGGAACCGAAATATCACCATCTCCGCCTAACCAGCCATCAACGAAAGGAAATTCCGGATCACAACGATTGATGAGACCTGTCCACGTTTTTGCCTCGTTATGATCTATGTGAACTCTGGGTGTAATTGAAATGTAAATATTATTGCAGGATAATAGGAGCAATGTTGAAAAAAATAATAGACAAAAGTGAGTGAGTTGCGGCTTCATTATTCCGGTTTTCCCGAATGTACGAAAGTTCCGGATTGATTGTTTCTCTTTAACAAAAACCTTGTGGGCAGCTGAGTTCTGGCAAATCAAATTTCGTGGGGGAATTCCAGATGATTGTTGTTAAGGGCAATGGAAAGAACGATCATTTCCAAGGTCAGAGAAACAATCTCTATGTTTTCCAAGGGGAGAATGATTATTTCCAAGGGTAGAAGGCTGCTTCCCTAACTTTAAAAACCGGCTTACCCCCTCGAATGCAAAGCTACACGATTGCCTTCGCTGTCGATAAGCAATGCCATAAAACCGTATTCGTCCGAGATTTTTGTTTTTGGTTGTAGCATTTTTCCTCCGGCATCTTCAACGCGCGAAAGTTCGTTGTCCAAATCACCCGAGCGTGCCGTAAAATAAATAACCACACCTTCGGTAGAAGGTTTGTAAAACTCAGGGTGGCACACCAACGATCCGGCGGAACCATAACTTTCATCTGTCATTGGGAACCAGGCCATATCCAGTGGTCCCATTTGGTTACGATCGAGTTTTACATCTAAAACTGTTTCGTAAAATTTTATGGCCCGCTCCATGTCGGTAACCGGTACTTCAAACCAGCCAATTGCGTTACTTTGCATAATCGTTTATTTAAAAGGTTGTATTTATAAAACGCAATTAAACAGATCTGGTTTTGATTTCTTGGGGGTATTAAAAAAAATGCCACCTTATTATTTAAAATAAGATGGCATTCTTGTTTTTATAAACTGCGATTTTGCAGCGTGTCAATTAATCTTCAAAAGTCATCGAGTAGGGGAAACTGCTTGTTTCCGTTCCGCGTGTTTTGTTTGGCTGGCTGGCCATATTAAAAACAACTTCACCACCATTTTGAATGGTAGCGTGTTTCAGGAAGTTTTTATTGTACGATTCGCCGTTCAGCACCACATCGTTTACATAAACGTTTTCTTTTGAGTTGTTTGTGGCATCAATTACAAATTCATTGCCGTTTTCAAGCGTGACAGTGATTTTGTTGAACAGCGGAGATCCCAAAACATACTCATCGGTTCCCGGACAAACAGGATAGAACCCCATTGAACTGAAAACATACCATGCTGAAGTTTGGCCGTTGTCTTCGTCGCCACAATAACCATCAGCCTGATACGAGTACAATTTTGTCAGCACCTCGCGAACATGCGCCTGTGTTTTCCATGGCTGATCGGAATAATTGTACAGGTAAATCATGTGCTGAATAGGCTGGTTTCCATGCGCATAGTTACCCATTCCGGCAATCTGCATTTCACGAATTTCGTGAATAGTGCCACCATAATATGAATCATCAAAAATTGGTGGAACAACAAATACCGAGTCGAGCATGGCTACAAACTCATCGTTACCACCCATCAGTTGTTTCAAGCCTTCAATGTCCTGGAAAACACTCCAGGTATAATGCCAGCTGTTTCCTTCGGTAAAAGCATCACCCCATTTGTACGGGCTAAATGGCGACTGGAAAGTTCCATCTTCGTTTTTACCGCGCATCAGTTTGCTTTCTGCATCGTAAACATTGTGGAAATTGCGGGCACGTTGTTTATACAGGTCAATTTCTTCCTGTGGTTTTCCGAGCTCCTGAGCCAGTTTCCAGATACAATAATCTGCATAAGCATATTCCAGCGTACGGGCTGTGTTTTCGTTAATGCCAACGTTATATGGCACATAACCCAGCTCGTTGTAATATTCAGCACCAAAACGACCAACCGACTCAACGGTTTCCATGTGGCCTTTGGTATTTTTAATCATAGCTTCGTACAAAGTTTCAATGTCATAACCACGGATTCCTTTTAGATACGAATCGGCAATCAATGATGCAGAGTTAGAACCGATCATACATCCACGGTGACCCGGGCTTGCCCATTCCGGCAACCAGCCACTTTCTTTGTAGGTATTTACAAGCCCTTCCATAATCTGACTGTTCAGGTCAGGATACATCAGTGTAAAGAATGGGAAAACGGCACGGAAAGTGTCCCAGAAACCATTGTCGGTAAACATGTAACCCGGCAAAACTTCGCCGTTGTAAGGACTGTAGTGAACGATATTATTGTCGGCATCAAACTCGTAAAATTTACGTGGGAAAAGCAATGTGCGGTACAGACACGAATAAAAAGTTTTTTGTTCGGCTTCGCTGCCACCTTCCACTTTAATCCGGCCCAGTTCTTTTTCCCAGATTTTCTCGCCTTCAGCTTTAATCGCCTCAAATGATTTGTCGCCAATCTCTCTGCTTAAGTTCAATTCAGCTTGTTCGGCACTGATAAATGATGAGGCCAGTTTTACATTTACTTCTTCACCCTTTTTGGTTTTGAAACCAACAATACCGCCAACGTGGAAACTTTGAGCTTCCGCAGATTCCTGTAGGTTTTCGTCTTTCCAGGTTTTTACCACCTCGAAATCTTTGTCGAAAACGGCAACAAAATAGTTTTTGAAATTGGCCGGTACACCGCCGTGATTGTTTTGGCAGTAACCAATAATTTTGCGTTCTTCCGGAATGATCTTTACCATCGATCCGCCATCGAAAGCATCCAAAAGAATGTAAGATTCGTCGTTCTCCGGAAATGTAAAACGGAACGACACAGCGCGGTCGGTTGGCGTGAACTCAGTGGTTACGTCGTAATCGGCCAGGTACACTTTGTAATAGTGCGGCTGGGCCACTTCTGCTTTGTGCGAAAACCACGATGCACGTTCTGCGCCTTTAAATTTAAGCTCCCCGGTAACCGGCATCAGCGAAAATGCCGCGTAATCGTTAATCCACGGACTTGGCTGATGTGTTTGTTTAAATCCCTGAATTTTGTACGAATCGTAGGTGTAACCCCAGCCGTCGCCCATGCGCCCGGTTTGCGGTGTCCAAAAATTCATTCCCCACGGACGAGCAATGGCAGGGTAGGTGTTACCGTTCGATAGTTTAAATTCCGAATCGGTACCCATTAACGGGTTTACCAACTCCACCAGCTTAGTGGGTGTAGTTGTTGATTGAGTGCTGACTTTTGAAGTGCAGCTAAATAGAATTGCGCCAAGGCAAAACATTAAAAAATACTTCATGGTAGTGAGTTTATTAAGTTGTTGTATAGGTATAAATCTGGCGCAAAAATATAATTATTTTGGGCAATCCAGCTATTCGTAGCCCGATTTCGGGCGACTGTCGGCAGCTTGACCAAATTCTTTATTTGGTTTTGCAGCCATCGTAAATTCCAGCACACCACCTTTAACAACATCAGCATGTGTAATGTAGCTTTTTGTGTATGGCTCGCCGTTTAGCGTAACTGAATCGATATAGATATTTGTCTTGTTCAGATTCTTAGCTTTTACCTGAAATGTTTTGTCGCCCGGTAAATCAATGGTTGCTGACTCAAACAGCGGGCTTCCAAAAACATAAACACCATTGGATGGATTAACCGGGTAGAAGCCCATTGACGAGAATACATACCATGCGGACATTTGACCGCAGTCTTCGTTTCCGCAAAGTCCGTCGGGTTGATCGGTGTACATTTCGTTATTAATGAAGTTGACACGTTCTGCAGTTTTCCATTGCTGGCCTGCAAAAGCGTACATATAGGGAATATGGTGCCCCGGTTCGTTACCGTGGGCATACATACCTATCAATCCCGAAATGTCGTTTGAAGCGCCTTCGTTTAATGTTTCTTCGGTAGTAAAAAGCTCATCCAGTTTTTCGGAAAAAGCAGCATCACTGCCAAAAAGATCAATCAAACCATTTATGTCTTGAGGAACTAACCAAGTGTACTGCCAGGCATTTCCTTCGCAAAAATCGTCGGCACGATGCTCGGAATGCACCGGGTTAAAAGGTGTACGCCAGCTGCCATCAGCCATTCGTCCACGCATATAACCGGTTTCTTTATTGAAATAGTTTTCGTAGTATTTTGCCCGTTTGGCAAACAATTCAAAGTCTTCTGTTTTTCCCAGTTTCTTTGCCATGGCTGCCACACACCAATCATCGATGGCATATTCAAGCGCCATCGCAACCGATTCGACAGTTGAATCAGCCGGGATATAACCTTTTTCTTTTATAAATTTCAGACCGCGCTCGTCCATCAGCATGGTCGATTTTACGGCTTCAAAAGCTTTTTCGGCATCAAAACCGGTGTATCCTTTCAGCAATGCATCAGCAATTACAGGAATGGCGTGGTTACCTACCATTGTATTGGTTTCGTTTCCGTGTAAATGCCACACAGGAAGTTTACCTTGCTGCTCGTAAATGGCAAGCAGTGTATTTACAATGTCGTCAATACGATCCTGGTGAACCAGCGTAAACAGCGGATGCGCTGCACGGTAGGTATCCCACAACGAAAAAGTAGTGTAGGTATCGTAACCCGGATCGGTGTAGTTTTTACCATCTGCTCCACGGTAATCGCCGTTGGCATCGTCGAACAACGATGGTGCGATCATGGTGTGGTATAATGCAGTATAAAATGCGGTTCTATTTGATGTGTCGGTACTTTCAATTTTAATTTTGCCCAGCTCGGTATTCCATTTTGAACGGGCTTGTTTTTTTGTCGCCTCAAAATCCCATTGGGCTAATTCAGCGTTCAGGTTGTTTTTGGCGCCATCGGCACTAACCGGTGAGATCGCTGTTTTAATGAGTAATTCACCGTTTCCTTCAAATTCAAGTTGAACGGTATTTATTCCTTTGTCGTTTTGGCGTAATATTTTTAGCGACTTAATCGCTTTCGAAAATTCGGTGTGGAAGTAAACTTTTTGGTCTTTTGCCCATCCAGTTGAATAACGTAAACCTCGAATGCTGCGGTCGTCTTCCTGTTGAAGATCGGCTTTGGTGAGGTTGTCCCAGCCTGTTCCATAGGCCAGGTCGATAATTACTTGTGAATTACCCGGTGCGTTAAAATTGTATTTCTGAAGACCTACACGTTCGGTGGCCGTTAGTTCTGCCTGAACATTGTATTTGTTGATAGTGATGGAGTAAAATCCGGGGCTAACCTGTTCGTCATTGTGCGTGTAAAGTGCACTCCAGGGGTAAGGTTCATTCGCTGCCTGTGCGTAGTTAAAATCATCGGAAACGGGCATAAAAAGCAGATCGCCAAGATCGCCAATACCTGTTCCACTTAAGTGTGTGTGTGCAAAACCTATCAGAACCGAATCGGAATAATGATAGCCCGAGCACCAGTCCCAGGTCTCCTGCGCATTGTTCGGCCCAAGCTGAACGGCTCCAAAAGGAACGTTTGCTCCGACGAAAACATGTCCGTGATAATCGCTGCCGATATACGGATCTACATAAGCTGAAAAATCTTCGGTATTCGGAGCTTGCGAGCACGAGAATAGGAAGAATGCAATAAATGCGTTTGCAATTAAAAGAATTCGGTTCATCTTGTTGAAATAGGTATGCAATTATAGTGAATATTGCGGGAAAAGCAAACTGACAAAAGTCAGTCGCTCAACCCGCAATTTTAATCAAACTAGACTATGCGAAAGATCTAGAAATTTGAACTACCTGTATCCCACCATAGGCGGGTGCTTATTAAGTCATCTCCTTTCATTGTTGCTACAGCGTTGGCAACAGCTTCACTGTTTCCTTTGCGTTCAGCATCAACAAATGGCATACGTTTAATCCACTCGTCAGTTGGAATTACACCCCAGTCAGAGCTACTGCTGTTTTGGTAAACCAATGGAAGTTTTGGATATCCTGTTCTGCGGAAATCAGCCCAAGGCTCGTTAGGATTTGTAAATCCAGCGATCCATTTTTGAGTGATGATTTTCTCCAGTTTTTCCTCGTTAGTAGCCGCTTCGTCCCATGCAACAGTAACTGTTGAGCGCGAAACAAAGTCGTTAACATCGCCTGCATAAGCAGCGTCGTTGTAATCGATAGGAGTGCTTGTTGCATCGGCTAAGTAAGCGTCAACACCACCGGTACCCCATTCTGCGAATGATGCGCGAATACCTGCTTCGTAGTTTGCAGCGGCATCGCCGGCACCTTCCCAGCCACGTAATGCAGCTTCTGCAAGGTCGAAGTTAACTTCGGCTGCAGTAAGGTAGCTTCTTTCGGTAATCGAACGGAAGCTTTCGTTGATCATTGAACAACCCGTGTGGTCGTCTTTTGCGACTAATGATGCACCGTTACGAATACCTTTGTAAGGAACTTCAGGGTGATCAACCACCAATGAAGCATCGGTTGCAGGTTGGAAATAGGTTTCGATACGTGGATCGTTTAAACCTACAAGGAAAGATTCCATTCCGGCCGACATACGTGTATCGCCCCATTCGAAACAAATTATCGCTAAGTACAATTTACTGCCGTATAACGAAATATTTAAGTTGTCGCCGTTTTCAACGATCAAACCTGCAGGATCAGCAATTGCTTTTTCACCTTCGGTTTTTGCTAAAGCAGGAGCCACTTTCGAAATACGAATAGCCAAACGTAAACGCATTGAGTTTACCAATTTCATCCACTGGCTAACATCGCCGCCATAGCTGGCATCGAAACTTTGCATTCCTGTATAATCAGTATTTGCCGCAAATGTTGCCTGAATTTCGTCCAGTTTTGCAAACCACTCACTGTACAATGCTTCTTCGCTATCGTAGTTGATAGTTGATTCAGTTGAACCGTACTCCGAATAAATAAGCGGACCGTGGTAAGTTGTCAGGCGCGACAATCCTAAAATCTGGATCAACTCAGCCCATCGTACAAACACATCATAACCGCCATCTTCGGCAATTTGGATAACCTGACGCGAAGGAGCCATAATGCTACCGTAAATACGGTCCCAGTAGGTGTTCCAACGAATGTAGTAAGTTGTGTTGTTTACACCTCCAACAAAAGGAGTTGGAGTTGCCATATAGTCGCAGAACGATTCTGCTACCAGGTTTTCTTCGATCTGGTGACCGAAAATATTGCTCAACATTGAAGGGAAATAAGCTCCAACGTGGTTAAAGTTCTGTTCCAACGACGAATCAGTAATTTGATAAGGATTCGTGTTTGCCTCTTCAAATTCATCGGTACATGCACCGGCCAAGAGGGCTACTATAAATAAGAATAATATTTTTTTCATGATTCTACTTTTTTACTTAGAATGTAACTTTTAAGTTGAAACCATAGGTTCTTGTAGCCGGTACATTGAAGTTGTCAAGCGACTGTGAGTTCATGTCTGTACTCATTGTCAATTCCGGATCGAAAGGAGCCTTTTTGTAGAAGAAGAACAAGTTTTGTCCTACTACCGAGAAAGATGCTGCCTGCAATGGAAGACCCAATTTGCGAACATCTAAATCGTATGAAAGTGCAAGCTGGCTCAAACGGATGTTTGTACGATCGTAAACGTAAGCTTCTGCAATACCGTTACGGTCACCAACTGTAGTGTAGTATGTTTTCGGATCAACCGATGTAACTGCTGTTGTTCCCTGAATTCCGTCGATAGCAACACCACCTGCATCGCGTGCATCGGCACTGCGCTGGCTAACTCCGTATCCGTCTAACATTGCTTCTGTTTGGCTGAAAGCTTTTCCGCCAATTTTAGCGTTTACCAAGAAACTCAATGAGAATTGTTTGTAATCGAAATTGTTGTTCCAACCCATGCTGAATTTTGGTTCAAGATTGCCAAGGTATTCTCTGTCGGCAGTTCTTAGTGGAGCGCCTGTTGTTTCGTCCAACATAATCTGACCTGCGTCGTTTCTTCTGAATTTGTATCCGTAAAGATCACCGAATGAACCACCGGCAACAATGTAAGTTGTATAACCTTCTGAGCTACCGTAAGAAATTTGTTTTCCTTCAAACTCAGGAACCAGTTCTACAATCTCGTTTTTGTTACGCGAGAAGTTGATGTTGGTATTCCATCCAAAATCACCTTTATCGATGATGTTACCGGTTAAAGTAATCTCAATACCTTTGTTTACCACCTCTCCGGCGTTAATGTAGTAGTAAGTATAACCCGAACCAGATGGAGCATCAAGTGTGATGAATTGATCCTGGCTGTTGATGTTGTAGTAAGTGAAATCAAGTCCTGCGCGGCCGTCGAACAAACGAAGGTCGGTACCAACTTCAAAACTTCTGATCATTTCAGGTTTCAGATTTCTGAATGGCTGCTGAGTGTTACGGTCAACACCGCCACCAGAGTTGATAGTATGCATTGGATTTACCACGTTAAATGGCACTTCGTTAGCAACAGTACTGTATGATGTTCTCAGTTTCCAGAAACTTAGGAAATCAGGTGCATCGATCATTTCAGTTACAATACCCGACAAACCAACTGATGGGTAGAAATACGATTCGTTACCTGTTCCGGCCAAAGTTGATGACCAGTCGTTACGACCTGCAATATCAAGGAAAAGCATGTCTTTGTAACCTAACTGAATGTTACCGAAAACACCTTCTTTAATGATTTCGCCGGCATAAATCGAGTGTACCTGAACATTGGTTGGCAGGTTGTCGAAATAAAATTCGTTGGCATACAACAGGTTGTTTGTTCCGTTGTCAACTTGTACTCCATCACCGTAAATACCGTGTTGGTAACTGGCACCTAAAACACCACTTACGCTAAAGTCACCGAAATTGTTTTGGTAAGTAAAAATACCATCGGTGTAAAGCATTTTATCTTCGAATTTTTTGTAGTTCCAACGACCGGTTGCCGAAATGTTGGTGCTGTTACCACCTGCGTAGAATTTCTGCTCGAACGATTTGCTTGAGTAGTCGTAGCTACCACGAGCCTGAAATTTAAGGTGTTCTGTAATATCGTAGTCAAGTGTTAAACTTGCAATAACACGTTTTGTAAGGTCTTCTTTTGGTTGATTGTTGATGAGCCAGTATGGGTTAGACTGGTGGTGGTCAGAAATAAACCAGTTTTGAGTATTCATGTTGCTTGCTTCGTCAAAAACCTGGTAGTTTTCTTTGTAATCAGCAAAATTTCTGTCGCGAGGGAAGAAATATAAACCGGTTAGCGGATTCAGGTAATAACCTGCAGTGTAACGGTTTTTCGATTTTTCAGAAACCAACATTACGTTTGAGCTTACTTTCAGTTTGTCTTCCAGTAATTTAGTCGACTGCTGGAAAGTAACGTTGTTTTTCTGGTACTCGTTATTTGGAATAACACCTTGTGCAGTTGTGTTTCCGTATGAGAAGTAAGCAGTTGTTTTGTCGTTTCCTCCACTAATCGACATTGAGTTTACCAGGTTGTAACCTGTTTGGAAGAAATCGTCAACATAATCACTTTCATAATTTCCTTTTGTGTACGACCAGCTCTCTTTAGCACCACCTTCGCTGCCATAAGTAAATTGCAGGTCAGGAGTTTCAGTAATCGTTTCGAAAGTTGTGCTTGAGTTGAAGCTAACAGATGTTTTACCTTCTTTACCTTTTTTGGTATTGATAATAACAACACCGTTTGCACCCTGGCTACCGTATAAAATAGCGGCGTTGGCACCTTTCAAAATGCTGATGCTTTCAATGTCGTCAGGGTTGATCTGCGAAAGACCGTCACCTTCGTCGGTTCCTCCCCACATACCTGACTGGTCACCTTTGCGGTTTACCATCGGCACACCATCGATTACGTACAATGGGTCGCTCGACTGGCTTAACGAGTGGTTACCTCTTAAAACGGTTTTAGTAGAACCACCTGCTCCTGAAACACTTTTCTTGATTTCAAGACCTGCAGTTTTTCCACTCAAACTGTTCATGAAGTTCATGTCGCGGGCTTTCATCATTTCTTCGCCCGAAACTTGTTGAGATGAGTAAGTCAGCGTTTTCTTGTCGCGCTGAATACCCAGAGCCGTTACCACAACCTCGTCGAGGTTTTGAGTGTCGGTCTCCATGTTTACATTCTGTGTTGCCTGACCGGTGTACGCAATTTCCTGCGTTAACATACCGATAAAGCTGAATACCACTACGTCACCTTCTTTTACATCTTTTAGTGTGTATTCTCCATCGAAATTAGTAATGGTACCATTCGAAGTACCTTTTACCATAACAGTCACACCCGGAAGTGGTGCATCAGTTCCCTCCGTTACTTTTCCTTTTAATTCTCCCTGCTGTGCCATTGCTGCAAAGCCCGAGAAAATGAAAATTAAAGCAACAGCAAATTTTGAGATCGATAGCCTTTTGGTTAGCTGGCTAATCGCTGAAAAACAATTTTCCATAAAATTTGTGTTAAGTTTAAATTTCAAATTTTTTAACAATTTTAAGTGGAGGTGATTTATTTGTGATTAACTGAGGATTAATGCGGACAGAATTGTTGTTAATGCCGATTAATATTGGATTAATACTTTCGTAAACGGCAGATTGTTAGTGGTGTGTGGGGTGTCTGAATATTTTATGAAAAAATAGTTTTCAGTTAACATTAATTTGCAAAACAAGCTGTTCGGAAGCTATTTGTTTAAAAAAATGGCCAAAGCGAGGTGAAGAGAAAAAGATATTAATGTGTCGGAATAACAAATTGTTACTTTTATTGGTTGTAGTTTGTGTGGAAAGATGTGTTAAAAGCGCGAATATTATACTTTTGTTTCTCTATTAGCTAACTAATGATGCGGGGGATATTTCTTATTTCTTTTTTTGTTCTATTGTTGGTATTCAAAAGCAATGCCGACGAGCACCGTGGTGTCTTCTTTAAATCAAAAGAAGTATCGCTCGAGAACCGCACCGGAATTGATCTCACCGAAGATGGTGCCATTAGTTATCAGAACAGTTTTTCCATTGAATTCGATATTTTGTTTCGCGACCTCGACGAACGTTACGGTTACGTGTTACAATTAAAAGAAACGCACGACGGGCACCAGTTCGATCTGATTTATAATATCGACGGACGTTTCCCTGATCTTTTTGTTGTACTCGATAAAAAAGAAACCAATTTGCAAATGGCATTAAGCCGCGAGCAAATTGAGCTGGTAAACCGTTGGCACAAGTTTCGCCTGGCAGTTGACGCAGTTTCGGGCGAAGTGACGATGACTTTTGACGGAAAAACCGTAAGTGATAAAATTGAATTACCCGCTTCGTCTGAACTCGAATGGACTTTCGGAATTGTAGATCGTTATGGTTTCGAAATTGATGAAGTGCCGCCAATGTCGGTGCGTAACATCCGGTTTTCGGAACAGAATAACCTGAAATACTTTTGGCCGCTTGATTATACAACGGGCACTACCGTAAAAGATTCGGTGGATGGGAAAGTGGCTGAGATTATCAATCCGGCGTGGGTGATTGAACAGCACCAAACCTGGAAACAGGTGCGCTCGTTCGAGTTCTCGGAGTTGCCACAAATTGCTTTTAATAAAAACTCAGAAGCATTTTATTTTGTCGAGCGTAAACAGGGAATTACAAAATTCAGCCTCAACGAAAGGAAAGTTAGTACCATTAAATACCGATCGGGAAATCCGTTTTACGAAGATGCCCAGCAGGTTTTCTTTGATAAAAACAATCGCTTACGAACCTATTCACGATACAAGAATTTAGTCCCGGCTTTTAATGAAGCCAGCCGAACCTGGGACAACCGATATGACACGCTTGCATATTTACCTAAATACTGGCACCATAACAGTCTGCTAAATCCGGTTGATGGCAGTTATACAGCAATTGCCGGTTATGGTTTTTTTACCTATTTCAATACTTTCCGAAAACTGGACGAACGCACAAAAACATGGGAAGAGTTGAAGATGAAAGGTGAGCTGTTTGAGCCACGTTACCTGGCATCGCTGGGGAAAAGCCAAAACGACAGTATTTATTATCTTTTTGGAGGTTTGGGTAACGAAACCGGAAAACAAATTTTGGGCAAGGAGTTTTATTACGATCTGTACAAGATCGATTTTAGAACAGATACAATCTCGAAAGTATGGGAAGTTGAAGAGATTGATGACGAAAGTTATACGCCGGTTAATTCGATGATTATTAATGAGCAGGAGAACTGTTTTTACACCCTCTGTTTTTCGCACAGTAATAACGAAACGGCTTTGCAACTGTTAAAAGCCGATTTGAGTAATCCGGAGTATAAATTTATAGGCAGCAAAATTCCTTACACCTTTTACGATATTACCTCTTTTGCCGATTTGTACAACTGGCAAACGCACAACAAGATACTGGCGCTTACCATGCACGAAGCTGCCGATGGAAAATATAAGGTAAATATTTACTCGTTAAATTATCCGCCATCGGAAAGTGAATTGGCTCCGGCTGGTGACCAAATAGCCGGGAAGTTCCCGGTAGCTTATTTGTTTTTTGGTGCATTGGCGTTGTTATTAGTTGGTGCGGTTTTGATAATCATTCGCAAAACGAAAAAAACCAAAACGGAATCGCAAAAGCCGACATTGAATTTGTTGATTGATGAGCCGGATTCCAGCGACGAAACTTCGCGTGGACGAATCCTTACCTTTGGTGGATTTCAGGTGTTCGACAGAAACGGGAAAGATATTACTTACCGTTTTTCGCCAACAGTAAAAGAACTGTTTCTGCTTATTTTTCTGAATACTGTTGATGGAAATACAGGAATTTCTTCTAAAAAAATACAGGAATTTTTGTGGCCGGATAAATCAGAACACAATGCCAAAAATAACCGCGGGGTAAACATTAAAAAGCTGCGGTCGATATTGGAAGACGTGGGCGATATCACAATCACTTTTGACGGCAACTACTGGCGGATGTCGCACTGCGAGGATGTTTTTTGCGATTTTGAATACATAAAAGAGTACAACAAAAAAGGCTTTGATATTTCTCGAATCAAGGAATTCAATAAGGTGATGAGTATTCTGAGTCGTGGTAATTTTTTGGTTAACACAGAAACCGAGTGGCTCGACAGGTGGAAAGACGATATTTCAGGGCGAATAGTAAACCGCCTTGAAGAAGTTTGTGAACTGCTGAATATTCGGGAAAATGAAAAGGAGCTGCTCGAAATTACCGATGTGTTGTTCACTTTCGACCAAATGAACGAAACCGCGCTGGAGTTAAAATGTAATATCCTTTATTCGCAGGGTAAACACAGTCTGGCCCTCGAAATCTACAACCACTATATTAAACTGTACCAAAAATTGTATAATGAAGATTTCGGCCGCTCGTTTAAGGAATTGGTGAGTTGATAAAATATATCTTTTTATGCTTTACCCCTCACTCTGTCGAGAGCTCCCCTTGAAAGGGGAGCAAGTTCTAATATGTTTTCGCAACATTTTGTCTCAAGCTATTCAATGAAGTTGTTTTCCCTTTAGAAGGGAAAATGTCGACAGACAAAAGGGTAGAGAAAATAACATTTGAATAACTACCAGAGCGTAGAGTATTGAAAACCTATAACTCCGGAAACCGATCCGGTTCCACCTCACGCATCATTTCATAAACATTTTTGAAAAGCAATTCCACGTTTGGTTTCGAGAAATATTCGCCGTCGATACCATAAGCAGGGCGGTGTTCCTGTGCCGAAAGTGTTCGCGGAGCTGTATCCAAATAATCAAATGCTTTTTGTTCTTCAATTACTTTTTGCATCATATAAGCAGTTCCTCCACCGGGCACATCTTCGTCCATAAAAATTACTTTCCCCGTTTTTTTGATGGATTCCAGAATGATGTGGTTAACATCAAAAGGCATTAATGTCTGCACATCGATCACTTCTATTGAAATTCCTTTAAAGTCCTGCAACAGTTTTGCGGCTTTCACAGCATGATGCACGTTCCATGCATAAGTAACAACGGTTACGTCCGTTCCTTCCTGCATAATTTCCGGTACGCCAAGCGCTACTTTGTATTCGCCATGATTGGTCGGTAGTTTTTCCTTAACGTTATAACCTTTTAGCGGTTCAATAACCAGTGCCGGATCGTTACCTTCCAGCAAAGTATTGTAAAAACCTGCTGCCTGAGTCAGGTTACGCGGTACACAGAGGTACATGCCGCGCATCGATCCCAGAAGCATTTGCATAGGTGAACCGGCGTGCCAGATTCCCTGCAACTGATGGCCACGCGTGCGTACAATCAGCGGTGCAGCCTGACGTCCTTTGGTGCGGTATTGCAGTGTTGCCAAATCGTCGCTTAATTGCGACTGTGCATAAATCAGGTAATCGAGGTATTGAATTTCGGCAATTGGGCGGAAACCACGCATCGCCAGGCCAATTCCCTGACCGATGATCGTTGCCTCACGGATACCGGCATCGTCAACACGTACTTTGCCGTATTTCTCCTGCATCCCTTTCATTCCCTGGTTTACATCGCCCAATTTTCCGGTGTCTTCTCCAAAAGTTACCAGGTTGGGGTATTTGCTAAACAGGGCATCAAAGTTTTTATTTACGACCACCGATCCGTTTACGTCGGCAGCGTTCTCATCATATTCTACTGCAACTGCTTTTACATTCAGTGCAGCATCAGGTCCGGTGCGGTATAATTCTCCGTTGTAAAAACCGGCCGTGCGTTCTTCAAAACGACTGATCCAGTCTTTTAAAATATCGCGTTCATCTTCCAACTCCGGCATGGTATGAAGCTCAAGTTTCAGCCTTTTTGCAAAACTAAGATGCGACCTGCGGGTTGGGAAAATTTTATCGGTTACCTTCTCAAAACGTCGTAAACTTTGCAATTCACTGCGTTTATCAATTCTTTTCAGAATTTTGATCAACTCATTACGCTCATTAAGGTAGCCTTCGGTATAATTATTCCAGGCGCTTTTTCTGGCTTCTTTTGCTCGTTTTTGTGCCGATTTTTCAATCTCAACCAACATCTCTTCGTCGGCAATTCCTGCTTCGAGCATCCAATTGCGCATTTGGTTAATGCCGTCGTATTCTTTTTCCCACTCCAGGCGTTCTTTTGTTTTGTAACGCTCGTGCGAGCCCGAAGTAGAGTGTCCCTGTGGCTGTGTAACTTCGTTGATGTGGAAAACCACCGGCGACTGATTTTTTCGGCAATTGTCAATTCCTTCTTTGAATGTTTTTACCAAATCAGGATAGCTCCAGCCTTTGCATTTATAAATGTCGACACCGTTGCTGCCTTTTTCTTTGGCAAAACCTTTCAGTGCCTCCGAAATGCTCGATTTTGTAGTTTGCAGTTCAATTGGTACGCTAATTCCAAAACCATCATCGTAAACGGCAATGGCAAGCGGAACCTGCAGAACTCCGGCTGCGTTTATCGTTTCAAAGAAAATACCTTCACTCGTGCTGGCATCGCCAATACTGCCAAATGCTACTTCGTTTCCGGTAACATTGTTATTCAGTTGCTTTTTTAATTCCGGCTGTTCACGAACCATTTTACTGGCTTGTGCCAGCCCCAGCAAACGTGGCATTTGTCCTGCAGTTGATGAAATGTCGGAAGCAGAATTGTACTGATCGGCCAAATCTTTGATTTCTCCCGAATCAGTAATATTACGGGTGCTAAAATGATTATTGAAATTTCGTCCTCCGGTAGATGGATTAATTTCGTCGTCGGTATCCCCATAAATCATGGCAAAGAATTCTTCCGGCTCCAGCAACCCCAGCGCCAGCATAAACGTCTGATCGCGGTAATAACCCGAGCGCCAGTCGCCTTTTTTGAAATTCTTGGCGTAAGCAATCTGGGCAATTTCTTTTCCGTCGCCAAAAATACCAAAGTGCGCACGTCCGTTATGCACCTCGCGGCGTCCCATTACACTTAACTCGCGACTTAATCGCGCAATGTAGTAATCCTGAAGTGCTTCTTTTGCAGATATCTGGTTCTTTGTTGCCGGTTTTTCCTTTTCTAAATACATAAATGATTCTTGTTAATCAGTCGCAAATAAAACGAATATAAGTCAGAAATGTTTAGCTAAGGTGCTAATTTAGAATGCACTAAAAGGTGCATGGAATATGGGTTTTTTGTTTAATAGCAGGTAAAAACTACCTAATTGAAAATGAAACTAAAGAGTAAGTTGTTTTTTATACGTTTTTTTAAGAGAAGACTTATGAATCGGAATCAGACTTTTATTCTATTGTTATTCAGTTGTTAACAAAACAAATCGAAATTTTCCGATCGATACTTATCAGTCGCAAATGATCAAACTGGATCGTAAACCTGCATTATCTCTATGTATTCTTCATTTTTCTACTATTTTTTTGTGTAAAGGCTGGTACTGTCGTGTTTATTTTTTATTCCTAAAATAAATGCAAAAAACATTGGATTAACTTAGGTTAATCCGGCAATTTTAGTGTCTTAATAGTTAGAGAAATCAATTAAACCAGATATCATGTTAAAAAATCTCAGTTTACTATTTTTATTAGTATTTGTGTATTCATCCGTTTTTTCTCAGGATGTAAAAGAGTGGGAAGACCCCGCAGTTTTTAATATTAACCGAACCGATCCGCATGCCAGTTTTTTCCCTTTCGAAAGTGAACGAATGGCACTGGATAATAACAAAGATGAGTCGGCTTATTTTCAATCGTTAAATGGCATTTGGAAATTTAATATTGCCACAAATCCTGAAGGCCGCCCCGTTGATTTTTACCAAACAGATTATGATGTAAGTAACTGGGCCGATATAAAAGTGCCCGCCAACTGGGAACGCCAGGGCTTTGATACGGCTATTTATGTAAATACAAGGTATCCGTTTTGGATGATTGCAGGCGAACGTCCAAATCCACCGCATATTCCTTCGGGTTACAATCCGGTTGGAAGTTACCGACGTAATTTTACTATTCCTGAAGATTGGGATGGCCGCCAAATCTCGATTCATTTTGGAGCTGTAAAATCGGCTTTTTACATTTGGGTAAATGGTAAAAAAGTGGGATACAGCGAAGGCTCAAAAACGCCTGCCGAATTCGATTTGACAGAATTTGTAAATACCGGAGAAAACACGCTGGCATTGGAAGTATATCGCTGGAGCACCGGAAGTTACCTCGAGTGTCAGGATTTTTGGAGAATAAGTGGTATTGAGCGCGATGTTTATTTGCAGGCTACTCCTCAGGTTCATGTGCGCGACTTTTTTGTGCATGCCGGCTTAGATGAGAATTATAAAAACGGAACATTTTCGCTGGAAGTAGAAGTGGAAAACCACACCGGAGCAGATGCCGGAGCTTATACTGTTGAAGCAAGTGTTTTAACCTTTGATCAAAATCAAAAAGTTATTGATTTATCCGAAACTTCAACTGTTGGCGAAAAAGCTACAATGTTTGAATTTGCATCTACTATTGATGATCCTAAAAAATGGTCGGCAGAACAACCTAATTTGTATAAACTGCTGGTTGTTTTGAAAGATGCTGAGGGAAATATTGTTGAAGCACTTTCGCAAAACATTGGTTTCCGCACAGCTGAAATCAAAAACGGCCAATTTATGGTGAATGGAAAAGCTGTTTACGTAAAAGGAGTGAACCGCCATGAACATGACCCGGACGAAGGACATGTGGTTAGCCGCGAAATGATGTTGAAAGATATTCAGCTGATGAAGGAGTTTAACATCAACACCGTTCGTACATGCCATTATCCGAACGATCCGTTGTTTTATGAGCTTTGTGATATTTATGGGTTGTATGTAATCGACGAAGCGAACATCGAATCGCACGGAATGGGTTACGGCGAAGCTAGTTTGGCAAAACATGCGGAGTGGGGCCCCATGCACCTTGATCGTACACGCCGTATGGTGGAGCGCGATAAAAACCATGCTTGTATTGTTACCTGGTCGTTAGGAAACGAAGCCGGCGATGGAATTAACTTTGTTGCCACCTATAATTGGATAAAAGAACGCGATAAAAGTCGTCCGGTGCAATATGAACGTGCAGGTTTGGAAGATCATACCGATATTTTCTGCCCGATGTACATGAGCATTCAGGGAATCATTGATTATGCAAAGGGAAATCCCGATCGTCCGTTAATCGAATGCGAATATGCTCATGCTATGGGAAATAGTTGTGGTGGTTTGCAGGATTACTGGGATGCTATTGAGATGTACCCGGCTTTGCAGGGTGGTTGCATCTGGGACTGGGTTGACCAGGGATTGCGCGAAGTGGATGAGAAAGGAAGAATGTATTACACTTACGGAGGCGATTATGGAACCAACAAACCAAGCGACAATAGTTTTTGTATGAACGGCTTGGTAAATCCTGATCGTTTGCCAAATCCGCAATTGTGGGAAACTAAAAAGGTATATCAGAATATTTCGATAACTGCAGATGACTTAACCGCTGGAAAATTTACCATTAGAAACAAATACTTTTTTACTAACCTGAACGAATTTAACTTGTTCTGGACGGTTAAAAATGCAGAAGGAATTGTTGCTCACGGAATGGTTGCTGATTTAAATGTTGAGCCACTGGCTGAAAAAGCTTTTAGCATTTCGTTACCCGAATTGCAACAACCCAAAGCCGGACAAAGTTATGTGCTGAAATTTTCGTTGGTTACCAAAAAACGCAAAGGTTTGGTAAAAGCGGGGCGCGAACAGGCATGGGAAGAATTTGTATTGCCAACACAATCGGCTGCTTATGCAACGGTTGAGAACAAAGGTGAAATCGCAGTTCAGCAAACCGACGCGGAATATGTTGTTTTGGGAGATGACTATCAGTTAGAAATCGATACTGAATCAGGTATCATTTCATCTTACATTTTCAAAGGGAAAGAAATGATGAAACAGGGGCCGCGATTAAACTTTTTCCGCCCGCCAACAGAAAACGATATTCGCGACAGAAATGGATTCCGGGTTTGGAACAAGGCTGGTTTGGCAGATTTGGATCAAGTGGCGCAAAAGGCAACAGTTAAAAATCAGACTGATGGAAGTATTTTGCTGATTTTCCCTGTTACTTTAAAAAGTACCTCTACTGAATTCTCAGCTGTTGTGCAGTACCATATTTTTGGCGACGGAACATTTAATGTCTCCAGCGAAGTTAATTTGCCAACATCTATTGCCGCAGTTGCAAAAGTTGGTTTGCAAATGAAAATGAAACGTTCGTATGATGAAGTTAGCTGGTACGGTTTGGGAGGTGTATCAACATATCCAGACCGCAAAAGCGGTGGTAAATTCGATTTTTATTCAACTACTGCTGAAAAGTTGTACGACCACAACATTGTTATTCCGCAGGAAAATTGTAATCAATCAGGCGTACGCTGGGCTTCAGTTTCGAACATTGAAGGAGTTGGGTTTTTGATGAGCGGTACAAGTGAAATGAATTTTAGTGCTTATCCGTATGACGATGCTGCCATAACAAAAGCACGGCACCTGAATGAGTTGGATGAAGCCGATTTTGTAACTGTTAATTACGATGCTTTGGTTACCGGTTTGGGAACTGCCACTTGTGGCCCCGGAATTTTACCTCAGTATGTGGCGACTAGCGGCATTTATCGTTTCGATGTTACTTATTCTCCGGTACAATTCCAGCAAAAAAGCATATTTGAATACGCCGGCGAGAAATATCCTGTGGCAGAACTTTTATTGGCTCAGGCTCCGGTTCTGGAACAAAATGAAAACGGTGAAATTTCAATTAGTAGCTCTGAAAATGCTGATCTTTTTTATTCGGTAAACGATGAAAAGTTTAAAGCATATAAAAAGCCATTCGAACTTAAAAAAGGCGGCAAAGTAGCTGTTTATGCCGTAACTAAAGGGAAGATGAACAGTAACCGCGTGATCCGGTATTTTGAAATGAGTAAGCAAAAGTGGACCGCCACAGCCGATTGCAGCTACGATGGAAACGGACCGGAAATGGCTATTGATAACAATCCGGAAACGATATGGCACTCCGATTGGAGCGATGAAAAACTGGTTCAACCACACTTTTTGCAAGTGGATATGGGAGAAACGCTGGAGTTGAAAGGTTTTAGTTATTTGCCGCGACAAGATTCATGGAATGGACGAATTGCAACCTATAATTTTGAGGTAAGTGCCGATGGTAAAACCTGGGAAACAGCCGTTGAAAATGGTCGTTTTGGTTACTCCGACGAACGTCAGGAGAAAATGTTTGACAAAACATACAAGGTGCGTTACATCCGAATTACAACCTTGCGCGAAGTCAGTCGTAGTTTTTACAGCTCGATTGCTGAATTGGGTGTGATTTTATAGTTCAAATATACGATAAAAGAGGGTAGTGGTCTATCCGGAAAATAGTTAAAGCCTGGTTCAACGCCGGGCTTTAATTATTTTTAGTAGTATTGAAAAATGGGAAAGCTGTATTTATTTACCGATGGAAGTGTGCATGTGCAATCAAAAATTGGTTTTGGTGCCTGCCTTGTTCTCGATGAGAACGAAATGGATGCCGAAAATTTAAAGCAGCGTGTTCAAACGAAACGTTTTGAGAATACCTCATCTACCCGGCTCGAACTGCAAACTCTGCTTTGGGCTTTAGCTGAATTGCAACCGGGTGGTCAACAAGTAATTATTTATACCGATTCGCAGAATATTATGCAGCTTGTGGAGCGACGCCACCGATTGGAGGATAAAAATTTTTGTTCAAAAAGCGGGAACCCGCTGAAAAATACCGACTTGTATAAACAGTTTTACAAAGTGTTTGATTCTTTAAACTGCGAGATTGTTAAAGTTCAGGGACACCGGCCAGTGCGTTTAAAAAATGAAATTGAGCGCATCTTTACAGTTGTCGACAAGGCTTCCAGAAAAGCGTTGCGAAATGATATAAGCTGCTAAATTTTAAGAATCTGCACTTAGTTTGAAATTAGTTTTTTAACTTTGCATCACTTCATTTATTGAGATTACATATCGAAAGCGCTCCGTTCGGAGCTAATTAGTGCACAGGCAAAACTTCTGCTTGTGGCATTTTTTATTATTAAAATCATTCAATCATTTTAAATTGTAAGAAAATGAAACTCAATAAATTATTAGCGAACATCCAAAAACCCAATTTATACGAACCCGGAACTGCAGTAATGTGGACCGATGAACACATCTCGAAACAACTATTACAAGTACATCTGAACGAAAATGTGGACCTGGCAAGTCGCAAACCGGAAACCATAAAAAATACGGTGGACTGGATTTTAGAAAATTCAGGTGGCGAAAAACTGAATATCCTTGATTTGGGCTGCGGCCCCGGTTTATATTCAACAATGCTGGCCGAAAAAGGCCATAATGTAACCGGAGTTGATTTCTCAAAAAATTCTATCGAATTCGCAAAAAAGAAGGCAAAAGAAGATGGACATGAAATAAATTACCTACAAGCAAATTACCTGGAACTGGAATTGCCGGAACAAAGTTTTGATCTGGTTTTGTTGATTTATACTGATCTTGGAGTTTTACTACCCGAAGACAGAATAAGGTTACTTCGTTTTATTCATAACGTTCTAAAACATGGAGGTACTTTTATTTTCGATGTGTTAAACGACAAGCAACTGCCTAAAAAAGTGGCTCCCAAAAACTGGGAAGTTGCTGAATCTGGTTTCTGGAAACAGGAGCCTTATCTTGCGCTTTCGCAGTCGTTTTTATATGAAAAGGAAAAGGTAATTCTATATCAGCATCAGATCGTGGATGAAAATAAAAGTGTTGATCTCTATCGTTTCTGGACTCACTTTTTTGCACATTCAGGCTTGAAAAAGCTGTTGGCTGAAAACGAATGGGAAAACGTTGATTTTTACAAAGATGTTTTACCGGGGGGAGACCTGTTTAGCGGAGAGCATGTAACGTTTACAGTTGCCCGTAAAAAGAAATAGAAAGAAAGGGCACGATCTGAAATCGTGCCCTTTGAATATTTTACTCTACAATAATTTCATCAACAAATAACCACCCGGGTTGGCCTTCGCCGGCATGTCCTTTCGGACAGCTAGTTAAATGCGCTGCGGTAACACGGATATAACGCCCCGTGCCTTTTTTATTTAGCACCAGGTCTTGTATTTGGCGTTCTCCGTCTCTTGCACTTACTTTATTTTTTACCGTCCCTAGTTTATTAAAGTTCTGCCCATCTTCCGAAACTTCCACCGTAACATGTGTCGGGTAAAAAATCCATGCTCCGTTATCCTGAAGTACACCGGTGCTCACTTTTGAGAAGGTTTGCGACTGGCCTAAATCTATTGTTGCAACCAGGTCTTTGGCATTAAATCCTTTCCAGTTGCCGTCGTGGTGGTCTTTAGAACCTTTGATTCCATCAACCAGCGCATATTCTCCGGTCGATTCATAGCTTTTGCTGTTTGGATACTTTTGATCCACTTTACAAGCAATGGCTTTATGAATAGTAAAATCAGTGGCCAGTGGCTGCGATTTCTGTTTCCCATCCTGAATAACTACAGCTTTTACTGTTCCCGATTTACTGATGGTAAACGGTTGTGTGTATTTATTTGATTGTACGGTTGGCTCCGATCCGTCGGTGGTGTAATAAATATCCGGATCCCAGGCATCGGTGTTCAATGAAACTTTTATAGCCTTGTTTGCAGGATCCAATTCCGGTCTAGCTGAAACCTGAAACGCACTTGTTGCATAGTTGATTCCCAGTTTATCGAAACGTTTGTACTGGCTTTCCATTCTTTTCGAGAAATCTCCCCAGTCTTTCGAATCTTTTGGCGACCATAACACTTCCGAAAGCGCGCTCATTCGAGGCATGATCATGTATTCCACATGGCGTCCGTTGGGCATATATTCTGTCCAGATATTGGCTTGTGCACCAATAATATGTTTAGCTTCTTCAACGCTCAACTCTGCAGGAACAGGTTCGAAGTTGTATACTTTTTTCAGAGTGATATTACCACCAAAAGCTTTTGGCTCCAGTGAAGGATCGCCCTGGTAATAATCGAAGTAACAGTGCGAGGTTGGCGACATAACCACATCATGACCGGCTTTTGCAGCCCGGATTCCGGGATCGGAACCACGCCACGACATAATTGTTGCTGTTGGATCAAGACCGCCTTCAAGAATTTCGTCCCAACCAATCAACTGACGGCCGTTTTTATTCAGAAATTTCTCGATTCGTTTAATAAAATAGGCTTGCAATTCATGTTCATCTTTTAAACCTTCGTCGGTCATCCGTTTCTGGCAGAGCTCACATTTTTCCCATTCTGTTTTTGTGGCTTCGTCGCCTCCAATATGAATGTAGGTTGACGGGAAAAGTCCCATAACTTCTGTCAGTACATCTTCCAAAAAGTTAAACGTTTCTTCTTTGCCGGCACAGAAAATATGTGTGATTGGCCAAACTCCGCCCGGAGGAACCGGTTTGTATTCTCCGGTACACGAATACTCAGGATAGGCAGCAAGCGCCGACATCACGTGAGCCGGCATTTCAATTTCCGGAATTACCGTTACATGTTTTTTATGGGCGTATTCAACAATGGCTTTCACGTCTTCCTGCGAATAAAAACCGCCATATTTTGGTTCGTTTTCTTTAACCGGTTCTTTTCTTGAGTTCCAGTCCAAATCCTCACGGTCGGCGCGGAAGGCGCCAACTTCAGTGAGTTTTGGGTATTTTTTTATTTCAATTCGCCAACCCTGATCATCCACCAAATGCCAGTGGAACACATTCATTTTGTGCAGCGCGATGTAGTCGATGTATTTGTAAATAAACTCAACTGGCATAAAGTGCCGCGACACATCAAGATGCAAACCGCGCCAGCCAAAACGAGGATAATCGGTAATATCCATGCAGGGCAGGGTAGTGCCATCGGTTGACGTTAATAATTGCCAAATGCTTTGCATACCATAAAATAAACCGGCAGTCGTGTTCGCATTCAAAAATACACGGTCCTTTTGAATGGAAAGCGTGTAACCTTCGTTGCCGATTTTGGTATCGAGTGGATTGTTAAGCTGGATAAGAATATTGTCTTCTTTTTGTGCTGTTGGCGCAACAAAGTCAGGAGTGGTGCCTGTTGCACTTTTTAACAGCTCTTTTGCCAGATCGGCAAAATCTTCTTCAATTTCGTTCGAGGCCTCAAAAAGAACTTTGGTGTTGTTGGTAATTCTAAACACACCGTCTTTTTTTACCACCGAAACCGGCTTTGGAACGATGTCGGCAGCCTGGGCAAAAATTCCCAAACTGATGGTCATCGTTACGAGTAAAATAGTTAGTCGCTTCATTATTATATCTTTTTTTGATTTCTATGAATTAAAATATCGGCTCGATGGTAAAACTATACTGGTAATCTTTTGCTGGGATTTGGTATTTCTGCATCGGTTGTGCACCCCACGAGTTGTCGCCGGCAACTCCCATTTGTAGCAAATCGGTGCAAATAAACACACCGTCTTTTTTTACAATGTCGTTGGTATGGCGGTAGTCGTTGCTGTCCTCCATATCAAAATCTTCAATCGGATTATGCAGGGTTGAGAATCCAATCACCGGGTCGCCTGATATTTTTAAACCCAGCCCGTTTTCGTTTCTCAACTCGAACCAGCGCGCATCAGTTTTATAACCATTTTCCTGTGGACGAACGTATTTAAAATACTGATTGGCCACCTTGCTTTCGTAAATTCCCACAAACGCACTGTGGTTGCGGTCGATGTAGTTTTCGTGTGGCCCGCGACCAAAGTATTTCAGGTTATCGAAATTCACAGGCATTTCCCAGCGCATGCCAATTCTCGGAATGTTTGGGAGTTCGTTATTCGAGGTTTCAAAAGTGTTGGTAACCTCAATTTTACCGTTTCCATCAATCGCCTGAACTACTGATTGTGATGCCTCAATATTTTCAAAATTGTATTTTGTTGTCAGGTAAATTTTGTTGTCATCGGTTTTCACAGCAGCAACCGTTTCCGGTGTTAGGCTTCTTGATACTTCGCGCCAAACGCCAAGGCGGCCCAGCATGTTGCTGCCTTTATCGTTATCGTTGGCAGGGCGCCAGAAATTCACCTGCGGACCTTTTTGAATCAACTCCGTTCCGTTCATTTTATACGATGAAATTGTACCTGTTTCTTTATCAAATGTAATAATGAATTGTTGTCCCTGAACTGTAAAACCAGTATTGGTTTCTTTCAGTTTTAATTCAGGCGAATTTGTTTGTTCTTCACCTGAACTTACCATTTCTATATTAGCAGGAAACTGTTCGTGTGCTACTTCAAAACCTGCTTTTCTAAACGGTTTATCTTCCTTAAGTTTTACCGAAAAATCGATGAAGAATTCATGAGGTTCCAAATCGCTAAAGTCAACCTTTATTCCTGCATTAATATCTACGTCTGTTGATTCTCCCGGTTTAAGATTGATGTTTTCCAAAACACCGGAGCTGTAGAATTTACCGTCGCGGGTGCATGTCCAGCTGATCTCGTAATCGCTCAAATCAACAAAATCAAACATATTGGTAATTCTGTAACCATTGCTTAGTTGCTCGAATTTTATGTTCTGGTAAGCGTATTTTACTTCCCACATGGCAGGATGTGGTGTGTAATCAGCTGAAATAATTCCATTACAAACAAAGTTGTAGTCGGTTGGCATATCTTCGCCGTAATCACCACCGTAAGCCCAGAATTCAGTGCCGTCGTCGGCTGTTTTTACCAGTGCCTGATCGATCCAGTCCCAAATGTATCCGCCTTGGAGCTGGTCGTTTCTGTCGCGGTTAAATACGTCCCACAAATCAACCAGGTTACCGTTGCTGTTTCCCATGGCGTGCGAATATTCGCTTGAAATATAGGGTTTGGTCTGGTGTTTCGATCCGTAATTTTCCAGTGCCTGAACGCTTGGATATTGCGGACAGAAAATATCGGTATTGTCGCCCATAATGGCACGCTCGTAATGAACAGGGCGCGACGGATCGCGTTCTTTTATAGCTTTATAAACTGCAGTAAAAACTTCACCGTCGCCGGCTTCATTTCCCATCGACCAAACAATTACACTCGGATGGTTTTTATCGCGCTCAACCATTCTCATATTCCTGTCTACGTGTGCCGGTGTCCATTCAGTTTTTTTGGCCAGCGAATGCTCTCCGTAATACATTCCGTGCGATTCGATGTTGGCTTCGTTGGTAACATATAAACCGTATTTGTCGCATAGATCGTAAAAACGTTCGTCGTTGGGGTAGTGGCTGGTGCGCACCGCATTAATATTGAATTGTTTCATCAAGGCAATTTCCTTTATCATTGCTTCCTCGCTCACCACATGACCTTTGTATTGGTCGTGCTCATGGCGGTTTACACCTTTTATCGTAACCGGAACACCATTTACATGAAATACTGCATCGATGATCTCAATTTTGCGGAAACCAATTTTAGAACTAACGGCCTCAACCGTGTTTTCGTTCTCGTCGATCAAACTAATTACGAGCGAATATAAATTTGGTGTTTCTGCAGTCCATTTATTAACACTACTTATTTGTTCTGCCGAAAAATGAACAGCGGCATTTTCTTTTTTATTGATTTTTACTTCCTGTTCGCGGCTTAACAGCGAAGAACCACTTGCATCTAAAATATTGTATTTTACGGTATAGTTACCCGATCGCAGTTTTGAAGTGTGATTACTCAAATCAACATCAAGACTAAATACTCCGTTTTTGTATTCGGCATCCAGATCGGGTTTGGCAAAAAAGTCGCGGATGCGAACTTTAGGAGTAGAATACAGATACACGTCGCGTTCAATTCCGCTGATGCGCCAAAAATCCTGCGCTTCGAGGTACGAACCGTCAGACCAACGGTAAACTTCTGCTGCAATAACATTCTCACCTTCTTTCAAATATTTTGTAATATCCCACTCTGCCGGTGTTTTACTTCCTTGTGAGTAGCCCACTTTTTGTCCGTTAATCCATAAATAGAAGGCTGATTTAACAGCACCAAACTGTATAAAAACCTGGCGGCCATTCCAGCTTTCAGGTACGGTAAACGTTCTGCGGTATGATCCCACGGGATTATAATCGTGTGGCACTTTGCCCGGTTCGGCCGGATAAATCTCGTCCACAAATTTCATTTCAGGCGACACAGGTCGCTTGTAATCCGAAAATTCATATTGATGATTCACGTATATAGGCACACCATAACCTTCCAGTTCCCAGTTGGCCGGAACAGGGATGTCGTTCCAGCTAGAAACATCATAATCCGGCTGGTAAAAATCAACAGGCCGGTCGGCAGGCTTTCTTACCCAGTTAAATTTCCATGTTCCACTCAGTGTTTTATAATAAACCGATTGATGTGGCTTTTGTGTTAACGCATCTTCAACCGAGCCAAAAGGCATAAGACTGGCATGTGGTTTTTCTTTGTTGATGTTAAAAACGGCGGGATTTTCCCAGTCGGCCGGTTGATGTTGAGCTTTAAGGAAAACAGAAGAGAAAAGGAGGGCAAAAAGGATAATCGAATGTTTCATGGTTTTGAAAAATATTTTAAAGTCTAATTGATTTAAGTTAATAATTTCCAAAGATACACTTTTTTGAGCGTTTAAAATCGATGCAATTTTCAGAAAACGTACCTCTGTTAACAATATGTATATTGTTTTTGAAATAGCTGAACTTCATTAATTCGTTGTAGAGTATTTTAAGGTGTTGAAAAACAGTATTGTAAAAGGTGTTTTTGTTAGCGTGGAATGATTTTAAAAAACATTAAATATTTGTGAGATTTAAAATATAATTCTACTTTCGTGCACGTACACGGAAACCAATTTTCGAAAAATTAATAACTAGACTTGTATCATGGAATTTGGAAAATATAGTTTTGGGGTGGGCGACCGCTTCAACCACGAAGGAGAGGCACAGCTCCGTGCCTTGATTAAAGCGAATGATAATGGAATTGCAGTAACGCCGGTTTGGAATAAATCAAATCGCGAACACGATATTGTGCATTCCGAGCCAACGGGCACACGAATTGAAGCCGATGCTGCAGTGAAAGCACTGGCCTGGGAAAATCCCTATTTTGTTGATGCCGATCACATCAATCTCGGAAACGTAGACCGTTTTATCGAGCCGAGTAACTTTTTTACGCTCGACGTGGCCATGTATATCGGTAACGAGGCGTCGGTTGAAGATGTGGCAGCTTTTAAAGAAACCTGCAAGTTGCTTGGAGACGAGGTAACTATTCCGGGTATTGAGGAATCAATTCAAATTACCAAAGAATTACTGGAAGAGGTAGCATCAAAATACCTGGCTGCAGTTAAAGAAGCCGGTAAAATATATCGTCATATTGAAGCAGTAAAAGGAAAAGGCAACTTTGTTACCGAAGTTTCGATGGACGAAGTTGAGACTCCGCAAACTCCCGTGGATATGTTTTTCATCTTAAAAATGATTGCCAACGAAAATATTCCGGCACAAACAATTGCACCGAAATTTACCGGACGTTTTAATAAAGGTGTTGATTATGTGGGCGATGTGGAACAGTTTGCAAAAGAATTTGAGCAGGATGTGTTGGTAATTGATTATGCCGTTAAAGAATTTGGATTACCGGCAGATCTGAAGCTCAGCGTTCATTCCGGTTCGGATAAATTTACGATCTACCCGATAATGGCCGATATCATTAAAAAATACGATAAAGGAATTCACGTAAAAACTGCAGGAACAACCTGGTTGGAAGAAGTGATTGGATTGGCCATCTCTGGCGACGAAGGTTTGTCTGCAGCCAAAGAAATTTATACAAAAGCGCTGAGCAGAAAAGATGAACTCTGTGCTCCGTATGCTGATGTAATTGATATCGACGATTCAAAACTTCCATCGGCGGAGGAGGTTAAAAGTTGGTCGGGTGAAAAATTCGGAAACACTTTGCGTCATATTCCTGGCCATCCCGATTATAATCCAAACTTCCGTCAGTTAATTCATGTCGGTTACAAAGTTGCTGCCGAAATGGGAGAACGCTACACCGGATTGCTGGAAAAATATGCTGATGTGGTTGGCGCCTGCGTTGAAGAAAATATCTACGACCGACATTTAAAAAGATTATTCGACTTATAAAAAATAGAATTTTACCCTTTCGGTCGTAGCGAAAATACGCTGATTAGAAAGTTCTCCCCTCATGAGGGGAGATGTCGGAAGACAGAGGGGTGAAGAAAGAATTAAAACACAATTAGATGAAAGCTTTCATGGACAAAGATTTCCTTCTGCAAACCGATGTTGCAAAGGAATTATATCACAATCATGCGGCTAAAATGCCGATTTTTGATTACCACTGTCATATCAATCCGCAGGAAATCGCTGAGGACAAAGAATATGAGAACATCACGCAGCTTTGGTTGTATGGCGACCATTACAAATGGCGCGGAATGCGAACCAACGGTGTCGACGAAAAATACTGCACCGGAAATGCCAGCGATTGGGAGAAGTTTGAAAAGTGGGCCGAAACGGTGCCACACACTTTGCGAAATCCGCTGTTTCACTGGACACACCTGGAATTGAAGAAATTCTTTGGAATCGATAAAGTTTTGAGTCCGGCCACGGCAAGAGAGATTTGGGAAGAATGTAACGCCAAATTGCAAACACCTGAATATTCATGCCGAGGAATCATTCAGATGGCCAATGTGCATACCATTTGTACTACTGATGATCCGGTTGATTCGCTGGAATATCATCGTGCCATAAAAGCCGATGATTTTGAAACAAATGTACTTCCGGCGTGGCGGCCTGATAAAGCGATGGCTGTGGAGAATGCGACAACCTATAATGCTTATTTGGGTGAGTTGGAAGAAGCTGCAAACATTAACATTAACAGCTTTAGCGGTTTAATGGACGCGCTGGACGATCGTCATGAGTTTTTCCACCTGAATGGTTGTCGTTTAAGTGATCACGGTGTTGAAACAGTTTTGGCAGAAGATTACACCGAAGCTGAAATTGAAAAGATTTTCATTAAAGTTCGTAAAGGCGGCACACTTACTAAAGAAGAAGTGGTTAAGTTTCAGTCGTGCATGTTGTACGAATTTGGAATTATGGATCACTCGCGTGGATGGACGCAACAATTTCATATTGGCGCTTTACGAAACAACAATACACGTTTATTCAAGAAACTTGGTCCGGATACCGGTTTTGATTCGATCGGCGATTTTGATATTGCACGACCACTTTCAAGATTGTTGGATCGTTTGGATATGGAAAATAAATTGTCGAAAACGATTTTATACAACCTGAATCCACGAGATAACGAGTTGATGGCAACTATGATCGGCAACTTCCAGGATGGTTCTGTTCCCGGAAAAATGCAGTATGGTTCAGGCTGGTGGTTCCTTGATCAGAAAGATGGTATGGAAAAACAAATGCAGGGTTTGTCGAATCTTGGTTTGTTGAGTCGATTTGTAGGAATGTTGACAGATTCACGTAGTTACCTATCGTATACACGTCACGAATATTTCCGTCGTACCTTGTGCAATTTGCTGGGTAACGATGTTGAAAATGGCGAGATTCCATACGATATGGAGCTGTTGGGAAGCATGGTTGAAAATATTAGTTTCAATAACGCAAAAGCTTATTTTAATTTTTAGTAAAAACACGTTGATATTTAGGCGATCATGCAATTTTATTTTGAGGAATATTATCTTTGCAATCGATTGCATAAAAGAATAAACTAAATCATGGCAAAATTGAATATCAAATCAAAATCCGAATGTACATACGACTGTATTTCTCTTGGTGAAGTAATGTTAAGACTGGATCCGGGAGAAGGCAGAATAAGAACCACACGTCAGTTTCGCGCCTGGGAAGGCGGTGGCGAATACAACGTTTCACGCGGCCTGAGAAGATGTTTCGGAAAGAAGACAGCAATTATAACTGCATTGGCCGACAATGAAGTTGGTGCACTGATTGAAGACTTTATGCTTCAGGGCGGTTTGGATACGCAATTCGTGAAATGGGTAGATTACGATGGGTGTGGACGTACAGTTCGTAACGGATTGAATTTTACCGAGAGAGGATTTGGAATTCGTGGTGCAAAAGGTGTTTCCGACCGTGGAAATACAGCAGCGTCGCAATTAAAACCAGGCGATATTGATTGGGAATATATCTTTGGAACATTGGGTGTTCGTTGGATGCACACCGGTGGTATTTTTGCAGCACTTTCTGAAACGGCAGCAGAAACGGTTATCGAAGCAGTGAAAATTGCCAAGAAATATGGTACCATTGTTTCATACGATTTGAATTATCGTCCATCGCTTTGGAAAGCCATTGGAGGAGAAGCAAAAGCGCAGGAAGTAAACCGTGAGATTGCGAAATATGTGGACGTAATGATCGGAAACGAAGAAGATTTTACAGCTTGTTTAGGTTTGGAAATTGAAGGTAACGACGAGAATCTTAAAGAGTTAGATCTGACAGGTTATAAAAACATGATAAAATCTGCCGTAACCGAATTCCCGAATTTTAAGGTGATTGCCACAACATTACGTACCGTAAAAACGGCAACCGTAAATTCATGGGGAGCAATTTGTTATGCAGATGGTGTAATTCATGAAGCGCAGCACCGCGAAGATCTTGAAATTATGGATCGTGTTGGTGGAGGCGATAGTTTTGCGTCAGGTTTAATTTATGGTTTCCTTGAGTTTAACGACGGTGCAAAAGCTGTTGAATACGGAGCAGCACACGGTGCACTGGCAATGACCACTCCGGGCGACACAACCATGGCAACTTTATCAGAAGTAGAAAAAATAATCGGCGGCGGAAGCGCGCGTGTTGACCGATAAAAAAGGCAAAAGGTAAAAGGACAAAGGCAAAAGTAGAATTCGGGTGGAGTTCAATATAAATAATCCCGTGCTTTAGCTCGGGGGAAGAGAATAAAAGGAAAAACGGCGCTTTTGAAAACGTTCAGTAATCCCGTAGGGATGAGATTTTGGTAGCCCCGTCCTTTAGGGCGGGGAACAAAAAGGAGTTTGCGGAAGACGGCGCATCCAAAAAAGCAGTTTGAAAATGAAACATTGCATGCGCCGTAATAAAAGGAAGTTGATTAAAGCGCCGTTCCAAAAATATTTTGAGGTAAAAGATATTTACCGCCTGATTTTTCAATAAATTGAAAAATCTTGTCCCCCTTTTTGGGGGGACAAACGTTACCTGGTAACGAAGTGGTTGAATTGAAAGAAATAATGAATCAAGAATAAGATGGCAAGATTTTCAAGAATAGAAGTAGCATTAAAAATGAAAGAAACCGGAATGGTGCCGGTGTTCTATCATCAGGATGTTGAAGTTTGCAAAGCAGTGGTAAAAGCCTGTTACGATGGTGGTGTGCGTTTGTTCGAATTCACCAATCGTGGCGATTTTGCGATTGATGTATTTGCAGAACTGAATAAATGGACAATAAAAGAGTGTCCCGAAATGATTATGGGAGTTGGCTCAATCGTTGATGAGGCAACAGCTGCCATGTATATTGCTATGGGAACCAATTTTGTAGTTGCACCGTTAATCGACGAGGCTACTGCAAAAGTTTGCAACAAACGCAAAATTGCCTGGAGCCCGGGGTGCGGTTCAGTAACCGAAATTGGCCGCGCACACGAACTGGGTGCCGAGGTGGTTAAAATCTTCCCTGGTTCGCAAGTGGGTGGACCAAGCTTTGTTAAAGCCGTAAAAGGGCCGATGCCTTATGCCAGCATAATGCCAACCGGTGGCGTTTCTCCGGATGAAGCCAACCTGAAACAATGGTTTGATGCCGGTGTAACTTGTGTGGGAATGGGATCACAGTTGTTCCCGAAAGAAGTTTTGGCCGAAAAAAATTATGCATATATTACCGAAAAATGTGCCGGGGCATTGAAAATTATCAGTGATCTGACAACATAAAAAGCCACACGAAATGGCGAAACACTAAATCAATTTTATCTAATGAGAACTAAAATTTTTAAAGCTTTTTCTTTGGTTTTTGTGGTGATATTTCTTCTGGGATGCACCGAAACCAAACAACATAAAGTCTTAAAACTGGCTCACGGTCTCGACCCGACTCACCCGGTACACAAGGGAATGGAGTTTATGGCCGAACGTTTGGCTGAAAAATCAGGCGGAAAACTGACTATCGATATTTATCCAAGCGGACAGTTGGGCTCTGAGCAGCAATGTGTTGAGTTGTTGCAGATCGGAAGTTTGGCAATTACCAAAGTTTCTGCTGCGGTAATGGAAAGTTTTACACCAAAATTCAAAGCCTTGGGTCTGCCTTATGTTTTTCGCTCGAAAGAACATTCATTTAAAGTTTTTGATGGGGAAATAGGCAAAGAATTGTTGCTGGGAACTGAAGAGTACTGGATTCGTGGATTGTGTTTTTACGATGCCGGTTTCCGTAGTTTTTACACGATTGACAAGCCCATAAATACTCCTGATGATTTAAAAGGTTTAAAAATCAGGGTGATGAAAAGTCAGAGTGCCATGGAAATGGTGCGTGCTTTAGGCGGTTCGCCAACGCCAATTTCATGGGGCGAATTGTACACAGCATTACAAAGTGGAGTAGTGGATGGCGCCGAAAACAACGAGCCCAGTTTATATACTTCGCACCATTACGAGGTTTGTAAACAGTACTCATTAGATGAACATACCTGCGTGCCCGATGTGCTGATCATCAGTACAAAAGTGTGGAACAGTTTAACCGAGCAGGAACAAAAATGGTTGCAGGAAGCTGCCGACGAATCGGTTCCTGTGGAACGGAAATACTGGGCTGAATCGGTAGAAGAATCGTTGCGAATTGTTCAGGAGAATGGTGTTAAAATCAATTATCCCGACAAAGAACTGTTTGCAAAAAAAGTTGCCCCGTTATTGGATAAGTACAGACAAGACGAAGTTTTGGGCGATATTCTGCGCCGCATCGAAGCCGTTAAATAGAAACCGATAAGAATAAGATTATGACTATCAGAGAAAAAATAGATAAAGTAATCGAGATCATATTGGTTTCGATTATGAGTATATTGGTACTCGATGTGCTGTGGCAGGTTTTCAGCCGTTATGTTTTGTCTGCACCAAGTTCGTTTACCGACGAGCTGGCCGGATTCCTTCTAATTTGGGTAGGTATGTTGGGCGCTGCTTATGTGGCCGGAAAAAACGAACACCTCGCCATCGACCTGATGTTGCAAAAAATGCAAGGTGCCAAAAAACGTCGTCTGCAGATTATTATTAATTCGCTGGTTGGCTTGTTTGCCTTATTCGTTATGGTATTTGGTGGCTCGTGGCTGGTTTATACACGTTTTTACCTTCAGGTAAAATCTGCTGCACTGGCTTTACCGTTGGGTTATGTCTACCTCATTGTCCCCCTTAGCGGATTGCTGATTATTTATTATGCTATTGATAATTCACTGAACCAAAATATTGAAGAGTAATGGAATTTTTAGGAGTAATTGTACTTGTAGTAAGCTTTATAATTTTACTTGTAATCGGAGTTCCCATTGCTATCAGTATCGGAATTTCAGGGATTTTAACCATGCTGGTAACCATTATGCCACTGCCTGCAGCAACAACGTTTGCGCAGCGAATGGCAACGGGACTGGATAGTTTTGCACTGCTGGCGATACCGTTTTTTATACTGGCGGGGAATATAATGAACAAGGGCGGGATAGCCATCCGGCTCATTAATTTTGCACGCGTTTTGGTTGGTCGCTGGCCTGCCGGACTGGCGTTTGTGAATGTTTTTGCGAATATGCTTTTTGGTGCTATTTCCGGTTCTGCTGCTGCGTCGGCTTCGGCAATCGGTAGTATTATGATGCCCGAGATGAACAAAGAAGGCTACGACAAAAACTTTAGTGCTGCGGTGAATATCACGTCGGCAACAACGGGTTTGTCTATTCCGCCAAGTAATATCCTCATTGTATATTCGCTGGCCAGTGGTGGTGTTTCCATTACGGCGCTTTTCCTTGCCGGCTATGCACCTGGTATTTTAACCGGTTTGGCGATTATGGCCGTGGCAATGGGAATGTTTTCGTACAAACATTTTGGATTTAAAGGAATGGTGCGCAACCTGGGTAAATTCTTTGCAGTAATTGCATCGTTGGCTTTGGTAGTTGTTGGGTTAATTAAAGTAAACAGTGCGTTTTCGGCAGGAGTTGCTACTGCTATTTATGGCGGGATCGGTGCTTTGTTTTTGGGCGGAATTGGCTATTACGGAAGCAAGCATAAAAAAGGAGCGTTAAATGCGTTAAAAACATTCTGGCGCGCTTTCCCGAGTTTGATGATGCTGGTGATCGTTATAGGTGGTATTGTGGCCGGTTTCTTTACTGCAACCGAAGCTTCGGCAGTGGCTGTTTTATACGCACTGGTACTGGCATTTATTTACCGCGAATTGAGTTGGAAAGACCTTCCTGCCGTAATTCTACATTCAGTAAAAACAACGGCATTTGTATTATTACTTGTAGCAACCTGTATCGGTTTGTCGTGGATTATGGCTTATGAAAATATTCCGCAAAACGTAAGTGAAGCTTTGCTGGCACTGAGCGATAACAAATTTGTCATTCTGTTGATCATCAATATGATTCTGCTTTTTGTGGGCGTGTTTATGGACATGACTCCGGCAGTTTTGATCTTTACACCTATATTCTTGCCCATCGTTACCAATTTGGGATTGGAACCGGTTCACTTCGGAATTATCATGGTACTGAACCTGAGTGTTGGTTTGGGAACGCCTCCGGTTGGATCGCTGTTATTTATTGGGTGTAGCGTAAGTCAGGTAAAAATTGAAACGGTGATAAAACCACTTATACCGATGTTTATAGCAATGATCGTTTGTTTGTTGCTGGTAACTTACATTCCTGAAATCTCGATGTGGCTGCCTCAAAGCCTGGGATTTTAACGACTTAAAATTTGTGTTTTATATTGGCTTCAAGGAGTTGATATAAAACACAAATCTCCATACTTTCTCTATTTTCGCCTCCATGAAGTTATTCGTTTTTGATTTGGATTTTACCCTTTGGGATGCCGGTGGAACCTGGTGCGATGCTACAAATCCGCCGTATTACTGGAGCGACGGGGCCTTGCTTGATCAATCAAACAGTGAAATGGAACTGTATCCTGATGTGATTCCGGTGTTAGAGGAGTTAAAAAGGAACAACCGCAAAATTGCTGCCGCTTCACGGACTTTCGAGCCGAGCTGGGCTCAAGATCTGCTTCACTTGTTTGATATCGACAAGTATTTCGACTTGAAAGAAATATACCCAAGCAGTAAGATTCAGCATTTCGCAAAAATCAAAAAGCATTTTGGAATTGATTATTCCGACATGGTCTTCTTCGATGATGAACACCGTAATATTCACGAAGTTGGAAAACTGGGTGTAGAAGCGGTTTTTGTAGATGAAGGACTACGAAAAGAGCAGGTTTTTCGGTATTTGAAATAAGCGGGTCAGGAATCGCATCGACGAGCATCAGGATTTTAAACCGTTAAATATCAGTTTATTCTTGTGCCATTTCAGCAAAAAATATTATGCCGGTTGATCAGCAGCAGGTATATTTGCACTATACAAACCCAGTAGTTAGTTTAGTTAGAGGTTATAGAAACCCGTTATATTGTGATAAAATAAATATCCCGGATTGGACGCCCGGGATTTTTTATGCCCGATGATCAAAACCAGATGGTTATCACACTTGCAAAAGATCTAAAAAATGCCATTGGAAATTGTCGCTCAAGTTAATCACTCCATTTATTAAGAACTTATACGTCAGCATTTCGGCAGTCTTATTTTCAGCATTTTGGCCATTTGATTTCAGAATCCCCAATGGTGTATATTGTTAAAGCATAATTACTTTTGTATTATACAAACCCCGCTAGAAATAGAGGAGGAGAATTATTAAAATTCATTTAGTTGTTAAAAAGACTGGATTGAAAAATCCCGGAGTGGACGCCGGGATTTTTTTTGTTTAGGTGACTAAATTCTGTAAAAAAAGAGTGCTCACGGACGCGAGCACTCTTTTTATTTATCGTTAAATCTCTTATTTTACAAAGTTACCGAAGTACTTGTAACACCTGCTTTTTGAGAGATGTATTCCAATTTAACTTCTCCTTTGCCTTGAACAATAAATTCATATTCTGCCGAACTGTGTCCCGGAATGGCAAAGAACTGAACCTCAGGTTTATGTTCTTTATAACTTACCTGATCGAGACGGTAATCGTTAATTTTTCCGCCGGCAATTACTTTGGCCCCCGAAACTTTCAGGTGGTCGATGGCATATAGTTTATCTTTCACCGCCTGGGCAGTCATGGTCGACAAACCATTTTTGTTTTTTAAGCGAACCCGAATTCGTTTCAGGTTATTATCCAATTCTTTTACTTCAAAAACATCCATTTCAACCTTTGGTGTTTCATTAGCAGCCAGCAATACAACTGAGGCATTGCGGTGCACCAAATCGGGCAACATAAATGGATGTGGTAAACGAGAGCTCATTTTCACCCAGCCACCAATTTCAATTTCGCCATAAACCGGGTGATTATATGGATGCCATTCTTTGTATAATTCGCCCTGCACCACATTGTCGTTAAACTTCAGCTGTTCACGATTTCGCTCGGTGCGATCGGTGCTTGTTGCCGGTTTGTCGCTTTTTTCTTTGTAAGTCTCCTGCTCATCGCGCATGAAAAGCTCGCCAACAAAGGTGTATGATCCGTGCACAAAGAACATTTGCCCGTCGGAGTCACCAAAAGTTGGGTAAAGTTCAACCGAGGTCATATAAACATATCCGGGAGTTATTTTAATGGCTTCTTTGCCGATTACATCGTAAGCAGCAATATCTGATGCCGGAAGTACAGTTGTGTTGTCGGCAGGAACACGCAACCACATACCGCCCGAGTTGTGAAATGAAAAGTTTACGATGATATTCGGATGTTTAGCCGCAAACTCATCAACAGCTTTGATACCGACGCCCGAAAACGGAAAGTTTCCGGCTCCCTGCTGCACGTACTGAGGCTGCCAGTGGTAACCCCAGTTACGGTTCGGATCAAGATATCCTTCAGCATCTTCGTTAAATCTGCCATCGCCATCGTTATCAATTCCTTCGGAACCTAAAATGGTGTATTCTCCTTTTTCTCCGGGTTTTACACGAACCATAATGCGCGGATCTTCCGGATCGGGTTTATAATTTCCGTTCGGATCTTTTATGCGCATCTGGCAAATGCTGCCGTCGCCATCCAGATCATCCGGTGCATCTTCATCAAATAAACCGTCGCCATCGTCATCCTTCGGAATACGAATGCTTCGGCTTGAACTTGGTGTGTGCGCATCCTTAAAAAAGTGGTTTCGACCATCGACATTCACTACAGGAATAATGTAATGCACATTGCTGTCGACCGCTTTTGTTACCTTTTCGTTTTTGCCATATTTTGTAAGCAGCATATTGGCATAATACAGGCACACTTCGCCGGCCTGAATTTCGTTTCCATGAATGTTTCCGTCAACCCAAACTCCCGGTTTATCGTGTTCGGCACCGGTTTTTTCGTTGTTAATGGTAAGTGCATAGATCTTTAATCCTTCTTCACTTTCTCCAACCGATTCCAGTTTCGTCAGCTCGGGGTAGGCCGCATGAAGTACTTCCAGCGCTTTTACCACATCATCGTAATCGTAATAGCGGTCGAAACGAAGCGGTACTTCAATCTTTGGTTCGTCGGCGGCAAATACCGTAACAGCCAACGAGAATATTGCTAATAATGAAAATATCTTGCGTATCATGATTAACCTCCAATTTTAATTTGTTCAACTACATCGGTAAAAACTGTCGATTCAATTCCGGCAGTAATACTTTTGTTTTTGCTTGCTTTTAACAGCCAGGTGTACTTTTTTACCTGGTTGGCACCAATCGCTCCAACGGGTGTGCGCGGTTTTCCTTCCAGTAATTCCATATCGCCATCGAGCGTAAGAATTACCGGAGCCGGCTGACCATTGCGTTGTCCCATCGAAATCGGGTAGGGAAGTGCGCCGTTGTTGGCCACAAACAATTCCAGTTTGTAAATACCGCCACCCATATCAGTAACTTCTTTGTCGGCAATTGCAAACTCCGGAAGTTCCTCTGACAGATGAAGTAACCAGGGCAATTGGGTTGCCAATAATGAATCAATTTTCTCTGCTTTTGGCGTTGTTTCCAGGTACGGTGCATAACCCCCAACTTCTACTTCATCAAAATCGGGATGATTAACTTTTGTCCACGCCACAAATCCTGCACCGTCTAATTCTGCATCAGAATAAGCCAGCAGCGCTTTATCTTTTTCGCTCAGTTCATCTTTTTTCTCCGACTTTTCTTCTTTCTTTTTCTTGTCATCCGAGGCCTCTTTGTCGTCCTCTTTTTTCGCTTCTTCTTTTACTTTCGGAACCGAGAATAGTTGCATACTAAACGATGGTACACCGAGATGATAATAGGCCCACAATTCAAACGAACCATCTTTTGCCGGAGTTGGATCGAGCGTTTCGGTACTGAAATTTTTTGCTTTCAGGTATTTCTTATAATCCTCGGCATATTTTTTATAGAAAACAAGGTCGTCTTCCAAAGGATTAGTGGCCGGACCAAGGCTCAGGTAACTGGCCACCAGCGACGCGGTAACATCGGTGCCGGGAGAAACGACCGTTTTAAACAATTCGATTGCTTCATCCATGGTGTAGGTTTTGCTGGCATCGGCATTAAGCATGCTGGCATAACGGCGCGGAATTTTTATTTGCTTGAGGTTGGCATCGCCTTTGCGGCCACCTTTTGGCGGAACAAGGCAGAAGTTCGATGTGCCCAATGTGTACACCATCGAAATCTCAGGACGATCATAAATAAAACGCATAATTCCATACACTTCAGGCGTTTGTCCAGCAAATAAACCGGCTTCTTTATTTTCGTAGGGGAAAAGGTGCGGGAAGGCAATTCCCACGTTAATTCCACCAATACCGTCTTCGTTGAATTTTCCGTCTTTGTCGTTGTCAATTCCTTCAGTCATCACCTTGTATTCGCCACGTTCGCCTTCTTTTTTATCGGCTTTTTTCATCAGCCGCGCGTCTTTCTCCGAAACGATATAATTCCCTTCAATGCTTTTAATTCGCATCTGGGTGATCAGGCCGTCGCCGTTCAAATCGTCCGGACCATCTTCGTCGGTGGCTTCGTCGCCATCGTTGTTTATTTTGAAAAGGTTGGTGGCCACTCCGGTTTTCAACGACGAAAAATATACGGCAGCTGCATCAGGATTGGGCTGCGGCATGATGTACCATTTTACATCCTCGGTGTAAGCCGTTGAATCGAGCAGCAGTTTCGCCAGGTACAACGCACCTTCCGATGCCAGTGGCACATTTCCTTCGAAATTGGCACCTACAAAAATTGCCGGAACATCGCTGAGGTTAGCGCCAATTTCCAATACGGTTATTGGTTCGCCACCAGGACTTTCGGCAATGGTGTGCAGTTTTGCATTCCCCGAAGAAAATTCTTTTAACAGTTGCTGAATCTCCCGGTTGGTGTGGTATTTCCCAAACTCGGTGTCAGACTGCGCTTTTAGGCCGGAACTCATAAAAATAAGCATCCCGGAAAAGCACAAATAAAGTAGTTTTTTCACCATAATAAATGTGTTTTTCTTTTAATGTATTATGCAGTTAAAATTCTAGTTTGTCCAACGACGGTTGTTTTGCAGATTATTAGAAATCTGTTCTGGTATTTTGCTGAAAATTACACTTTTTTATTAAAAAAGAATTGTTTCGGCGACAAAATATGGATTTACATTTTGTTTAAAAGACAAATGTCAGGAATTAGTGGTCGGTCGATTCGCGCAAAAAACAGAAAATCTGTTCATCCCGGTATTGTTATTCCTGTTTAATAAACATAACTTTACAGGATTACTAAACCAATAAATCGAATAAAATGAAGCAGTCAGTTTCTTTACTCCGATCATTTATTTTTGTGTTCATCTTTTCAGCGTTTTCAATTACCGTGTTCGCGAAAACCGAAATTACCAACCTGGTTTGCGAGTACCACACAAATCCTGTTGGTATCGATGTGTTGCAACCGCGTTTAAGCTGGCAACTGGTATCCGATGGGCAGAATGTTACGCAAACGGCCTACGAAATCAGGGTAGCCGAAACAGCAGGAGATTTGTCGAAAAAGGCAAAACAAATCTGGAATTCAGGTAAGGTGGAATCCGATCAGTCGGTGAATGTGGTATATGGTGGTCCGCAACCGGAGTCAATGCAACACGTTTACTGGCAGGTGCGCGTGTGGGATAACTCAGGCAAGGCAAGTTCCTGGAGCGAACCGGCATACTGGGAAATGGGAATTCTGGAGCCGGAGTTGTGGAAAGCTTCGTGGATTACTTTACCCAACGAACCGGAATCAGACGACTCGAAACCGGCGCAATATTACCGCAATGAATTTTCCACTTCAAAAAGTATAAAATCGGCACGTGCTTATGTAACGTCGCACGGGCTTTATCAGCTGTTTTTGAATGGCGATAAAGTGGGCGACCAGTTATTTACTCCGGGCTGGACGAGCTACAATAAACGTCTGCAATACCAGACTTACGACGTTACTGACATGTTACAAAAAGAAAATGCTGTTGGAGTTGTTTTGGGCGACGGCTGGTACCGCGGAAATATTGGTTGGGTGAGTGCCAACGGATACTACGGAAATGAACTGGCGCTGTTATTCCAGCTAAAAATTGATTATACCGACGGAAGCAGCGAGTGGATCGTTAGTGATAAAAACTGGAAGGTAAATAATGGCCCGATCCGCAAATCGGATATTTACAATGGCGAGACTTACGATGCACGAATGGAACTGACCGGTTGGACCAGCACCGGATTTAATGCCGCCGATTGGAAGAGTGTAGAAGAAGTTGATGCTCCAAAAGATGTGTTAATTGCTCCGCAGGGCGTTCCGGTAAAAGCTGTTGAAGAAATCAAACCGATTGAATTTATTACCACGCCAAAAGGCGAAAAGGTTTACGATATGGGCCAGAATATGGTTGGCTGGGTGCGCATTAAAATGAAAGGAAAAGCGGGGCAAAAGGTGCAGCTGAAATTTGCGGAAGTACTGGATAAAGAAGGCAATTTCTATACCGCCAACTTGCGAGGTGCCGAATGTACCGATACCTATATTTTCGGGAAAGACGGCGAAGTGGTTTACGAACCAAAATTCACTTTTCACGGATTCCGTTATTTGCAGTTGATTGGTTTCGATGAAATCCCGGCGAAAGAAGATATTACCGGTGTGGTTATTTATTCGGATATGGAACCAACAGGTACATTTGCCTGCAACGACGAAATGATCAATCAGCTGCAGCATAATATTCAGTGGGGACAAAAAGGGAACTTTTTGGATGTACCAACCGATTGTCCGCAACGCGACGAGCGTTTGGGCTGGACGGGCGATGCGCAGGTGTTTAGTATGACTGCTGGATACAATTTTAACGTGGCGCCTTTCTACACCAAATGGATGAAAGATGTTGCTGCCGATCAGTTGGACAACGGTATTATTCCTCACGTTATTCCTGATGTTTTGAACGGACAAGGTGGTGCAACAGGCTGGGCCGATGTGGTGGCTGTAATTCCGTGGTCGGTGTATAAAATTTATGGCGATACCCGAATTCTGGAAGAAAGTTACCCGGCCATTACCAAGTGGGTAGGTTATATGAACGAAAGGGCAGGCGACGATTACCTGTGGACAGGTGATAACCATTACGGCGACTGGCTGGCTTATGCAACAACAAGTTCGGATTACCCGGGCGCTACCACCGAAAAAGACCTGCTGGCAACGGCATACTTTTATTACACAACTACGTTAACAGCAAAAATCGCACAGATCATTGGCAAACCGCAAGATGCTGAGAAGTACAAACAACTGGCAGCGAACATTAAAGAAGCGTTTAACGACGAATTTGTAACGCCTAACGGGCGCCTGGTTTCGCACACACAAACGGCTTATGTAATTGCTCTAACCTTTGGCATTTTGCCGGATAGTATGATTGACGCGGCGGCCGATTATCTGGCAAAAGACGTGGAGAAATTCAAACACCTGACCACCGGCTTCTTGGGAACGCCAATTTTGTGCCCGACACTTTCTGCAATTGTCCGCGACGATTTAGCTTTTATGCTACTGAATCGCAAAGAATACCCGTCATGGTTGTACCCGGTAACCCAAGGGGCCACAACAATTTGGGAGCGTTGGGACGGACAAAAGCCCGACGGATCGTTCCAGGATGTGGGAATGAACAGCTTTAACCATTATGCTTACGGCGCGATTGGCGAATGGTTGTACGATCATGTGGCCGGTATAAAAGTGGATGAGAACAATCCTGGCTACAAGAAATTCTTCCTCGCACCAAATCCGGGCGGAGGTTTAACCAATGTTGATGCAACGTTTAATTCTATCTATGGCCCGATTAAATCAGACTGGAAGATCAGCGACGGACAGATGACCTACGAGGTTGAGGTTCCTGCAAACACTTCCGCTGAAGTAATTTTGCCAAAAGCAAAAGTAGCCGAAATAAACATGGACGACAACTTAAAATCAAGCGCCAAACAAACCGGAGCCGACGTGACTGTTTCAGTAGGCTCGGGAACTTATACCTTTAGTTATCCAATGGCAGAATAGTCCATCAGCGAATTCGAAATTTCTCCTCCTGTCAGGAGGAGGGGACCGCGTTTACAGCGGTGAGGTGGTAATTTTATTTTTAGCACCGTGGCTTTAGCCCGGTGATCAAAATAGAAACAGATAAAAAGGCTTTAGCCATTAATCTTACCGATTAAACGCTAAAGCCTTTTATATTATCACAAATATCACCGCCCTGAAGGACGGTGCAAAACAGTAATCCTAACGGACGATGAACGAATACTAAATAAAAAGCCCCGTTCCGAATGTATAGAATCAATACGGAACGGGGCTTTAATTTTCAAGCTCCTCTTATTCACCAGCCTGATTCAACAAAGCCATATCTTCAGCATCCAAAACCAGTTCGGGTGCTTCGAATAATGTTTTTAGCTGATTTTCGCTGGTGGCACTAACAATAGGAGCTGTTACCAACGGTTTTGCCAGCAGCCAAGCCAGTGCTATTGTGGCCGGAACGGTGTTATGTTTTTTTGCAATTTCGTCCAATGCCTTCAATACCGCTTTTCCTTTGTCGTTAAAATGTTTTTTCACCATACCGCCGCGGGCTGTTTTATCAAAATCGGCTTCGGTTTTATATTTCCCGGTTAAAAAGCCCGATTCCAGTGCCCAGTAAGGAAAAACACTCCAGTCGTATTTTTCAACCAGTGGCGCCAGTTCTTTTTCAAACTTCTCGCGAATCAACAAATTGTAATGCGGTTGCAAGGCCAGGTATTTCGGGAAGTTATTTTCTTCAGCCACTTTCATCGATTCGGCCAGCCGTTCGGGCGAAACATTCGATGCGGCAATGTAACGCACTTTCCCCGACATTACGATTTCGTTGTAAGCCGACAGTGTTTCTTCAACCGGTGTTTTTTCGTCATCAAAATGGGTGTAATACAAGTCGATATAATCGGTTTGCAAACGCTGTAACGATTCGTCAACCGATTTTAGAATGTGTTTTTTGCTAATATCGAAACCGTGCTCTTTGGTTTCAGAACCCACCTTTGTGGCAATCACCATATTTTCACGATTGCCACGTGCTTTCATCCAGTTTCCGATAATGGTTTCCGATTGTCCGCCTTTGCCGTTTACCCACCACGAGTAGGTATCAGCGGTATCGATAAAATTAAAACCTCCGGCTACAAATTTGTCCAAAACATCAAACGATTGTTTTTCGTCCAATGTCCATCCAAAAACATTACCACCAAAATTGAATGGGGCTACTTCAAGGTCTGTGTTCTTAATTGTTACTTTTTTCATGTTCGTATGCTTTAATAAATCTGTCGTTTGCTGTTATCTTTCTTCTTCAGTTCCGTCGGCATAATGTGCAAACCGGCCTTTCGAACGGTCAAAGACCTGTTCTTTCATTGGCCAGGGCCATCCTCCGAATTGTGTTTGTTGATATTCATGAATTGTCTCCCTGATCTCTTGTTGGGTATTCATTACAAAAGGGCCGTATTGTGCCACCGGTTCCTGAATTGGTTTCCCCTGCAGTAACAGAAAAAATGCATCTTTACCGCCGTTTGTAATGGTGGTTTGTCCTTTTGTATTTAATGCAATTCTGTTATTCATAGTTATGCTTTGTCCGTCTATCGTTATAGAATCTCCCTTATAAAAATAGAGGTTTCTGTTCACCTCTTCTGCTGCATCCGGGAGCGTGTATGTTGCTCCGGCTTCCATTTTTATCGTGTAAATGGCCACTTCATTTTGGGGATCGGTAGCCCACGAATTCGGATTAGGATCAAGAGCTTTTGCTCCATCCAATGTGCCTGCAATAATATTGATTTCCGTTACTTTCCCATTTTCATCTTTTGATTTGATAACCGGAATCTTTTCTTTCCAAAGCATTTTATAATGCGGTTCAACCAGCTTACTTTTTCGAGGTAGGTTGAGCCAAATTTGAAAAAGTTCCAGCGGATTGTCTTTGTCGGCATTTAGCAGCGGAAACATTTCTGAATGCTGAACACCTTTTCCGGCTGTTAGCCATTGCGCATCGCCAGCCTTATAACGTCCGGCGCCACCAAAGGAGTCACAATGGTCAACTGCTCCTTCCTTAACAACCGTAACGGTTTCGAAACCCCGGTGCGGATGGTAGGGAAAGCCCGGCACCACGCTTCCATGGTACATGTTGAAGCCGTCTTTACCCGCGAAATCCTGACCAATATTTCTGCCCTTTAACTGATCGGCATCAAGCCCGAGTTTTTCATTTCCTTTGGGGAATTCATCGTGGTGATAGGCACAAAACAGAAATGGATCCTGTGCTTTCCATGGAGATCCTAATCGTTCAACCTGAAGTATTGAATTGTTATTCATAGCTATTATTTTATTGTTTATGCGAATCAAGGTTTGAAACTATCACAGAGAAACGCTGATTTTCTCCCTTTTTTACCTCAATCCTGAAGAAAGAAAGTGAGAAAATCCTTGATCATCCTTTAGGAATTGAGGTAAAGTCAAGGATTTTTGTCGATACTCTTGTTCAAACCTTTATTCGCTTTGTTTATTTTAAATTGCAGTAGCCAGTTGTTTTATCCGGCTCAGTACTTAACACAAAAAGCGGGCGGAAATGTTCGGGATTTTGCTGAAAATATTGGTGTTTTAACACTATTTAAAACTGCAGATAAAAAGGGCGAGGCTATAATTAAATGTCTATCACTAACATTTGGGAAAGGCCATCTATGAACATACATTGTATCGGCTGCCGTTTCATTGATCACTCTTTTGCCAATCAATCCATAATTTCATTTCTTAACCCAAGTCAATGAAAAGGAGTGGCGCTACGGATAGTTTTGTTACAAAGAGATATCACTAAAGTTTAATCACATGAAAGCAATTGAGTGTTTAAAGTACGGAAGCTATGAGAACCTGGTTTTAACGGAAGTTGAAAAGCCAACGCCAAAAGAAAATGAAGTGCTGATTAAGATTAAAGCAACTTCAGTAACTGCCAGCGATGTGCTTATACGAAAACTGAACGAGCCACTTATTCCAAGATTTATCCTGCAACTTATTTTTGGTTTTGGCAGACCCAGAAATCCGATTTTGGGAATGGTAATGTCGGGTGTTGTTGAAACTAAAGGGAAAAATGTAAGCTCATTTAATGTTGGCGATGAAGTATTTGCGTATGGATCAGTTTCACCAACAAAACGTCGTTTTGGTTCTTATGCCGAATATATTTGTCTGCCTGAAGACTGGAATGTTGCGCTTAAACCTTCGAATAGCAGTTTTGAGGAAGCTGCAGCCATTCCGTATGGCGGTTTACTTGCTTCGCATTTATTGAATAAAACAAGCATAAACAGGGGCGACAAAGTTTTAGTTTATGGAGCGTCGGGAAGTATTGGCACCATGGTGATACAATTGGCAAAGCATGCCGGTGCTCATGTCACCGGTGTTTGCAGCAGCCTGAACTTCGAATTAGTTAAATCTTTGGGTTGCGATGAGGTGATTGACTACACAGCCGAAAATGCAGTATCGCAACTGGAAACCTACAAATATGTAATCGATGCTGTTGGAAACGGCAAATCCTCAGCATTGAAAGAGAAAAGTAAAAAAGCACTCACTCCCGGTGGTAAATATATTTCCATCGATCACGGAACTCCTTTAACTCCAAAAGAAGCTTTTATTAATTTGAAAAAATTGGCAGAACAAGAGTCGATTAAACCTGTTATTGATAGTGTTTATTCGTTGGAAGAAATGGCCGAAGCACATAAATATGTAGAGAAAGGCCACAAAAGAGGAAATGTGATAATTACCGTATAGAAAGCAGGCTGACTACAGTTATAAATCTGAAAATATGACTTTATCCGATTATGTACAAAGAAGAAACGGAGTGCCGCTGGGCGCCGGTGATTCACTCCGGAATATGCTGAGTCGTTCGCTAGGTGCCGGAACGTTTTCGGAATTTTGGCAGTACTGGAATCCCATTTGGGGCTATTACCTGGGGATGTATATTTTCAAACCTCTCAAGTCGTTTTTGCCTGCGTCGTTATCGCTGATAATCACTTTTGTTGCATGCGGATTTATTCACGATCTGGCGGTGATGTTGCTCAAATGGAAATTTAGTCTGCTACTAACGCAATGGTTTCTTTTTATGGGGCTCTGCGTGATTATGGGAGAATATGCAAATATCAACTACTCAAAATTTCCATGGATCGTGCGGACGGCAATTAACATACTCGTCATTTCAGGCTGTTTTGTCATCGCTAATCAACTAAATAAAGTGGTGTTGACGATTTTCGTTGTCAGTTCTTAACTTAAGTCAATGGAATTGGAAACCACTATCTTCAACTTTGCTTAAGTAAGCTTTTAAAAAGAAACAGATATTAAAAACATGATACCTGAAAACATATCGGAACGTAAAGAAGCCTGGAAAACAATCGTTATTTTTCTAGCGATTGTTACCGTTTTAAGCTCGCTTTTTCATTATGCAATCGTGAATTTGTACCCTTCCAGAATTTATATTGGGGGTTTGATGTGGGTTCCTGCCATAGCCGCAATAATTACCTTGAAACTAAAGAAACGAGCTATTTCATCGCTAAACTGGAGTTGGGGGAATTGGAAATATATTCGAATATCGTATTTTGTTCCTGCCCTGTATGGAATAATCACTTACCTGCTAATCTGGATTTTTGGATTTGGGAGTTTAGCAAATGGAGAAGTAATTACAGAATGGGCAAAAGAACTTGGTTTAATGGGAATCGGAACATTAAATCCAACTTCGATAATAATCATAGCGATCATTCTATTAGGAACTGTTGAAGTAATTCGATCGGCAGCAACAACATTAGGAGAGGAAATCGGATGGCGGGGCTTTTTCATTTACGAATTACGAAAAGTACTTTCTTTTACCGGAGTTTCTGTTTTCAGTGGTGTTGTTTGGGCAACCTGGCACTGGCCGGTAATTGTGTATTATGGCAACAATGTAATTGTGGAAATGGCTTCATTTTATGTGGTGATTATATCGATGTCGTTTATGATGACCTACTACACTTTTAAATCCAAAAGTTTATGGCCGGCAGTTATTTTTCACGCGGTGAGCAATGTTTACATTCAAAAAATACTGCCCGAATTAACTATTAAAAACGAAGGAACTGAATACTGGTTGGGCGAAAATGGAATTATGTTTGCCATAGTTACCTGTGTTTTTGGGATTTACTTTTGGAGAAAAGCAATTAAAGAAAAATTGTAATTAGATCATTTTGTTAGCATTTATTTGAAAATAACAAGTCTAAATTTTACTATGAACAAATTAATTCTTGCAAGTTTAGTCCTTATTCTTTTTGCTTCTTGCAACTCATCTAAAGAACCAGATGATAAAAAAGCTGCACTGGAAAACGGAATTCGTGAGCAAGTGAAGTTTTTGGGAGAACCGGAAGTTTTCAGCTCCATTTCAAATAGAATGTCAGAGTATAATATTCCGGCACTATCTCTTGCGGTAATAAAGCATGGTGAAATTGAATGGGCAGACATTTATCGAAATGCGAATTTCCCCGAAGAGCATCACCTGAACAATTCCAGCATTTTCCAGGCAGCATCATTGTCTAAACCAGTGACCTTTCTTGCGGCATTGCGCATGTATTCTGCTGGTAAAATCGACCTGGATAAAAATATACAGGAATACCTGAAGGATTTTGTATTACCACAAGGCAAACAAACGGCTGAGAATCCGGTTACGTTCCGCAATATTTTTCCCCATACTTCAGGAATCAGTCCTGGTGGATATGAGGGATACAACAGAAATCTCCCGATGCCCTCTGATCTGGATATTTTAAGAGGTAGTGAAGGAGTCAATACTCCGGCAATAGAGGTACTTACTCCACCTAAAAAAACACTGGCTTATTCCGGTGGTGGCTACACATTAGCCGAACTGGCTCTTCAAGACATATTCAATGATGAGTTCTCGAACATCATGCAAAAATGGATTCTTGAACCTGCCGGAATGAAACATTCTGAGTTTACACAACCCTTACCCGTCTCGGATTCTGTTCTGGTAGCCAAAGGTTACTCTCAATCAGGAGAGGTGATAGAAGGTGGATGGAGAAACTATCCGCAGCAAGCTGCCGCGGGACTTTGGAGCAACTCGATTGATTTGGCTAATTTTTTAGTTGAAATTTATAAAGCATATCAAGGCGATAGCTCGATATTTTCACAGTCTGATATTAAATCGATAATAAGCCAGGAACGAGACGGCAGTGTTTACGGATTCATATTAAACCGTTCCGGTGATGATATTTCAATCACTCACTTTGGAGGCAACGCCGGTTACCGTACAGGTATGACAATAAGCCTAACGAGCGGAAATGGGTTAGTATATCTGACCAATTCGGATAATGGCGGGGCTCTGGGAAACGAATTACTTTTATCAGCCTCACAGGTATATAATTGGCAGCATTTTAAGCAAACAGAAGCTCAACGCAATCATGTTAAATCAGATGTATTAAAAGGTTTGTCGGGAAGCTATAAATGGAATAATCAAATAGATTTAACTGTCAGCTATGACGAAAACAAGGATCAAATTTCACTTTTCTTCCCGAATGGTGATGAGTACAAGTTGGTTCCTATTGTTGGTGAAAATCTTGATTTCATTCACCCAAATACAGGAGTACAAATTTCTTTCACAATGAAGGATAACATACAATCATTCACATTATATGGACAAAATGCAATCAAATTATAAATCAAAACTATGAAGAAAACAGATAATCCAGCAACGAATTTATCGGGCAAGTCTCTCAAGCTGAAGAAAACGAAGTCTCAATTTTGGCGATGGTTCTGGCTCACTTTCCTTGTGCTTTCTCTTGCTTATGCGTGGTATTCATTTTATGCACCTTCCAACGATGTGGTCTGGGCTGATGATATGGTCTCGGCTCGTGAACTTGCCATCGATTCTGATAAAAACATGCTGTTGTTTTTCACAGGGGAGTGGTGCTCGCCGTGCCGGATTATGAAGCGCGAAATTTTTGCGGATGAGGAAGTGATGAAGGCCATCAATTCGCAGCTTGTACCGGTAATGATTGATGTTGATGATCCCAAATCAAAAGAGGTTCTGGAGCAGTATAATGTTGGTGGCACGCCAATAACAATTTTTACTGATTCGAAGGGGAAAGTACTTGATTACGCTGTAGGAAAGATCGGGAAAACGAAATTCCTCGAAATGCTTGAAAAATTGGGTACGAAAGAGAAATAATAACATTAAAAATATTTTTTGATATGAAAATTCAAGTTGTAATATTCTTCGCACTAATACTTTTAGGTGCTTGTAATAGCCAAACAGAATCAGGTATAACCCAACAACCAACTCTGGCTGATTATCAGATTGGTGAAAAATGGGTCTGGAAATATAAAGGCGTAACAACGGAAGGAGAAGTACGCTCGGACGGAGTAGATACCAGAAAAATAGTCAGTGTTGATGGCGTTTTAGGCATGACCATTGGAAATGATACTGTCCTCCTTTCCGAAATTGTGAAGCCGGAAGAAAGCGAAACACCTAAATATGCCTGGCCTCTGGAAGTGGGTAAAAAGTGGAAATTTGAAAACAACTGGACAAGTGAAGACGGTACAACAGGAAGTCAAAGTCAGGATGCCGAGATTTTATCGTATCAGGAAGAAACGGTAGAAGCAGGTACATTCATGGCCTACACGATTAAATACATAGGAAAAATCTCGAATTCGAGAGGTTATAGCGCAGATGAAGAAGAGGTTTGGCTGTATGCCCCGGCATTAAAAACCTTCATTAAACTTACTCAGATTCAAGGTGATTTTACCTATGTGGAGGAACTAATCGAATATTCAAAACCTGAATAAAATGCATTTTTCAACTTTATCTCAGTTCAATTCAGAGGCAATACGTTTTCTAATTCGGCTTAAAGATTCCGGCTTAACGCCAATATAACTTGCCAGATGATACTGGGGAATTCGCTGGAACAAATCGGGCCGCGATTTCAAAAGTTTCAGGTAGCGTTGCTCAGGCGAATCGGTATAATAGGAAGTCAATGTTTCTTTTTGTTCTGCAAAAGCCGCTTCCATAATGGTTCTGGAGATCGTTTCAAACCGGGGAAAACGTTCGAACAGTGCCTGACCTTGCTGCTCGTCTCCTTCAACAACCGTAGTATCTTCTACACAAATCCAATTGTGCTTTGCCGCGTTTTCGGGGGTAAAACTGTTTAACGAAATGGCCCATTGTTCTTCAGTGAAAAAATTGGTCGTTTTCTCTTCACCATCTTTCAGGATGTACTCTCTTACACAGCCTTCAAGTATAAAATAGGTTTTGTTTGAAAATTGCCCTTCTTTTAACAGGAAATCACCCTTACTGAATTTCCTGGTTTGCATACTTTCAGCAATGGCGTCGGCCTCTTCTTTTGAAAGTGGTGATATTCTGGAGAAATAATTTACAAATTTGTTTTTCATCAAACATTCTTTTGGTGGTAATTACAATACATTCTAACACCATCCACTGCTTTAAGTTCGTTTTATATAGGATGCCGAAAACGCTTAAACGTAAAAAACATTGGCAGTAGTTTTATTTTAAAATGTCTTATTAAAATAATAGTCAAGCTTTTTCCCTTCTGAGTCGATTAATTGCATGTAAATCTCATCCTTCAGGTCATATTCCACATAATCGCAAAAATCATTTCCATTTTCAAAATCAAGGCTATCAATTTTTATCACTTTCATGTTTGGTCTGATTCCACTTTTATAAGCATTTGATTCTTCTATTACAGACTGAACATAAATGCCTTTGTCGGTGGAGGAACCTAGTCTGAATCCGGCCAGACCAATTCTGGTTGCCTCTTTTTCAGGCTTAGTAAGGTAAAGGTTTTTATTGTTCCAGTCGATTGTAAGCTGAAATCTTGATAATAATTGATTCCCAACAGAGACAGTTTCTCCTGTTTGAATCAGCACGTTTTTTAGCTCCAGGTTATCTATCCGAACGGAATCAGAAAAAGTCAACTTCCTTTTTAGCTCAACGCTTTCTCCAATTATTCCACTTTGTTTGATTCCACGTTCTGAAAACTCAGCATCAATAATATTTTTATTGGTAAATGTTGTAAATATTTCGTTGCTTAAAGCAACAGAGCCATTCGAACCATAATCTACCAATATATTCTTCACCCTGGCCCGACCGAAATTCACGTCAATAAAAATATTGTATTGGTGATCTGTGTTAAAAGGGATGACAATACCGTTTTCATTAATTGAACTGAGTAAAGACAAGGTGTTGTTTTCCTGATCAATCATCCAGTTACAATGTCTGATGAAGTTGGAACCGATAATCCCGTCAATTTCCAGGCATTTCATTATCGGATTTGCTTCAAAGTCGCCAACAAAAGCAGTTTGATTCAGAAACAATACATCGCCAACAAATACAGAATCAACTTGTGCCCAATCAACCTGCTTTTTGTTTTTATCGCTATCAACAATTTTTCCTTTACTGATTATTTTGAAATTATTTTCTTCCTGAAGCTCACCGGATATACAGAATGGCGCACCTGTGTCGAATAAAAAACGATATTCTTTCCCATTTAAAGTAACCGGAAGAATGATAAGCCTTTTTTGAATATCAATATCTACTGTTTCTTTGATTTCATGCTGAGCGACACTCCCATATCGTATTGCTTCCGTCCATTTAACAGAGCAAGCGGAAAAAAGCAAAATTAAAATTCCTGCCAGAAGTAATGTTAACGATTTGGAGTGGATTCTAATGGTGCAGGATCCGCCGTAATTGCAGCTATTATTTGTTGGCATTTGTTTTTATTACTAAGGTTTTTGACAGCCTGTCGTGAAGGCCCTTTTTTGAAAACAAATAGTAAAAAATATCTATTGGGATTAATCTTGATATTGTCCTTTTAAAGATTGTTGAGAATGTAATCTCATCTCCATCTCTGTGAACAACATTGGTTCGGGTTAAAAATTTTCCTAAGGTTTTCTGAAAATAAAATTCCAGTACAGAATAGTAGGCTAAATAGAGGAGTACTCCTAAAGAAATGCTGTATAAATAATTAACCAAATAGGAATTAAATCGGACTAAATAACGATCGAAAATATAAGCGATCGAGAAGAAAAGAATGATCCAGACAACGGTATCAATAATAAAATTAACCAGTCGAATAACTGAATGCACCGAACTTCCTGCCAAATCATTTTGATTCTCTGGTTTATTACTTCGTGTTATCATATTTGTAAGTTCATTGGTATTAAATTTTCCCAATAATTACAACTCTTAATGTGGTAAAGATTGTTTATTCAGCTGGCTTTTCAATATTATAAAAATCAACTAATATCTTCTCAAATACAGCATAATTATGTTTCCACGGAATATGTCCGCTATTCTTAATCGTCGTGATCGTTGCAGTTGGAAACCTTTTTGGCAGCTCATCTTTACTCTCACCATAAATATCATTATCTCCATAGGTAATTAAAATAGGAAATTGTGGATTAATAACTTCATTAAGCGATTTATATTTCCTTATTTCTTTTCGTGTTTTGTTGATTGGTTTGGAATGTATTTTTGTGTAAAACTCATTGTCAAGTTTTAAATCACTATAATCTTTGTAATAATTTTCCAGAACTTGTTTAAACACTTTTCCATAAGCTTTGTCGCTTCCCAGCATTCCTAAAAAAGAGTTCCACCCCATATTTATCCATTCTTTGTTAGATGTCATTTTTCGATTAAAAGACATGACTTCCTTTTCGGTTTTCTTCCAAAGAGTGTTAGTTCCCGAACTCGTGCTGCATAAGAATAAACTTTTTATTTTTTCAGGCCGTTCAATGGCGTAAATCTGAGCATATAAACCACCCCACGAATGTCCGAAAAGATGGACTTTAGTGATATCATATTTCTCAAGTATTGCATCGATATCGGAAATATAGTCTTCCATTGTATACGAACAATTTTTACAGTAGGAAGCACCAACGCCCCTCTGTTCAAATGTAATTACCCGATATTTTTTTTTAAGAATATCGACAACTTCGAGCATTTCATCTGGTACGCCGGGACCTCCATGAAGTAAGAGCACCGTTTCGGTTTTGTCATCCGAATAGACTGTAGTATTTAAATTAGCATCCCCGTTTTTTACCTTCGCTTTCTTTTGTGAGTGTGCAACGGTCGACGTTAATAGAAAAAGTAAAAACATTGCTTTCATAACCTTTTTGTTTCTAATTATAAAGCAAAATTACGGGGTGATTATGTGACTTCCATTAACAATTGATAAAAGAACCTACTCTAACAAATCTTTTCTTAATCTGCTCAATGATATATTTGTAATCCCTAGATATGAAGCAATATCTGTATGTGGGACTAAATTCTCTAATCCTTTATACTTTTGACGAAACGCAATTAGTCTTTCTTTTGCAGTAAATGATGCTAATCCTATTTCTTTTTCAACTTTTGATTGTAATTCCTTAAATAAAACAGCATTGCCGAAATTTCTGATTTCTAAGTTATCAATCATCAACTTTTCAAACGCAACGGCATTTATCGAAGCCACTTCCAATTCTGTTAATGCTTTGAAATAATAACTTGATTTATTATTTGAAACTCTTGTTGAATGCGGTGACAGAATTGAATTTTCTACAAAGAATGAAATGGTTATTTCTTCCCCCTCCGGATTTATAAGATAGCTTTTACAAATCCCATTTAATACAAAATATTCATTGTTATTACGTTTGTTTTTTGAAATAAAGGTTTCTCCTTTTGCATAAGTTTCGAATTCAAGTAATCTTTCAATTTCAAGAAATGATTTGTCTGAAATAGGAGAAATCTTATTGATGATATTTTTTACTATGTCGTTCATTCTTTTAAGCTTGCAGCTAACGTATGTGGAACCCAACTTTTTGTGTAAATATTCTATTTGGGTGCGTATTCAACGGTTTAAAGTTTTAGCTCAATAAATGTAAACATAATATAGCAAACTCAATAAACGGTGTGGCACAAATAATTAACATTGGTTGTTGCTACATCAATTAATTGCCAAGAATGATGCATTTTGGTAGCGATTTTCAGGCTAAATACGTATTAATTTGGTGGTTGGGAATATTTGAGTAGCTTTGCATCGCTGATTTTTATTCAGCAGTTCACAGTTTAGTAAAATATTCTGCCACTAAAAAAGGCACAACAGTATCCGTTCCAGGTTTAATTGTTCACAATAATTTTCTGAAGACGTTTCAATTTTACTTATTTCTCTGAAATTGAAATTATAGAAATTAATTAGTTGAATTATTAAAAAATTATCACACTTACCATCACCCGTTTCCCTTTATTACAAAGCATTAAAGCAGGTTAACAAATTATACAGCATAAAAAACAATTGTCGTAAGTATAACTTTGGCAATATGTTGAATCTCCGGCCTTTATATATTCTTAAAAGTTTATTGGGCCACAATGTTTCAGAAAACACCTTATTGACAGTACAATGTGCGGAAATTAAAACACCGCAGCCATTGTTTAAGCCGGGCAGCACCAACTGCTAGGGCGTTAATACTTCCTTCCGAAGCATATTCCAAAAATAATAATGAATACAAAAACGATTGTCCGGATAGGCCGGATAATAAATTAAAGAATACATGAATAATAACAGATATAAAAACATTAGCAGAAATCGCGCTCCACGAAAGAAAGCCGTTTCTACTATAAACCCAAATTTACTGGTAAAACAGGCTGTAAGCGTTGAAACGGTTCCTTTTGTAGCCGAACAAAGCTTTAGCGAAATGCCGCTTAGCGACAGTTTAAAAAACAATATCCGCCAGAAGGGCTACACGGATCCAACCGAGATACAACAAAAATCGATAAACGACTTGCTTGCGGGCCGTAACATGATTGGCATTGCAGCTACCGGAACGGGTAAAACCGGCGCTTTTTTAATTCCGGTAATCGAAAAAATGCTGGCCGACAGCACTACCACGTGTTTAGTGGTTGTACCAACCCGCGAACTTGCCCAGCAGGTTGAAGATGAATTTAAATCGTTAACCAGGGGCCACAAACTGTTTTCGGCCTGCTTTATTGGCGGAACCAGTGTTAACACCGACATGGGCAAAGCACGGAGAAAACAAAACCTGATTGTAGGTACTCCGGGACGCTTAAACGATTTAACATCGAGAGGGACATTACGCCTGGGGAACACCCCGATATTGGTGCTCGACGAATTCGACCGCATGCTTGATATGGGCTTCATTAACGACATTAAGAAGATTATTGCACTGATGAAAAACCGTAAGCAGACGATGTTATTTTCTGCAACCTACGAAAAAGCACAGCAAAATCTGATTAAGCAATTCGTTCAAAACCCGGTACGGATAAACATAAGCAGTTTAAATAATGCCGCCGATACGGTTGAGCAGGATATTATCAGGATTGGAGCAAAGGAGAATAAATTCCAGGTGCTTCATAATTTATTAAGCGGCGAAGGTTTTGAAAAGGTAATTCTATTTGCCGAAACAAAACGGAATGTCGACAAAATAAGTCAGCAGCTCCGCAAAGTGGGCATCAATTCGGATGTAATACACGGAAATAAATCACAGAACTACCGCACAAAAGCTATACGCATGTTTAAAACGGGTAAAACGCGGGTTTTAGTAGCTACCGATGTGGCAGCCCGTGGTATTGATGTGGATGGCGTGACCCATGTTATCAACTATCAACTTCCGCAAACAATGGATAGTTACATCCACCGCATAGGAAGAACCGGCCGCGCCGGAAAAAAAGGAATGGCTTATACGTTCGTTAATTAATTAGCGAACAAGCACATATATATTAATACAATTTTTAAGATTACGATTATGATTGAAGGAACAGTAAAGTTTTTTAACAACGACAAAGGTTATGGTTTTATCACAGCAAACGAAACAGGTGAAGATATTTTTGTTCACCACACTGGTTTGATTGATGAAATTACCGAAAATGACAAGGTAAAGTATAACAAAGAAATGGGCAAAAAAGGCGAGAATGCCGTGAATGTTGAGCTTGTTTAATAGTAAAACACTATACGAATTAAAAGGATTTTGGCTTTGCCGGAATCCTTTTTTTGTGCTTAAAAAGTACGCTCTATTGCCGTCTGTAATCTTCTGAAATTTGACTTCCGGTGTTTTAAATGATCTGCATTTTTCATAACTTATGAAAGAATTGATACTGCAGAGTATTAGCCGTCAGCAATATAAGTGGTGCGAGTTGAACATAGCAGTATATATTACAATTAACCAATAATAAGGAGATCAAACATGAAAAAGTCTATTCAACTATTGACGATGCTCGTTGGCATCATCGCAATTCTAATTCCCCAGGCGTGTTCAGATGTAGATACAAACGAAGGTTCACTCGAGCAGGAACGACTGGAGATAGGGCGGGCTTTGCTCGAAATGTCGGCAGATGATGTAGCCGAATTAATTCCGTACTACACAGATGATGTAGAGTACCATGATCCGATTGTAGACATTAATGGAATACAGGATATGACTGCATTCCTGAATCAGCTTATTATCGGTGCGTCTCCAAATCTCGTTACAATTGTAGAGGACGAAACCCTCATGGATGATATTTATTCCGCAACCTGGACTATGTCTGGAGATTTCAATGGTGTTCCTTATCAGGCAAAAGGTATTTCTATCTTTAAGTTTATGTCGAATTCGTCGCAGGTTTATTATCAACGAGATTATTATACCGAGGGCGATATTATGACGACTATTCCTGGTCTGGATGAGGCGATCGTAGGATTCAGAACGTACTATCGGTGTGCTGTTGATCCAACTTTCGTGTGCCCGCTACCACCACCTGAACCTGTAAGTATGGCAAAAAGCCAAATGAGTTCGCAGGAGCTAAGCGATGATCAACTTGTTGTGGGACGTCAATTGGTAGAAATTAATGCTGAAAACTGGATGAGTGTGCTTCCTTACCTGGAGAGTAACTACGAGTATCACGATCCTATAGTCGATATTTATGGGCCCGATACCATGGCCGTGTTCCTTGGGCGATTGTTTGCCGGATCGTCAGACTTATATACTGTGTTTGAGGAGGAAACCATTGCCGACGATATTTATATGGCAACCTGGACCATGTCGGGTGAATTTAACGGAGCAGCTTTTAGTGCTCCGGGTATGTCAATTGTAAAGTTTGTTGAGGGAACAACACAAACTTATTACTCCCGCGATTACTACACCGAGGGCGATGTTATGTTGGGCGTTCCCGGACTTGACGAGGCTGTAATCGGTTTTCGCGAGTATTATCGTAGTGTGGTAGATCCCAATTACGTTAGTCCGCAGTAAAGGAACATTTAACTATTATTTTCCCAACATCGGAAATAGTTTTCGTATCTCTTCATCAGAAGGATGACGGCCAAATTCGCAGATTTCGAAGGCTTCAACTGCTGTTGCTTTTTCAGCGGTTTCGGCGTTGTACCATTTTGCCAGCGATTTGCGCATGGCAGGAGAGGGAGCATTTAAACGCATTTTCCCCAGCCACTCCAGTCGGTCTTGTTCGTTCTTGGGAACGTCTTCCAGCTGTCCGTTTAGCCAGGGCAACCACTCAAAGAACTGCGATTCGTGGGCAGCCATACCATACACTTTTTTGTCGTATACGGCTGAAATATCAACAGCGATATCGGGTTGAAAAGGATTCGGTTTCTGGAAATTGTCGTGCGAATACAAAAATACCGGGTTCACTTTCAGTGCCGGAACATCGGGAGCCACATTCGGCACGGTTACCAGGAAAGCAGCATCTTGGACAGCAATGGCAGTATTCCTGTGGTCGGGGTGGTAATCATACGGACGGTGCGTTATTACCACATCGGCATTCCAGTTTCGGATGATACGGATGATATCGTGACGCAATTTAAGTGTTGGCATTAACTCTGCGTCGTGATTATCTAAAACTTTATAGGTTACGCCGATCCGTTTACCGGCTTCCTGAGCTTCGTTAATCCGTATTTTGGCCAGTGCACCGCCACCCTTGTTAAAATGTCCGCCATCGCCATTGGTCAGCGATACAAACAATACATTGTGACCCATTTGCGCAAACTGATAAGCGGTGCCACCAACATCCACATCAGCATCATCGGGGTGGGCGCCAATTACAACAACATTAATTTTTGAATTCTGTGCGTGTGTGCTAAAAGCCAAAAAGCAGCTTAGAATAAAGATAAATGTGATTTTCATAATTAGGTAGTTTAGTTCTGTTTAGGTTTCTAAGTTATGTTTTTTTTGGGTAATCTGATGTTAATGCAGCGCTTGATTTTTTGAGGATGATTAAAACCACCTCCCATCCCGGTTAATCGGGATGTACTCCTCCTTTGAGGAGGAGAAATAATCGTATTCCAATTCATTTTTGGCATAAAGAATATATTCTCAATCCTAAATTTCTCCCCCTGACAGGAGAGCCTGTCCCGACTCTTCGTCGGGAAGGGGACCGCGTTTACAGCGGTGAGGTGGTGAACGGATTTAACAAAACCGAACAACAATGAATTTAACAAAATCTGATATCTTTGAGATTAAAACCATTTTAAACCAACTATGCAACGAAGAAATTTTATAAAAACTACCGGGCTGGTAACTGCCGGAGTGAGTGTGGCGGGGACTTTGTCTGCTTCCGGTTCGCAAGTTACAAATGCCTTACCACATTGGCGTGGATTTAACCTGCTTGATTATTTTTCTCCTGTAAAAGGAAGCAATTCAAACGGCTCAACCGAAGAGGATTTTAAATGGATGGCCGACTGGGGATTTAATTTTGTGCGATTTCCGATGGCATATCCGCGTTATATCAAATATGATACTTCGAAAAGTATTACGCCCGATGATGTTTTGAATTTTGATGAGCGTGAAGTGGACAGCATTCAGCAAGTGGTTGATTTGGCCAATAAACACGGATTGCATGTAAGTCTGAACCTGCATCGTGCACCGGGATTTTGTGTGAATGCCGGTTTTAACGAGCCTTACAACCTGTGGCAAGACAATGAGGCACAAGAAGCTTTTTATGCGCATTGGGGAATGTGGGCAAAACGATTTGCTTCGTATTCCAACAAGCAGATCAGTTTCGACTTGGTGAACGAACCTTGCACCCGCGAAGATATGAACGACCAGTTTTCGCAGCGCGGGCCAATTCCTGGTGCCTTGTATCGTAAAGTGGCAAAAACAGCGTTTGAAACCATCCGTGAATATAATCCAAATCATTTGGTGGTAGCCGACGGAAATAATGTGGGGGCTGATGTTATCCCAGAGATTTTTGATTTGGAAATCGGTCAGAGTTGCCGGGGCTATTACCCGCATTATGTGTCGCATTACCGTGCTCCGTGGGTGTGGGAAAACCCGGATGATGCACCAATGCCAAGCTGGCCTGGTGAAAGTGACGGGCAGACCTTTAATCGCGAAACCATAGAAGAGTTTTACAAACCGTGGATCGATGCCGTGAAAAACGGGGTAGGCGTACATTGTGGCGAATGCGGCTGTTGGCGCGAAACACCACATGATGTTTTTCTGAGTTGGTTCGGGGATGTGCTTAGCGTGTTGGCTGAAAACAAAATAGGTTTTGCCTTATGGAATTTCAGAGGCGATTTTGGTTTGCTCGATTCCGGACGAAAAGACATTGAATACGAAGACTGGCACGGCCATAAGCTAGACCGGAAGTTGCTGGAGTTGTTGCAGAAGTATTAAAGAGAAGCTCTGGTTGTTGGTTGCCAGCTTTGCTTTTTTTGCACCGTGGCTTTAGCCCGGTGAGCGTAATGTGAATATACTAAAAGGCTTCAGCCATTAATTTTATCGGTTAAATGCTAAAGCCTTTTATATTATCTCTGAAATCACCGCCCTGAAGGACGGTGCAAAACCAGTTTCAAAATAAAAGCCCCGTTTTGTATAAAAAAACAGATACAAAACGGGGCTTAATTTCAGTCTTCAATCTCCTGGCGTCGTCCTGAAACCTAGTTCTTTGAATAACTCAAATCCCGTAAATACCAGGAATCATAACTTTTTACTGTTCTTAGGACTTTAACAAAGTCTTTATTCAGGTCCTCAAAGAACTTCTCGTATTTTTTCGAAAATTCATTGTCGTATTCCAGGTATTCTAACTGGTTTTTCCCATATGACCAACCGATATAAACAGGTCCGTTATAGCCCAGATCTCCTGAAGCAACCCGCCACATATCATTATGTCCTTCTGATTTCATGTAATCGACAGCTTTTTTCATTATTTGTCTAAATTCCTGTTGTTTCCCCGGAATTACATAAAATTCCTGGAATCCCATGTAGTTTACACTGTCCATGGGGATGCGGTTAACTTCCGGAATGATACTTAATTCAGCATATTCGGTAATGGTTTTCGAATAATTCGATTTCATGGTTTTTACCCATTTTTCTGTTTTTTCTTTACCAAACTTTTCCATAATCTTATCCCATCCTTTCTCCAGGTCATCAATGTCAGCCAGAGAATTGATCGGATGCCAATACTGGTACTTAAAATCGCCGGTTGTCCAGGCATAAAATTCGTATTTATAATTTTCGTCTTTGCACAACTGGGCCAGTTCTTTACTGTATTCCCAGTACTCGTTTATATGCTCGGGATGCACTTCTTCTTCCCAGCAATACCAAAGTTGTTTACTATTTTCCTGTGCCTGTGTGGTGTGGATGGTACAAACCAAAAGGATTACGATCAATCCTAAGCCAATTCTTTTCATCTTGTTTATTTTTAGTTACTTAAGTAAGTTAGGGCAAATCAACAAGAAAACAAAATAAAAATACAAATTGGTGTTTTATTTATGAGCAGAATAAAAAAAGACTCGTTCTGTAATTCTTGAATTCATACAGAACGAGTCTTTACTTCGGACTCCCGACTTCGGTTCCCGACGCGTTGGTCGGGACTAGTGATACTTCGCATTTTCGTTTCGCTAAGCTCACAAAAATGTAGAATCACTGAGCTTCCTATGCCATCAGCTTTTTATATTTAAAACGTTTTGGTGTTTCGTTGCCCATACGTTTTTTACGGTTTTCTTCGTATTCAGAGAATGAACCTTCGAAGAAATGTACATGACCGTCGCCTTCAAATGCCAGAATATGCGTGGCAATGCGGTCGAGGAACCAGCGGTCGTGCGAAATTACAACAGCACATCCGGCAAAGTTATCCAGACCTTCTTCCAGTGCACGCAGTGTATTTACGTCTATATCGTTGGTAGGCTCATCGAGCAGCAACAAGTTACCTTCCGATTTTAATGCCAGCGCCAGGTGAAGTCGGTTGCGTTCTCCACCCGAGAGTACGCCACATTTCTTTTCCTGATCGGCTCCGTTAAAATTAAAACGGCCAACATAAGCGCGGGCATTGGCTTGTTTGTTGCCCAGCATAATGGTTTCTGTTCCACCCGAAATAACTTCGTAAACTGTTTTCTCCGGATTAATGGCTTCATGGGTTTGGTCCACATAACTCACTTTTACCGTGTCGCCAATGTCGATGCTTCCGGTGTCGGCTTCCAGCTGTTTCATGATCAGTTTAAACAGCGTGGTTTTTCCTGCACCGTTTGGTCCGATTACGCCAATAATTCCGGCCGGTGGAAGTTTAAAGCTCAGGTCTTCGAATAAAAGTTTTTCTCCAAAACCTTTTTTCACACCTTCCATTTCAACCACTTTGTCGCCAAGTCGCGGACCGTTCGGAATAAAGATCTCCAGTTTTTCCTCTTTCTGTCTGGCGTCTTCATTCAGCATTTTATCGTAAGCACTCAAACGAGCCTTGCTTTTTGCATGACGCGCTTTCGGTGCCATACGCACCCATTCCAGCTCGCGTTCGAGTGTCTTTTTGCGTTTCTGGCTGCCTTTTTCTTCCTGCTCCAAACGTTTCGATTTTTGCTCCAGCCACGAGGTGTAGTTTCCTTTCCATGGAATTCCCTGTCCACGGTCGAGTTCCAGAATCCAACCGGCAACATTGTCCAGGAAATAACGGTCGTGCGTGATGCAGATAACCGTTCCTTTATATTGATCGAGGTGCGCTTCCAGCCACAAAATACTTTCGGCATCCAAGTGGTTGGTAGGCTCATCGAGCAACAGTACATCGGGTTCCTGCAATAACAAACGACACAGAGCAACACGACGGCGCTCACCACCCGAAAGTTCGCTAATGGGCTGATCGTTTGGCGGACATTGTAGGGCGTCCATTGCACGCTCGAGTTTGCTATCGAGGTTCCAGGCATCCAGTGCATCCATTTTTTCCTGCAATTCGGCTTGTTCCTTCATCAACTCGTCCATCTTATCCGGATTTTCATAAACCTCAGGTAATCCGAATTCCTGGTTGATTTCTTCGTAGCGATTCAGCACGTCAACGGTTTCCTGCGTACCTTCTTTTACCACGTCGATAACGGTTTTGCTCTCGTCAAGTTGTGGCTCCTGATCAAGCAAACCTACCGAATAACCGGGTGCAAAAACCAGTTCGCCATTGTAGGCTTCGTCCTGGCCGGCAATAATTTTAAGCAGGGTAGATTTTCCCGATCCGTTTAAACCGATGATACCGATTTTGGCTCCGAGGAAAAACGAAAGCGAAATGTCTTTGATTACTGTTTTGTTGGGTGGGTAGGTTTTACTCACCTTATACATCGAAAAAATTATTTTCTTGTCGTCGCTCATTTTGTTTGTTTTTGTTCTGCTGCAAAAGTAAGAAAATGCGCAGAGATCATAAGCCGGAGTTTTACTTAAAAGGACTACTTCTTACCTAAATGGCGAATTTTATCCAACCCGTACCGGGTTGTACATTTATATCAATCTAATTACTAACTAAAATCAAATCCGCACCGGATTTTTTGACTACATCGGGATGCCCTGTGTTGCAGCTCCAAATCCTGAGAATACGCCGAATAAAACGATGCCAATGATCATAATCGGGTAAAGACACAAAAAGACGATCATGATAATGCCAAAGGTTTTGTAATGGGCACGCAGGTTATTGAAGGCATTGGACAACTGATCTTGTTTTTTTAGTGCCACGGCTTGTTTAATACTGCTGGAAAAACGGTATAAATAGAAAACCGGCAAGAAGTAAACTCCTGCAATGATGATGTAAATAAGCCCAAATAAAGCCATTGAAAAAGGGAATACATTTGTTTGATTGGGAATAAACGCTGTAACAATACTCATTGTAATTCCTGCTAAAACCATAAATCCTGTTCCAATAAAACCTAGGATGGACAAAAACTGGCTCCATCTTCCGGCGCTGTGCAGGTTTTGGTTTATTTCTTCTGTAAGTTCCAGTGTTTCCGATTTAACTTGCGGTTGGTCCTCTGTAGGAAGTGTTTCTTCGTTAATGGTATTTTCTGTATCCATTTTTTATTGTTTGGTAATTTTGATTGTCGTTAAAAATTTGAAATAAGCTTCACCCGGCTGTCGCCATCAGGCAAAGCTTAAGTTGAAGTGGGGCTGAAAACTATTCATGTTTTGGTGTGTACGTTATTTTAGGTACTCGTAGGTAACAAAAGCAAAACGTCTGCCATCGGGCGACCACGAAGGTACGTTAATAGTTCCCTGTCCGCCGGTAAACGAGCACAATGTTTTTATCGATCCGTCGGCAAGGTTCATCAAACGCAACGAAACGTCTTTCATCCCCGGGTGTCCACTTCCCTGGTCTTCGTGATAACTGATGTATACAAAACTTCTTCCATCGGGAGACGGGTGTGCAAACCAGTTGGAGTATGCATCGTTAGTCAATTGTTTTTTGTTCGAACCGTCAACATCCATTTGCCAGATGTCCATTTTACCTGAGGCCATCGAGTTGTAATAAATGGTTTTGCCGTCGGGTGAATAATCAGGACCATCATCGAGACCTTCCTCAGTAGTTAAGCGGGTTTCTTCGCCGCCGTCAACCGAAATCGTGTACACGTCGTATTCGCCATCGCGTTCGGCACAATAAGCCAGTCGTTTGCCATCGGGCGACCAGCCGTGCCAGTACGACGGTGTATTCGGTGTAACGGCTTTCGGTGTTCCGCCTTCAATTGGCACCACATAGATTCGTGAGCCTCCGTAGTAAGCTGCTCCTTCGGGTGCTCCCGATTGATCGAAATGACTAATGGCCAAATATTTTCCGTCGAAAGAAATGCCGTGGTCGTTGTTGCAGCGATCGGCAAAATCAGTATTTATCAGTGTTTTGCTATTCGTTTTCAAGTCAACTTTATACAATTTACCCTCCTGATTGATCACCAGGAAATTTCCGTCGCGGCTCCAGTTTGGCGCTTCAAAATGCGCTTCTTCGCTGCGAACTATTTCGCGTTTATCGGTTTCAGTATTGTAGATTTCGAGTGTTGATCGCACATTTTCCAGTTGTTGCGCAAAAGTGATAAAAGGGAATACAAGTAAGGCAATTAAATAAAGTTTTTTGTTCATCGCAGATTCTTTTAGTTGGTTGCTAAAGGTAATAAAATCATCTAATTTTTTATGTTATACTTATTACTGCTATCAGCTAAGAATAATTTTTATAATAGAGATTCTATCGCTTCATTCAATTACGCTCAGAATGACAGGAAATAAGGGGGATGAAGTTGGAGGAGGAGATATTTTGGCGGTTCTGCCGCCAAAATATCTCCTCCTCCAACAGACCTTCCATAAGCCATGTCATTCCGAGCATAACGAGGAATCTCTTTCTACTCTCAGTTCACTTTATTAAAGAGAACGCAGTTTTTTATTTATTCAGCAATCCCTTTTTTGTAGGTTTCCAGTGCCCGGTTGCGGGCTATTTTATGGTCGACCATCGGAGCGGGGTAGGATAACTCCTGCAATTCGGGCACCCATTTTTTGATGTAACGCATTTCTTTATCGAACTTTTTTATCTGCTCCGTTGGATTGAAAACACGGAAGTAAGGTGCCGCATCGCAACCTGTTCCTGCTGCCCATTGCCAGTTGCCATTGTTTGATGAAAGCTCAAAATCGAGTAGCTTTTTGGCAAAATAGGCTTCACCCCAACGCCAGTCGACAAGCAGGTGTTTACACAAAAAGCTGGCAGTAATCATCCGCACACGGTTGTGCATGTAGCCGGTTTTATTCAGCTCGCGCATTCCCGCATCAACAATCGGGTAACCGGTTTCTCCCTTGCACCAGCGCTCAAATTCTTTTTCGTTGTTGCGCCACTGTATGCCGTTGTATTTGGCTCTGAAATTCTCGTTTACCACACGTGGAAAATGGAAAAGTATCTGCATAAAAAACTCGCGCCAAACCAGTTCACTCAGAAAATCGGGCGATTGTTGATAAACCTGTAGCACAATTTGCCGGATGCTTACCGTTCCAAAACGCAGGTGAACACTTAAATAGCTGGTTCCTTGAATTGCCGGGAAGTTGCGCGTTTCACTGTAATTTGGTACTACCGATAAATCATAGTCTTCAACAGCAATTGATGATTTTTGAAAACCTATTTCTTCCAATGTCGGTAGCGATGAATCAATGGCAGCAAAACCATCCGTTTTTAGTTTCTCTTCCACTTTTATTTGTTGCGGATCAAAATGTTCGAGCCACTTATTTTTGAAAGGTGTAAAAACCGTGTAAGGCGTTCCGTCACCTTTTAATACTTCGTGAGGCTCGAAAATTACCTGGTCTTTGTGCGAGAATGCTGAAATGTTGTTTTTCAGCAGAAGTTGCTTTACCTGAACATCGCGCTCGGTGGCATAAGGCTCGTAATCGCGGTTAAAATGTACTTCGCCAATTTCTAAATCGCTAATCAGTTCTTGCCAGATTTTTAATGGCTCGCCGGTTTTAACCAGCAGCCCCGAATTCATTTTACGCAGTTCTTCATCCAGTTTAGTAAGTTGCTGATGAATAAAAGTTACGCGGGCGTCGTCTTTATCCAGTTCATCCAGAATATTAGTGTCGAATATAAAAAGCACCGCCGTTTTGTTATCACTTCTCAGTGCCTGTTGCAGTGCCGTATTATCTGTAAGTCGTAAATCGCGTCGTAACCAAACGATGTTAATCATATTCATTTTCTTTCTACAAATGTAAGTTTTCAGCATTTAACAATATTCGAGATCATTCGTTTAAAAACAAATGAACGTAGTGGTTTAAACATATACCAGTAAATCCTTCCCCAAAGTCCTTTTGGCCTGAAAGTGACGGTTTGAATAAGCTGGTTATTCCGAATTTTGAATTCGAGCCAAACCTCGCCCGGAAGTTTCATTTCGGCATAAAGCAATAAACGACCTTCTTTTTTGCCGGCGTAAATTACCCGCCAAAAATCAATGGCATCACCTGCGCTTATCGTATCGGTGTGGGTTCGGCCACGGCGAAGTCCAACGCCACCTGCCAGTTTATCCATAAATCCTCGAAATTGCCAAAGCCGGTTTCCGTAATACCAACCGTTTTTTCCACCGAGCCGCCATATTTTTTCAATGGCATTCTCCTCCGAAGACGCTTCCATAATGCGCACATCATTTAAACATCCGTACTTTGGTACATTTATATAATCCGAAAGCTGCCCGTGTAATTGTCCGCTAACAAATGAATCTTTCCAACTCGAAATAATTTCATTCTGTTCGATCTTTTCAAAAGCCCGTTGCAGACTTTCTTCGTAGCTCAACAATTGCAGCTTAAAAAGTTGGGTCAGCTCATCGTTGCGCGCAATTACTTCAACCCGCATGCTGTCGACAAGCGAAGTGGCCAGTTTATACGAGGTGGAGGTAACAAAATACAACCAGTACGACGATAAACGGGGAGTCATAACGGGCACTGTCAAAATCCAGCGTTTTAAGCCTCTTACCTTAGCAAACCGCAACAGCATTTCTTTGTAAGTAAGAATCTCATTTCCTCCAATATCGAAACTCTTGTTGAAAACCGCCGGGTGGTTTATCGACAGTTCCAGAAAACGAATAACATCGGAAATAGCAATGGGCTGGCAACGTGTTTTCAGCCATTTTGGTGCTACCATTACAGGCAGTTTTTCAACCAAGTCGCGAATAATTTCAAATGAGGCACTTCCTGATCCGATAATAATTCCTGCCCGTAATGTAGTTAGTGCATAATCGCCTTTCGCCAGTTCCTGTTCAACTTTTAATCGCGATTTAAGGTGTTTGGAAAGGGACTGGTCGTTAACAATTCCACTTAAATAAATAACCTGTTTCGCTGTGGTTTTATTTATTCGCTCTCTGAAGTTTATGGCCGATAATTTTTCCTGTTCTGCGTATTGGCGCGAGTCGGACATGCTATGCACCAAATAATAGGCAATGTCTATGTCTTCAGGTATTTTATGCAGGCTTTCTTTATTCAGCAAGTCGGCCTCAATAATGTCAATCGATTTTTCAATGGTATCGCCAAATACTGCACGTTGTTTGTCGCGCACAACACAAGTTACATGGTGCCCTTTGTGTAACAAAACAGGCAACAATCTTTTTCCTATGTAGCCGGTAGCCCCGGTTAAAAGAATTCGCATGGCGTAAATGATCTAAACAATACCGTTTATAAACCTTAACACAGTAACGTATTATCGTTTAGGATGTTCGAGAGAGTGTTTTCGGAATGAATAATGATTGCAGATTTAGAGGGCTTCCAGTTCTTCGCGGTAATCGTATTGCAAATCTTCGTGAAGCATGGAAATTACTTTTTGTATACGTTTTACCTGGTTCAAGTACATGTTAAACACAACCCGGCTGCGTTTATAATTAAGGCGCGAGTCTTTTAGTTTTTTGCAGAAATACATCAGCAATTCAATTTCCGTTTCTTTTTTACCCGAAAAACGAATATGTTTTTTGGTGGTTTTTAAAACTTTCCGAATTGTTTTTTTGGCCAGGTAAAAGCTGCTTCGGTTCAGGCTCATAAATTCCAGGTCGATCTCTTCCTTTACCTGCCTGATGTATTCATCTTCGTTATACGCCTCAAACAACAGATAACTCAGCAGTTCTTTATTGTCTTTTTTATACTTGGCCAGCCGTGTTATTACATCTTGCAAAACCTCGGGCGGCAGGTTCTTCAGTTCCTTTTTTATGTTGCTCAGCGAAGCAATTTCCATAGCCTGCAAATTAAAATAAAACTTTCTGTTTCAGCGAAACACAAGCTAAAACTTTTATTAAAGATTGGTATTTGGCGATTTGGTAGAACAGCCAACTGCACAAATTTAGGGGTAACTGTAAAAGAATGCAGGTGAATAACAGTTAACGAATTTTGCAGAATAAAACCTGACGTTGGTTGGCGGTTATTTACTGAATGCTGAATTAAAAAGCATTGCATCAAGTAGTTACATAAATTTGAAGTGTAAAAACAATTAAAACAGTACAACGATGAAAACAAAACTAGTTCTATTAAGCATTTGCATTGCAATTTTAAGCATGGGAGCCACCGCAAAAATTAAAGACGGAAAGGCGATGACCGGAAACTCACTCACCGAATTTGGTAGCTATACAATCGTAAATTCAAGCACGCCGATGGTTTACGCCGATCAGCTATTGGAAACTTACGAGTTAACATACGAAAACACCAACGCTCCGATACGAATTGGCGTTTTGTGCGAGGACGGAAAAAAATGTACAACATTTATTGTTCGTACCGACGAGTTTGAAATTGAATACGCCTGCAGAAACCATGTTTTTGGGGTTAAGAAAATGGAGCCTCGCTTCCAGGAGTTACCAAAAGAAGAAATGGAATTGAAACTGGACAGAGTTGCCTATTACTCACAACGGGTAATTTGCCAGAACAAAAAATCGCAAGACGATTTACTGGGTTTGATCGCATGTTATTTCCCTGATTTGGTGAAAGACGAATATCAAGCCAGTTTTTAAAACGAATTTTAAGTACAGCGCAATTTTTTTCATAGAAGTATGAAAAGATAATCCCCGCCAGAGGGGCGGGGGTTTTTTCTCTCAAAAAGAAAAGAACAAAAAACAGAAACCATTGAAAACATAGAGCGAGTAAATTTTGAAAGGGTAATATAAAATTAGTGAGTACTTGGCTCGAAGGCCCTGCGTTGTTGCAACGCAGGGCTTTTCAATGAATGGAAGTTTTTTTGCTGCAAAATGATAATTTCTGTCAGCCAACGACAGCTTTTTGCCTGTCGTCTTGTGTTAATCTCCGAAGAGCTCTTATAAATGTTGTTACCTTTATGATAGGGGAGTTAACGGAATGAACAAATTGTTGTACAATAACAGTGTGCTTTACCGGGGAACAAGGCATATTTTATTCTTTGTAATTACCGTGGTATTGTTTACAGGTATTTTATTTGTTCAAAGCGAAAACGATAGCCTGCTCCACATTTTCGGAATAACACTTGGCAATGCCTTTTTCTTTTTTGGCTATGCCTACATCACCATTTTTCTATTGGTTCCCGAACTGTTGTTAAAAGCCAAACCGCTTTGGTTTATCATTGTCTTTTTGCTAGTGGGAATTGGCTTGTCGGCATTAAAATTATTGTTCTCCGATTATATTTTTTACGCCTCAATTGCCCCCGAAAATATATCCGGAAACGGTGCTTTTAACCTCCGTTTAATTGTGATGAATACAAAAGACATGACCTTTATTGTGGCCTTGTTTTGTATTGCCAAATATGTGAAAGATTATATCCTGACCGAGAACCTCAGAAAAAAACTGGAACAGCAGCACCGGAAAGCACAAACAACACTTTTGCAGTCGCAGTTCGACCCGCATTTCATGTTTAACACCATTAATAATCTTTATGCGCTGTCGTTGCTTAATCCCGGAAAAACCAACGAGGTAATCAGTCGCATGAAAATTGTGCTCACCTATATTATTAACGAAAGCCTGAAAGAATTTGTAACGCTAAAAGATGAAGTGGAACTGGTTGAAAATTACCTTCAGCTGGAAAAATTGCGTTACGGGAAACGGTTGAAAGTAAGTTACAGCACCGAGGGCGATCTAAGCGCGGCTCAAATTCCTCCAATGGTACTATTTCTGTTGGTTGAAAACAGTTTTAAACACGGCAGCAGTCTGGATGCCGGCGCACCGTGGATTACTATTTTGGTGCAAGCAAGCGATGAAAAAATAATTATAGAAACCGAAAACAGTAAACCCGAAGGACTGCAGAAAAAAACAAAAGAAATTGAACGGGGAAGTGGCTACAGTGGATTAAAAAGACGCTTGAATATAATCTACGACGGACAAGGCTACAACCTAAAAGTAAAAGATTTGGGCGACCGTTTTAAAGTGCGTTTAGAGTTAAAAAATAAGCATGAAGACAGGCATATTACATATCGCTAAGCGGAATTACATTTTGCATGTCATCTTTTGGTTGGCATGGGTAATATCGTTCACCTTTATTCAAACTTTGAATGAAGGAATTGGTTCGTTACATGTTTGGCTGATGTATTACTTGATTACTTTGCCTGTTTTTGTTTCACACACCTATTTAATCGCTTATTGGCTCTTACCCAAAACATTTTTCCAGGGGCGTTATTTGTTGTTTGCGGCAGGAATTCTCGTTTTACTCATCGTATTTTCGGTCATCGAATTACTGGTGAGCAACTACCTGGTTTTTTATCTTATCGATAAAAGCAGAATGTTTCATTCAGGATTCCTGAACCTTAAAAATATAGTGATCAGCGGCGTTGGTAATCATTACATTATTTTGGTATTTCTGGCCATAAAAGCCGGTAGCTCGTGGTATCGGGCCGAATACCAGAAAGAAGAGTTACTGCGATCGAAGCTCGAGACCGAACTGGAGATTTATCGGTATCAGTTACAACCCCGCATTGTTTTGGAACTGATAGAGGAGCTGGAAGTTCAGTCGTTAAAAAAGGAAGAAACGGCCCCGGAAATGATCATTAATATTTCGAATTTCCTCAATCGTTTTCTTTACGAAGGAAAAGAAGAACTGATACCGATGGAGCTGGAAGTAAAGTTGCTGGAGGAGTTTATGACCATTCATAACCATGCTTTGGGCGAGCGGCTAAGCAGTAATTTTATTGTTAGCGGCAACCTGAAATCGTATGTTGTTCCGCCACTTTTGCTGCTTCCGTTTATAAATTCTGCAATAAAAATGGCCTACGAGTGTAACGAAAAGTATGAAAGTACAGTCATTATAAAAGCGGAGCGAAAGTATTTGCTGTTTTCGTTTACATTTTGGAGCGAAAACAGTTTTAAGATAGCTGACAATGAAGACAATAAAATTACCTATCGGCGTTTGCACTATAATTACCCGGGCAAACACAGGTTGGTGGAGAACATTGATGACAATTTTAGAGAATTTAGTATAGAAATTTACCCGTAAGTGTAACACTATTCCTATTTCTCGTACTATTTTAATAACAGATTGAAAACAGACTGAAGCGTGTGCTTCGGATTAAACAGAAAACAAAAGCTAATTCCGTATTACCATGAAAACTAAGTGCCTCATTATCGATGATGAGCCTCTCGCACGTGACTTGATGCGCTCTCACATTGAAAAACTAGATAATTTTGAAATTTGTGCCGAATGTGGCGACGCCATGAAAGCCCTGCAGGAACTTCACAATCACAAAATCGATCTGATGTTTATGGACATTCAGATGCCCCAGATAACAGGAATCGAATTTCTGCGAACATTAAAAAATCCACCAAAAGTTATAATTACAACCGCCTATCGCGAGTACGCCCTTGAAGGTTTTGAGTTGGATGTGGTCGATTTTCTACTGAAGCCGATTACGTTCGAGCGTTTCCTAAAATCGGTGAATAAATATTACCAGTCGGTTCAGGACGATGTTCCGACGTCGCAGCCCATCGCTTCCACCAACGGAAATACCGATGAAGCCTTTATTTATGTGAAGGAGAATAAAAAGGTTTTGAAAGTGCATTTAAACGAAATTCTTTACGTTGAGGGTTTGAGCGAATACGTGCAGATTTACACCACCGAGAAAAAGATCATCACAAAAACCAGCATGACTCACATGTCGGAAAAATTACCCGACAGTGGTTTTATGCGAATTCATAAATCGTTTATTGTGTCACTGTCGAAAATCGAAGCATTTACCTCGACCAGCATCGAAGTTCCGGGAAAAGAATTACCGATCGGGCGGAGTTATAAAAATGCAGTGCTCGAGGTTCTGCAACTTCAGGGTTAAGCAATTGCTCCGGCGTTCACAAATAGTTGCCACAGTTTTAAGATTCCCGAATCTTCTTCATCCAACGATTTTATTGGCGAAAGTTGCAGATACGAAATTCGCTGTTCGTTAACCGATTTAAGATTTTGTTCCGCATCATTCAGAATAGGTACTTTGTGTACACATAAAGTCAATACCGTTTTTAGGGTGGTGGCACGAACCCGAATGGTGTGTTTCGAAAACTTTGCCGGATGAATGTGGATATAACGGTCGGGCTGATTGCCGTGTTTTATCAGCCATTTTGATTCGTCGGGTAAGGTAATTTTCTTCCACTCCGCATTTCCCATCCAGTTGTTAAAAGCGGTTTTGGCGCTTATATTTCTTGTTTCGAAATAGTTGAGGCTTGCTTTACAAACCTGCTCCGGCGTCAATTCCCCGAGGTAAAAATCGATGAGATTATTACCGATTGAAAGCATTGTTTTTTCGGTAATGTTCCAATCGCCGTTTTGCCATTCTTTAAGTTCGTTCAGCAAAAAACGAAAGTGATGTTTGTAAGGATTATATTGGACCGGTAGCGGAATTTCAGGCGGCATTTGAATTGCTTTTGAAACATTTCAATAAATTTACCACAAAAGAAACAGATGGCACTTTATCCACTCCATAAATATTTTGTTTTTAACGACCGGATTTTGCCGGTTTCCACTTTTGTGCCGGCCGAAAACGAAGGCGGAATCTACGAAGTTTTACGCGTTGTAAACGGAATTCCACTGTTTTTGGATGAGCATCTGCAACGTATGCATTTATCAGCTGAACTGGCCGGGAAAGAAGTTCGGTACAGTTGCGCGCAGTTAGAGGCAATTCTGAATCAGTTGATCGTAAGAAACGAGGTGGATGAGGGGAACATTCTGATTTCGTGTAAAACCAATCTGAAAGCTTTTTTTATCGCGCATAATTATCCTTCGGATGAACAGTACAAAAATGGAATTCGCTGCGGTTTGTTACACGCTGAGCGTATGAATCCCAATGCCAAAGTTTTTCAAACCGAAGTGCGCAAACAGGCCAACCGATTGATGGAAACCTTAGGTTTTTACGAAGTATTGTTGGTTGATCATGAACAGCGAATAACCGAGGGAAGCCGAAGCAATGTGTTTTTTATAAAAGGAGACAAAATAATTACTCCTCCGGGTAAACAGGTTTTGCTGGGCATTACACGTCAGAAAACGCTTGTTTGTGCCAGCCGACTTAATCTGCAAGTAAAGGAGGCAGAAATACATTTGGATGAGCTTACTGATTTTGATGCTGCATTTATAACCGGTACTTCGCCCAAAATACTTCCGATAAAAGAAGTGGACGGGTATTCTTTCAATACCGACAATAAAGTATTACGAAGTTTGATGAATGAATACGATAAAATCATTCAGGAAGATATAAACAGAAGGATCCGATCCAGTTAATTAAAAAAAGGATCGGATCCCTGATCAATAGTTTTTGAATTTCGAATGCTGATTAACGAATGCTGAATGTCGAAGTGAATCACAACAGAATCTGCAATTTCATTCTTGTCAATCGAAAATCAAAATTCGTTATTAAAGTCTATCTCTTAAAATCTTTTCAATCTCAACATAATCCATATCCTGTTTCTCGCCAATTTTGGCTTCGCTTTGTTTAAAGCGCTCTACAATTTTCGCAATACTCGATTCCGGAACATCGTAATCCGGCAAGCGACATGGTACGCCTAACGATTCGAAGAACTCAACTGTTCGCGCAATAATGGCGTCGATTCGTTCATCCTCGTTACCAGCTGTAATTCCCCAAATACGTTCACCATATTGTAAGATCTTTTCTTTTTTGTTGTCACGTTTAATGTTCATCACGCCCGGCAAAACAATGGCGAGTGTGCGCCCGTGGTCTATTCCGTGGAAAGCAGTTAATTCGTGGCCAATAACGTGTGTCGACCAGTCTTGCGGCACACCAACGGCAATCATTCCGTTCAATGCCATTGTAGCACACCACATAAAATTGGCAGCAGCATCGTAGTTTTTACGATCGGCCAAAACCTTCGGGCCTTCCTCAACGAGCGTGGTCAGAATACTTTCAGCCAGCCTGTCTTGTAGAGGCGAATTCACTTTAAAAGTCAGGTATTGCTCCATTACGTGCACAAAGGCATCAACAACACCGTTGGCAACCTGGCGGTCGGGCAAGGTGAAAACACATTCCGGATCGAGCACCGAAAACAGCGGCATTACCAGTGGCGAGCCAAAAGCTTTTTTCTCCTGCGTTTCGGCACGTGTAATCACTGAGTTACCGTTCATCTCCGAACCTGTTGCCGGCAATGTTAAAACAGCTCCCAGCGGCAACGCTTTTTCAACGGGTACGCCTGCTGCCAGAATATCCCACGGATCGCCGTTTTCGTACAAAGCGGCAGTGGCAATAAATTTGGTGGCATCAAGCACCGAACCTCCGCCTACTGCCAGCAGAAAATCGATATTTTTTTCTTTTACCACTTCCACGGCTTTCATACAGGTTTCGTAATGAGGGTTGGCCTCAATTCCGCTAAACTCTGCAACGGTGCAACCTTTCAAGGCTGCCATTACCTGGTCGTAAACACCGGTGCGTTTTATGCTTCCGCCACCGTAAATCATTAAAATATTCGCATCAGCCGGAATTTCACCGGAAAGTTTCGAAATCGATTCTTTTCCAAAAAGAATTTTAACCGGATTTCTGAATTCAAAATTGTACATGAAATTTATTTTTGGTTATTTCAACAGTCATCTGAAACAGGGGGTGCCTGTTCGGTTTTCAAAGATATAAAATGTGGAAGAAAAGATATTCGAAAAGCGAGGTTGATTTCAGGGAAGATATTCCGAATTATTCCGACGAACAGCTAAAGGAGGTGCTGAAATTGCGCGACCACTATCAGCCGGAAGCTGCACAGTTAGCTATTCAGGAAGCTTTGAAACGTGGAATCATTCATTCCGAGCAGGATCTTTTTTCTGAAGAATACCGATGCGAAGAAATTCCGTTTTCGCTGTTTCCTAAAATCAAAAGAGACCGAAACCGAATAAAGATCAGAAGGAGTATTGCGCGCAGTTTGGTTATTTGTTCCGTGCTTCCAGTAGTTTTTGGTTTAATTGAAATGAAAACCGGAAACCGTTGGGAGGGAGCGGGGATCTTGCTTTTTGGATTGTTGTGGTTGTTTTGTTCTTCACAGCTCATAAAAGTGTTTCATGTGCTTTTTGTAAGAAGTTTAATGGCAGGAACTATTCATGGAGCTTTGTACATTTTTTACCGGCTCATTTCATCGCAGACCTATATTTTTATGGATTTTTTCCTCGTTTTGGTTCTTGCCGGTTTAATCTTTTATGGCCTGGTTTTTATGCTGAAAAATGCCCGGGAATAAAACCGAAGCTGTTCTTAAATCTTCCATTTATCTAGAAAAAGCACGCATTCATCGAAATAAAAATGAATATCAACCTCTGAAATCCTACTTTTGAATTGTTATAAAAACAATGAAGCATGAAAGCATTACTCCTTTTTACCTTTTCAATATTATTTGTTGTTAACCTGTCGGCACAAAACGACGACGACTGGGATTCTCGCCGGTACGATATCGATAACTTTTTGGCCATTTATCTGGAAGGCAGTTATAAAGTGTTTTTAACGCAGGGCAACGAGAGTGCATTAACGGTAAAAACTCCCGATGGTGATGTTTTTGATGAACTGGATGTTGACAACTGGAGCGACGAATTGCGTGTGGTTGTAGATCGCGATTTTATTAATTACGAGCGCATTCATTTGTATGTCACTTTTAAAAACCTGGATGAGATTAAAGTACAGGGCGGTTTAAATTTAAGTACCGATGGTTACCTCGATTTGAATGATCTTTACGTGCAAGTTGAAGGTGGAGCAAAGATAGATTTGGAAGTAAAAGCTGCAGATATTGAGCTGGTTGGCGAAGGTGGTGTGCTGGTTCAGTTGAAGGGAGTTGCTGAAAAATTGGATGTAAAACTCTCTGGAGCCGGACATGTTGATGCAGAAGATCTTCGAGTGAACGACGCCACTTTTAAAATTGAAGGAGTTGGCACCGGATCGGTACATGCCGTTGAAACATTGTACGCTAAAATAGAGGGCGTTGGCAAAGTTCGCTACACCGGAAATCCAAAAGTTACCCGCGATATTGAAGGGCTTGGAAGTGTAAAAAGAGATTAAAATATACTACTCGTACCTACTACTACAAAAGGTACAGATTTTCTTAGGTTTGGTTTAGGTTTATAAAAGGCTATCATTGGGTAGCCTTTTTCTTTTGAAGGAATGTGGCATCAAACCTATTTGCTGCAATTTTGATTTGAACCATATTTCTGGTTTTTGGTTAAAAATCATTGCCCGAGCACATTAAATATGTTTATTTTGGATTCACTAATTTTTCAAAAAAGCAAAATGAAGAAAATTGCACTTTTTATTTTTATTGCCATGACAATAGTTAGCTGTACGCAAAAAGAGTCTGGGCAGGTTGCTAAAAACTATGTGCCTGAAACGCCAAAACTAAGTTCAGATGTAATGACTCCTGAAGTTTTGTGGTCGTTTGGCCGCCTGGGAGAAGCAACGGTTTCGCCCGATGGAACGCAGGTTTTATACACAGTAACTTATTACAATATTGAGGAGAATAAATCGTACCGCGATATTTATTCGATTCCGGTGGCTGGTGGAGAAGTAAAAAATCTCACCAACACCGCCATTAACGAATACAACGTTGTTTGGCGCCCCGATGGAAAGAAGATCGGTTATTTGTCATTTGCATCCGGCAGCGTTCAGTTGTGGGAAATGAATCCTGACGGTAGCGATAAAACACAGGTTTCAGAAATTGAAGGTGGTATTTTCGGATTTCAATACGCACCCGATATGTCGAAAATATATTACCTGCAAACGGTCAAACTTGACAATGATATTCACGATCTTTTCCCAGATTTGCCAAAAGCCAATGCACGCCTGGAAACAGATATTATGTATCGCCACTGGGATACATGGCACGATTACACCTACAACCACATTTTTATTGCCGATTATTCGGATGGTAAAGTTGGCGAAGGAAAAGACATTATGGCCGGTGAACGTTTTGATTCGCCAATGAAACCTTTTGGCGGAACCGAGCAAATTGTGTGGAGTCCCGATTCAAAAACGCTGGCTTACATTTGTAAGAAAAAGGTTGGGAAAGAATATGCTGTTTCTACTAATTCGGATATTTACATGTACGATGTGGCAAGTGGTAAAACCAGCAACTTTACAGAAGGAATGATGGGCTACGACCAGAATCCGGTTTATTCGCCCGACGGAAAATACCTGGCCTGGGAAAGTATGGAACGCGATGGTTACGAATCAGATAAAAACCGTTTGTTTGTAGCGGATCTCGAGACAGGAGAGAAGAAAGATTATTCGGCCGGTTTCGATCAGAATGCAGCTTCATTAAGCTGGAGTGCAGATTCAAAATCTATCTATTTTATCAGCGACATTCATGCAACCGATGAGATTTATCAATTGGTTTTAGCCGATAATTCGATTACCCGTTTAACGGATGGTGTTCACAATTATCAAAGTGCAGTTCCGGTTGGAAATCAATTACTGGCACAGAAAGTATCCATGTCGCAGCCAGCTGAATTGTATTTGGTTGATCCGGCTACAGGAAAAGATGAGGCGCTAACTTCGGTAAACAAAGGTATACTTGATCAGTTGACCATGGGAAAAGTGGAAAAACGCTGGATGGAAACCACCGACGGAAAACAAATGGCTGTTTGGGTGATCTATCCACCGCATTTTGATCCGAATAAGAAATATCCTGCGCTGCTTTACAACCAAGGCGGACCACAAGGAACGGTTAGCCAGTTTTGGTCGTACCGCTGGAATTTCCAGATGATGGCAGCCAACGATTATATTGTCGTTGCTCCAAACCGTAGAGGTTTACCCGGTTTTGGGCAGGAATGGAACGAGCAAATATCGAAAGACTACGGTGGACAGAATATTAAAGACTTACTGACTTCAATTGACGAAATGGCCAAAGAACCATTTGTTGACGAAACAAAACTGGGAGCAGTTGGTGCGAGTTACGGTGGTTATTCGGTAATGTATCTTGCCGGAAATCATGAAAAACGCTTCAAAGCTTTCATAGCACACGACGGTATTTTTAACTTCGAGCACATGTACACCTCAACCGAGGAAATGTGGTTTGTGAATTTCGATTACGGTGGAGCATACTGGGATAAAGACAATGCCGCAGCGCAGCGTTCGTACTCCTTCTCGCCACATAAATATGTGCAAAACTGGGATACTCCGATCTTGATCGTGCAGGGTGAAAAAGACTACCGTGTACCGCCAGAGCAGGGAATGGCAGCGTTTAATGCAGCTGTTTTGCGAGGAGTGCCTGCAGAGATGTTGTACCTGCCGGAAGAAAACCACTGGGTGCTGCAACCTCAAAACGGAATTTTATGGCAGCGTGTATTTTTTAACTGGTTGGATAAGTGGTTGAAATAGGCTATATTTTGCTCTGAAAAGGATGTCATCTTTCATTCATGAATTCATAAAGATGACATCCTTTTTTTTTGCTTAATCTTCAAGCATGATTTCCATAAGATTGATGGCCGTTAATTCGCCTTTTTTCTTAATCATGTCGCGCGGCGTGCCATCGCCAACTTCGTAGGTTACAGCCTCTGCACCAAATTCGTGAAAAACAGACACTGTTGAATTGACCCGCTCAACACCTGCGGCATTGGGGCGGATATTTGGATCGTACCCCGGAATATCCTCGGCCATAGCCTGAATAATTTTTGGAACGATTCCCGGCATATTTCCCTTTAGCTCCGGAGCGATGGTGTAGTAAATATCTTCGTAGGTCGAGTGAAAGTCGATCATAAAATAGAATTTCCTTTGCTCTGCTACTTTCTCCTGCATGAACTTGCGTATGGCTTGTGTTTCCGGCTGATTAAAGTCTTCCCAGTCGCGGTTCAGGTCGATTCCACCAGCTCCATGGCGCCAGTGACCATTATCTACTCCATCGGGATTTACACACGGTACCACGTAAATACAATATTCATCTCTGAACTTTTCCGGCAACTCGTCGTTCGCACATAATTCCTCGGTAAAGGCTTTCATAGCCAGCCAGCCGGTAACTTCGGGCGGATGTTGGCGCGAAAGAACCATCAGCATTTTTTTGCTTTCCGGATTGCCAATCTGCAGATATTTTATTGATCGGCCTTCTTTACTTTTCCCCATTTCATCAACACTTACAAATGAATTTTCGGCAAGTTCTCCGGCCCATTCGTAAATATCTTTTGAAACAATCAGTTCCTGTGCTGCTACCCAGGTTGTATCGGTGTTGATTGCTAACGTGAATTCACAAAATTTAGGAGATTCACCTCTTGCTACCGATGCCGTGTCGGTCAGGTAAACAGCTGAGTCAACCGAAGCCCAATTTTTTCTGTCGATACTGATCTTGGGATAATACCGGTGACCAACTCCTTCGTTGTAAGTTATTTTTAACTGAATCTCTTTTTCTGTATCCGACCAGATTTTAAAGGCATACCACGGACTTTCGTTTATTGGCGTGTTTTCAGGAGTGATTAGAACGGTAACTTCGTTGTCTCCGGTAAGCGCAACGCCGTTTAGCCGAGCACCATCGAATTCGTTTGACAGAAAAATGCCGTCACCTACATCAAATGTCTTTTTAAGTTGGTATTGAATGGGGCGGGTGAGCGTACTCACCTTTTTTATGGGCTCCTGTCCTTTCCATTTGATGTCTTTTGGTTGGCACGATGCCAGAAGGAAAAGAACTGAGGCAGCAAAAATCAGATAATATTTCATGGTTAAATGGATTCGTTCAATAATGTTTCAATTAATGCTTCGGTTTCTGCTTTGTAATCCACATAAGCATCGCCTGTTCCCGGGCCAGAAAACCCGGTGTGTATTTCCCGTATTTCTCCTTTTCTGTCGATATAAATGGCAGTTGGGTACGAAATAATTTTATTCAGCATTGGTAATGCTTCAGCGGCTTTTTTCTTGTTTGATGTGCCTGCTAAAACAAGTTCCCACGAAACATCCAGGTCATTTCGATAACGTTCAATACGTTGTTGGAAATAGTCGAAGTCCGGTTTTACTTCAAAATCGAGCCCGATAATTTCCAGTCCGGCAGCATTGTATTTTTCAAACATTTCCACCAGAAAGCGTGTTTCGTCCATGCAGTTCGGACACCAGGTTCCAAAGATCTGAACAATTACAACTTTGCCATTGTACTTCTCATCTGCTAACGAAATGGTATCGCCATTTTCATTCGGGAAAGCAAAACTCAATTTGTCGTAGCCCGGATTCAGGTAGGTAAGCGTTTTCATATCGGCCAGTTCAGCATCATCTGCTTTTACTGCACTCCATTTTTCTTTGTATGTATTTCCTGAATAAAACACTCCGGTTAAAGAAGAGTCGTTAAGTTCGGCGGTAAAGAGAAAAACATGTGCACCATCAAAACACGAGAGTTGCATGGTGTTTCCGTTTACAACGCCTTCCAGGTAGCGATAGTCGCCTGTTTCTGTTTGAAAAGTTCCTGTAATGTGGTTCCCATCTTGTTCAAAGATTCCAATTGCCGGACTGTCGGTTTCTTCCTCACCAAAGTTGACTTTCCATTTCCCCGAAAAATCAGCCGCATTTTCATCCGTAATTTCAAAACGTTCTTGTACACCATATTTAGCTTCAAACGGAATAGGAAGTACTTTACTTTTATTGTAATTGAAGTATTCGCCACTAAGTTTTTCGCCAGTGATCTTCCCTTTGAACTCAGAACCAAAAACAGGCATCTTTATAAACACGGAATCTTCTTTGTAAGTTATTTCCTGAACGTCTATTTGTTCGTCGGCATTTGTTACTACGAGGTGCTTTTCATTCAGCACTTCAACATTGAACGGAATTTTTTGATCCGGATTTTGATCGTCGATCTGGAAAGAGAACAACCAGTTTCCTGTTTTTAATACAGAATCAGTTTTGGGAGCACATGCACATAGCATTCCCAGTAAAATATACAGCGCAGTTTTTTTCATTGTCAACACAATTTTGCCTTAAATCTAAACAAAAATTAAAGAGTTGGCCAAGGCCGGGATTATATTGATCAAAACATTATTTTTGACGAAACATTTGAAACAGAACATGCAAAAAATACACGTAGGTTTTATTGGCGCAGGCGGGATAGCCCGGGCACATGTTTATGCGATTCAGGCTCTGAAGTTTTATTATAACGAAGTTCCCGAAATCGTTTTGGAGTCGGTGGCATCGGCCAGAAAGGAAAGTCGGGAATCGTTTGCAAAACAAATGGGCTTTGAAAAGGCTGAGTCTGTTGAGGATTTTGCTAAGAATGAAAAAATTGAAGCGGTTTATATTTTGGGGCCGAACAAAGTGCATTTCGAGCATTTTAAAATGGCGCTGCAAATGCCGAACGTAAAATATATTTATCTTGAAAAACCGGTTTGCTCTTCGTTGGAAGAGGAAGAACAAATGAAGGAACTGCTGCAATCTGTAGGTCAGGAAGTTCGTATTCAGGTGGGTTTTCAATATTTGCAAACTTCATCGGTTCGCGAAGGGTTGAAATTCTGGCGCTCGGGGAAGATTGGAAAGCCGATTCATTTCGATTTGAAATATTACCACGGTGACTACCTACAGGAAAGTTACCGTAAAAAACGTGTTACGCGTTTAACTCCGGCACCTGATGGTGGTGCGATGGCCGATTTAGGATCTCACGGAATTAGTCTGTTGATGGCTTTTATGGGCGAGGAGCTGCAAATAACCAGTGGATTGCAGGCCGGTGATTTTGAAGGTGTTCCTGCCGGATCCGATTTGTTTAGTTCACTGTCGTTGTACGAACCAAAAACCGGTGCTGTTGGAAACATGTCAGCAAGTCGGATAAGCTCAGGTTCCGGCGATTTGGTGTCGCTTGAGATTTATGCAGAAAACGGTGCATTCCGTTATTCATCGCAAAATCCCGAGTACTTTGAATATTACACTGAAGGTTCGGATCAGTGGGTAAAACAGGTGGTTGGCAGCAATTACAAGCCGGTGACCAGTTTCCCCTCGGGGCATGTTCCACCGGGATGGTTACGCTCGATGGTGCATGCGCATTACCAGTTTTTTACAGGTGATGATTCGGAGGCCGTAATTGCCGACTTAAAACACGGTTTGGCCGTGCAACGCATTGTTCGCGAAACAGCCGACCATTTAAAACAATTCAGAGAAAACTTTAAGAATGACAAATAGAAAAAGTGGAATTCTTCTGCATATAACTTCGCTGCCCGGACAGGAAGGTGTTGGTACTTTGGGGAAAGAGGCCTATGCCTTTGTCGATTTTCTGGAGGAAAGCGGTCAGAAACTCTGGCAGATTCTTCCGCTTGGACCGGTTGGTGCGGGAAATTCGCCTTACCAGTGTTACTCTGCATTTGCCGGAAATCCGGTGTTGATCGATTTGGAACTGCTTTTGGAGGAAGGTTTGCTGAATATTGATGATTTCGAGAAGGTGCCAGCTTTCAAAAAATCGAAAGTGGAATTTGATAAAGTTTCAACATGGAAAAATGGGATGTTGAAAAAAGCTTTTGAGCAATTTCAGGAGAATCGGTTTGATAATTTTCGTGATGAATACTGTCACTTTTTGAATGAACATGGCTGGTGGTTAAACGATCATGCATTGTTTATTTCTGCCCGTGAATATTTTGGTGGATTGCACTGGAGCGAGTGGGACCGTGGAATAAAATTCCGGGAGCAGGAAGCTGTAAACGAACTTTCCGAAAGACTGGAACAGCAGATTGCTTTTGAGAAATTCGTTCAGTTTATGTTTTTTAGACAATGGCACCGGTTAAAACATTATGCCAACGAAAAAGGAATTCAGATTGTTGGCGATGTGCCGCTTTATGTTTCGGGTGATAGCTCAGATGTTTGGACGAATACCGATATTTTTCTGTTGGACGAAGAACTTAAACCAACTGAAGTGGGTGGTGTGCCTCCTGATTATTTCTCAGAAACAGGCCAGTTGTGGGGCAACCCGGTTTTTAACTGGCAACGATTGAAAGAACGTGAATACGATTGGTGGATGGCTCGCCTGCATTTTAATCTGAACATGTTTAACCTGGTGCGTATCGATCATTTCCGCGGACTGGAATCGTTTTGGTCAGTTCCGGCTGACGAGGAAACTGCCATTAACGGAAAGTGGGTACCGGCACACGGTTACGAGATGTTGAGTTTAATTAAAAGCCATTTAGGAGTTCTGCCATTTATCGCAGAGGATCTGGGAATTATTACCACAGAAGTGGACCATTTGCGAGAACGCTTTAATTTGCCCGGAATGAAGGTTTTGCAGTTTGCTTTTACGACCGATGCTGCCAATAAAGATTTGCCACACAACTACGAACGAAACTGTGTGGTTTATTCCGGTACGCACGATAATAATACAACTATTGGTTGGCTGAATGCTGTTGAAGCAGAAGAAAAGGAATTGGTGGCGAGGTACGTTACACAAGAAAATGCGGCTAAACAAATTATGGAACTGGCTTTGGCTTCGGTAGCAGATACTGCCATTTTACCCATGCAGGATGTATTGGAACTGGACGAAAAATCACGAATGAACACTCCGGGAACAGCAACCGGAAACTGGGGATGGCGTTTTCAGTGGAAACAGTTGAAGGCAGGGCAGAAGAAGTTCTTGAAGGACACTACGGAGAAGTATAATCGGTAGTTTTTTAAGGCAAAAGGCAAAAGGAGAATGGCAAAAGGTTAAGTTTGAAGTATTCAGTCGCAGTTAGCAATTGTTTTTATTGAAGAGTTAACCACAAAGTTGAACGAAGTAGACACAGAGTTTCACAAAGGAAAGTTCAGTGTTTCTGATACAATTTTTCAATTTGTCAGTTTCGCAATTTTTCAATTCATCTATCTCCCTCAATTTTAGATTCAATCTGCATCAATCTTTGTAACTAGCAACACAGAAAAACTGCTTCGGCAAACTTTTGCGGTTGTTCGGCGTGTAACCAGTGTCCGGCATCAGGAATATCAACAATTCGGGCTTCCGGATAAATTTCTTTTATCAGTTCTTTATCCTCGTCCTGAATGTATTTTGAAAGCAAGCCACGAATAAAAATTACCGGATAAGCGGTTATAGGAATTCGATCGTCGAGCCAGTGGATATTTACGCCACCAACTATTTCTTCAAGATAATCGTACAAAACCTCGTGGTTAACGCGCCATTGAAACTGTTTGGTTTTCTTATTTTTCTCAACGTTCTTCAACAAAAACATTCTGATGCGTTCATCATCGATTTTTTCTGCCAGAAAATCATCTACATCGTTGCGCGATTTTACCATCGAGAAATCAATGTCCTGCATGGCCAGCAGAATATTTTGGTGCAGGTAAAATTGTCCTTCTTGTTTTAGTTGCAGGTAGTCTTTTGGAGCAATGTCGGCAATTACAAGCTTTTCAACCTTTTCAGGATAATCGGCAGCAAACCACATGGCTGTTTTTCCGCCCATGCTGTGTCCCAGTATTGTAGCTTTTTCGATGTTGTGCTTTTCAAAAAACTCCGCCAGATCATCGCGCATGTCGTTGTAGGTATGCGATTCTGCAAATCCCGATCGCCCGTGATTTCGCTGGTCGATCATATAAACCGTATGCTTTTCTGCCAGGCGCTTGGATATGGTCATCCAGTTATCCGACGATCCGTAAAGTCCATGTATAATTACCAGTGGCGATCCACTACCTGTTTTTCTGTAATATAAATCCATAGTGTGTTAACTTGTGCACTTGCCGTTTTGTTCTATTTATTGCTTGTGGAAAAAACTCAATGATTTCTATCTCTTTGATAAGAAAGCGTCAAAGGCAAGGCTTTCGAAGGTTTGAAAATTAGGGAGTTTACTTTCGTAATCGACCGGTTTCAAACCGAGAGTAACGCAGCATTTGGCGTTTTCTTACAAAGATTATTTTAGGCAATCGAGGTATTTCTGAATGGTGTTTTCCAATCCTAAATAGAGTGCATCGGCAATAAGCGCATGCCCGATTGAAACTTCTTTAAGATTCGGAATTTTATGGTACATGTAATTCAGATTTTCCAAACTTAAATCGTGACCAGCATTTACATCGATACCCAAATTTGCCGCCATTTTAGCTGCTGCAACAAATGGTTCAATTGCTTTTACATGATCAATGGGGTAAAGCGTTGCATAAGGTTCGGTGTACAATTCAATACGATCTGTTTTAATCTCGGCAGCACCTTCAACCGCTTTTTCATCCGGATCGACAAAAATAGACGTGCGAATACCGGCTTCGTGCAATCGTGCAATCACATCTTTCAGAAAACCAAGATGTTTCCATGTGTCCCAACCGTGATCGCTGGTTAATTGAGCATCGGTATCCGGCACCAAAGTTACCTGATCGGCCTGCACTTCAATAACCATTTTTAAGAAATCTTCATTGGGGTAACCTTCAATGTTAAATTCGGTGGTTATCAGTGGTTTTATCTCATAAACATCTTTGCGTGTAATGTGTCGTTCATCGGGGCGTGGATGGATGGTAATCCCCTGAGCTCCAAATTTTTGACAATTAATAGTGGCATCCTTAACACTGGGCACTTTGCCGCCACGAGAGTTTCGCAGTGTTGCAATTTTATTTATATTTACACTAAGTCTGGTCATAACTAAAAATTTAAAAACGCAAGTTACTATTTTCAGGCTGAACGATTAACATTAAACAGTAAAGTTTTGTTGGCAGATAAACTAATATCAGATGTAATTCCGTCGGTGAGCAGTTCCGAAACAGGGCGTAAAGCGCTGAGTCATATGGATGTTTACCGTGTTTCGCATATCCCGGTGGTTGACGATGCCAAATACCTGGGACTTGTTTCCGATAAATTGATTTACGATCTGAATCTGGTAGAAACCCCGCTTTCAACAGCAGTCGACAAGTTAAATACTACGCATGCGCACCGCGATCAGCATATTTTCGAGCTGGCAATTGTAATGTACAAACTAAAAATTAGCGTGCTGCCGGTGCTCGATGAGGATCATTATTATCTGGGAGCAATTACCTTGTACGATTTGGCACGACGATTTGCCAGCCTGTTCTCGTTGCAGGAAGTTGGTGGTGTGCTGGTTATTGAAATGAATGTGAGCGATTATTCGGTTTCACAGATCAGTCAGATTGTGGAAAGTAATGATGTAAAAATACTCAGCTTCTTTATCGATCGTAAACCCGGGGCGAATGTTTTGGATGTGATTTTAAAACTCGACTCGGAAGAATTGTCCGGAGTTGTTCAGGCACTGATGCGTTATGATTATAATGTAAAAGCCATTTATCAGGATCGGTCGATGTTGAATGATCTGTACCAGGATCGTTTCGACCAGTTTATGAAATTTATGAATATTTAAATCCATTCGAATAGTGAAAGTTGCAGTATTTGGCACACTGGTTTCCGATGATTTTGTTCCTGTTTTGCAGGAATTTTTTGGCTTTTTGCGCGCTAAAAATATCGAAGTACAATTATACAAACCTTTTTATTCTCACCTAGTTGAAGAGTTGAACAGCTCAACTTATTATACCTCCTTTTTTCATTCGTATTCTGATTTTGATCCCGACAACGACTTTATTTTTAGTGTTGGGGGCGACGGAACATTTCTGCAGTCAGTACTGAATATCCGTAATTTCGATATCCCGGTAATTGGATTGAACGGTGGTCGTTTGGGATTTCTGGCGGATATTTCGGAAGACCAGGTACATTATGCACTCGATAGTATTTTTAGCAAGAATTATAAAATTGTTGAGCGCTCGATGCTGGAGATAGAATTCTCGAACCAGGAAAATCTCGATTTTAACTTTGCATTGAATGAAATGACGGTGCTGAAAACCGACAACTCATCGATGTTAAATGTTACGGCACGGGTTAACGGCGAGTTTCTGAATAACTACTGGGCCGATGGTTTAATCATTGCCACTCCAACAGGATCGACAGCTTATTCGTTAAGCGTTGGTGGCCCTATTTTAACACCCAACTCGGCCAACTTTGTAATTACACCGCTGGCACCGCACAACCTCACTATTCGGCCAATTGTTGTGCCCGACACCTCCGAAATTGAACTAACTGTTGAAGGCCGTGGAACCAACTACCTCACTTCGCTTGATTCGCGCTCGTTTGCTGTTGAGTTTTCTACAAAAATAAAAGTGAAAAAAGCCGGGTTTAAACTCAAAACTCTGCAACTACCGGAGCAGCCATTTTTTAATACCTTACGTAGTAAGCTAATGTGGGGAATGGACCGCAGAAACTACAATTCATAGGGCTACTTAACAATTTTTAATCTTTGTTTCGGTTTTATAATAACAAAGGAGCATGTTATTTTTAGAATTATATTACTTTTGTAGCTTTTGAAAGCAAAAGATAAAACGTTTTTATACGTTTAAGTTCATTGATATTCAGTTTGTTATGAGATTGGTTTTTGTTCTGCGATTTGTGTGTTTTTGTAGCTTTTTAAGCTGAGAAAAAACAAGCTTGAAACCGACAGCGATCATTTCATTTCAAAATGAAGAAAGTGATAAAATAACATGTCTGAAACCTTTGTTAAATAAACGAAATTGAATACCAAGATGAAGAAATTACTATTGGTGTTTGTTACAGTTTTGCTGACTGTTTCAGTACATGCACAAAAAACAGCTGACATCGGAATCTGGGGAGGTACATTAACATCGGTACATGGCGACATGGATGATGACACCCCGTTTCAATCGTTCAATTTAAATTTTGGAGCTTATTTCAGGTATAATTTTAATGCCCGCGTAGGCATGCGTGCCATGTTCCTTACCGGTACATTTGCCAGCGAAGGAACAGTGGAAACTGCGCCATGGGAGTTCGATAAATCGGTTCAGGATTTATCCTTGCAGGCAGAAATTAATTACCTGAGGTATATTTTAGGTAAAAAGAAGATTCGGTTTAGTCCGTATGTAACTTTCGGAATTGGAGTCGCTTATTTTCCCTACACTTTTACATCGGGGCGATTGGCCACAGATCCGTTAGGACCTGCAGGAATTTTAGGATTCAATCCTGACCACCCGGAACTGGAATACGATCCGGCAACAGGAAATCCGATTATAGTGGACTACGAAGAATCAGTAACAACACTTACCATTCCGTTTGGAATGGGTTTTAAATATACCATTGGCGATCGTTTGGGAGTAGGAGTAGAATACCAGATGCGCAAATATATGAGCGATCAATTGGATGATTTGGATGATCCGCTGGCACATGTAAATGGTTTTGGCGAAACCATCACGTATAACGATGGTTCGCATAATAACGACTGGGCAGGATATTTGGGGGTACATCTCACATATATGATTTTTATAGGCAAAAAGGCTTGTCCGGCCTACGATGCTAAAAATTGGTGATGAAAACAGTTGACAAATTAGATAGCAATAATATACCAAAACATATTGCCATTATTATGGATGGCAATGGAAGGTGGGCCGCTCAACATGGCAAACCCCGCGTTATGGGACACGAAAACGGCGTTGAGTCGGTTCGTTCCGTAGTTGAGGGAGCCGGCGAAATTGGCGTAAAACACCTTACTCTTTATGCATTTTCCACCGAAAACTGGGACCGCCCAAAAGAAGAAGTTGAAGCACTAATGGCACTTTTAGTACATGCCATTGAAGCCGAAACAACAGAGCTGAACAAAAACAATGTTCGGCTGAGTGTTATCGGTTGTGTGCACGAAATGCCCGAAAATGTGCAGGCAAAACTTCAGGGATGTGTTGATGCATTAAAAGATAATACCGGGTTAAACCTGGTGTTGGCCTTAAGTTACAGCGGACGCTGGGATGTGCTTAATGCCGTAAAAAATCTGGCCAACGATTTGGCCCAAAACAAGATTACACAAGAAAAAATAAATAACGAACTGTTCCAAAATTATTTGTCTACCTCAGAATTGCCCGATCCGGAGCTGATGATAAGAACCAGCGGCGAATATCGGATTAGCAACTTTTTGTTGTGGCAAATAGCTTACTCTGAATTGTATTTTACGAATAAATTGTGGCCTGATTTTAGAAAGGACGATTTATTTGAAGCCATTATTGATTATCAGAACAGAGAGAGAAGATTTGGAAAAACAAGTGAACAGTTAACGAGCTAATTTTATGACTAGAATCAAAAGACCATTAGTCGCCTTTTTATTCCTTTTTGTAGCGTTTGTACCACAGCTATTTGCACAAGAAGCCGACAGTACAAACTTTTCAATCTACTATTCAAGCGCACGCAAGTATACAATTGCCGATGTGCAGGTTTCAGGAATCCGTTATCTGGATAAAAATGTACTTATCCAGCTGTCGGGTTTAAAAGTAGGCGATGAAATAATGGTACCGGGAGATGCAATAACGCTGGCGATAAAAAAACTTTGGCAACAGGGCCTGTTTTCGGATGTGAAAATACAGGCGACCAAAATTGTCGGAAGCCAGATTTGGATAGATATTTATTTGCAGGAGCGGCCTCGCTTGGGAGACGTAAACTTTTATGGTGTTTCAAAATCTGAAAAAGACGATATCACTGAAAAAGTTCTGCTTCTAAAAGGAAGTCAGATTACCGATCACCAGGTAAACAGCGCCGAACGAACAATTATGAACCTCTTCCACGGAAAAGGTTTCCTTAACACCGAGGTTAACATTGTTCAGCGCGACGATACCACTCAAAACAATAGTGTTATCCTGGATATTTACGTCGACAAAAAAGAAAAGGTAAAGGTTAATAATATCGACATTATTGGCAACGAAGCACTTTCGGATGTTACGCTTGAACGCGCCATGAAAAAGACAAACGAAAAGTCGTTGCGAAATTTCTTTAAAACCAAAAAATTCCTTCAGGAAGAATACGATAAAGATCAGGCGAACCTTATCGATAAATACAACGAAAAGGGTTACCGCGATGCAATTATCGTACAAGATTCGGTTTATCAGGTAGAAGTTGGTAGAAAAGATAAACCCCGGGTTAACATCGATATTGACGTTGAAGAGGGCGATAAATACTACTTTGGCGATATTCGCTGGGTAGGAAACACGGTTTATCCTTCCGATTACCTCGATTTGCGTTTGGGAATCAAAAAAGGAGACGTATTTAACCAAAAAATATTGGATAAACGCCTGTTCGACAACGAAGAAGGTTTGAACAACGTTTATCTCGACAGAGGATACTTATTCTTTAACCTTGATCCGGTTGAGGTTAACATCAACGGAGATACCATTAATTACGAAATGCGTATTTACGAAGGTAAGCAGGCAACAATTAACGAAGTGCGTATTGTGGGTAACACCAAAACGCACGAGCACGTTGCCCGACGAGAGTTACGTACTTATCCCGGCGATCTTTTCAGTAAAACATTGCTGATGCGTTCGTACAGGGAATTGGCCCAGCTCGGACACTTCGATCCGGAATCAATTAACCCTGATGTTCAGCCACACCCTGAAGAAGGAACTGTGGATATTGAATACCAGCTTCAGGAAAAAGCAAACGACCAGATTGAACTTTCAGGTGGTTGGGGAGCCGGTATGTTTGTTGGATCGGTAGGTTTGAAATTTGCCAACTTCTCGGTTCGTAACATTTTTAATAAAGAAGCCTGGAGACCGCTGCCAACCGGTGATGGTCAGACACTGAGTTTGCGTTACCAAACAAGTGGTAAGTATTACCGTACCATTAGTTTGTCGTTTATCGAGCCATGGTTAGGTGGTAAAAAACCTAATTCATTCTCGGTATCGTTATCGCACTCGCGAATTAACTACAGTGCCAACCGATATACACAACGTTATAATCCTTACGGTTATGGTAGCAGCTATGGTTATTCTCCTTATGGTTACGGCGGTTATGGCGGTGGCTATGGTTACTCTCCTTATGGTTCAGGTTATTCGCCATACGGATACGGAGGTTACAATTCTTATCCGCAATACCAGTATAACTACGATTCGGAAAATACAAACGAAGACGACGATCAGATTTGGGAAACCACAGCATTGGCGTTAGGTTACGGATATCGTTTGTCGTGGCCTGATGACTACTTTACCGTTTATCACGAATTGTCGTTAGAGCATTATAACCTGCAAAACATGGGAAGTATGTTCTATTTTATGGCAGACGAAAACGGTCAGGTGAACGGAACATTTAACAACCTTAGTTTTAAAACAGTTTTCGGACGTAGTTCGGTTGATAACCCATTGTATTCACGTAGAGGTTCTAATCTTTCGCTGGCTTTAAAAATTACTCCACCATACTCGTGGTTTAACGACAAAAACTATTCGGATGAAAGTATTTCGAATGAAGAGCGGTACAAATGGATTGAATACCATAAATGGTTATTGAAAGGGCAGTGGTTTACACCGCTTACCAACCCGGGAGGAGAACATACACTGGTGTTAAAAACAGCACTGGAAATGGGATTCCTTGGCTATTTCGATTCAGGTCGTAAATCACCTTTCGAAGGATTTATTGTTGGTGGTTCAGGTATGTCAGGTTATAATATGTATGGTAACGATTACATCTCGCTGCGGGGTTATAAAGACTACAGTTTGAGTCCGAGAAACGGTTCGAATATGTATTCTAAATTTACCACAGAACTTCGTTTCCCGATTACTTTGAAACCAAGTGCAACCATTTACGCGCTGGCATTTGCTGAAGCAGGTAACGCCGGAATCAGTTTCCAGAATTACGTACCGTTTAAGTTGCACCGATCAGCCGGTGTAGGTGTACGTATCTTCCTGCCAATGTTCGGGTTAATGGGTATCGACTGGGGTTATGGATTTGACGATGTACCGGGTGTTCCCGATGCTGCAGGTAGCCAGTTCCACTTCGTAATTGGTCAGCAATTCTAGTAGAAAATAGCTTTGGCATAAAATATGATAGACAAAAACCAGTTTAACTAAAAAAGAATTTGCCATGAAGAAAATTATTTTATCAATTGCAGTAATATTTTCAGTAACATTATTTGCAAGCGCTCAGAAATACGCTTTCATTGATTCTGAGTACATTATGGAAAACATTCCATCGTTTAACGCTGCGCAGGAGCAACTAAATCAGTTGTCGTCGCAATACCAAAAAGAACTGGAATCGATGCATGCTGAGATCGAGCAAATGTATCAGGATTTTCAGGCCGAAAGCGTGCTCTTGTCTGAAGACATGAAACGCAAACGCGAAGATGTGATTATTACCAAAGAAAAAGATTATAAAACTTTGCAACGTAAGTATTTTGGGCCAAGTGGCGACCTGTTCAAGAAACGTCAGGGATTGATCAAACCTATTCAGGACGACATCTTTAACGCTGTTCAGGAAATAGCTACCGATGGTAGTTATGCTGTGATTTTTGATAAGGCCGGCGACGCTACTTTATTCTATACCAATCCACGTTACGATCTCAGCGACGAAGTACTGAGAAAACTGGGGTATAAATAGATCAATAGTTCGCTTTTAAAATAGAATGATTCGACCTAAACGAGCATGGAGTAAGATACGTCTTTAATTATTGTCGTAAACCATGCGAGTTACATACGATACAAAAGAAAATAAACCATTTTAATCGTATGAAATCAATTGTTCATTTTAACTATTAATTGGTATTAAATACTATATTTGCAAGCAAAAATTAAGACCACATTGATTATGAGAAATTTAATGAAATTAATGGCAGTGCTAATGTTCACTGTAGCATCATATACTGCTGCCAATGCGCAATCTTTAAAATTCGGTCACATCGACCTACAGGCGTTGGTTCAGGTTATGCCGGAAAGAACTGCTGCTGAAGCCGAGTTTAATACTTTCCAGGGTGAATTGGAAGAAATTCTTGGTGAAATGCAAAAAGACTACCAGGCAAAACTAGGCGAATTTGAAGCCATGGGAGAAGAGGTTTCTGAAATTAAAAGAAACGCAAAGATTGCCGAAATTCAGGATGTACAACAACGCATTCAGAATTACCAGGTTACTGCACAACAGCAGGTACAACAAAAACAAGCTGAGCTTTTAGGACCTGTTTTCGATAAAGCAGAAGAGGCCATTGAAGCAGTAGCTAAAGAACAAGGTCTGATTTATGTTTTCGACTCAGGTGCAGGAAACAGAACTATTCTTTACAAGTCGAACCAAAGTGTTGACGTATTACCATTGGTAAAAGCTAAATTGGGTATTCAGTAAGAAACCTAATTACTACAATATTAAAAGCCGCTTATCGAAAGATAAGCGGTTTTTTTGTGCCCAAAACCGAACACAACTATTGCCCCCGATTACCGGATCAAAACGGCAGGAATTTCAAGGAATATTTACTCTCTGGTAAATAATTGTAAGAAAACTGTCATGTTATGTTGGTATCTGATAGTAATATCTTCCGAATTCAGGTAAATTATTAGTAAAGTTAAGCTCACTTTTTACCTCCATCATCTTTTTTAATAATTCTTTAATGAATGTTAATTTGCGACAACGATGTTTTATGTCGTTGAAAATAAGCCATCTGTGAGCGTAGTAGATTCTCAATCTGAAAATTCAGTATTTCCTAATTCCCATAAAACCAGTGCATTGATATATAATTATGACGAATGTTATAAAAAATGCCCTACTCATCAGCTAGTATTGTGATTAGATAGAAAAGTGTCAGCCAAGAGGTAAAAATGATGTCAAAAAGATTTCAGAATGAGCACTTGGCAGATCTTAAGTTTAAAAGTGTTGAATTTTATTGCGAACTTAAAATAATTTACTTCTATGAAAAAAATTACGCTAATTTTTACGTATCTGTTATTCATGGTTGGCCTTGTTCAGGCGCAAACCAGCATAATAACAGGTACCGTAACGTCCGAAGAGGACGGAATGGGTATACCCGGAGCTTCTATCTCCGTTAAAGGTACTACCAATGGAACGATTTCCGATGTTGATGGAAATTACTCGTTAAAAGTTCCCGATGATGCAGTTGCATTGGTTTTTTCGTTTGTGGGTATGCAAACACTCGAAGTTGAAATTGCAGGACGCTCAGTTGTTGATGCTGCAATGAAGAGTGAAAACATTGCTGTTGACGAAGTAGTGGTTACTGCATTGGGTATTTCGCGCGAAAAGAAAGCACTGGGTTATGCGGTGCAGGAAGTTTCGGGCGAGGAACTAACAAAAGCAAAAGACCCTAACATTGTTAACTCACTGTCGGGAAAAATTGCAGGTGTACAGGTAACAAGTGCTACCGGTGCAATTGGTGGTTCTTCTCGTATTACCATTCGTGGTAACAGCTCGTTTAGCAACAACCAGCCAATGTTTGTGGTAGACGGTGTACCAATTAGTAACTACGGTTCTTCGGTATCGCAGTGGGGTGGTGTCGACTTTGGTAACGGTGCTTCTGATATTGCTCCGGAAAACATCGAATCGATCACTGTGCTGAAAGGTGCAAACGCGGCTGCATTATATGGTATGAACGCTGCCAACGGTGTGGTGCTTATTACCACTAAAAAAGCGGATAAAAACAAAGGCTTCCAGGTACAGTTAAATTCAAGTGTTACGTTTAGCGACGCTTACATTATTCCTAACTACCAGGATAAATATGGTCAGGGATATTCGGCTTCTGAATATTACTTCAACAATTCAGGAATTGATATGAGTTACCAGGACTGGTCGGATACTTACGGATTTAAGTATGTTGACGGTAATGGCGGCGGTGTTTACGATTTTATGGATGAATCGTGGGGACCACGTTTGGATATTGGCTTGCAACTGTCGCAGTTCACCAGCCCGGTTGTTGATGGTGAATACCAGAAAACTCCCTGGATTTCGCATCCTGATAACGTAAAAGACTTTTTCGAAACAGGAGTAACTGTTGATAACAGTTTGTCAATTCAGGGAGCTTCTGATAAAGGAAGTACTCGTTTGTTCTTGTCTCGTCAGGATATTACAGGAACTATTCCTAACACTGACATGGACCGTTCAACCGCAAGTTTAAGCGGTTCTATTACTGCTGCTAAACGTTTAACAGCACAGGGTTCGGTTACTTATACGCAAACAAAATCGGATAACGTTCCGAGCCAGGGATATACTGCAAACAACCCAATGCAGTCGATTGGTGGATGGTTTGGTCGCCAGGTAGACATGGCTGCTTTGAAAGAAAACTGGAATACTTACAACATGCATGGTAATCCTTACAACTGGAATACCAACTACCATAACAACCCTTACTGGACGGTGAATAAAAACACCAACAGTTTGCAAAAAGACCGTATTTACGGTAACATGACTCTGGATTACGAATTAGCCCCTTGGTTAAGCGTAATGGGTCGTTTAGGTGTTGATTGGTTCCATCTGTTTACAAAACAAGTTGCTGCCGATGGATCGAACGGTGTTCAGGCCGGTGGTGAATTCACTCAGGCGCAAACATTCCAGCACGAGTTAAATGCTGACTTGATCTTTAGTTTCAACAAACAAATTACCAGCGACTTTGGTGTAAACGGTACTGTTGGTGCTAACTACCGCGATTACAACCGTCACTACTCACGCTTCTCAGCAAGCTCGTTAACTGTGCCGGATTTGTATACCATTGGTAACGTAAACGGAAATCCAAGTGTATCGCAGTTCGACAGTGAATTGCAGTCGAACTCGGTGTTCGGTTCGGTTTCATTCGATTATAAAAAATGGTTGTACCTTGATTTAACCGGTCGTAACGACTGGAGTTCAACACTTCCTGCTGATAGCTGGTCGTTCTTCTACCCATCGGCAACAATGAGCTGGTTGCTTACTGAATCGCTGCCAATTAAATCAGACATCCTTTCGTTTGCAAAAATCCGTGCTAGTTGGGCACAGGTAGGTGCTGCAACAAATCCTTACCAGTTGTCGATGACTTATGTATCAAACGATCCGTACAACGGAACAACTCCTTTCCGCTTGCCGGTAACACTTCCTCCAACAGGTTTGAAACCGGAGAAAGTTGAGTCGATGGAGATTGGTACTGAGCTTCGTTTCTTCAATAACAGATTGGGAATTAACGCTACGTACTACGATAAAATTACCAAAGACCAGATTATGCAGGTTGACATCAGTGATGCATCGGGTTACGATGCAGTAATGATTAACGCCGGTGAAATTGAAAACAAAGGTGTTGAGCTGGAACTGATTGGTCAGATCCTAAAATCGAAAAAAGGATTGAACTGGGAGATGACAGTTAACTGGGCGAAAAACAAAAACACGGTTAATGAATTGTATGCCGACCTTACAAAATACCAAATTGGTGCCTCTTGGGGAGCTGTTACTATTGAAGCAATTCCTGGTGAGACATTTGGTGTAATTAAAGCTTACTCGTACAACAGAAACGATAACGGAGATATTGTTGTAGCCTCTAACGGTTTGCCAACTCCGGGATCTGCTCCTGAGATCGTAGGTAACGTAATGCCAGATTGGATTGGTGGTGTAAACAACTCATTCACCTGGAGAAACTTCAACGCCAGCTTCCTGGTTGATATGCGTATGGGAGGCGACATTTTCTCTGTAACTGATTGGTTTGGTGGTATGTCGGGTGTTAGTGAAGAAACTGCACAAATGGCTTCTCGTCCGGGTGCCGAAGGATACAATATTCGCGAAGTAGGTGTTGTTGTTGGACAAGATGTATTGAAAGACGAAACCGTGGTTAAAGGCGACGGAAGCACTAACGACATTGTAGTTTCAGCACAAGATTACTACGAAAGATACTGGGGTATTGAGAAAACCGGTATTATCGACGGTAGCTTTGTTAAACTTCGTGAAGTAACTTTTGGTTACACACTTCCATCAAGTTTGCTCGACAGAGTTGGTTTCATAAAAAGTGCTAATATCTCGTTTGTTGGTCGTAACATGGCTATTCTGTGGACACACAAATCAAACGATATTGGTATCGATCCTGAAACAGCTTTCGGTACAACCGAATCGGGTATGGGTATTGAGCAATACCAGCTTCCTGCAACCCGTAACTTAGGATTCAAATTGAGTGTTACATTTTAATTCTGTTCACTATTAAAACTGAAACATCATGTTAAAATTTAAAAATATAAGATTTAGTATCGTGCTGTTGCTTATTGCGGCAATGGTATCGTGTACCGGTGATTACGAAGATATTAACACCGACCCGAATAATCCTACCACTGTGCCGGCAACCAACATTATGGCATATGTATTGAATAACTTTACATCGAATACGTTTAGCCTTTCAGCAATTGGCGCCGGAACGCTGGGATATTCAAACCAGGTAGGTAAAATCCAGTATCCTGAGGAGTCGATCTACGAATTCAGGGAAGGAACTTTTAACTCGTATTTCGCAACTGTTTACCGCAATCAGCAAAACCTGAAACAGGTAATTACTCAATCAGAAGAAGCCGGTAACGTAAATATGGTTGCTGCAGCAACTACTTACAGTGCCTATATCTGGTTAGTTGCTACCGATATGTGGAGAGATATTCCATTCACCAATGCTTTAGGTGCCGAAGAAGGTGTTTTATCGCCTGCTTACCAAACTCAGGAAGAGATTTACCCTGCGGTTATGGCAATGTTAGAAGATGCAAATACAATGTTTAACCAGGGGAATGGTGATGCGCTGGGTAGCGGCGACGTATTGTTTGGTGGCGACACCGGATTATGGCAGAAATTTGCAAACAGCTTACGTTTGCGTATGGCTTGTCGTTTAATGGATGCTGATGCAGCAACTGCAAAAAGCGTTATTGAGCAGATCATTGGTAATCCATCAACTTACCCTGTAATTGCATCAAACGATGAGAATGCTTATTTCTATTGGTCGGGTGCCGACCCATATTACGAGCCATTTTACTCGAACAAAGAAGTTAGCGCTCGTGACGACCACGGTGTGGCTGATGTTATGATCGATCAGTTAATTGCGTTTAGCGATCCTCGTTTGCCGGTTTACGCTAAACCTGCTCAAAGCGATGGCGAATATCGTGGTGTAATTGTTGGTGCCGAGCTTGGTAGTTTTAGCATGAGCGATATTTCACGTATGGGAGTTCGCTTCCGCGAAGATGCTGCCGGATTTTCTCCATATATGAACTTTGCCGAAGTAAACTTTATTGTAGCTGAAGCAGCAGCCAGAGGATACAGCGTTGGAACAACTGCCGAAGAAGCCTACGAGGCCGGTATTACTGCTTCGTTGGAAGAAAACGGAATTGCTACAGCTGACATCGAAGCATATTTGGCACAAGACGAAATCGCTTATGGCGATGATATGGATCAGATTTATATCCAAAAATGGATCTCGCTGTTTAAAAATGGTCAGGAAGCATGGGCTGAAACCAGAAGAACTGATGTTCCTTTGTTGGCCGCAGCTCCGGATGCATTCTACATCGGACACAGCCGTCCACCATTCAGACAACCATATCCAACAAACGAGTACAACTTAAATACCGAAAACATTACACCTTTCTGGGATCAGGTTGAAGATCGTATGTGGGGTCAAAAAATGTACTGGGACGTTCGCACAGGTGTTAATTAACACCATTTTCATATGAATAAATTTTAGTAAAAGGGATGCACTGCAAAGTGTGTCCCTTTTCTGTTGCTATAAATGGCCGAAAGACGATGGTTTTCTGAGAATTGGATACGTATACCGGGCCGCGTTGCGCTAAATGAATTCCACAACAATGCAGTCAGCAGTGTGTAGCGCACGTTAAGTCATGTTCCGAAATGCTGTTTTTTATTTTAAAACATATTGGATTGATAATAGATAAAAACTATATTTATTGATCTCAAATATACCGTACATACGGTCGTTTCGGTAAAAACGGAAAGCAATAAGAACCAGAGATCTAACGAAAATAAACATATGAAAGCAGCGAAGATTAATAAGGAGAATGAACAGCAGGGACATATTGATAAGCCTGCATTATTTGAAATAGCATGGGAGGTTTGTAACCAGGTAGGAGGTATTTATACGGTAATTCGCTCGAAAGTGCCGACCGCGATAAAAAAATGGGGGCATGAAAAATATTTTCTTATCGGGCCTTATTTTGCTGAGCAAGCCGCTGCACATTTTGATCCTGCAACAGATTTCTCGAGTCCAATCGGTAAAGCCGTGTTGGAAATGCAATCGCGCGGATTCGAAGTTTATTACGGTCAGTGGATCGTTTCGGGAAGACCAAATGTGGTGCTGTTTAATCCTTATTCGGTGTACGATAAATTAGACGAAATTCGATATTACCTTTTTAAAGATTACAATATATCAGTTCCTGAGGGAGATGAATTACTGGATAAAGTGGCAGCTTTCGGATTTCAGGTAAAAGAGTTTTTCCATTACCTCTGCGGAACGGGAGTTTGCGATTCGAATATAATCGCGCATTTTCACGAATGGATGGCCGGTATTCCAATTCCCGGAATCAGGAAGTCGAACCTGAATATTAAAACGGTTTTTACAACGCATGCAACTTTGTTGGGCAGGTACCTGGCCATGAACGATCATGAGTTTTACAGTCACCTTCCGTTTTATAACTGGGAAGAAGAAGCCAGAAAGTTTAATGTGCTGCCGATTGCTCAAATTGAAAGGGCTTCGGCACATGGAGCTCATGTATTCACTACGGTAAGTGAAGTTACAGCGCAAGAGTGTACGCATTTACTGGGGCGGACACCGGACCTGCTTCTGCCAAACGGTTTGAATATCGAACGTTTTGAAGCCATTCACGAAGTTCAGAATCAACACGTACAGATTAAGAAGAAGATTCACGAATTTGTAATGGGGCACTTTTTCCAGAGTTATTCTTTCGATCTCGATAAAACACTTTATTTCTTCACCTCAGGCCGATACGAATATCAGAATAAAGGTTACGATTTAACGCTCGAAGCACTGGCTCGCTTAAACTGGAAAATGCAGCAAGCCGGCACCGATATGACTGTGGTTTCGTTCTTCATAACCAAACGCCCTTTTTATTCTTTTAATCCTGAAGTTTTGCAATCGAAAGCTCAGATTGAAGATGTAGGTCGTGTTGTGGAAGAAATTAAAGAGCAGGTGGGGAACAGGTTGTACAACGAAATAACAAGAATAACAGGCCCTTATGAGTTTCCTGATTTAAGGGAATTGGTTGATGATTACCTGCGATTGAAATTACGTAGGAATGTACAAAGTTGGAAAACACAAAATTTACCCAAAGTAGTTACACACCAGCTGGTTGACGATGCAAAAGATGAAATACTGAATTTCCTGCGTACATCGAACCTCGTGAATAACCGACACGATAAAGTTAAAATTGTATATCACCCCGATTTTATTTCTACAACTAACCCGTTGTTTAAAATGGATTACACGCAATTTGTGCGCGGTTGTCACCTCGGAATTTTCCCGAGTATGTACGAACCATGGGGATATACGCCGCTTGAGTGTTTAGCCAGTGGTTTGCCTTCGGTAACAAGTAATTTGGCCGGATTTGGCGACTATGTGGAGAACAATGTTCCGGATCATGATGAAAAGGGAATGTATATTATCGACCGTACTGATGGTAATTTTAACCGCGCTGCCGAAGAACTGGCAAATATGTTGTTTGAGTTTGTTAATCTTTCACGACGCGACAGGATTGCATTACGTTATAAATGTGAGGAGGCGTCGATGCATTTCGACTGGTCGAATCTTGGAAAATATTACAAACAATCCTACGATTTATCATTAGAACGATAAAAGCTTAATTTTTATGAAATCCTCTCCAATTGGAGTTTTTGATTCCGGGTATGGCGGCTTAACCGTTTTGAAGGAACTGATAAAATCGATGCCCGAATACGACTTCTTATACCTTGGCGACAATGCCCGAACACCATACGGTACCCGGTCGTTCGATGTGGTTTACGATTACACGTTGCAAGCTGTAAAATATCTGTTTTCACAAGGATGTCCGCTGGTTATTATTGCGTGTAATACAGCCTCGGCAAAAGCTTTGCGCAATATTCAAATGTTGGATTTGCCGCATCTGGCTCCCGATAATCGGGTACTTGGGGTGATCCGGCCAAGTGTAGAGAAAGTATCAGAAATTACACAGAATGGCCACATTGGTGTTTTGGGAACTGTTGGAACCGTGGCGTCGGAATCGTATCCTATAGAACTGGAAAAATGGTCGGAAGGTCATGTGAAATCAACTGTTCAGGAAGCTTGCCCGATGTGGGTGCCGCTGGTGGAAAATAACGAAATGGATAATCCGGGTGCCGATTATTTCGTAAAGAAAAATATCGAATCCGTATTTCAGAAAGATAAATCATTGGATACACTTATTTTGGGGTGTACACATTATCCTTTGTTGATCGATTTGATTAAAAAATACGTCCCCGAGAATGTAAATATTCTAACTCAGGGCGCAATTGTTGCCGAAAAACTGGTTGATTATCTGCAACGCCATCCCGAAATGGAACAACGACTAACCAAAGGTAGTAATTTGGAATATCAGACGACTGAATCGGCTGCAACTTTCGAAAGTAAAGCTGCATTGTTTATGGGCAGCGAGGTGAACGCAAAAACGGTTCACCTCTAAATGAAGTCTCGTATTTTCTTTTACGTCATTCCGAACTTGTTTCGGAATCTCTATTCTAATTTATAGATGCTGAATCCGTCAGCTGACGGACAGCATGACGTAATGAAGTAGCTGTTTTGAATAAACAAGAGTATATTCTAATTCTGTAATTCCGTTACAAACGATTTTACAAAGCTGTCCATTTCTGCAAACTGCTCTTCCATGCTTTGTAATAACTTGTACTGCGCGCGTGCACGGACCAAATTATGCTCGGGCGATTTTGTTTTGTAGTAATTATCTCCGTCAATATAATCCATCAGGAAACGCAGAACCTGTTCATAAGTAATGTATCGAGCCGAAAATGCCAGATATTCAATTTCTTTTGGGCTTAAGAATGAGGCTGTTTCTTCCAAATAACCTTTGGCAAAAGCTTTATAAATTTCCAAGTCCATCGAGACATTGTCGAGGTTTTCGTCGTCTTCCAAACCGGTGTTGGTGTAAAAACGCATGGCATCGCCAAAGTCGTTTAATACGGTGCTACTGAGTACGGTGTCCAAATCGATCACACAAAGTACTTCGCCCTTTTTATCGAAAAGAATGTTGTTTATTTTGGTGTCGTTATGGCTGATGCGTGTTGGAATTTCTCCGTTTTCCACCAGTTCCCAAAATGCCAGCATTTCCGTTTTTCGACTTTCAATCCACGAAATTTCTTCGCTCACTTTTTCTTTTCTGCCAACCGGATCCTTTGCCAGCACTTCGTCCCACTGTTTAAAACGGTAACGGATATCGTGAAAACCGGGAAGAATATTTACAAGCGGCTCTTTTAAATCGGCCACCAGCGACTGGAATTTTCCAATTCCTTTACCACCGGCATACGCCAGTTCCGGAGTTTCTGCAGCTTCGTATGCAATGGTGTCTTCTATAAAAAGACAAACGGCCCAGTATTCCTCTTCATCATCAAGAAAATAGAGCTTTTCGTCCTTGGCCGGAATGATGGTCATTGCCTCGCGCAAGGGATCGCCACCGGCATCAACAACTTTCTTTTTAATGTGCGTGCAAACTATTTGAATATTCTCCATCATCGCGGGGATGGGAGAGAAGATGTTTTTGTTTTTGCGCTGTAAAATATATCGGGGGCCACTGTTTTTAGTCGTAATTATAAAGGTGTCGTTTATAAAACCTTCGCCCAGTGGTTTTACATTTTCTATTTCGCCCTCTATTTGAAAGTTGTGTGCAATATTTTTTAGATCCGTCATGTTTGTATGCTGTCGTTAGAAAAACGAAGTCGGAAAATTCTCGTTTCCGACTTCGTTTTATATTATATAATTACTACCAAAGTTTCTCCGGGTAAACACCTTCTTTAATTAAGGCGTTAATTTTATTCACCACAATTGGTTTGTCCTCTTTATAAGTTACGCCAAACCATGGCGAGTTGGCTTCCAGTACTTTTACTTCCACCTCGTTATCCTCGATCATTTCGAAAACCACCGATGGAATGTACATTTCCGATTTTGGTTTGTCGATTTCCGTTTCGAGAAACGTTACAAATTTGCTTTCCAGTGTTTTGAAAATCGAGGGGTGAAAACCCCAGAAGTTCATCGATGCTTTTTCGTTTCCGGTTAATGGAATTTCTGTCCCTTCTTCCGGGATGGATACGGCAGCATCTTCTTTTTTGAATATTTTGTGGGTTTCAACAATCTTTACCAGGTTGTCGTTTTCGTTCACAGTGCAAATGCCCCGTGAAACTGATCCGTGTTCCGACAGCGTGTTTTTAAGTTGGTAACCGATCATCGAAAAAGTTTGTTCCTGCACCGCATTGTTCAGGAAGTCGGCCATAATTTGGTAGGCTCCCTGTCCGTAAAAGTCGTCGGCGTTGATGGCGCAAAACGGCTCGTTAATTACATCTTTGGCAACCAAAATGGCATGTGCTGTTCCCCATGGCTTTTCGCGACCTTCCGGCAGTGTAAATCCTTCCGGCAGGTTATCCAGCTCCTGAAAAACGTATTCCACATCTATTTTCCCATTAAGTTTAGCTTCAAATTTTTCTTTAAAAGCATCGGCAAAACTTTCGCGAATTACAAAAACTACTTTGCCAAATCCGGCACGAATGGCGTCGAAAATAGTGTAGTCGATAATTGCTTCTCCGTTTGGGCCAACAGGTTCAACTTGTTTAAGGCCTCCAAAACGACTTCCCATTCCGGCAGCCAGTATGAGTAAGGTTGGTTTCATTATTCTAATTTTTGGTTTTTAAATCTCTTTTGTTCGTACTTCTTTCTCTCAACTTCCGACTTTATTTGTACCAGCTTGAATACATGTGGTAAGCATTTGCAATTCGCTCCACCTCGCCGTGCAACAGTTCCGGACTGATATCTTTTACTTTTTTGGCCGGAACCCCTGCATAAACACTGCCTGATTCAACACGGGTATTTTTGGTAACCACCGAACCGGCAGCAACAATCGAATTGCTTTCAATAATTGCATTGTCGAGAACAACCGCGTTCATGCCAATCATTACATTGTCTTTAATGGTACAACCATGAACGATGGCACCATGCGCAATAGTTACGTTGTTGCCAATATTGGTAGGGCTTTTTTGGTAAGTTGCGTGTATGGTTGCATTGTCCTGCACGTTGGTGTTATTACCTATTTTAATGGAATGCACATCGCCACGAATTACAGCGCTGTACCAAATACTACAGTTGTCACCTATTTCTACATCGCCTATAAGTGTTGCTGTTTCAGCCAGAAAGCAGTCTTTTCCTACTTTCGGTGTTTTATCTTTTAACTCTTTTATAATAGCCATTATCTGAATTGGTTTTAAATTGATTACAAAAATAAGAAAACCAAAAAACTATCACAGATGTCATCGAAATCTTGTTAAATAATGGTTACATTTGTTTTAAGATTTTTCGATCGACCTTGATGAAAACCGGTTCTGAAATTATGATTTAGTAGTTTTGGAGTCGTTTTTTTTATGAATTATACAGACTTAAAAGAAAATAACTAGAAATTGAAAATTGGGGTTGGGTGATAATCAACCGTTCTTTTTCGAAAAATGAAATCAAATATTTTAGAGATGAAAGAAACTAAAGTTATCGAACTGGAAGAAGTTGCCATTAGGTTTTCTGGCGATTCCGGCGATGGAATGCAGCTTACCGGAACCTTGTTTTCCGACACTACTGCGCTTCTTGGAAATGATATTTCTACCTTTCCGGATTATCCGTCCGAAATTCGTGCACCACAGGGAACAGTAGGGGGTGTATCGGGTTTTCAGGTACAATTTGGGCAAAAACAAGTAAATACCCCGGGAGATAATGCCAACGTGTTGGTTGCCATGAATCCGGCAGCTATTAAAGCGAACGCACGCTTTTTAGAGCCCGGTGGTACTATTATATACGATTCAGATTCGTTTACTGAAAAAAACCTGAAGAAGGCAAACTTTGCAACTGACGATCCTTTTGCAGAATGTAACCTTGAGGATTATTTCAAAATTCCGGTACCAATTTCGAGCCTTACACAAGAAGGCCTGAAGGATTTTGGTTTGGATAACAAAAGTGTGCTTCGAAGCAAAAACATGTTTGCTTTGGGTTTGGTATGCTGGATGTTTAACCGTCCGCTGGATTACGTTGAAGAATTTATAAAAAATAAGTTCAAGAAAAAGCCGGTTGTTGTTGATTCGAACATTAAAGTGTTGCACGATGGTTATAACTATGGTTTAACCATGCAGCACATGACACCAAGTTATTTGGTGAACCCGGCAGAAATTGAAAACGGAACTTACCGCAATATAAATGGTAACCATGCTACGGCCTGGGGACTTTTGGCAGCTGCTGAAAAATCGGGATTGGAATTGTTTTTGGGATCGTACCCAATTACTCCTGCAACCGATATTTTAACTGCATTATCACAACGAAAAGACCTTGGAGTGAAAACATTTCAGGCTGAAGATGAGATTGCAGGTATCTGTTCAGCTATCGGTGCTTCGTTTGCCGGCGACCTTGCTGTAACAACCACTTCCGGTCCGGGATTGGCATTGAAAGGCGAGGCAATTGGTTTGGCTGTTATGGCCGAATTGCCGCTGGTAATTGTAAACGTGCAGCGTGGTGGCCCGTCAACAGGTTTGCCAACAAAAACCGAGCAGTCGGATTTAATGCAGGCGCTATATGGAAGAAACGGTGAAAGTCCGGTTGTTGTTTTGGCAGCCAGCACACCGTCTGATTGTTTCCATTACGCTTATATGTCGGCAAAAATTGCTTTGGAAAGAATGGTTCCGGTTATTTTGCTTACCGACGGTTTCTTAGGAAACGGTAGCGAGCCCTGGAAAATTCCTTCAATGGCCGACATGCCGTCGATTACTCCGCGAGTTGCAAAAGACAGCGAAGAATTCCAGGCTTATAAACGTGATGCTGCAACATTGGCACGCGAATGGGCAATTCCGGGAATGGCCGGTTTTGAGCACCGTATCGGAGGTCTTGAAAAGAATATCACCGGAACAGTGAGTCACGATCCTGAAAATCACCAGGTAAACAGCGAGATCAGGGAAGAAAAAGTTCAACGCGTTGTTGACTTGGTTCCTGAACTGGAGATTTGCGGAGATGAAGATGGAGGTGATGTTCTTGTTGTTAGCTGGGGAGGTACTTTCGGGCACACTGCAAGCACCGTTCGCGAAATGCGTATGGCTGGTAAAAATGTTAGTTTGGCTCATTTCAACTACATTAAGCCACTTCCAAAAAATACAAAAGAGGTATTTAGCAAATTCAAAAAAATTATTGTTTGCGAGCTGAACCTTGGACAGTTCGTGGCCTATTTGCGTAACGAGTTGCCTGAGTTCAACTATTACCAGGCCAACAAGGTAAAAGGTTTGCCATTTACCGTTAGCGAATTAAAAGAAAGTATTACTAAACTTTTGGAGGACTAAGCAATGACTGATGTAAAATATACTATAAAAGATTTTAAAAGCGAGAACGAAGTACGTTGGTGTGCGGGCTGTGGCGACTTTGCCATTATTAATGCCATACAGCGTACCATGGCCGGAATGGGAATTCCGAAAGAGAAATTTGCCGTAATTTCAGGTATTGGTTGTTCATCGCGTTTCCCATATTACATGAATACATTTGGTTTTCATACCATTCACGGTCGTGCTGCGGCAATCGCCTCGGGTGTGAAAGCTGCCAACCCTGATTTGAGCGTTTGGGTTATGAGTGGCGACGGTGACTCTATGGCCATTGGTGGTAACCACTTTATTCACTTGATCAGAAGAAATATTGATGTAAATATGGTGGTGTTCAATAACCGTATTTATGGTTTGACTAAAGGACAGTATTCACCAACTTCCGACCGTGGTTTTGTGAGTAAAACATCGCCATTCGGAACTGTTGAAGATCCTTTTGTACCGGGGCAACTTGTTCTTGGAGCACGTGGTTCGTTCTACGCCCGTTCAATCGACGGCAACCTGAAACTGAGCCAGTCGGTATTTGAAAAAGCAGCAGAGCATAAAGGAACATCGGTGGTTGAAGTACTTCAAAACTGTGTGATTTTTAACAACGGAATTCACACTGCTATTACCGATCCTAATCACCGTGCCGACCGTCAGCTAATGCTGGAGCACGGAAAGCCAATGATCTTTGGCGCTGAAAACGAAAAAGGTTTGGTATTCGACAATGGCAAACTAAAAGTTGTTAAGATTGGCGAAAACGGAGTAACCGAAGCTGATATCCTTGTTCATGATGCAACTGAGGTAGATCCTACCTTGCATTTGGCATTGATCAATATGGCTTTGCCTGATTTCCCTGTTGCATTTGGTGTAATTCGTGCAGTTCCTGCTCCGGTTTACGATACTGAGATGGAAGCACAAATTAAGGAAGTACAGCAAACGCGTAAAGTAACTTGCGTTGATGAGTTATTAAACTCGGGAAATACCTGGGAAGTAACCGGAAATCCAAACGGTTCAAGTAAAAAATGTATCTAATAATTAGACAAGAATAGTTGAAGGCTCTGCAATTTTGCAGGGCCTTTTTTGTTTTAAAAAACTTACAATGTTGATTTTAAGTGTCATATAAATTTCTTTTATTTGTGCCCACTAACTAGCTAACTAAAATCGATGTTCGACATTCAAACTAACTATAACCTAAAAAAAGGAGACCCGTCCGCTTTTAAAGACGTGTTCAAACTTCTTTACCCTCGCCTAAAAGGATATTGCAAATTATTTATTTCCGACGATAATAAAGTTGAAGACCTTATTCAGGAGACCTTTATTACCCTTTGGGAAAAACGCAATTCTATAAAAACTGACCGTTCAATAGAAAGTTATCTTTTTGTAATTCTACGCAATAACTGTCTGAATTTTTTACGCAATGAAAAGCTGGAAAAGACCACTTTCTCCATCGATGTGGAAGAGGTGAGTGAACTTCAGTATTTGTACCAGATCGATCTTTTGGGTAAAGAAGAAAAAAGTCTGGAGGAGCAACTTGTTACATCATTTCAGGAAGCGGTTGATGAATTGCCGGATAAAATGAAACAGGTTTTTAAGCGCTGTAAAATTGAAGGCCGAAAACAAAAAGAAGTAGCCGACGAAATGGGAATTAGCATAAAGATGGTTGAAAAACACATTGCTAAAGCCAAAGAACAGATCAGGAAAAAATTGGTAGACCAATACCCGGTGCTCATCATTCTTATAACCTTGCTGCTTGAAAAATAGTTAGGCGGCGATTGTGGTAGCTTGTTGAAAATCAGCAGTTCTGTTGGTTTGTATAATTCGTTAAAAATAAATTTTGAAAAAAAACAGGTAGGGTTTTTTTACTTTTTGTGTACTCCTATCAGAATACAACATGAAAGAGATAATAGAGAAATATTTAGAAGGGAGAGCATCGGCGAGCGAGCAGATGCAATTATTGAAGTGGGTACGAAAAAAGGAGAATCGCATAGTTTTTAATAGTTCTAGGTTAGGTTGGAATAAAAGTCAGCGAAATAAGCCGCTTCCTGAAGGAAGTGAAAAAAGCTGGCTGAATATTCAAGATCAAATGTTGCAAAAAAGTTTCAAAAGATGGCAGTATTCTGATAAGATAAACCTGTTGGTTCGGATTGCCGCCATCTTCTTTTTTGTGCTGAGTTTGGGTGGAGGAGCTTACATTGTTTCATCAACTAAAGAAAAGGACATTTGGTACTCGGAAATTGAAGCCGAAAATGGTCAGATTTCAAAAGTGAAACTGCCCGATGGTTCGATGGTTTGGCTAAACTCCGGATCGAAAATTAGCTACAATAACCTGTTTGCCGAGAATAACCGCGATGTGAAATTGGAAGGTGAAGCTTATTTTGAGGTTCAAACAAACGAGGATCTGTCGTTTGTGGTAAACAGCGGCGAGATTCAGGTTAAAGTACACGGAACCAAATTTAATGTGGAGGCTTATCCCGGATCGGAAAATATCGACGTTGTTTTGGAGTCGGGTAAAGTGCAGCTGTTAAGTCCCGAGGTGGCTTCGTTCCAATATTTTCTAAGCCCAGGAGAAAGAGCATCGTTTGTAAAATCAAACAATCAACTAAATATAAGCGAGGTTAATACCATGAAATATACCTCGTGGAAAGATGGTATTTTGAATATTTACAACCAGCCACTGGTAGAGGTTGTAAAACGACTGGAGAAAAGATATAATCAGGAATTTGAGTTTGCTGAAGAGTTAAAAGATTACCACTTCACATTCACCATTAAAAGCGAACCGCTTGACGAGATTATCCAGATTATGGAAAAGATAGCACCAATTAAAACTAAACAAGAAAAAAATGTAATTGTATTTGAACTAGACGAAGAAAAAGTAAGAGAATTGTCGAGATAAAAAAACCGAAAGTGCGGCAACACTTCCGGTCCTCATTTACCATCGGCAAACGGTAAATTAAGTTATAATTTAAATCAATGTAAAACTATGAAAAAAATCCTAATCCAAGGAAGAGGTATGCCTTCCTTTTGGAGTAAAAGCTTAAAGCTTATGAAACTAACATTTTTGTTTTTACTGGTTGGACTAATGCAAGTTTCTGCAAGTGTATATAGTCAATCAACCAAACTAACACTAGCTATGCACAACAAAAAGGTTGTGGAAGTGCTTGACGAGATTGAAAAACAATCGGAATTTCATTTTGCCTATAGTTCTGAACTGATCGATATGAACCGAAAAGTATCGGTTGATTTAAACGATCAACAAATTGATGAGATTCTGAATGTAGTATTTAACGGAACTGATGTTAACTACGTAACGTACGATAGGCACATTATGCTTTTCCCCGCCGAACTGGATAGCGAAAGCGCCGGAAACATTAACGTACGAAGCGAGCAACAAAGTATTTCAGGTATTGTATCCGATGCTGGAGGTCAGCCTTTACCGGGAGTAACTGTAATTGTTAAAGGAACATCGAATGGTACAGTGACCAATAATAACGGTGAGTACTCGATAAGCGGTGTTTCTGATAGCGATGTATTACAGTTTTCTTTTGTGGGTATGAAATCGCAGGAAATTGACATTGCCGGAAAAGCCGTAATCAATATTACAATGGAAGAAGAAACCATTGGTATTGAAGAGGTTGTTGCCATTGGTTACGGTACTTTGCGTAAGCAGGATGTAACCGGTTCTATTTCGAAAACCGACGGTGAGGAGCTGATTAAAGCACAGAGTTTTAGTCCACTTGATAACTTAAGAGGTAAAGCTTCGGGTGTAAATATTTATTCCAATTCATCGCAGCCGGGTGCTTATCAAAGCCGTGTTGTAATCCGTGGTATGTCTACTATCAACTCTTCAACCGACCCATTGTATGTGGTTGACGGTGTTGTAATGGAGAATTTTGGATTAATGAACCCGAACGACATTGAAAGTATTGAAGTTTTAAAAGATGCTTCGGCGACTGCTATTTATGGTGCACGCGGTGCAAACGGTGTTATTTTGGTAACTACCAAACGCGGAAAAACCGGTGGCGAAGGTACAGTAGTAAGTTACCAGGGATCGGTTGGGGTTAGCACTGTTGCTCGTTTTATGGATGTTCTGAATGCCCAGGAATGGACTGATGCTTTTATGATCGGTCTTGAAAATGAGAATAACTACATGGGTTATGACTGGTCGCTAGATCGTACCGATTGGTTTACCGATAGAAACTATTTCGATGCACAGGGTAATCCGTTATACGATACCAATTGGCAGGAAGAAGCTACAAGAACAGCTATCTCTCACAATCATCAGTTAAATATTCAGCAGGCCGGTAAAAACTCATCAACAGGTGCATTCCTGAACTATACAGATCAGCAGGGAGTAGTGAATAACACGTACAGCAAAAGGGTAAACGCAAAACTTACTTACGATGGCGAACCAACAAAATGGTTATCTACCGGAGTAAACTTAATGGTTAATCACTCGTGGGGTCGTTACACTCCTGAAACCGGTGGTGGACAGGATGCCCGACGCACAATGATCGAGATGTTGCCTTGGTTGCCAGTTAGAGATGCGGATGGTAATTACACTACATCGTCGACATCATCGTTATCTGATACATTCGGATTCGAAGGTATGTCAAATCCGGCTATGATTTTGGATCTGCAGAAACGGATGAGGTACAATACTCAAATCTTTGGTAATGCAGCATTGACCTTCCATTTAATGGACGGATTGGATTTGAAAACTCAGTTTGGTATCGACAATCATAACCGCACTTACAAAGGTTATTCATCTATTTTGTTGAACAACATTTCAATGCCAAACGGATGGGCCGAAATTCAACACACCAATACGTTCTACTGGCAGGAAGAAACTTACCTGACTTATAAAAAGGTAGTTGGCGATCACCGTTTGAATGCGATGGCAGGTCTTTCGTGGCAAAAACGTACTTATAATTTCGATGGCTCACGTACTGAAGGATTCAGCGATGATTTCTACGAATGGTACAACATGGGAGCAGGAACAAATCCTTCGTCTCCATCATCAAGCTACAACGATTGGGCGATGAACTCTTACTTTTTGAGAGTTGCTTACACGCTGAAAGATAAATACTCGGCAACTGTTACCGGTCGTTACGATGGTTCGTCTAAATTCGGTGACAACAATAAATATGCGTTTTTCCCATCAGCAGGTTTGGCCTGGAACATGTCGCAGGAAGACTTCCTGAAAGACAGTGGTCTGATCGATATGCTTAAATTGCACACCAGCTATGGTATAACCGGTAACTCTGAAATTGGCCCGTACAATTCGTTGGCATCTGTTAGTTCAGGAACATTGTTGATGAATGGTTCACGTTCGCCTTACTCCTACATTAACTCTTTTGCGAACCCTGATTTGAAATGGGAAAAAACAGCACAATGGGACTTTGGTGTAAACTTGGGCGTATTTGATAATCAGCTTACATTTGATGTTTCATACTACTACAAGAAAACAACTGATTTATTGCTGAATACACCACTTCCAACATCTTCAGGTTTTAGCTCGATCTTCAAAAATATTGGATCTGTTAAAAACCAGGGATTGGATATAATGGTTAATGCTACACCAGTTAGAACAGCCGATTTTACTTGGAATTCTACATTAAATCTGAACTACAACAAAAACGAAATTCTTAGTCTTGGCGACAACGACGAAGATATTGAGATGAATTACTGGGTTGGTGGTTCTGAAAGTATTTTGCGTGTAGGCGAGAACCTGAGTAGTTTCTTTGGTTACAAACGACTTGGAGTTTATACTGAAGAAGACTTTGAAGCCGGCTTGATTGAAAGAGATCAGATTGGCCGTGCAAAACGTACCAACGAAAAAGAAATTATTGGAAAAGGTATGCCGGATTGGACTGGTAGTTTTGTCAATACTTTCTCGTACAAAAACTTCGATCTTACAGTTGATTTACAATTTGTATGGGGTGTTGAAACCATGCAACAGTTTTACCACTCAACTTACGACCGTTTTGGTATCACCAATGGTTTATCAAATATTCTGTACGATGCTTACGATGGTACCAATCCAAATACCATGCAACAAGCCATCTATTTGACAAACTCTGGCCACGCCGGACAAAATACAACGGTTGATTCGGGATGGATTGCCGATGGTTCTTACCTAAGAGCTAACCTTATTCAATTTGGTTACACTGTTCCTACAAACTATTGCGAGTCGCTGGGTATTGCTGCCGTAAGAGTTTATGCGAATGTGAACAATGCATTCTTGTTATGTTCTGACGATTTTAACGGTTACGATCCTGAATCTACATCGCAGGGAAGCAACCAGTTTGGACAAAACATGACATTCTTCTCGTATCCAAGAGCCAGAACATGGACGTTTGGTGTAAACGTAACTTTTTAATGAATTAAATTAGAACGATCATGAAAAAGATAATATTATTCTTATTAGTAGGGGTCTTTGCGTTGACCTCATGCGACGAGTTTCTGGAAGAAAGTCCAAAATCATCATTAACCGATGTGGATTATTACAAAACCGAATCTCAGGCAACCGAGAACGTAAACTATTTGTATCGCAACGGAGCAACAATCCGAATTGCACATGCATCAAGTGCCTACATTGGCTCTAAATCTTCAATACTTGGAATGCTTACAGGTTATTTCAGCAACAGTTACGAAGGTCAGGAAGTGGTTTGTAGATACTCACGTTTGCTTACCCGTCAGGGGCATACAAACGAAATTTCAGGAACTTCAGATGATATTTGGGATAACAGTTACCGCACCATTAATGTGGCTAACAATGCAATTGCCAGCATTCCTGGAATTGAAATGAGCGCAAGCTCGGCCAGCATTTTAATTGCAGAAGCTAAATTCTTCAGAGCTTTCAACTATTTCTATTTGGTGAAAACATTTGGCGACGTTCCTTTATTACTTGAACCTGCCACTTTAGAGAATTTGTATCCTGAAAGAACGGCTGCCTCGGCGGTTTATGAGCAGATTGAAAAAGATTTGATCGACGCTGTTGAGGATTTACCTGCAGCAACATTTGCTTCAAACGGACATCGTATTTCGAAATACGTGGCTGCCATGGCTTTAGCCGATGTATATTTCTACCAGGGAGATTATGCCAATGCAAAAACATATGCAAAAATGGTTATCGATTCTCCTCATTCGCTAACTGATAATAGCGACTTGGCAGAAAACAGTGCTTTCAATAAATTACGTACAACCGATGATCTGGGTGAAGTAATTTACAGTTTGGAATACGATGCAAGTATTGCCAGCAGTTCGTGGAGACCAACTTATGCCTTCACATCATCGGCAACAGCTGTATTCGGTACTTACTCAATCTTTGAAAGAACTTATGGTCCAATCGACCGTTTCCTGAATGTTTACGACGAAAATGACCTTCGTATTCAGCCTAACCAGTTCTTCCACTGGGAATATACCAATCCAACAAACGATAAAACATGGACTGCTCCTGAAGGACAAGCCGGGTGCTGGTATTATTTCGACGAAGATGCGCTGTTAAATACAGGTATCGGAACAAAAGACTGGAACTTCTATCGTTTAGCTGAGGCATATTTGGATTACGCCGAATCGATTGCACAAACTGAAGGTGTAACTGACGAAGCTGCTACCTACCTGGCAAAAATTCAGGCGCGTGCCAACACCGAAGGGAAAACAGAAGCTGAATTAAAAGCTGAATTGCTAAGTCTTTCGAACCAAGAGTTTATTGAAGCTTGTTGGACGGAAAGATTGCGTGAATTCGCTTTGGAATTCAAAATCTGGGACGACTGTGTACGTACAATGAAATTTCCTGTTATTTCAGAAACAGAAAAGGGAAGTGTTACCTATGTTGACTTGATTGGTGCTCAAAATGCTGCAGGTGCTACATTCAAAGAAACTGATTTGGTATTCCCGATTTCGTTAAGCGAATTGCAACGTAACCCGAACCTGACACAAAACGCAGGTTATTAATTGTGATTGGAATAGTATAGTACAACATCGGCAATTATGTGTTATAATTCTAAAAAGTGCTTGTAAATAAGTAACTTGGTTGTTATAACACGTTTGCTGAAGAAAAGAATTAGAATTGGTTTGAAAAATAGAGAGGCTGCTATTTTTTGGCAGCCTCTCTTTCAACCAATACATTTTTAATAAGGCGATACAAGCATTCAAATTATTGAGAAAAATGAAAAATCTGATACTACTTTTAGTACTGGCGATCTGTTTTTCCTGTGTTCAAAAAGAACAGGAATTACCGGCTACGGATTTTACCCAATATGTTGATCCGACAATCGGAAACGTTGGTCATATATTGCAACCAACACGGCCAACGGTACAGTTGCCTAACCAAATGACGCGTATGACACCTGACCGCGCTGATTATCTGGATGATCAGATTTCATCTTTTCCGCTGAATGTTATTTCGCACCGCGTGGCACAGGCATTTTTTATCAAGCCAATTGTTGGATCGGTTTCAGCAGAAAGCTGGGAAAAAGGATTGACCTGGGATTACGATTTGGAAATAAACCGACCATGGTATTACAAAACAGAGTTGATTGAAGACGAAGTAGCAGTTGAATACACAGTTGGTAAAAAGACCGGCATTTTCCGATTTAAATTTCCTGCCGATCAAGAGGCGAATATATTGCTTGGGCATTATTATAATAATGGAGAATACTCGATTGCAGAAGATAATTCGATCTTCGGAGTTGAATATTTTCGAAATGTAAAGATTTACGTTTATGGAGAATTGTCAGGCTCGAGTGATATAAAAAATGATGGTGCTGATAAGCTTGTTCTTACAGCAAAAGAAAGCGCAGCACCTATTGAATTCAAATACGCTACTTCTTTTATAAGTAAAGAACAGGCTCAGAAAAATTTTCAGGAAGATCTGCAGGGAACTACTTTCGATGAATTGAAAAACCATGGGAAATTAGCCTGGGACAAGGTGATCAACCAGATTGAAGTTAAAGGTGGCACTGAGGCGCACAAAAGAAGTTTTTATACAGCGCTTTATCGTTGCTACGAACGAATGGTCAACATTTCAGAAGATGGTCAGTATTTTAGTGGATTTGACAACCAAATCCACCAAAGTACCCGCCCGTTTTATGTTGACGATTGGGTGTGGGATACCTATCTGGCACATCATCCGCTTCGTGCTATTCTTCAGCCCGATGTGGAGGCTGACATGTTGCAGTCGTACGTAAATATGTACGAGCAAAGTGGCTGGATGCCAACATTTCCGGTTATTTATGGCGATCACTCTTGTATGAATGGTTTTCATTCAACCATTTCATTTCTCGATGCTTATCGAAAAGGAATCCGCAGTTTTGATGTACAATCTGCTTTTGAAGGAATGCTAAAGAATGCAGAAGAAGCAACTATGTTACCCTGGCGAAATGGCGAAAAATGTGAGTTGGATGATTTCTATCACGAGAAAGGATTTTACCCAGCTTTGCGTCCCGGAGAAAAAGAAACTGTGGCATTGGTTCATCCATTCGAAAATCGTCAGGCAGTTGCATTGACATTAGGCCACAGCTACGATGATTGGGCGCTTTCGCAAATGGCTGAAGAATTAGGAAAGACAAAAGAGCAGGAGATCTTTGCTGAGCGAGCTTCGAATTATAAAAATTTGTGGCACCCGGAACAAAAAATGTTTCTGCCAAAAGATGAGAATGGGAAATGGATCGACATAGATCCTAAATTTGACGGAGGAATGGGAGCGCGTGCCTACTACGATGAAAACAACGGTTGGACTTACCGATGGCAAACACAACACGATGTAAACGGATTGATCGATTTGTTTGGTGGGGTTGAACAATTTGAAGACGGACTTGACCAACTTTTCCGAGAAAGTTTAGGCAGAAGTAAATACGAGTTCTGGGCAAAACTTCCAGATGCAACAGGTTTAGTCGGGCAGTTTTCGATGGGTAACGAACCCAGTTTTCACATTCCGTATTTGTTCAACTACACCAATTCGCCATGGAAAACTCAAAAGTGGACACGCTTTTTAATCGATACCTGGTTTAAAGACAATGTATTTGGAATTCCGGGAGACGAAGATGGGGGAGGAATGTCGGCGTTTGTGGTTTTCTCGTCAATGGGATTTTATCCTATAACTCCGGGAATCCCTGAATATACAATAACAAGTCCTTTGTTCGAAGAAATTACAATCAACCTGGAGAATGGCAATAAATTTTTAGTTAGAGCGCCCGGATTATCTGCAGAGAAGAAATACATACAAAGTGCCAAATTAAATGGTAAGACCCTAGATAAACCTTGGTTTAGTCATGAGGATTTAATGAGTGGCGGTGTGCTTGAACTTGAAATGGGGCGCCTACCAAATAAAAAGTTGTGGAATTAAAATATAAAATAATGTTGTCCCTGCTCAAAGGGAACACCCATACCAATTAATACCTAATACCACTTGGGAGTCTGATCTAACCAGTCGGCTCCCTTTTTTTCCGATTTCAATTTTTCATAAACAAGGATAGGTTAATGGGCTCTGCAGTTTTGCAGGGCCTTTTTTTATTATTTTAGCAGCTGCAATTATTTAGTATCTTGCATCTAATTGTGAAAAATACATTAACTATTCTGAAAGTAACAAACCTATGAATCGACTCAACCATCTTTTAAATTCAATCCTAATTAGTTTGCTGGTTTTTAGCCAGTCGTGCTGTACCGAACCTGCCGTCGAAAAAGCGACTTCAACGCACGTGCTGTGGTATGATAAACCTGCTACTTATTTTGAAGAAAGCCTTGTGCTTGGAAACGGCAAAATGGGGGCTTCCGTTTTTGGCGGAGTGGAATCGGATAAAATATACCTGAACGATATAACACTTTGGTCGGGCGAGCCGGTTGATCCGTACATGAATCCGGAGGCCTACAAATTTATACCGGAAATACGTGAAGCTTTGGCAAACGAAGACTACGAGTTGGCGGATAAATTGAATCATAACTTGATGGGGAAATATTCACAGTCGTATGCGCCGCTGGGTACTTTGTTTTTGGATTTTCAGCACGAAGGAGATGTGGAAAATTATCATCGAGAGCTGGATATCGATAAGGCGGTTTCAACTACATCGTATGTGGTGGACGGCGTTAATTATAAACGCGAATATTTTGTATCGTACCCCGACCAAATTATGGTCGTGAAACTAAGTGCCGATAAAGAAGATGCGCTGAACTTTGCCGTTAAATTCGACAGCCAGTTGCGATTCATTACGTCCGCTGACGATAATGTTTTAAAGGTGGAAGGATACGCTCCGTATCAGGCGTTGCCCAATTACCACGCAGGAGACGAGGATCCGATTCAATTTGATGAAAACCGTGGAACACATTTTTCCACTTATATGAAAGTGCAGAGCGACGGTGGAAACACCGTGTATACGGATAGTGTATTAACTGTTTCAGGAGCAAGTGAGGCCGTACTTTATGTATCGATAGCTACCAGCTTCAACGGCTTTGATAAAGACCCGACAAAAGAAGGTTTGGACAATAAAACCATTGCGCAAACACAGTTGAACGAGGCAGATAACAAAGGTGTTGAAGAAATTGAAAAAGCGCATATTGCAGATTATAATTCCTTAATGAGTCGTGTTCAGCTCGATTTGGGAGAAACAACAGCGCCGGAATTACCGACCGACGATCGTTTGAAAAGATATTTTAGTGGCGCCGAAGATAAAAATCTGGAAGTGTTGTATTTCCAGTACGGTAGATATTTGCTGATTGCCAGCTCGCGAACAGAAGGTGTTCCCGCCAACTTGCAGGGACTTTGGAATCCGCACCTACAACCGCCATGGAGCAGTAACTACACAATGAATATAAACGTGGAAGAAAATTACTGGATGGCAGAAACCGGTAACCTGAGCGAAATGCACCGTCCGCTGTTGTCGTTTATTGGCAACGTGGCGAAAACGGGAGCCGTAACGGCCAAAACATTTTATGGTGTTGATAAGGGATGGGCATCCTGTCATAATTCCGATATCTGGGCCATGAGCAATCCTGTTGGAGGTTTTGGCGAGGGTGATCCGGTTTGGGCTTGTTGGAATATGAGTGGTCCGTGGCTTTCAACACATTTGTGGGAACATTACCAGTTTACACAGGATATCGACTTCCTGAAAAACGACGGTTATCCGCTTATGAAAGGTGCTGCTGAATTTTGTTTAAACTGGATGGTGGAAGATAAAAATGGCAATTTGATCACTTCGCCATCTACCTCTCCCGAGAACAATTACATCACCGATAAAGGCTATCGCGGTGCTACACTTTATGGTGGAACTGCTGATTTAGCAATGATTCGAGAGAGTTTCCTTCAAACAATTCAGGCTGCCAAAGTTCTTGAAGTGGATGCTGAATTCAGTGCAGAACTGGAGCAGGCTTTGGCAAAAATGTATCCGTACCAGATTGGTAAAAAAGGCAACTTGCAGGAGTGGTATTACGATTGGGAAGATTCAGATCCGAAACATCGTCATCAGTCGCATTTGTTTGGTTTGCACCCGGGAAATCACATTACTCCTGATGAAACGCCGGAGTTGGCAGAAGCCTGCAAAACAACGCTTGAAATTAAAGGCGATGAAACAACGGGGTGGTCGAAAGGCTGGCGAATAAACCTGTGGGCGCGTTTGCTCGATGGTAACCATGCCTATAAAATGTATCGCGAACTGCTGAGTTATGTCGATCCGTCGGGTACTGAAACACAATACAGTCAGGGTGGGGGAACTTACCCGAACTTGTTCGATGCACATCCACCATTTCAAATAGATGGGAACTTTGGTGGATCGGCAGGTGTCATTGAAATGTTGATGCAATCGCACCAAAATCGTATCGATTTGTTACCCGCTTTGCCTGATGCATGGCCCGAAGGTTCAGTAAGCGGTATATGTGCTCGCGGAGGTTACGAAATATCGATGGACTGGAGCGAAGGAAAACTAAACAGCGTAACTGTTTTGGCAAAAGCCGGTGGAAGCACAAAGGTGGTTTGCCAGGGAAAAGAAAAGGAACTTATTCTGGATAAAGGTGAATCGCTTACATTTGAATGGTAAATGTTGGGGAATAAAGATTGAAGATGCGTTTGATACTATCTAAAAACCGACGATTAAATAAGGCAGAGCAGGCTTTAAATTCCGGTAGATACCAGGAAGCGTTAGAGCTTGGTCAGGCTTTGGTAAATTCACGAAATAAGGAAATTACTTTCCGGGCGAACCGACTTTGTGGATTAGCACTTTATAAGCGTAAGAAATACCACGAAAGTCTGGAGTATCTGGAAAAGGCTTGCAAGACCGGAAATTACCGGCACGATTGGTACAGTCTGGCAATGGCTTTGGTATTTGCCGGTAAATTGGAAGAGGCTGACGAAGCATTTAAAAACATTTACCGCACCAATGTACAGCCCGGCTACTTGTTTGCGATACCTGTTCCCGGATTACTTTATCAATACATGAAAGCCTTAACGAAAATGCAGTTTGCAGACGCTGCAATAGTTCGGGCAAATGAGTTAAAGCAGATGTTTGTTGGTGTTGGACCGGATGCTACTAAACAAGTGCAGCGAGGTCTACCTGTACTCACTACTTTTCTTGCAGATGTTGAACCCTTGTTTGAGCCGGAGAGGTTTGTTATGTGGAAAAGTGATTTTCGGATGTAGAGTAAAGGATTTAACTTCACAGAGGGGAGGATTTCTATAGAGGTCCTGACTTCTTTTCCAAATTACAATTGATTCGTATGAGCCAGTTTTTTATCGAGTAGTTTTTGTTTCTCCAAATTCCTTTCGTATCCCTTAATTTGTTGATCAAGCAGAACATCGTAGCCTAAAACAATATTTTCAAATTGAGGGTCTTGCGTAAAGTCAGAATTGATTGATGAAAAATCCCTGAATCGAACATTTTCGAAAAAGAACGGCGTTACATATATGTTCACATAATCTGTTATCAAACTTTCAAGTTTTGCCGAGGTTTTATAATCGTTATATGTGCTAATAATATTTTTTCGCAGTTCGATATCCCGAATGAGGTCGAACTCGCCTGATGCCAAAATATTCTCCATGGTTGTAGTTGATGGCGTAAAATCAGCCAACGACATCATGCTGGCAACCAGCGGCTTTATTCTTTCATCAGAATAATTAGCTGATAATAATATCTGTTTGAGCGTGTCGATATCGTTTTTATTCGATTTCAGAAAATCTATAGCTGAAACAAGATTTTCGTAATTGGCTTTATTCTCCTCATAGAAACTCTCGAAATACGCATCAGCTTCTGTTTCTGTCTTAATCGATTCATTCCAGTTGTTTAACTTAAAAGCTATCGTAATGCCAATGATTACGATTAATAAATCAATCAATTTTGATTTCCAGTCAATATTAAAATCGAATTTTAACTTTCTCATCAGGTTCAAATTTAGTTAGCCATCTTCTATTCGATGGATCGTGAATAGTGCTAAAAATAATCAATTTTATTCTATATCAATTTTTAAAAATCGATGGTTGATGTGTTCTGTCGGTTGCAGGCGCGGGGTATCAATATTTACTATTGAATGTCGTTTTTTCTAGTGCGGTTCGCCATTCAAAACTTAAAATTAATCCTTAATCCTTAATCATTTCAACCGGCAACACAGGCATATTATCCATGTCCTGAAGGGCGTTTATCAAACCAATTTTTTGGTAGTTGGGTAGGTCGTTAACGGCAATGCGGCAAACCGAAATTTTGTTTTCGACTATCAATTTCGCACGTTGCGTTCCGGGAAGCAGGGGAGTGTCGGGTGTCCACCATTTATTGCCATCGAAAAATATTGGGTTGGCCGTAAAACTGTCGGTAATACAATTGTTCTGAACGATCAGGATATCGTCGCAATTGCCGCGCTGGTTGTATAAATGCTGCAGTTGTTGGCGGTTCGTGTATTTACTGCTGTATTCAACGCTGTTGTCTTCAATCAGGCGGATGCTGTTAACGGAACGGTATTGGTGAGGCAGAAACTCGATCTTTTCAATCTGTTCTGCATAAACCACCCTGCAACGAAATAATCCTTCAGTACAGGTTTCAGGTATTTCTATCAGGTCCTCCAGCTTGAGCTTTGGTGCATCCGGGAAAAACTTCATCCGCGCCACATCAAACCGTGCCTGGTGATACTCCAGGTTGTAGAGTTGCCCTTCTTTACATTTTATGGTTTCCAGTAGTTGCATAGTTTATTAGCTACGAGCCGCTAGTTACGAGTTGCGAGCAATAGGCAAATGCCAAATAGCAGTAGGCAACTTAATAACCCAACAATTTATCAGTTTCTCAATTTAACAATTTCTCCATTAAAGCTTTTATCTGTCAATCTCAACTCAATCTTTTTTCAATCTGTATCAATCAGGTTTCAATCTCCATCAATCCTTCCTAAAAACCGGAATATAAACTTTCTTCACCAGCTCTTCATACTCACTCTCGGCATTGCTTAAAAAAGTTATACCGCCACCACTTTTGTATACCAGTTGATCACCCTGTTTTTCTATATAGCGAATCAGCACGCAGCTGTCGAGGTTGTGCCCATCGAAATAGCCAAAAATGCCGGTGTAAAAACCTCGGTTGTAGTTTTCGGCAGCTTTAATAATTTCAACGGTTTTCTTTTTTGGTGCACCGCAAATCGATCCGGCAGGCAGCATTTTAAATAGAATGTCGCCAATCCGTTCTGTATAGTTTTGTGGCAGATCGCCGCTAATTTTCGAACTCACCTGCCACAAATCGCGCTGGTTGGTTTTTAGTCGCTCCAGGTACCGGAATTTCTCTACCGTTACATTTTCAGCCACCAAACTCAGGTCGTTTCGTATCAGGTCTACAATGGTATTGTGCTCGGCCAGCTCTTTCGAGTCGTTCAAAATTCGTTCTTTGGCATTTGGTAACGAGGCGTCCATTGTCCCTTTCATAGGGTACGATGAAATTTTTCCGGCATCGATCTGCACAAATCTTTCGGGCGAAAAACATACAAACTCATCTTTCAGCAGCACTTTATAACGCGCCTCGCTATGGTGAAAGATCTCCTCAAGCGAGAGGTTGGTTTTAACCGTTGTTGGTTGCGTGTAATTCAGCAAATAGGTATCGCCGTTGTGAATGTGGTGCTGAACAAGATCATATCCTTTTTTATAATGGCTGAACGAAACGGGTTCTGTTTCCCATTTTATTTCTTTTTCATCACTTGTTGATTGGGCAAAATTCGATCGATCATTTGCCTGCCACCAAATTTTATCCGTTTCGTCGGGCCTGAAGATCTTTGCCTTTGATGTGTCGAAATCGATCACAAAAACAAAAGCCTCGTTCTGGCGGCCCAGTTCATTCATTTCCGATATTATCGTTCTGTTTTCCTTCATCCTGTGCTGCAAAAGTATTAAAATGCCTGATATTTTGCTTCCAACTTTGAACCCCGATCGTTGAAGGGTTTCCAACTTTATTTCTATTTTTACGTCAAATTCGAGCGAGGGATGGATATTGGGAAAAATATAAAAGAAATTACGGAAAGTTTGCCTGAAAATGTAAGACTGGTAGCCGTTTCAAAAACAAAACCCAACGAGGATATTTTGGAAGCCTACAATACCGGTCATCGTATTTTTGGAGAAAATAAAGTACAGGATTTAACCAAAAAATACGAAGAACTGCCCAAAGATATCGAGTGGCATTTTATCGGACATCCGCAAACCAACAAAGTAAAATATATTGCTCCGTTTATCTCGCTTATTCACGGTGTCGATTCCATTAAGCTGTTAAAAACCATCAACAAAGAGGCCATTAAAAACAATCGGGTAATCGATGTATTGCTGCAATTTCACGTTGCCGAAGAACTCACCAAGTTCGGTTTGTCGCCTGATGAGGCAGATGTTTTACTGTCGTCCGATGCATTTAAGCAGCTAACAAAGGTGCGGGTTATCGGCGTAATGGGAATGGCTACTTACACAGATGATAAAGATCAGGTACGGAATGAATTCCGGGTGTTAAAAAGTATTTTTAATTCGCTGAAAAATAAATACTTTTCCGATTCCGAATTTTTTACCGAGATTTCAATGGGCATGTCGGATGATTATCCTTTAGCCATTGAAGAAGGAAGCACGATGATTCGTGTGGGAAGTAAAATCTTCGGAGCACGAAACTATTGAAACAGACAGATTTATTAAAATAAGAACAGCGGGAAAAGGCACGAAATATTTCCGACCTTGTGTGCTGACTGCAAACTATAAACTTTTATTATGGCAAATTTAGAGACTACATACCTCGGGCTAAAACTGAAAAATCCTTTGGTTGCCGCCAGTTCGGGACTGACAAGTTCGGTTGAGAAAATTAAAGAACTTGCCGACGCCGGTATTGGTGCTATCGTGCTGAAATCGATTTTCGAGGAGCAGATAAACAACGAGGTGACCAATATGCTGGCTAAAGATCAGCATAATGTTGGTTATCCGGAGGCTGAAGATTACATAAAAAATTACATGCGCGACAATACGGTTACGAAACATCTTGAGCTGGTAAAACAAGCAAAAGAAGCGGTTGATGTGCCTATTATTGCCAGTGTAAACTGTGTGTCGTCGAAAGAGTGGACCACTTTTGCCAAAGATTTTGAAGAGGCCGGTGCCGATGCCATCGAACTGAATATTTTCTATTTACCAACCGATCGTCATGAAAAGCCGGGAATGATCGAACAGCTTTACCTTGATGTTCTGGAAAAGGTGAAAAGTGAGGTTAATATTCCTGTGTCGGTTAAATTTGGTTTGAACCACAGCAATATTATTGGTATGGCCGACAAGTTAAAAGCCAATGGTGCTGCGGGTGTGGTAATGTTTAACCGTTTCTACGAGCCTGATATTAACCTGGACAAACTGGAGTTGGTAGCATCAGAAGTGTTTAGTACACCATCCGATTTGCGTCGTTCGTTGCGCTGGGTGGGTATTGTTTCTTCGTCAGTTACACATTTGGATATTGCCGCTTCAACCGGAATTCACAATGGCGATGCAGTAATTAAACAATTACTGGCCGGTGCACAGGTAACTCAATTGTGCTCAACCTTGTATGTAAATGGTGCGCAGGTGGTTAATGGCATGTTAGACGACCTTGCCGCATTTATGAAAAAGTGGAACTTTAAAAAGATAGAAGATTTCAGAGGTCGCCTTTCGTATAAAAATATACCCGATCCGATGGTTTACGAGCGCTCTCAATTCATGAAATATTTCTCGAACAGAAAATAATCACCAGTAAGATGATTAAACTAAAACCGGTATTTCTTGGTGTTCTTTTATGGTTTCTGGGAAGTACCGGTTTTGTTTTGGGGCAGGATGAGGTTCCGGTTATTGAAAATGCGCAAAACGATACCATTACTTATTGCTCCGATTCTGTTTACATAGCCGAGTTTATCTCTATTGAAAACATACAAATTGATGCCGCAGATAAAGGAATGCAGGTATCAATTGTAAATTATGAAAGAGGAGAAGACAAGCTAGGGTATGATGAGGTTCCTTCGTTGCATTATAATTGGAACAACTCTAAAGGAACGCTTGAAATAAGTGGCGTTGGTACCGATGAACAATACCGTGAAGCCATTTCTAAAGTGTTTTATTATAACCAGAGCGGAACAAGAAGTGTTGGAGTCAGAACATTTGCAATTGGTTTACTCGATGCTGATTATTTACCGTATACCAAACATTTCTACCAATACATTGCTAGCCGCGGAATACGTTGGACTGCAGCCAAAACTGCAGCCGAGAATATGACATATTACGGGCTTAAGGGCTATCTGGCTACAATTACTTCGAATGTAGAGAACGATTTTATCTGGTCAAAAATTGATGGTGTAGGCTGGATAGGTGGGAGTGATGCCAGTAAGGAAGGTGATTGGTATTGGAGAACCGGACCGGAGGCAGGAACACTTTTCTGGAGAGGTACTTCCAATGGAACCGCTTTTGGATTTGCTTATTGGAATAATGGCGAACCTAATAATGTACAAAAATCGTGGGGCGTTGATGAAGATTACGCGCACATGGTTGTTGATCCCGGAGGAAGAGCAAAGTCTTGGAACGATTTGCCGGATGAAGGTGACAGAGATCAACCCGAAGGTTATTACTACCCACAAGGATACGTGGTTGAGTTTGGAGGCATGGAAAATCTCGAATTGCAATTGTCGGCTACGGCTTACATCGAGGTACGCGAAAGCAAACGTCCGGAGCTGGATTACACGAAAGTTCAAACCCTGTTTTGTGGAACGATGTCGGCTACCGTTGATTTGATTTTTCAGGATTCCGATCCGTTAGTCGAACTAATTTCGTTGGATCCATCTGTTACAGTCGACGATCCTTTAACTACAAAGCCTACAATCGAAGCAGCTGATTATGGCAAATATTATTTTCAGCTGAATACCATTGATGAGGCCAGTTGTTCGTACATTGATACGGTAATGTTTGAGTTTCATAACCAGCCTGTAGCCGTATTTGATCTCGATTCTAACGAGTGCTACGGTTACAACCTGCAGTTGTCGTATACCGGTGAAAACTTCGAGGAAACAGAATTTACCTGGTACTACAACGATGCAGAATTTGATTCGGGAATTGGTTTGGATAGTGTTACCATTCCGCTGGGATTTGAAGATATTGACCGCTCGGTGGCTTTGAAAGTAAACGAACAGGGATGTATCGACTCATCTTTGGCGTTGGAAGTAAAAGTAAAACCTAATATTATAGTAGAAGCTGATAATCCGGAAGGATGTTCTCCGGTAATGGCTGAATTTACAACAACCACAAGTAAACCGGCCGAGTCATATCTTTGGGATTTTAATGATGGGAGCACTTCGGCAGAACAAAGCCCCAGTCATAAATTTCTTAACCCGGAGCACATACAAAAAGCTTTCGATATTAGCCTCACCGTACTCGATATCAACGGATGCGAAAATACTGCCGTATATGATACCTTGGTAAAAGTGTATCCTGTTCCAACGGCCGGGTTCGATTTTTATCCGAAGGAAGTCTTGATTACCGATCCTCTGGTGGATTTTACAAATACCTCTCATGCCGCTGCATCGTATTTCTGGGATTTTGGCGACAGCACTTTTACTGACGAAAAGGATCCGGTACATCGTTACAATGCAATGGGCGTATATAATGTGTGGCTCGAAGCGGGTAATAGTTTTGGCTGTACCGATACCATTATAAAGCAGTTAAGTGTTGCTTTCGATAAACTAAATCCGCCAACAGCTTTTTCTCCAAATGCTGCCTTGGACGAAGACCAGGAATTCAGATTATATGCCGAAGGTGTTGTAAATGAAGGTTACAATTTGTTGATCTTTAACCGCTGGGGCGAAGTTGTTTTTGAGTCGAATAGCCAGGAAAATGGTTGGGATGGCAAAATGCGCAATGGTAATTTTGCTCCGTCCGGAGTGTATACCTGGATTCTGGAATATAACGATTTCAGAGGCGAATCGCACAAGCAAAAAGGCAATGTAACCCTCTTATTCTGATACAATCGATTGCACTAAAATAAGTTAAATTTGTTGACTTTTATCAGGTTTATTAGTATCTTTTACCTTCATCAAAACGTATAAAAAGCTGTTGTCCCGGAATTGATTTTTTTATGTAGGGGAGTACGATTTGATATGTGAAGTAACAAGAAAAAACCAAGAAAAGATGATGCGCAAATTTAAATTTAGTTCCTACTCCGAGAAAGAATATCGTGTATTTAAGGAGTATCCACCGATGAAAAGACAACACAATTTTCACACTGAAGAGCATTTTGTTGTGCCATGGGAACTAAGCCACGAAGACGAGAAATTCAGTGCAAAAGCTAGAGCATGGGAATAAGGAGTTTGTTTCTGATTTTACTTTCTCCTTTGGCTCCTATAAAAAATGTAAGTGATAATTCATGCGATCCATAACTGTAATTTGAAAGTTCGGACAGGGTGTAGTCGAAACTGTATCCGAACTGAAATTTCTCGCGTGCAAAGCCGATTAAGGCAATAATTGCATCAGGGCGCGTGTCGATGTTATTCCTGAACCAACCTCCAAATAAAAATGATTTTTCAATCATATAAATTCCAAGATTAAGCTGCTTAAATGATCCTTGTTGCTGGTAAAGTATATTTGGCGACAGAGTAAAACGCCGCGACAATAAATCGTGGTGAAACTTATGCAGGCGCGTACCGGCATGTACCGTTATTTTCATCGGAACTTTTCCTTTATTATCTCCTTCGTGAATAGACTCATCGGGTGTGGTTAAATGATGCACACTGGCTCCCCAAAATACTTGTCGGTGCTGACCAACTGCTCCAATTGCAAAGTCGGGATAGGTTGTATTCCCTTCGTAAAGGTTGGCTCCGGTTGAACCCGAAATAACTCCTGAAAGCTGATCGATCTCCGACGGAAATATCAAACCGTTTGTATCGAATTGTTTTCTCACAATACCGGCATTTAATCCCAGTGTCACAAAACTCTCCATGCCTATTTGCAGGTGGTAAGAATACGCCACGGTTGCCGAGCTTGTTGTAATTATATTATTCGGTTCGCGATCGTGATAAGCCTGAAATCCAATACCTGCATTCTTGTCTTTCAACAGAAAATCGTACGAAAGTGAATAAGTGGTAAATGAATTGCCCTGTTGCGGCCACTGATTCCGGTAATTAATTACCATTCGCGGTAGCTCGGTGGTTCCGGCAAAAGCAGGATTTAAATGAAGCGGATTGGCAAAAAACTGTGAGTAACCGGGATCTTGAGCAAAAACTGCACATGGCAATACAAGTAGAGCAAGTAATAGTTTTTTGAAGTACATTAAGTTTATCCCGGTTTAAATGAGCCGTGAAAATACAAAATCATATTAGTTTTTTTTGGGTGCCCAGGGATTATTTTTAGAATTGCTGAAAGGTGGAACAACAATGTTTAGCGATAGCTCACACAGAAAAGCATTATAATCAGAAATACCCGGAATTCCCATACCAGCATTCAGGTTAAAACGCATATAATTACGTTGATATCCAATTGTTCCTCCCAGGGTATGAATATTGTTGGTAAAGTCGTTCTGAATGAAAAATCCCCATGTTTTATCTGTGTGTTCAGAGAGTAAGCGTAGTCGGCTTACAAAGGCTTCTTCGTGGTAGAAAACAACAAGCTCCGGGGAGAGTTGAAAAGGCCGGGAGTAAAGGTCGCGAATTCTTTTATCGATCTTTTTCGATATATACAGCGTATAGCCCAAATTTGTTGTCGGTTCAATTAAACTATACGAAACATTTCTGGTGTGCGAAACAGTTGAAGTTAACCCAATTTGTAGCGTGTTGTTAACCCACAAAAACCCAAACTTTGGTTTTAGAATAAAATAGCGAAGGAAAGATTCGCCCGGCCCAATTGGCACATCGTTCTCGTCGGTAATTACTTTGTCGAGAAAAGCAACTGTCCATTGTTTGGTTGCAGCAACCATATCTGTTCCGACGGATAAAAGTATCTTCCCGTTTTTCGTTTTTATTGGAAAGCCCGAGTATGAAAATCCAAACGATGAGGTGCTGATATCTTGCTCGCTTATCATTCCCTGGCTGAAACTCAGGGCCACACCTCCTTTTAATTTTTCAGAATACGAATCCCAGGTGGCATAAAAGAGGTTATAAGTTTGCTCGCTGTTAACAAAGGAATATTGATTGCCTGTGTGGTACGAATTGTTTTTGTCTAATCCGGCCAGCGCAGGATTGATGTCGACCCGGCTGTCAAAAGGCAGCAGGTAAGTTTCGTTTTGCGCACGACTTTGCAATCCTAAAAACAGAAGGATAGAGCAAAACAATATTTTGGGTGAAATGCGCAAGGTAGCTATCTGTCAGGTGGATATTTTTAGTAACTCTTCCAACATGTAGGCCCGCTTTTCGTCGGAAACTTTTAAGGCCCTCGCAATTTTCAGTTTTAGTGGTTTCATTACTTCCGGCGACGGAAAATGCTCCATGTTATCGATTACCGTGAAAGCTTCAAAAGCGGTTTCCCAGTTTTCGTTTATCACTAAGTCGACAAAAACTTCAATGTTGTCCGAGAAATCAAGTCCGTTTTGCCAGCAAACTGTAGCTATATTTTTACGAATCGGCTGGTAATGTTCTTCTTGCAAGGCACTAATAAATACCGGAATCGTCTCCTTGTCTTTTATGGTTCCCAGCAATTTTTGAATTTGCCTTTCAACCTCTGCCTCGCAGCCTGCAACCATCAATTCAAATAGAATGGGCAAATAATCTTTGTTCCCACTTTCTTTTAGTTTGTTCAATGCAGCCAGCACCTGTTCCTGATCGGCCGAAAAAAGTTGCGTTTTTATCGCCTGGTTAATTTTTGTCTTATTCATATTAAATCCTTCAGAGCATGCAAATTTAAGCTTTAAAATACGCCAAAACAAAGCAGTAGTGTAAATGTTTTCGCATATTAGTTACCTTTGTGCTCCTCATGAAGAACGTTGACGAATTACGGGAGGCCCATGTGGGGCGTCTTATGCTCAAATATTTCATCCCTGCATTTATTGGAGTTTTCGTAAATGCGTTGTACAATATTGTCGATAGAATCTTTATTGGACAGGGAGTTGGAGCCGAAGCATTGTCGGGTATTTCGGTAATTTTTCCGGTTATGCTTATTATGATGGGCTTTGGTATGCTCATTGGTATAGGCACCAGTGTTTACGTTTCCATAAATCTTGGGAAAAAGGATATGGAACGAGCGGAGCAGACGCTTGGTACCAGCTTTATTCTGATGATTCTGGCTTCGGTGCTGATTATGGTGGTTACCTATTCGCTGAAAGTCCCAATTCTACGTTCGTTTGGTTCTACTGAAGAAACCTTTCAATATGCCAACGATTACCTTGATATTATTCTTGGAGGAGTGGCTTTTATGGTCATCGGTTTTTCGTTGAACAATGTAATTCGATCTGAAGGAAATGCGCGTGTTGCCATGGTTTCTATGCTGTTAAGTTCGGTTACCAATCTTATTCTCGATCCCATATTTATTTTTGGCCTCGACATGGGAGTGAAAGGAGCCGCTTATGCAACGGTAATTTCAATGTTTGTTTTAATGTTGTGGGTGCTGTACCATTTTATTAAAAGTAAACGGGCAGTTGTTCGGATGCGGGTAAAGCATTTAAAAATTAACTGGGGAATTACAATGGAAATTCTGGCCATTGGAATGGCGCCGTTCTCGATGCAAATTGCCGGAAGTTTCGTTCAGGGACTGTTAAATAAAAAGCTGATTGATTTTGGTGGCGACCTGGCTGTTGGAGCAATGGGGATTATTAACTCGGTACTAACGCTGGTAATTATGGCTATTGTTGCGCTGAATATGGCCTCACAACCAATTATCGGATTTAACTATGGGGCGAAATCTGTACAGCGAATAAAGGATACTTTAAAGATCACACTTATCGCCGCCACGCTTATTGCCATTGTCTCGTATGCATTAATCGAGGCTTTTCCGGGGTATATAATTATGGTTTTTAATAACGATAGCGAAGTGCTGTACAATATCGCAACCCGAGGATTACGATTGGTGATTCTGGCGCTACCGGTTGTTGGATTTCAGGTGGTGGCTTCCAATTTCTTTCAGGCGATTGGAAAAGCCGGGCTTTCTATGTTTGCCACCGTTTTTCGTCAGGTAATCATGTTAATACCGCTCATTTATATATTGCCCGGTTTTTTTGATATTGATGGAATTTGGATCAGTTATCCGGTTGCTGATGTCATGTCGGCAATTGTGGTCGGGTTTATACTTTACCGCGAGTGGAAACGTTTACCTTTAATTGTTGAAAACAGCGATGAATAGAAGAATAAAACTGATCCTGTTAATAAGCGTCTTAGCTTTTACTTTCTACTGCCTTTTTATTCAGCCTGAACTCTTGGCTGTCAGCATTTCCGAAAAGCTGAATTTCCCTTGGGGAAGCTTAGTAATATGGTTTGGAATCCTCGCATATACTCTTCTTTTTCAATTGATTATTAAAATGCCAACAAAATATATATTATTAAAAGTAGATAAACTACTTAGGTCTTTAGAATTAGGTCTGGCGTTACTTTGGTTACCCGTTTCTTACTTTATTTCGGGGAACTTGGCATTTGCTTTTCTTAACAAACCAATTGCTTTTAAGCTTTGGATTGCTTATACTTTGGTTATTCTGCTCCTTCCTTTTCTCTTGTTGCTACTCAAACTTTTCGGCAAGTCTGAAAAGTAAAATCCAATAATAAATTTTTGTGAAATTATGTTCCTAGTGATGACATTCGTCAATGGAATATGCATGTTTTATAATTACATTTGTTCATAATAATCTAAAAAACCAATAATAATGGCAATTTCAACTATAAAGGTAAGCGGAGAAATGGGCCGCACTTTTTCAACTAAAATTAATTGTTCGCATCCGTTTGTAATCGACCAACCCAAAATGGCAGGTGGAAACGACGAAGGTCCAAATCCACTGGAAATATTTTTGTGCTCGTTACCGGCTTGTATTTGTGCAATCGGACGAATTATTGCACAACAACAAAAGATTAAACTCAACGGTATTAGTGTAACTGCAGAGGGAGATATCGATAAAGATTTTCTGCTTGGGAAAACAACGGAAGGCCGTGCCGGATTTACCGAAATCAGAAGCTACGTTGATATTGATGCAGATATGACGACCGAAGAAAAACAACGTTTCTTAAAGGAAATTGAAGTTCGTTGTCCGATAGCGGATAACATTGCCAAGAGTTCTGTGATTAAACCGGTTGTAGTAGAAGATGCAACTGTTTAAATAGTGAGATTTTAATGGTAGAGAGCCGCCTGTTGAGGCGGCTCTTTTTTTATAATTTCTCTTTTAAAGCTTCTCCGGTATACGAATTTTTCTCCTTGATCAGATCTTCTGGAGTACCTTCAAATACAAGATTTCCTCCTTGATCTCCACCTTCTGGCCCAAGATCGATAATCCAGTCGGCCGATTTAATTACATCCATGTTGTGCTCAATGATCAGTATTGAATGACCACGCGAAATAAGTGCATTAAACGAATCAAGCAGCTTGCGGATATCGTGGAAATGCAGCCCCGTTGTTGGCTCATCGAAAATAAACAGCGTTGGCGAATCTTTTTCCTTTGCCAGGAAAGAGGCCAGTTTTACACGCTGACTTTCACCACCCGATAATGTGCTCGATGCCTGTCCGAGTTTTATGTAACCCAAACCAACATCCTGCAAAGGTTGCAGACGTTTGGTAATTTTCTTTTCGGTTGAACTTTTACCTTGTTTAAAGAGTTCGATGGCTGCGTTTACGGTCAGATTCAGAATGTCATCAACACTAAGGTCTTTGTATTTTACATCTAAAATATCTTCTTTAAAACGTTTTCCGCTGCAGCTTTCGCAAAGCAGGTAAACATCAGCCAAAAACTGCATCTCCACTTTAATGGTTCCTTCACCCTGGCATTCGTCGCAACGGCCACCGTCAACATTAAACGAAAAGTGGGATGGTTTTAATCCCTGTATTTTGGCAGCCTGCTGTTCCGACAGTAATTTCCTGATTTCGTCGTAGGCTTTCAGGTAGGTAACAGGATTCGAGCGCGATGATTTTCCAATCGGATTTTGATCGATGAACTCAATGGCATTGATCATTTTGTAATCTCCTAAAATCGCATCGTGATGACCGGTTTTTTCACCATAGCCGCCCAGAATTTTAGTGAGGGCAGGAGTGAGGATCTTCGAAATAAGCGAAGACTTTCCTGACCCACTAACTCCGGTAATTACCGTTAAGGTGTTCAGCGGAAATTTAACGGTAACATTTTTCAGGTTGTTCTCGCGCGCGCCAACCACTTGTATGGAATTGGTCCATTTTCGGCGTTGAGCAGGAACAGGTATATCTTCAATGCCCGTCAGGTATTTTGTGGTCAGACTTTGAGGATTTTTAACCAGGTCGGTGTGTGTGCCCTGAAAAACAACTTCTCCACCGTGTTGTCCCGCCATTGGGCCAATATCTATTACCTCGTCGGCAGCACGAATAATTTCCTCGTCGTGCTCAACAACCAGTACTGTATTTCCAATTTTTTGCAGTCGGCGTAATACTTTAATCAGTTTTTCGGTATCTCGCGAATGTAGGCCGATACTGGGCTCATCCAAAATATACAGCGACCCCACCAAACTACTTCCAAGCGAGGTTGCCAGGTTTATCCGCTGCGATTCACCACCCGATAACGTTGACGATAAGCGGTTAAGTGTAAGATAGCCCAAACCTACGTCGTCAAGAAATTCCAAACGATTGTTGATCTCGATAAGGATGCGTTTGGCAACCGCCTTTTCATGGTCGCTCAATTTCATATTCAGGAAGAACTCCTTCAGTTCGGAAACGGGCATTAAAACCAGTTCCTGAAGCGATTTATCAGCTACTTTAACATAGCCGGCTTCTCTTCTCAAACGGCTTCCTTTACACTCGGGGCAAACCGTTTTTCCGCGGTAGCGCGATAACATTACGCGGTACTGTATTTTGTAGCTGCCTTCTTCAAGGTGTTTGAAAAACTGGTTTAAACCATCGAAATATTGATTCCCGGTCCAGATCAGGAATTTCTGTTCCTCACTCAACTCGTAAAATGGCTTGTGTATCGGGAAATCAAATTTTTCAGCTGAATAGATCAATTCATTTTTCCACTTGCTCATTTTTTCGCCTTTCCAGCAGGCAATGGCATCCTGGTATATTGAAAGCGACTTATTCGGAATTACAAGGTCCTCGTCGATACCGATAACTTTCCCGTAGCCTTCGCAAGTAGGGCAGGCGCCAACCGGATTATTGAAACTAAACATGTGAACCGTTGGCTCTTCAAATTCAATTCCATCGGCTTCAAAACGGTTCGAAAAACTCTTCGATTCCGTACCTTCCTTCGTATAAATCTTAACCAGACATTCGCCGTGTCCTTCGTAAAAAGCTGTTTGCACCGAGTCGGCCAGTCGGCTTTGAGTGTCTTCGTCGTGTTTCACGGCAGCGCGGTCGATAACCAGGTTGCAGCTATCGTTGCAAAAATCATCGCTATCTGCTTTTACCAGCTCGTCGATACGTTTTATTTCGTCGTTGGTTTCGATGCGCGAAAATCCTTGTTGCATCAGCAATTCAACTTCCTGCAGAATGGTGCGTCCGTTTTTAGCTTTTAAAGGCGCAACAATAATCAGGCGCGTTCCTTCATCAAAACCATTGATGTAATCCACAACATCGGTTACGCTGTTTCGCGAAACTTCCTGTCCCGATACCGGAGAAATGGTTTTGCCGATGCGCGCGTAAAGTAACTTCAGGTAATCGTAGATCTCGGTTGATGTACCTACTGTTGAGCGCGGATTTCGGGTGTTTACCTTTTGCTCGATGGCAATTGCCGGCGGAATTCCGTTAATAAAGTCAACTTCAGGCTTATTTATACGCCCCAAAAACTGACGGGCATACGACGACAGACTTTCTACATAACGGCGTTGACCTTCGGCAAAAAGTGTATCGAAAGCCAGTGATGACTTCCCTGAACCCGAAACTCCGGTAACCACAATAAATTTATTTCGGGGAATTTTTAAGCTTATATTTTTTAGATTATGAACCCTTGCGTTCTGAATCTCAATGTATTTAGCATTTTTGCTATTCGACATAATTTTTAATAAAATTCGATAAAACGTTAGAAAAACTTGCTTTTGTCGGTAAAATGTTTCATTTTTGAACGATACAAAATTAGAATAATAGTTTTACTACACTAAAAATTGAACGCCTATAGATAAACTTTACTTTTTGTTTACACATAAATAGAAGGTAATGTTCAGACTCGACAAACTGAACGATAATGAACTCGTTCAACGATTTATTCAAGGCGATCATGAATCACTTGAGATTTTAATAGTTCGACATAAAAGCAGAGTATACTCGTATATTTTGTTGATTGTCAAGAACCAGGATTTAGCAGAAGATATCTTTCAGGATACGTTTATCAAAGTCATACGCTCGCTAAAACGCGGTAAGTATGTCGAAAACGGTAAATTTGTTTCCTGGGTGCTTCGGATAGCGCATAATCTGATTATCGACCACTTCAGGAAAGAAAAACTGCAGGGGACGATTTCTAACGACAGCTCCGATGTTGACATCTTCAATTCGCAAAAGTTTTCGGAAGAAACCATTGAGGACCAAATGGTTTATTCGCAAATTTTGAGCGAAGTAAAGCACCTTGTAAAAGAGTTGCCCGAAGATCAGCAGCAGGTAATTTATATGCGCCACTATATGGGCCTCAGTTTTAAGGAAATAGCCGAACAAACCGAGGTGAGTATTAACACGGCTTTGGGCCGGATGCGTTATGCTTTAATAAACCTGAGGAAACTTGTGGAAGAAAAGAAATTGAACCTCACTGCTTTTTAACTATTGTTAACACAATAATAGGGTAGATACCGGCGTTTTAAGAGAAAATAATTAAAATGCCTATGATAGATTATTCTACTTTATTTTATTTTGTAAACAACAATCAACGTAAGGTTGAAAAAGAAACAGCAGAGATGGATTACGAACCATCAGAAAGGTCGGTACAAAATATCCTGGATTTCGCCCGATGCTACGAAGCGCTAGAAACAGAGGAAACAGGATATGTAGAAATGATTTTAAATTAAAAAATTAGAAAGTATTCAGATTAAAAAATCCTTCGGCTAATTAGCCGAAGGATTTTTTTTGCTTGCTGAAAATCGTAGCAGCAAATATCCTAACAATCCTGCAACGAAGGATCCGAGTAGAATTCCAATTTTTGCTGAATCAATAAGAACGTCATCAGTAAATGCCAGGTTGTTAATAAACAACGACATGGTAAATCCTAGCCCGCCAAGAAATGATACGCCGGCTAAACTCATGAAATTTACATTTTTGGGTAGTTCTGAAACTTTGAATTTTATTGCCAGGAACGAAATCAGAAATATTCCCACAAATTTTCCAATTATCAGGCTAAGCCCAATGTTAGTTGCCAGTGTTGTGTTGGTATCGCCCGAAAAACTAAAAACCACCCCGGCATTTGCAAAAGCAAATAATGGTAAAATTATAAAGGCTACCCACCCGTGCAGACGGTGTTCAAGAAATTGCAGTGGTGAAGCTGTTTGTTCGGTAAGCTCCTCCATCTCGTCAATAGCATCAAGTTGATGATGGTTAAGAATTGTTTTGTCTTTGCCTTCCTTTTTGCATTCATCGAGGAACCCGTCAAGGATATCTTTTCCTTTGTCATAAAAAGTGGTGCTTTTAATATGTCTCTGAATAGGAATGGTAAGTGCCAACAATACCCCTGCAATTGTTGCGTGAATACCCGATTTCAGGAATAAAACCCAAACTACAACTCCGGCAATAAAGAAGAAATATTTCGAATAAAGTTTAAATCGCGACAGAACAGCAAGAAGTGCAACGATGGCTAATCCAATTGCAATGTTGGCCCAAATTAATTTCGAGCTGTAAAAGAAAGCAATTACTAATACGGCGCCAAGATCGTCGATAATTGCAAAAGCCATTAAAAATATCTTTAAACCCACCGGCACGCGCTTGCCCAGCAAGGTTAAAATACCAAGAGAAAATGCGATATCGGTAGCCATAGGGATTCCCCATCCTTCCATTCCTGGTTTTCCTTGATTTAAGGCTACAAAAAGAAGAGCTGGGAAAACCATTCCTCCAAGCGCTGCAACAATGGGTAACGACGCTTTCTTAAGATCGCTTAATTCACCAATTAATACCTCGCGTTTTATTTCAAGACCAATGACAAAAAAGAAAATGGCCATTAATCCATCGTTTATCCACTTTAATACCGGTTTTGAAAGTTCAAATCCTGGAAGGCTAATCGTTATATAATTTTTCCAGAAGCCCAAAAATGCGTCACTTAAACCTGAGTTTGCAAGAATTAAGGCCGCAATGGAAGCCGAAAATAAAACTATACTACTTGAGGTCTCAAGCCTAATAAAACGGTTAATAGGATCTTTTATAAAATTCATTCTGATATTTTTTTTATTGGAACGTAAAATGCATTTGTTTGTTTAATGCCTATTCTTAAATTTTAAATATAATAATTTCAGACGGCAGCAAAATAAGAAAAAGTCATGTTTCTCTCTGTTTTAGCCCTTACTGTTCACAAATTATTAACAACCTGAATAAGGTTCAGGAGAATGCAAACTAAGCTTTTAATACTACCATGTCTGCATATTAGCAGCAGTTGGAAGCCGGAAGAATATATGGAATATACCGGGTGATTGCAATTGAAATTATTCTTTTATAAATGATGGAATTTGGGAATATGATATCCAACCTTCCTTTTTTTGATAATATGATTTAAAACACAAATACACTATTGTGTATTAAAAATAAATGTAATACTTTAGTGATATCAAAATAATATCAAAATACTAAATAATTAATGTCATGGAAAAACAACATTCAGCTTTATCTGGCTACATGTTCCTGTTTCTGGAACTCATTTTAATGGTCGTTATCATTTTCGGTTTTATGCGTGGTATGATTGTTCCGGCAATTGTGTTAATACCGGTATTTATTCTTGTTGCCATTGGTTTTACCGTGGTCGATCCCAACCAAAGTTGTGTAATGGTTTTATTTGGTGCGTACAAAGGCACGATTAAAACCAACGGTTTTTACTGGGTGAATCCTTTTTATGTGCGCAAGAAAATCTCGCTTCGTGCACGAAATTTCGACAGCGAACCTATTAAAGTGAACGACAAACTGGGTAACCCGATTATGATCGGTTTGGTTCTGGTTTGGAAAGTAGAAGAAACTTATCGGGCTGCTTTCGGTGTTGATGAGTTTGAACATTTTGTTGTGGTACAAAGCGAGGCAGCGCTAAGAAAACTTGCGGGTATGTATCCGTACGACAACATTGAAGATGAAAATGCAAAAGTTACATTGCGCGACGGTACCGAGGAAGTGAACGAAAGACTCGAAGCCGAAATTATTGAACGACTGGAGATTGCCGGTATTCATGTAATTGAGGCGCGAATTAACCACATTGCCTATGCACAGGAAATTGCACAGGCCATGTTGAAACGCCAGCAGGCTACCGCAATTGTTGCTGCCCGTTACAAAATTGTTGAAGGAGCAGTAAGCATGGTAGAAATGGCACTTGACGAGCTTAGCGAAAAAAGTATTGTTGAGCTTGACGAAGATAAAAAGGCAACTATGGTAAGTAATTTAATGGTTGTATTGTGTGGCGATAAAGATGCAACGCCTGTGGTGAATACCGGATCACTTTATCAGTAAACACCATGAAAAAGCTTCTTTTTAAAGAAGAGCAGGAGTTTGATAAAAGATGGCTGTGGCTGTTGATGCTGGTTGCCGTATCGGCTGCTGCCATTCCGTTCTTTCGGGGAATCTATTTTCTGACGGCTGAAAATCCGCCCGACGATAACCCGATGACTCCGGGAGGATTGGTTGTAACCGGTGTAACGGTTCTGGTAATGGTGGTAGTTTTTGTATTAATGTTTCGAGCAAAACTAAAAACAAAAGTTACGGCCGATAAACTTTCCGTTTGTTTTCCGCCACTGGTGCGAAAATGGAAAGATATCGATCCGTCGGAAATTGAAAAGTACGAGATCCGGCAATATCACCCGAAAAGAGAATACGGAGGTCGCGGCATAAAACGTCGTTTACGAAAAGGTAGTGCATGGACCGTATCGGGGCGAATCGGGTTGCAGCTGTATATGAAGAGCGGGAAACGATTCCTGATCGGTACACAAAAACAACAAGCCCTGGAGCATGCCATGCAAAAATTGATGGAAAAGGAGGATTAGAATGGCGAAGAAAAAATCGTTTGTGTTGCGCGTGAGTCCGGAAATGATGGAAGCCGTTGAAAAATGGGCGGCCGATGATTTCAGGAGTATAAACGGGCAAATGGAATGGATAATACATAAGGCCTTAAAGGATGCAAAACGTTTAAAGAAAGGTTCAGACGATGGGAAGGTATGATTATTTAAAAGCGAAGAAAGAAATAAAGAAAACTAAACTGAAAATGGTACGGGAAATAATAACCGTAATTGTAATGGCATTGGTCATCAGTGGTTTTATTCTTCAGGTAGTGATGCAGTTAAAGAAATAACATTTCGGGAAAAGATTAAAAACAAGAGAAATGGGAAAATATGATTATTTGAAAGAAAGCAATAAAAAAAAGCGCAAGACCAAATTAACCTCAACTCAAAAAAGGTTTATTATGGTACTTGTTATCGCGATTGTACTTTTTTCGATTCAGTTAGTAATTTATTTGACACGTTAATACTGATAAACTGAAAACAATTCAAAAACAGAAAACCATGAAAAAACATTTCAGTTGTCCCAAATGCAGTAGTTGGGAATACGAAGAAGACGCAATCAGAACGACCGGCTCCGGTTTTACACGATTTTTTGACATTCAAAACCGTAAGTTTATAGCCATTTCGTGTAAACGATGTGGTTATACCGAATTGTACAAAGCCGGAAGAGGAAGTACCGCCGGTAGTATTCTCGATTTCCTTACATCGTCGTAAACCACACTGAATTTGGTTTAGATGAAAAAACCTGTTCCTGAAAAAGGAGCAGGTTTTTTTATGGTCTTATCTCAAGCGTACTAAATGTAAGTTCAGTCAAACTTTCTTTAGCAAAAGACAAGACATAATTATTCCTGCCGGAGGCCACCATTTTTGCCTTGATGCAAAAACGATGAAAAAAAATCAAGGCTGCTTTTGAGCTTCACTCTCCGTTTTTATAAAACCTAAATTCGGACGGGTGATCTCCTCGATCCCTCGGAGCTTCCCGCTCTCATTAAGGTTTTATTTCAACTCCGCGCAAAGCCCAAAAGAGGCCGGTCCACTTATGGAAGCTAAGTATTGCGGTGAAGTCGATCGAAGCTTCGGCCTCGGCCGGTGAGCCGGAAAACAAGCAGTGTCAGTGTTAAAAAATTACTGATGTTTGAGGAGGCACGACGAGTTTCAGGAATTTTAGCTGGCATTGCGTAGTTTTTCCGAGGGAAGCGGGCGCAGCCTTGAGTTTTTTGTTTACTTATTGTCTCAAGACAAAAAGTAAAATCCACCCGATAGGGTTAAGAAACTATGATGGTTGTTGCTGATTTCATTTCGCAATGTTATTCGAAGGTAATTCTATTTAAGCTCTATTATCGATATGGGAGATGGTAATTTATCAATTCCCTTTTAACTTTACTTTAAATCACTTCATCCTATATTTTCAACATAGGTTTTCATCACAAATTCCCTTATTTTTGGTCTGCTTAAAAAATTAGAAATCAATAATTAATAATTACTGGAGCCGGTTAACCCGGTTAAAGTTTTGTTCCGGACGATTGTTTTCAATTTCCGGCTAAAAAATAAACAGACATGAGTATTAGCGCATTACAAAAAGAAAGGGCTAAATATCAGCCTAAACTTCCTAAATCGTTAAAAGGCGACGTAAAATTGGTTGAAGGTGCAAAAACCGAATCGGTTGCCGACCAAAAAGACATTGCAGAATTATTTCCGAATACATACGGAATGCCGTTAATTTCTTTCGAAGCTGCCGATGCAGCTACCGAAAGACAACCTGTAAACGTTGGTGTAATCCTTTCAGGAGGTCAGGCTCCGGGCGGACACAACGTAATTTCAGGAATTTTCGATGGTATCAAGAATATCCATCCTGATAGCAAATTGTATGGTTTCTTGGGTGGTCCTGGCGGATTGGTAGACCACAAATACATGGAACTTACTGCTGATATTATCGACGAGTACCGTAACACGGGTGGTTTCGATATTATCGGTTCGGGCCGTACAAAACTGGAAGAAGAAGCTCAGTTCGACAAAGGTTTGGAAATTGCCAAAGATCTTAGCCTTAACGCGCTTGTAATTATTGGTGGTGACGATTCAAACACAAACGCTTGTGTTTTGGCCGAGTACTACGCAAAAATCGATGCCGGTGTTCAGGTAATCGGTTGTCCGAAAACAATTGATGGTGACTTGAAAAACGAAATGATCGAGACTTCGTTTGGTTTCGACACTGCTACAAAAGTATATTCAGAGTTGATTGGTAACATCCAACGTGATGCCAACTCAGCAAAAAAATACTGGCACTTTATTAAACTGATGGGACGTTCAGCGTCGCACATTGGTTTAGAGTGTGCTTTGAAAACTCAGCCAAACATTACGTTGATTTCGGAAGAAGTTGCTGAGAAAAAACAAACTTTGGGCGAGGTTGTAGATTACATGGCGGGTATTGTTGCCAACCGTGCAGCCGACGGAAACAACTTTGGTGTTGCCCTTATTCCTGAAGGTTTGATCGAATTCATTCCTGAAATGAAAACATTGATCTCGGAATTGAACGACCTTCTTGCTGAAGGAACCGATACAGAGAAAGAATTCAAAATGTTGAAGAAAAGTCACCGTAACGAGTGGGTGGCCGGTCAACTTACTGAAACTTCGTCAAACGTATTCAGTTCATTGCCATCAGGAATTGCTACTCAGTTAACTTTAGATCGCGACCCACACGGAAACGTTCAGGTATCGTTAATCGAAACTGAAAAACTGTTGGGTGAAATGGTTAAAACCCGTTTGGATGAAATGACAGAAGCCGGTGAATTCTTAGGAAAATTCGGAACTCAATACCACTTCTTCGGTTACGAAGGACGTTGTGCAGCTCCATCAAACTTCGACGCTGACTACTGTTACTCATTGGGTTACACTGCTTCTGTTCTTATTTCAGAAGGAAAAACCGGTTATATGGCATCGGTACGTAACACAACTGCAGCTGCCGATGAGTGGATTGCAGGTGGTGTACCTGTAACTATGATGATGAATATGGAAAAACGTCACGGACACATGAAACCGGTAATTCAAAAAGCACTGGTTGAGTTGGATGGCGCTCCATACAAATTCTTCGTTACAAAACGTGGCGAGTGGGCAACAGGAACTGAGTTCGTTTATCCTGGTCCTATCCAGTATTTCGGTCCAACCGAGGTTTGCGACCAAACTACAGAAACATTAAAATTGGAGCAAGCGTAAACAGCTGCTTTAAACAACGAAATAGTAAAAACCTCCCTGAGTTAATCGGGGAGGTTTTTTATTTGCCCTCCATTCGTCAACAAAAGGATTTTAGAACGGTTCTTAATAAAAGTTAAAATATTGCACGATATTTGGTGATAATAATTTTTCGAATAGTGATCTTAATTACTTTCGCTAAGTATTTAAATATGTAAAATCGCCACGAAAACAATTATCTCAGATAAATGAAAATATTTATTTGAGAAAAGAAAACACAGTCAATTGATTCTCTTTATCTTAGCTGTTAATTAGCCATACAGTATGATAAATGAGGCAATTGCTAATTTATTATGGAAAACAAGATCAGATTAACAATACTCTTTTTACTGTTCGCATTTATTTCTCATGCCTCGGATGAAGCCACCGAAATATCAGGAAATGTATACGATAAGGCTACTAATGAGCCCATTCCGTTTGTAAATGTTTGGGTGAAAGGAACTACGCGTGGAACCATGACCGATATCGACGGACATTTTATTTTGTCTGCATCCTTGGGCGACGACATCAGTTTTTCTTCGGTGGGTTACCAAAAACAGGAGTTAGAAGTATCGGCTCAGCTGGAAATGCCGCTTAAAATTTATTTGGAGCCCGATGTTCAGCAAATTAGCGAGATTAAAGTAAGACCCGAAGAATCGCGTGCCAAAGTGCTGTATCGAAAAATAATGGAGCACAAAAAGGAGAACCGCGATAAGGTTGAAAACTACAACGATTACAAGGCTTTCGAGCGCACTTCTGTTTATATGGCCATCGATAGTACATCGAAGGTAAACCGCATTATTCCGAATATGAACGAGGTGACCATGAAACTGGATGACCGCGATATTCGGTTTTCGCCAATATACATGGCCGAGTTGGGAACTCTAACAAGCAACAGAAAAGACAGTATTGTCTACAATAAAAAGGATGGTATTTTCCCAAAACTTAATCAAACCATTGAAAGTTTGATTCTGTTGAATGTGGTGATCGACCTTGATTTTTACAAAGACCAGATTAATATTTTGGGGCGTGGTATCGTGTCTCCGTTAAGCAACTCGGCACGTTTGCACTACGATCTTTACCTAAACGACAGTACGCGTATTGATAGCGTTTGGCATTATAATTTCTCGTTCACTCCAAAAAATAAGTTTAATCCTTTGTTTACCGGACGATTTACTGTTGAGGGCAAAAACTTTGCGCTAACCAGTATTTACGCTTATGTGCAGGAGGAAGCCAACATTAACTTTGTAAATGGCTACCGATCGAATGTACAATACAAGAAAGACGAAGACGGAACCTGGTTTTACGATAACCAGCAGATCAGTTTGAATTTGTCGTTGATGCTGAATAAAGATACCGTGTCGAGGTATGGTTCGCAACGTATCGACCAGATTTCGAGCGGAAACTGGATGGTAAATAAAATAACGCAGTATTCCACTTCCGAGCATTTGAATCAAATACGTGGTTATAACTGGCGGTCGCAACCCGAATTTGCAACCAGCCTGATGTCGGACGGAACATACGAACGCGTTGACAAGTTGAAGGAAAACCAGGTGGTTAAAGGTATCGACGCCATTGGCGGAATGGTGCTTACCAGTTATGTCGATTTGGGAAAAATTGAGCTGGGGCCGGTATTCGATATTTACAGTACCAACGCCATCGAAGGGCAGCGCTTTTCGTTGCCTTTCCGAACCGGCGAAAAAATGTGGGAACGTTTTACTGTTGGTGGCTTTTTAGGTTATGGTACCCGAAATAAGGAGCTAAAATACGGTCTGAATTTTGGCTGGCAATTAACACAAGATGATAAGTTTATTTTGCGCGGTAATTATTCCGACGACTATAACCTGGTTTCGCAGGATAAATACCTGAGGTTTATTAAGAAAAATCCAAATACAAGGGGTAACGGAAACTTTATTGCTGCAATTACTTCGCGCGAGGAGAACCCGTACTTACAACAGGAGAAAAAGGCACACGTGAATCTGGAGTATAATACCGATAATGTAATTCTTGAGGGAGGTGCTTATTTTTCTTCCAATCATAGCACGCCATCTATTCATTACGTGAATAATGGTGTTGATTATAACCATTATTCGGCATATGGAGCACTGTTTAACGCACGTTTGGCGTTTGGCCAGTATTACGACCAGTATTATTTTATGCGTGTGTATTATATCGACCAAACACCGGTTATAAACTTAAGCTGGGATATTGGTCAGGCCTATGTGCCGGGCGATAACACACCTGATTTTGGTATGTATTCGCATTTTCATGGATCTGTAGTTGGAAAAGTAAACTGGGGCCCAACATTTATGCGCTACATGGTTAACGGTGGTTATTTGTTTGGCGATGCTCCTTACGATTTGCTTGACATGCCGGTTGGTTCGCAATCGCTTGGTTTTGCCAAATACCGCTTTAACCTGTTGCACCAGGCATCGTTTGCCCACAACGTATATACCAACGTTCACCTCGACTGGGTTGGCGGTGGAATTATCTTTAACAAATTGCCATTGATCAAACACTTGAAATTACGTGAAATGGTTTCGTTAAAAGCACACTATGGCGACAGAACGAGTTCGTACAAACCAATATTCGATCTGCCCGAAGCATTTTCGCAGGATTTAACGGCTCCGTATGCTGAGCTCGGGTTAGGAATCACAAATATTTTTAAGGTGCTGCGTGTAGAATATATTCACCAGTTGGGTGGAACTTACATGGATAGAAGTTTTACCGACAACAGCGGAATACGATTCAGGGCAGAAATGAGCTTCTAGAAAAACGAAAATTTCTATTTCTGATTATTAGCCCTTTTCCAACGCTCGCGAGCCAGTTTCTGCAAGTCGGCAACTTTGTCCGATTCGTCGATGATTTCCAGACCAAAAAGCGTCTCAATTACATCTTCCATGGTAACAAGGCCTACAACGGTTCCAAACTCGTCGGCAACCATTGTCATGTGTTGTTTTTCAAGGATCAATTTATCGAGTAACCCGGCAACCGAAAGGCTGTCTTCAACAAAAAATATTTTCCGGCGAATTTCTACTGCCTGGCGGCTGTGTTTGTCGGCGGCAATATTTTCCAGAATAGCATCTTTTAAAATAAAGCCCGTAAAGTTGTCCGAGTTCTCGTCGTACACCGGAATACGCGAAAACTGGAATGGATTGTAGTTCTTAAATATTTCTCCCAGCGTTTGGTTTTCATCCAGTGTGAACACCACACTGCGAGGCGTCATAATATCTTTCACCTCCATGTTTTCTAGACGCAGCAGGTTTTGAATGATCGATTTTTCTTCTTTGTCGATAGCACCGCTTTTTAAACCGGCATCGGCCATTGCGGCAACATCGGCACGGTTCAATACACTTTTTTCACCCTCTTTTTTTATCAGGTGCGTTACCCATTTGCTTAACCAAACAAACGGAGCAAGAACAATCATCAAACCTTTTAACGAGCGCACAGTAAACGGTGTTAGATTTTTCCAGTAAGTAGCTCCAATGGTTTTTGGTATAATTTCAGAAAGAATGAGAATGGCCAGCGTCATTAAACCTGCGATGAGCGACTCGTATGTAGCCTCGAATATAAAGAGGTTTATTTTGGCCGTTCCGAAGAGTTTGCCGGCTTGTACTCCAACTCCAATGGCTCCAACGGTGTGTGCAATTGTATTTAGCGTTAAAATGGCCGATAACGGGCGGTCGATATCGTCTTTTAAATAACTCAAGCGTTTTCCCAATCCCGGCTTTTCCATTTGCATTCGGCTAACATACGAAGGTGTGATGCTGAGCAAAACGGCTTCCCAAACGGAACATAGAAACGAGAAAAGTATTGATACGAAAAAGAAAAAGAGTAGTATCGCCATATAACTATAACAATGTTTTATACGAAAATAGAAAAATAATCGGGAATTAAATAGCTCGAAGTTTGGTGCGTAATCCATTTATTTGAAGAATATGAGTTTTGTCTCATGGGGAATCTGCTTATTTTGCTATTCTTGCAAAACAACTAAATCGAATCTTATGAAACAACGAATCCTGTCGATTGATATAATGCGTGGTTTAACGCTTTTTCTCATGCTTTTTGTAAACGATTTGTACATGCCCGGAGTTCCTGCATGGCTGGGGCATACAACGGCCGATTTCGACGGAATGGGACTTGCCGACTGGGTTTTTCCCGGCTTTCTTTTTATGGTGGGAATGGCAGTGCCGTTTGCCGTACAAAGCAGAATTAAAAAGGGGCACGCCAACCTTACTATTCTTTACCATATTTTGCTTCGAACGGTTAGCTTGCTAATTATTGGTGTGTTAATGGTAAACGTTTCCCGTTTAAATCCGGAATTAACGGGATTGCCGAAAAATTTGTGGGCGATTCTGGTTTATGTCTGCATTTTCCTGGTTTGGAACAATTACAAGAATATGCAGCCCTGGTTGGTATATCTGTTGAAAGGAACCGGAATAGCCGGCTTGATTATTCTGGCAGCAATTTTTAAATCGGGTACAGCAGAAGCCGTAAGTTGGTTGCATACCAGCTGGTGGGGAATACTCGGATTAATTGGCTGGGGCTACTTGGCCGCTTCGTTGGTTTACCTGCTGGTTAAGGACAATCTATTGCAAATTGCCGCTTTTTGGGCCTTGTTTTTTGTACTGAATATTCTATCGCAATTAAATCTGCTGGACTTCTTAAACCCGGTGAAACCTGTTTTTGGCGTGCTGCTAAGCGGGAACACGCCGTCGATTGTTTTGGCAGGCTTGTTCTTTAGTGTTTTAATCCGGCGGATTGGTTTTGCCGATTATCAAAAGCTAATCAAAACAAGTGTGATTATCGGTGTTGTTTTGCTCATAGCCGGATTTATTTTGCGTCAGTGGTTCATTATCTCAAAAATTCAGGGAACCCCAAGTTGGGCGATGATTTGTAACGGAATTAGTGTGCTGGTATTTGTAGTTCTTTACATCGTTATCGATTTATTCAAGCTCACCAAATGGACTGTTGTATTTAAGCCTGCCGGGCAAAACTCATTAACAACATATCTTGCCCCTGATATTTTATACTACTCGATGTGGTTAAGCGGAATACCGGTATTGATCTACAAACAGTCGGAAATGGCTGGAGTTGTTATTTTGGGATCGGTGTTGTGGGCATTGGCAATGATCGGATTTGCTGCGCTGTTGGCCAGAATTGGAATTCGACTTCGTTTATAAGTTTCCTGCTACGATGAGTCCTAAAATAAAAAATCCGTTTTCCAAAATCGGAAAACGGATTAAGAGGGAAACTTTTTTTAGGAAGGAGAATACGCTGTTTTCCTGAACAGAGTAATTTCGCTTTCTTGTTTCTCAAAAATACGTTGATACGTTCAATCAGGCGTTCGGAGTTATAAAACTGAACCAAAAATTGTGAATTTAGAGTTCGGGTTTATAAAATCTGAAACTTAATTTGATGAGTTTCTTTTACTTGCTAAGTATTTTGCCGGTGTGGTACCTTTTGCTTTTTTGAAGGCCTCGTAAAAGGTAGTTTTGGAGTTAAAACCGGCTTCGAAACCAATTGCCGTTATGGTTAGTGAGGCATTTGCCGGATCTTCAATCAGTGATATCGCTTTTTTGATGCGGTAACTATTTACAAATTCGAAAAAGTTTTGGTGAAACGATTGGTTCAATATCTGCGAAATCTGGTGGCTGCTAATTTTTGTTTCAGCAGCAAGATCTTTTATACGCAACTGCGAATTTAAATAAGGCTCGTGTTTTTCCATGTATTCAACCAACTTTGCTTTTAGTTTTTCCGACTGCTCGGAAGTCAGTGCCGACGAAGCATATTTAATTGGCTCAATAATGCTGTTGCCGTCTTCCATATGAAGTTTCAGCCAGCCTTTTTTTATGGCTGCAGAATGTTTGTACGAAGTCAGTGCGTCGAACCCGATAACAACCAGTGTTACCAGCTGCACCACGTCGTAAATGTTGTAAAGCACGAAGTTGAACGGTAATTCGTAATAGGTAAGAAACACAGAGACTAATTCAACCACGTAAATGGTCATGCAGAGTTTTATAATCAGCTGAGTAAGGTGAAAATCAGTTTTCGATATGTCGGAATAGATAATTTTAATCTTCTCGTTAAAATTCTTAAAACGTTGCAGTGCCCCCGAAAAGAACGTGAAATTTACGCTGACCAGAAAAATCCATTCCCAAACAAAATTCTCGACATCGGATTCCAGGTCGCCAAAGTTTTGAAATTCAATAATTTTATCTTGTGCCGACATGGCAAAAGTGGGGATGTAAACCAATAAACTTACAACGAACGGGCCTAAAAAAAGGATGTCGGATTTTATAAACTTTAAGCGCTGAAATTCCTGGCTTCGCGCATATAAATAAATCATTGGGCCAACCAGAATGTTTAGCGGTTCGTTGATGTATAAAAGGTGGGGGATTTTTACAATTAACCCGGTTTGTAATAAAAATTCGGAGAAACAGTCGACAATTACCAACAGCACATAAACCGCCAGAGGTAAATACCAGTTGAGTTTGAAACTCACTCGCAGCAGAAACAGCAGTAGAACTATGCCGAAACCAATCTCAGCAAGTAATAAGAGATTCCATATTGTAATGTCGGGCATTTTGTTAATTGTTTATAGCTAAACAAAAATAAGAAAAATACCTTTTAATGTGTTTTTAGGGTGCTGCGAAAATAAAACTGTTAACAACAGGGCATAAAAAAAGTCCGGCGGAAACCGAACTTTTCATCAAAGCAATATAATAACTATACAAGTTTTACATTTACTGCGTTAAGACCTTTGCGGCCTTCTTCAAGATCAAAAGTTACTTCGTCGTTTTCTTGAATTTCATCTTTACATCCACTTACGTGAACGAAATACTCTTTTGTTGATTCTGCATCTTTAATGAAACCAAAACCTTTGGTGTCGTTAAAGAATTTTACTGTTCCTTTATTCATTTTATTCTTAAAAAAATTATGGGCGCAAGCTACGATAATTTTTTGAAATAAATAACATAAATTTTTGGTGTTAACTTTTTAATAGTATTCCGTTCATCAAATACGTTAAAATATAGTCGGAATCGGGTTTTCGTTACCTAATTTCCTCAAACAGAAAGCTCAAAAGATTAAAAATGTTGTTCCAATGCTGATCTCCACCACGAGAAATAAGTGCTTTCAAGTGCATGTTGATCAGGAAAAGGATAAAATTTGAAGTGCTCGTTTTCGCCAATAAAAAATCCATCTTCAATAGTTCGGTAGGGGAGTTCGCTTTGTCGCACACGCAAAACCGTTTTGGTCAGTCTTTCGTCCGACTGGTGTAGTTTGATCAAACATTCCCTCAGGTGTGCCGGATTTCGGTACGGTAAATTTTTTATCGGAAGCAGCGGGTCGTTGGCCAGGTCGTTTAGCTGAAGTTCAACAAAGAATAATTTAGGTACCGAAACCGGTTTTGTGGTATCGGTTAAAAATTTGATGAACTCAGGAGGGCTTAGTTTACTCGCCACCATCGTTGAGAATGGATTGTATTGCTGGTACAGGTGAATATCTTTTTTCTCCGATGGTTGGTATTCGCTGTCGGAAATCTCCAACACTTTGCCATCGTCGGTTACCAGGTAAAGTTTCAGAAGGGCATCCAGCGGAATAGTTTCGAAAACGCGGTATATAGAAAGATACACCGAACGTTTTGGTTCGCCGTTTTCGTACGGAATGAGTTTTTTGTTCACGTAATCCTCCGGCAATTCGGTTTTGTTCGGATCGATCTCGAAAAATACCGATTGCGAGCGTAGGTTTTTCTTTGTTCCAACGGCCATATAATTACCAAATTCGAAAGGACTTAAATGTGAAACGATCAACGATTCGGGAGTGGCTACGAGGTAGTAATGTTTTTCCATGACGATATCTTTTTAAGTTTAACGACAGGAAATCATGCAAAAAAAGAACAATGGTTTTCTGAACGTATATTTCGTTTTTGTGTACGTAATTTCGGGGGCAGGGTTTTCCGAATTTTAAAAACTATGCCTGTAAATTCAGCGTATATCAGAGGACGGGAAATAGACGTCGAACAACCATTAACTAAGATGTTTGAGAATATTGCCGTATTATGTTTTAATAAAGGAATGAAAGACTATCTTTAATAACTATAAAACTCAAAACCGCTGTTATGAAACGATGGATTTACTGTTTGTCTGCCGCGCTGTTATTTCTTGTTGCCTGTAATTCGGAACCGAAAAAAGAGGCAGCGGAGAATGCCAGTGAAGAAAGCAGCGGTTTGGAAATCGTACAGCGCCCTTTTCGTAATTCAGAGCAGATTGAATACGAAATATCGGTTGTTAAAGGAACAGCAATAAAACACGGTGTGCAGAAGCGGTATTACCTGCACGGAAGTTTATACTCAACCATCCCGTATATTGCCGGCAAAAAACAGGGCGTTGCCTACACTTATTACCAGGCATCGTTGGATAGCAAACCACAGGTTTGGAAAGAGCAACCATACGAAGAAGACGAGCTGCACGGCACTTGTAAACGTTATCACCGCGATGGAACATTGCAGGCCGAATACAAGTACAAAGACGGATTACGCGCCGTTGGGTTAAAAGAATACACCGAATCGGGGAAAGAGATCGAAGAGCCCAGACTAATACTTACAAAACACCGCGTTGCTACCGGGTATTTAATTCAGGCCCAATTAAGTGATGCCTATGATAATGTTGATTTTTACATCGGCGATTTGCTTGAAGGTAAATATATGCCCCAAAAGATGAAAGCCCTGCAGACAAGAAATGATGTAGGTGAAATAGTGATTTCGCAAACCAGCGGAACCGTTACCATTACTGCTGAATATTCTACCCGCTACCGTAACAGGGGAGTGGTAAGTCAAACAATCCAATTATAGGTTTTAATTGCCGGATGCCTCATTTAATACCAGGGGCGGCTTTACCAGTCAACGATTCTGTTTGTCCACAGCTATGCCGGAACGCTCCATGATAATAATTTCCTAATCCATGATTGTGCCGGATTAATCCCGCATCATTATTTCCTTGTCCATAATGGCTCCGGACTTGTCCGGAATGGCTCTGGATCATTCCACAATGATTCCGGACTTGTCCATGACGGCTCTGGATCATTCCACAATGATTCCGGACTTGTCCATGACGGTTCTGGAACAGTCCACGATGATGCTGGACTTGTCCACAATGAATATGGAACGTTCCAGATTCATGCCGGAATGCTCGGCTCTTTCAATTATTTGTAGCCCAACATCAAAACTGTTTTCCCTTTTTAGGGAAAATGTCGACAGTTGAGCTAGCGAAATCCCGTACTTTACGTCGGGAACAAAAGGGTAAGGAAAATGCATTACCGCTCACCCTGTCGGGAGCTCCCCTCTTGAGGGGAGCCGGTTGTGATTTCAGTTAAATGTTTGAAGAACGCAACAATCCCTCGTTTGTAACGAAGGGTAAACTGTTTTTGCATTTTTAATGCATAATTTGCTGTCGTTACAAACGACAAAATTCTAGCCCCTCGTTGCAAACGAGGGGCAGAAGAAAGTGAAAGTTGTTCTGCGGAAATCTGCGTAATCTGCGTGAAACCATTGTAGGGGCAGCGCATTAAAAAAGCCACTCCCCAAAAAAGAGAAGTGGCTTTGAAATATCTAAGTTTAATAACTTCGATTTGTTTCCCCTTTAGGGGAGATCCCGATTTATCGGGAGAGGAGTGTTACGATCCAAAGTCGTCGAACAGTACGTTTTCGTCCGGAACGCCTAAATCGTAAAGCATTTTCTGAACGGCGTCGTTCATCATTGGTGGTCCACACATGTAGAAATCGATTTCTTCCGGTTCTTCATGCTGACTCAGGTAGTTGTCGTGAATTACCTGGTGAACGAATCCTGTTTTGTATTTAATGCCCAGTTTATCGGCTTCAGGATCCGGACGGTCTAACGCCAAATGGAATTCGAAATTCGGGAAGTTCTTCTCGATATCTCTGAATTGATCGTAGTAGAAAACTTCTTTCCAAGAACGTGCTCCGTACCAGAAAGTAACTTTCTTTTTCGATTCTTTGATGGTGTGGAATAAGTGGAATAAGTGCGAGCGCATTGGCGCCATACCTGCACCACCACCTACGAACATCATTTCGCTGTCGTTGTCTTTCAGGAAGAATTCTCCGTAAGGACCCGATACAGTTACTTTGTCGCCCGGTTTCAGGTTAAAGATGTATGATGAACAAATACCTGGATTTACCTTTTTAAAGCCATTGCTTACACGGTCGAACGGTGGAGTTGCAATACGAATATTCAACATTACAATGTTACCTTCGGCAGGGTGGTTAGCCATTGAGTAAGCACGGAATGTAGGTTCCGGGTTTTTCATTTTCAGGTCGAACATGCCGAATTTTTCCCACTCTTCGCGGTATTCTTCTTCAATGTCCATGTCCTTAAAGTCTACGTCGATTTTAGGAACATCGATCTGAATATATCCACCCGATTTGAAATCAAGCGTTTCGCCTTCAGGTAGTTTAACCACAAATTCTTTGATGAAAGTAGCCACGTTGTGGTTCGATACCACTTCGCATTCCCACTTTTTAACACCAAGTACTTCTTGTGGAATTTTAATTCCCATGTCTTCTTTTACTTTTACCTGACAAGCCAAACGCCAGTTGTCGTTTTGCTCTTTACGGGTAAAGTAACCGGTTTCGGTAGGCAGAATTGAGCCGCCACCTTCTACAACCTGGCAACGACACATTGCACAAGTTCCACCACCACCACATGCCGATGGAAGAAGAATTTTGTTGTTACCAAGTGTCGATAACAGTGTACTTCCGGGTTCAGTTTCAATTTCCAGGTCGCCTTCGTTAATGCTAAGCTTAACACTTCCTGATGGCGTAAGTTTCTTTTTGGCGAACAAAAGTAAGGCCACCAACAGAATAATTACACTCAGGAAGAA
>NZ_CAJXTC010000002.1 GCF_913060805.1 uncultured Draconibacterium sp.
GTCCCCGTTTCAATGCCGGTTTGCGTCAACACCCGGTTCAGATTAGGCATTGCATGCCATCTGAACCTTAATTGTTAGCATTAGTATTTTTCTCTAATTTTTTTGTGAGTATGAAGAAATCGACAAGTAACGTGACTGCTATTAGTAAGATAGGGTATATTTTGTCTGCGTAGAAATTTGGTGATATATCGTCATACCAAACTCCATTACGCTTGAAATATGCTTCTAGTATCTCAATCTTATTGTTTTCAAGAATTGATCTTATAATTCCAGAAATGAATCCAAGTCTTATTGTTAGTAAGAGGCATATTTTTAGCGATTTGTAATTAATATCTGTTTTTATATCATTTGCATTTTTAATTACAAGAAAGGATAGTACTAAGATGATTAGCCATACTATTCCATAGAATATAAGTTCTGAGTATTTTATAACTGATACATTCAAATCTTGTCTAATAGCAACCTGAAGTACAGCTTCCTTAAAAAGAGTTATAATTTGAAAAAAGGAAAAGTATATTGCCATTCCGAAAATGATCCAAATAATATAGAAAGGTTTTAGTTTATTCATATAGTTTTAATATTAATGCTAAGTATATGCAAGGTTAATATTGATTATACATCTATTATATCCATATTGATTATTGATCATATACCGTTCTATCTGGTGTGCAAGAATCGTTATCATAATATGTCATTAAAATTAATAAAATTCTTTTGCTATAAACATAAGCTGTAAAAACGGGAATAATACTTTGGGCAAAAGCCGTCTGTGTTTTTAACGGGGGCATGATAAGTTCTCAAATATACATCCCTTTTTTGCACCCATCCTCCTTTCTGAAAAGAGCCATTCCGAATAGCAGCATCGAGAAGGTGGCAGTCGGTAGACGGGCGGAGGATTAGATTACTTCGCTACGCTCGTAATGACAAGCTAGTTCTGGTAATAGGGCAGCGGACATCAAACTATCGTACCGGAACTATTTAGTTCATTGTCCGCTGCCGGATATATGATCAAATTTTGTCATTGCGAGCGAGGAACGAGAGAAGCAATCTAATCAATCCCCCTTTAGTCTCCTCTTCGCCAAAGGGACAGTGCAGCCTGGGTTTCTTTTGCACCGTCCTTTAGGGCGGTGATTGCGGATTGAAAGTATACAGGCTTTAGCCTTTAATTAGGTATTTCAAGGCTAAAGCCCTTTTGTAGCATTGCAACTTTTACACCAGGCTAAAGCCACGGTGCAAAACAAAAAAAGGAAGCAAACCCGAAATCGAGTGCTTCCTTTTTGATTTATTTAAATCGCGGTTAGGCTATTTTTTTGCTGCTTTTTGCATGGGGTTTTCGCCACCACCGGGGAATCGGCCACCACCAAATCTCGATTTATACAGTTCGAAACGAGTTGGCTGCTTTTTCTCAGGCCAGTAGTTGTTGTTTAAATCGGTGTCGGCAGTTTCGCGGTAAGGGTCGAGAATAATTTGCTCTACCTCTTTGCTAAACATGAATACTTTCGATACCTCTTCGTTGTTTTTCCTCCAAATCTCGGCAGGAATATACTGAACATCTTCTGTTCCGTCGGTGAATTCGAATTTCAGGATCACCGGCATTACCAGTCCGCCAAGGTTTTTAAAGTCGATCTGGTAGAAGTTCAGGTTGGCACCCAACAATTCTTTTTCGTCATCGCTAAGGCTTTTTACAAACTTGTCGTATTCCTCTTTGTCCTCTTTGGTTACTTTGTACTGGTCGTAAGTAGTATAGAAATCGGCAGCTTCCGGATTTTTAGCACGGTAAGTTTCTTCGGCAAATGCTTTGTTTCGCATAGTAGTAATTGAAATACCGGCTTCTTCGTCAGTGGCTTTCTGTAATGGTTTTTCCACCTCAGGATCCTGAGTGTTGGCCTGGTACCATTTTACGTTTTCCATCGAAATATCGCAGTGGTCGGTGGTAAAGAACCACCCGCGCCAGAACCAGTCTAAATCAACTCCCGAAGCATCTTCCATGGTGCGGAAGAAATCGGCAGGGGTAGGGTGTTTAAACATCCAGCGTTGTGCATATTCTTTAAAAGCATAGTCGAACAATTCGCGGCCCATAACCGTTTCGCGCAAAATGTTAAGTGCTGTACTTGGCTTGGCGTAAGCGTTGCTACCAAGACTCCAAACCGATTCGGAGTTGGTCATTACCGGCGAAATAAATTTGGTATCGCCACTCATGTAAGGAACAATATTGGCCGGTATTCCGCGCGACGATGGGTAATCGGGTTCCCATTCCTGTTCGGTTAAGAATTGTACGAAAGTATTTAATCCTTCGTCCATCCAGGTCCACTGGCGTTCGTCGGAGTTTACGATCATTGGGAAGAAGTTGTGTCCCACTTCGTGAATGATAACACCGATCATTCCGTATTTAGTGCGTTTGCTGTAAGTGCCGTCGCTTTCGGGGCGGCCACCGTTAAAGCAAATCATTGGGTATTCCATTCCAATGCGGTCGGTATGTACCGAAATAGCTATCGGGTAAGGGTAATCGAAAGTGAATTTCGAATATGTTTTAACAGTATGAGCCACCACGCGTGTTGAGTATTGCTCCCACAGCGGGTTACCTTCTTTTGGGTAGTACGACATAGCCATTACGGTGCGATCGCCAAATTTAACGGCCATTGCATCCCAGATAAATTTACGCGAGCTGGCAAACGCAAAGTCGCGCACATTTTCGGCTTTAAATACCCATGTTTTTTCTTCCTTTACTTTTCCTTTCTCGGCTTTCTCTGCATCTTCCTGCGATACGATGAATACAGGATCTTCAGTATCGGCTTTTGCTTTTTCAAAACGATCCATTTGCTCCTTAGTCAACACTTCGTCGGTGTTCTGAAGAACTCCGGTTGCTCCAACAACGTGGTCGGCAGGAACGGTAAGGCTTACTTCAAAGTCGCCAAACGGCAGTGTGAATTCGCCAGTTCCAAGGAATTGTTTGTGTTGCCAGCCTTCCACTTCGTTATAAACGGCCATACGTGGGTAAAACTGTGCAATGGTATAAATGTAGTTGTCTTCGTCTTTAAAATACTCGTAACCCGAGCGGCCACCATCAGTAAGGCGATCGTTAATGTTGTACCACCATTTTACTTTAAACGTGAATGATTCACCCGGTTTTAATGTTTCCGGCAAATCAACGCGCATCATGGTTTTGTTAATGGTTGCCGGCAAATCGTTACCATCGGCATCTTGCACGTAATCCAGTTTAAAACCACCATCAAAATCGTACATCATGCGTTTCAACTGACCAAATGAAACACGTTGATTCAATCCTGAAGTCATTGTTTTGTAAGTGTCCGAATCTTTTGCACGCATATTCTGGTCGAGTTGTAACCATAAATATTTCAAAATGTCGGGCGACTGGTTGTGGTAAGTAATGGTTTCTTCGCCATAAATTCGCTGGGTTTCGTCGTCCAGCCTGATGCTCATTTTGTAATCTGCCTTTTGTTGCCAGTACTCGTGCCCCGGAGCTCCCGATGCGGTACGGTAAACATTTGGCGTTGCTAACTCTTGTTTTAACTGCCTGAACTTATTCAGGTTAATGTTCTCCTGTGCCAACGAAACAGCACAGGCCGATACGAAAAAGGTAATAAAAAGTGCTAATTTTTTCATTATGTTGTAAAATGTCTAATATCGATGCCAAAATGATAGGTGAGCAAAAGTAACAATACTTTTAACTTATTGTAATTTCTACTATAAAAAATCCAAATTGTTTACAAAAGCTTGTAATGGCTTTAGATTTGTTACACAGCGAAAGTCTAAAAAACAGCCGGTGCTTTGTCTATCATTAAGATTACTGAAATACCGAATGCCATTCCCGATACAAAAATGCGCCAGAAATCGTTTCTTAACCTAAACAGTTGAACGCTAATAAAAAGCAGCGCAAAATAAATGGCAAGTATTAATAGTTGACCAAGCTCGAGGCCAATGTTAAAGGCCAGTAGTGGGGTTAAAATATTCGATTCTCGTCCGAGTAATTCTTTCAGGTAGTTCGAAAATCCCAATCCGTGTATTAGACCGAAAAACAAGGTGAGCACATAAACTACCCGGTTGTTTTTGGCTTTAAACGGTAAAATATTAGCAATGGCCGTTACACAAATGGTGGCCGGTATCAGGAATTCAATTAAATCGGACGAAACATTTACCACCTTTAAGGTAGATAGAGCAAGTGTAATAGAGTGGCCAATGGTGAAAGCCGTAATCAGAATAAAAATCTTTTTAAACTGGGTTAAATTGTATCCGGCACATAACGCCAAAACAAAAACAATGTGGTCGTAACCATGAATGTCAATAATGTGTTTGAACCCCAATTTGAGGTACATCTCGAATAAACTCATAAAATTTTTACTTTTGCCCTATAATTTGAAGGGCATGAAAATAAGTAAAAAATTAATTCTACCGGTTTTGTTTCTTTTTTTAGGGGTGTTTTTTTCAAACGCACATCCTTTTTATGTGAGTATTTGCCAGGTTAATTTCAACGAGCAAAGTCAGTCACTTGAAATTTCGGTAAAGATTTTTGTCGACGATCTGATCGAGGGATTGTCGGAAGAAGGGCACAGTAAACTGTACATTGGCGAAGCGAAGGAAGATGCGCACACCGACGAATACATTTACGATTATTTAAAAAAGAGTATTCGTTTTAAGGTAAACGAAAAAGATGTTGAGCCCGCATTTGTAGGGAAGGAGATGGAGAAAGATGTGGTTTGGACGTATTTGGAAATTGATAATATTGCCGATTTGAACGACATTGAGGTAAACTGTAATTTGCTAACCGATGTGTTTAGCGACCAAAGCAATATTGTGCAGGTAACTAAAAGTGGCAAGACAAAAAACCTGCTGCTGAGTAAACGTGATACAAACGGCCGTTTAAAATTTGATTAAAGCTGAACACGTGTACTATTTATATGTTAGGTTAAATAGTAACTAGATATAATTAACTTTACAACTCATAATAACCGATTATAATGAATCCTTTAGCAATTGTTGGAGCTTTTGTTATTACTCTTTCATTTTTGGCCTACGGTATTGGAAGCATTTCGTTGGTACGATTTAAAATTGTTGGACGACTTGCGGTAGCATTTTTATCGATAGGTGTGGTGCTGGATATGGTTGCCATTGGTTTAATGATGTTGGGATCGAAAGGTAATCCATTTACCTTGCACGGTTTTCTTGGAGCAACAGCGTTTGTTGTAATGTTGGTGGATACTATATGGAGTTGGAAAAAGTATATTACAGATGGTCGCGATTGCAGGGCACGTAAAAATCATATCATTTATACGAAAGCCGCATACGGATTTTGGGTGATGGCTTATTTTACAGGAAGTTTAATAGTAATTTGGAGGTAATATGTCGAATAATGACTGGAAAGAACGATTAGGAGTTGTGTTTTCTACGAATCCTGATTTTAACTACGATAAAGATGAACAGGACGATGAGAACACTTTGCCTGCCAACCAGCAAGATTTGCGGGTTATGTTGGATAAGAAAAAGCGAAAAGGAAAAGCGGTAACGCTGGTAACCGGATTTGTTGGTTCCGACGATGATTTGAAAGAGCTGGGTAAAAAACTCAAATCGAAATGTGGAGTTGGCGGAACTGTTAAAGATGGAGAGATCCTTATTCAGGGCGATTTCTGCCAGCGAATTATTGAGCTGCTAAAAGCTGATGGTTATAAGGTTAAACGATCAGGCGGTTGATTAATCTATAAAGAAGTCAGAACTAATTTCTAAATACCTTACCCTCACTCTTATCTCTCCCTTCTCTGAAGGGAAAGACGATCAGCCTCCACAGGTAACTACGATTTAAATAAATTGATGCATGGATGTGAACAACCACTGTCCAATCGTCCTTCCTTGCGTGCAGGGAAGGATAAGAGGAAGGGTATTAAATGAAAATAAAGAGCCCCGTTCTTATTACGAAGAACGGGGCTTTTTTATGCCATTTAGTTGGCTTTAAAACCATCAGGGCGTTTCCATCTAACCGGTGCAGCCGGTTCAGGTTTTAGCTGAAATTCATTTCCTTTTAGCTTGTCAAGGGCAACTTCCACAGCCTTTTCCAATTGTGGGTCGCGACCCTGCAAAATAAGTTTTGGTTCCTGAATTACTTCAATGTCGGGAGCAATTCCTTCTCCTTCAACGGCCCATTCGCCATTAACATCAAAGAAACCGCCACGTGGTGCTACAATGCGTCCGCCATCAATCAGCGGCGGTGTATCCCAGGTGCCAACTAGTCCTCCCCAGGTTCTGGTACCAATTAACGGCCCAAGATCTTTTTCTTTGAACATGTACGGTAACAGGTCGCCACCCGAGCCGGCACGTTCGTTAATGATCATCACTTTCGGTCCCCAAATACCAGCCATCGGAGTTGTCCACGGACGGTTATCGTTTGCTTTGCTATTGAAATAACCAAGCAGTGTGCGGCTCATTACATCGATCATGTAATCGGCTGCCGAACCACCGCCGTTGTTACGCTCGTCGAGCACAACACCTTTTTTGTCCTGCTGTGCAAAGTAGTAGCGGTTAAACGAGGCAAAACCACCACCTCCGGTATTTGGCAAATAAACGTAAGCCAGCTTTCCGCCCGACAATTCATCTACTTTTCGGCGGTTGTCTTCAATCCAAGCTATGGAGCGCAGGTTGCGTTCGCTTGAAACCGGCTCAACGGTAATTTCTCTGGCATCGTCAATCGAAGTTGTAGCGCCCACTTTAATTAGCGTTTGGCGCCCCGATGTTTGTTCGAAAAGACTGTAAGGATTAATTGGTGCTTTCACTTCCTCGCCATTTACGGTAAGTAGGTAATCACCTTCTTTTACATCAAGTCCCGGAGCAGCCAGCGGTGCTTTAAAATCCGGGTTCCAGCTTTCTCCATTGTATATTTTTGCAATTTTGTAGTAACCGTTTTCTTCCACTAAATTGCAGCCGAGCAGCCCAATTGGTACCCTGTCGATATCGGGCATATCGCCACCTGCAACATACGAGTGACCGATCGCTACTTCGCCGCTGATCATGTCGATAATGTAGTTCATATCGGTGCGGTGGCGGGCATGTTTTACCATTGGCGAATACCAGTCGTAAATTTTGTCCCAGGGTGCACCATGCACATTGTCAACATAAAGGAAATCACGCATAAAACGCCACGAATCATCAAACATTTGCTGGTATTCTTCCGACGGAACGATCTTGATCTTCATATCCGTTTTCAGGTTTCCGTCGCCGTTTTTGGGTTTACCACCGGTGTCTGCAATCGCCCACGAACTGCCTTTGCGATAAAGAACATTTTTTCGGTCGGCAGACGTTACCATATTTCTAACACCGGTTAAAAACTCTTCGGCTTTGTTGTCTTTTGCTTCGTATTTATGAATGGTTAAACCACTTTGGTTAGGAACAGACTCGGCTACAAACACAGTTTTCTCGGGACCTTGAACCAGCCCCATATAATTTCGGGCGGGCATGTTCAGTGCAACAATTCGCTCCGAGATTCCATCCATATCGATGGAAACCGTTATCTCATCCTCTTTTTCCTCTTCTTTTTCACCATTCTCCTTTTCCTCGTCTTCTTTTTTTACTTCTTCGTCGTCGCTGGTTGGCAGAATAGGCGAGGCTTCATATTTCGATAAAACGATGCAATACAAACTTCTTGTAACATCCGGATCGTAAGAACTCATATCGAGCCAGCCGGTTGCCAAACCATAATTTGTACTGGCCAGGATGTACATGTATTTACCGCTCGCATCCCACGCCGGTGTTAACACATCGGCCATTCCATCGGTTAGCTGAAGCGTTTGCTTCGTTTCTACATTGTACACGAAAATGGCTTTAAAACTACTGTTCAGTTGGCGAGCATACGCAATCCATTTACTGTCGGGCGACCAAACTGGTTGCATTTCCCGGTTTGGATGTGCAAAAATATCGGTGCCTACTTTTGTAACCACTCCCGATTCGAGTTCGACTACCCAAATATTGTAATCGGTATCGGTGTAGGTTATTCTTTTTCCATCGGGCGACCACTCGGGGCGGAAATAGAAGGTAGGATTTTCAAGTGCATATGTCTTTTGGTTCTGACCAAACTGATCGGCTACAACCAGTTTATATTCATTGCCGGCGTCGTTAAACCAGGCAATTTTATCTCCTTCAGGTGACCAAACCGGGTAGCGGTCGGCCACTCCCGATGTGTTGGTAATGTTTCTCCATGTACCTTTTTCTTTTGGCACGGTAAAGATTTCGCCACGGTACTCAAACACTGCTCGTTTGCCATTTGGCGAAATATTTGGATTGGTGAGATTTCCGGCAGAAACCGATTCCCAGCGTTCGCGGGCAAAGTTCATATCGCCTTTTACATTGATCGCAAGTTGTTTGTCATCGCCGTTTTCCGGATTTAGCAAATGCAGGTAGCCACCACATTCGTAAACAATGGCATCTTTGCAGGCATCGAGGCTTTTAATATCGAATTGTGCCTGATGGGTGAGTTGCTGTTCTGCTTTCGTTTTCGGATCGAACGACCAGATATTGCTGGCGTAATCTCGCTCCGACAAGTAGAAAACTTTGTTTTTGAACCACACTGGATCGAGGTGGCGTTCTTTTGTTGGTTGCGGAGTACGAATGAGCTCCTTGGTTTTCATATCCACGATCCATACGGGCATTGCCTGTCCGCCACGATAGTTGCGCCACTCAGGGTCCCAAAAAGTAATGGGAATGTAGGCGATCTGTTTTCCGTCAGGAGAAAGTTCGCCAAATGCGGCGCGCGGAATATCAAGTGCTTTTGGCAATCCGCCTTGCATCGATACGGTAAAGAACTTGCTTGTTTGTGTTGGGCGTGCTTCTCTTCCCGAGCGAAACATAACTTTTCCGTCGGGTGTCCAGCCCTGAACAACATCGGCGTCGGGATGCCAGGTTAATCGTTTTGGCGATCCTCCTTCGGCAGGAATTACGTACACGTCGGTATTGCCATCGTACTGCGCCGAAAAGGCAATCCATTTTTCATCGTTCGAAAAATGAGGATTCGATTCCTGACCTTCGTTGGTGGTTAAACGAATGGCATCGCCTCCGTTACGGTCAACCTTCCAGAGGTCGTTGGCATAAACAAAAACAATACTTTCTGCAGAAATTGTGGGCTGACGAAGTAATCGTGTTCCTTGCGCACTGGCAAAGGTTGTAACAACGAACATCAGCAGAATAAAGGATGTTAAGAATTTCATAGAACTGGTATTTGTATGTTAAAATGATTCATTTACTACGATGTGAAAGTCAGTTGATGTACATATTGTTCAATGACCTATGGTATTGGTAGGTTCATCGAATAATTGATTACAGTTTGAAGTTATGAATTTTTTAGGAGAAGCGGAACTACCCGAATAGCTCTTTGATATCATATTGGCAAATCAAGGAGAAAATTTTTGAGCATCTGTATAATGCTGCCGATGTTACTTTGCTTTTTGCCTTATCAGGCGGATTTTACTTTTTTGTCTTGAGACAATAAGTAAACAAAAAACTCAAGGCTGCGCCCGCTTCCCTCGGAAAAGCTACGCAATGCCAGCTAAAATTCCTGAAACTCGTCGTGCCTCCTCAAACATCAGTAATTTTTTAACACTGACACTGCTTGTTTTCCGGCTCACCGGCCGAGGCCGAAGCTTCGAGGTTACTTATCAGTTCTACGAGCAATGCATAAGTGGATCCGGCCTCTTTTGGTCGTTGCCCGGAGTTGAAATGAAACCTTAGTGAGAGCGGGAAGCTCCGAGGAATCGAGGAGATCACCCGTCCGAACTTAGGTTTTATGAAAACGCAGGGGAAGGGCCAAAAGCAGTCTTGACTTTTTTTCTTCGTTTTTGTGTCAAGACAAAAATGAAGGCCTGCGGCAGCAATTATAAAAATATACAGTTACAATCGTAATTCACCGGATTTACGAGTGCATCTTTTATTTCACTATTCGAGTAATTATGACTGAAGTATTCTATGAATTTGATTTATGCATTTCAGGAGAGGGGAAAGCACAAAAAAAGGCCTCCTAAACGGAGACCTTTTCAGTATTGCGATGCAATTCTTAGAATCTTTTTTCTTTGATACGGGCTTTTTTACCTGTTAAGCCGCGTAAGTAGAAGATACGCTTACGACGAACGCTACCACGTTTGTTCAATTCAATACTCTCGATGAAAGGAGAGCTAATTGGGAAGATTCTCTCAACACCAATGTTTCCTGACATTTTACGAATAGTAAAAGTTCTGGTGTTTCCTCTTCCGCGTACCTGGATAACAACACCACGGAATTTCTGAATCCTTTCTTTGTTACCCTCTTTAATTTTGTAGCTAACAGTGATGGTATCACCTGCACTGAACTTTGGGTGGTTAACTTCCACCTCAAATTCTTTTTCTACTAATTTAACTAAGTCCATTTTCTTAATTTTTAATAAGTTGGCAATGTATTCCGCGTCGTTGCAAAACAGAGATTGCATTAAATCGGCTGCAAAAATAGTGTTTTTTTCAATTCCTCAAACACTTTCGCCCTTTATTTTCAATTATTTGATTGGTTTTCAGTCCGAAAACACACTTTTCTTTTAATGGCTGTTGCCTTTTACTTTAAAATGGTCGCCGGTAGCGTTTACAACAGCCTTGTACCACCACTCCGGATACCCTGCAAAAATAGGCGTTGCAGGCATACCTGTTTCGGTGCGTACAAACTCGCCGTTACTTTCGCGTTTTATGTTTCCGTCGGTGTATTTAACAACCAGGTAATGATAAAGTTCTTTCCATCGTTCTGTCATACCTTCGGCTTCGTTAACCGAAAATTCAGTAATAAATTTTCGTGCCTGAGCTTCGTTTGTAGTGTTGTACAAGGTTTCGGCAGCCTGATCAACTACGGGAACAAAAGCCACAAACTTATCTTCCAGTTGACGCTGAACGATTTTTACATCCTTAATCATATCGTTGTAACGCAGGTAGGCGTAGTTGGCCACCTGGCTGAAAGTCCAGAAAGCTGATGTTTCGCTGTAAGTTAGCAAATCGCCGTTGCCCACTGCAAAACACTCGGGAATTTCAGTGATCCCGCAATACATGGGGGCGTAACAGGTTGAATAAGTATCGTCAACGCCAAACCACAGGATTCCTCCAATTGGATCGGGCAACCAATTGCGGCATTGAGCTACAAACGAAAACCCGGTTTGTTGTGTCGAAATTGCACGTTCGTTGCAGTATTCAACGGAATCAACTTCCCATGTTAGTCCGCGCCAGCGGTAGGGTAGTCCGTAAGGTCCGGCTCCCAAATCTTGTGTCATATCCAGTTCTGTTCCTTCAAAGTGATCGCGCATCATTTCCATCACATCCTGAACGCTTAGTTGTTTATCGGGTTTTACCCACAACGGCAAACGGTTTGTTGCGAAATCATTTTCGCCACCTTGCTCTACATTTCCTTTTGCATACTCGGTGTATTCATCCATTCCGCCAACAACTTTGTTAAAACCGGCCCAAACACGGGCATCGCAAAAACGTGCGGCACCAAAATCAACCGGTGCATAAACATCAGAAAAACTAAAATCTTTATTGGTGCCCATGAACCAACCTTTTTCGCGGGCAAACGAAATTACATCTTTAGAATACAGGCAGTTTTTTGAGTCGTTTAAAGGGAAAGTTGTAATGCGGGCCTGGTTGGCGTGTCCGCTTATAAAACCGTCGGGAATACGTTGTGCCACCCAAACGGCGCCTTTTTCGCCTTGTCCTTTACCGATCATTTCCAAAATCCACACTTCTTCAGGATCGGCAATTGAAAACGATTCGCCCGAGCTGTAATAACCAAATTCTTCAACAAGACTGGTCATCACCTCAATGGCTTCGCGGGCTGTTTTGGCGCGCTGCAAGGTTACATAAATCAAACTGCCGTAATCCATAATAGCACCCGGCTGGCTCGATAACTCGCTACGTCCACCAAAAGTAGTTTCCGAAATGGCCAATTGAAATTCGTTCATATTGCCAATTACACCATATGTATGCGCCGGTTGCGGAATTTCACCCAAATAAATGCCGGTGTCCCATTCGTAAATCTTACGCATGGCACCTTCGGGGTGATCGGCTGCCGGTTGATGATACAACTCGCCGTATAGCGTGTGCGAATCGGCCGCGTATGTGATCATCGTTGATCCGTCGATAGTAGCGCCTTTTGAAATTAAAAAATTTGTACAAGCATTTGATGTCTGCTGATTTAAAAGAATGAATGCCAGAACAAGCATTCCTACAACCCTAATCTTCCTCATTTTTAAGTCTGTTTTATTTCAATCAATGAGGCAAAGATAATGAAATGAAAAAATTGGCTAATGATTTTTACCTCGTATTACAGGCAACTTTTTATGCGTTTAAAAATCTCCTCGATATCGTTGTCTAAACCAACAGAAAAACGTACCAAACCGTCAGACAATCCCATTTCTTTTTGAACCTCGGCAGGAATTTCTGATGATGTGCTGTGCCCCGAGCAGCTAAACAGCGTGCGGAAATATCCGAGCGAAACCGCCAGATAGCCAATGTTGGCCTCTTGCATTTTAAACATCACTTCATTGGCGTGTTTTTCGGTTTCCAGATCGATCGATAACATTCCTCCGTAACCGTATTCTTTGTTCATTAAGCGGGTATGCAGTTTATATTGCGGATGATCAGAAAGGCCTGTGTATTTAACTGTTACTCCCAGTTCTTTGAGTTTTGTGGCTACATATAAGGCGTTTTTGCTGTGCTGTTTCATACGAAGGTGCAGGGTGTGCAGATTCTTTAATATGCTCGACGAACGCAAAGGATCGAGGACAGGCCCCAGTAACATTGCCGTGCCGTCGTTTACATTCGACAGCTGGCTGATAAATTCGTTCGAGCCGCAAATTGCACCGGCCACACAATCGTTTTTGCCGTTTATGAATTTGGTCATGCTGTACACCACAAAGTCGGCGCCCAATTGAGCCGGCGAAAATATCATGGGAGTAAAAGTATTGTCGACCATTATTTTTGCCTGATGGTCGTGGGCAATTTTAGCCAATTCAGGAATATCCGAAACCTGAAGCAGCGGATTGGTTACCATTTCGGTGTAAATGATTTTGGTGTTAGGGCGTAAAGCATTTTTCACCTGCTCAAGGTTGGTAATGTCGACAAACGAAACCTCAATGTTGTATTTGGGAAGCCAGTTTTTCAAAAACGCATAAGTGCCGCCGTAAGTGGTTACGCTGGTTATAATGTGGTCGCCCGACTTGCAAAGTTGTAAGATGGAACAGGTGATGGCAGCCATTCCTGATGATGTGATCCATGCCGATTCGGTGCCTTCCATTGCGGCTAGCGCATCGGCCAGGTATTTATTGCTCGGATTCCAGTGGCGCGAGTATAAAAAACAACCTTCCATGTGGCCGAGAAATGTCTCTTCCATGGTTTCGCCTTCCAGAAAAGTGTAAGTTGATGAATCGGTTATTGATGGGTTTACGCCGCCAAATTCGCCAAATTGCTGAATATCGAAAATTCTTTTTGCAGGATCTGAGTTCATGTTCAAAGTTTTAAGTTCAAGGGCAAGTTAGGAGGAATGGGAATAGCGAAGAATGATATTTGTCTGAAAATGAACTTCCCTGTTGTAGAATATGTAAAGCTTGTGATGAAGCCGGACTTAAGGCAAAAAGATCACACCGCCGCAACTGTCTTTTCGTGCCCCGGTTACCGATGCCAGACAGTTTACCTGCTCTTTCAGGCGAAGCACGCCCATAAATGCAAATACGATGGCCTCTTTGTAATCAATGAGATCCGCTTCGGGAAGAACTATTTCAATTGTTGTTAATGCCTGCATCCTTTCAATTAAAAAGGCGTTAAAGGCGCCGCCGCCAGTTACCAACATTTTTCCTTTGCCCGACAAATCTTTTGTGATTTGCATACCAATATGCTCGTAAATGGTGCGCATCTTATCACGTGTGTTCAAATCTGTTTCATTCAAAATTGGCAGAAACTCAGCTTCGATCCATTCGCGTCCCAACGATTTTGGTGGCTGCTGGTGGTAGTAGGAGAGTGCATTTAATTTTTTCAGCAGCGTTTCATCAACTTTTCCATTACGTCCCAGATCGCCGTTTTTATCGTAAGGCAGACTAAATTCTTCAGCCAGCGGATTTAAAACAATGTTCACCGGGCAATTATCGAAAGCCAAACGTGTTCCATTTTTATCGTATGAAATATTGGCAAAACCACCCAGGTTAAGACAGTAATCGTATTCCGAAAAAAGCAGGCTGTCGCCAATCGGTACTAGCGGTGCTCCCTGGCCACCTAAAACCACATCACCGGTTCTGAAATCGCAAATTGTAAGGCAATCACTTTTTGCAGAGAGGTGGGCTCCACTACCTATTTGAAGGGTGAAACCATTTTCAGGTTGATGAAAAACGGTGTGGCCGTGTGAGGCAATCAGGTCTGCTGCGAATTTTGTTTTGTCGATAAAGTGACGGGCTTGTTCGCCAAGGAATAATCCGTATTCTGCGTTTAGTTTTGTTAGGTCAGTTCCGGAAAGTGTATGTGCCGTTTCTAGTCGTTCTTTCCACTCTGCAGTGTACGAAATAGTCTCGGCTTCCTGTAACTTAAATGACCATTTATTGTTGTGCTCTTCGAATTCAACAGCGGCAATGTCTAATCCGTCAAGCGAGGTGCCCGACATCATTCCAATGGCCTTAATTGTATTTTTACTCTCCCCGGAATTTTTCATAATCTGATCATTTTATCACTTCCAAAAGTGAGTTTCATAAACTGCATTGTTATTTCGATAGTCGGTAATTGTTAATTTGAAGGTGTGGTTTTTACCCAACTCAAAACGCTCCTTGTCGAAATAATGGGTAATTGTTGCTGTTTTCGGATCATATTCAAAAAGTGCCCATTTCCCGTCAAGTAAACCTTCAATGGTTTTTATGCCCGCAAGATCATCCTTGATTTTAAAACGAATCCGGCTCGACTCCGTTAGTTTATTGTCCGCAATACTTAAAGGCGTTATTTCCGGAGGAATCGTGTCGACAGTAACGGCGTAAACACCCAGATTACGCGTTTCTGTTGTTACCCAGCCGTTTTCGTAACGGCCGCCTGCAACACTGAATTCTCCGGTTACCGGATGAACGTAGGCCATAATAACTTTCGACTGTAAGTTCTCCGGTAGCCCTTTTGTGCGCAAAGCAATTGTTGCATTTGTATGCAATGGAACCGTATTGTTGTGGAGGAAATAATAATCGGAATAAAACTGGTCGGAAGCCGGTTCGGTACGGTATTCGAAACGAAAATCGGAGTACAAAGCTCCCGCAGGAATTTCTATTCGTACAGAATCGTTGCTAAAAATGTTGGTTTTGTTGTAAGCAAATAGCTCACCTTTAATCGAATCATGCGCAACGGCAGCTTTTTTTCCAACAATCGAAAAGTCAAGTATTGACGTGTTTTTATACGAATCCTGCAGTACTATTTCAATAGATCCGTTTTGCTCATTATTTGGAATAATGTGTCCTTCTGAGCCGTTGTGCGTATAAATTGGCAGTTTATTACCAGGATCGATCCATGTTTTAATATAACGGCGTTTTTCAGTTTTATATTGGCCGTAAACAATATGGCTGTTCAAATAACGCGTGTCGCTAAACGAAAAACGATTGAGTGTAAACGAGAACTGCTCCTCATTATTCAACGACATACGTAGCAGGTTTATACCGCACTTATTATAAGTGTCGTTAAAATAGTCGTTCGTTTGCACGGCAACGCCTATCTCTCCCCAAACCGGAATGGTTGGATTATTCTTAAGGTGGTATTTGCCATCGTAAAAAACCACCGGATAACTTTTGGGAGTTGCAGAATAAGCCACGTGTGCACTGTCGGAAAGCGGAACCAACAACACGGAAAATATCTTTGGAGCGATATCGTCCTTCACCGGAAAACCGAAATTTAAAGGATTTAGCGGCTCTTCCGTTGGTGTGTCCCGAATCTCGAAATGCAGATGCGGCCCGCCCGAACTTCCACTATTACCGCTTTTGGCAATTACTTCGTCCTGCTTTACAGGAAATAGGTAGGACGGAATTTGGAGGTCGACCCGAAAAGAATGTTGCTCGTATTGTTTGTCTTTTACATATTTCTCAATTTCAGTACTAAATGAATTTAAATGCCCGTAAACGCTAGTGGTACCGTTTGGGTGATTGATATAAAGCGCGTGCCCGTAACCCGTTGGCGAAACAGCAATCCGCGAAATATATCCATCGGCAACAGCATAAACCGGCAGGCCTGTTGTGCCCTGTGTTTTTATGTCGATGCCCGAATGAAAATGATTGCTGCGCAGCTCGGCAAAACTTCCGCTTAGCAGCAACGGAATCTTCACCGGATCGGTGTAATAGCGTTGTTGCGCCATTCCAAACAAGGCTAAAAAAAGAAAAAGAGGTGTAAAAAATGTTCTCATCGTTGTTTAATCCGTATTATTTATCTCCACTCACCAAACAGTTCAATGCGACAATGTTTCGTGTGCATTTTCGATACTCAAAAATGGACTCAACTAAGTCGGGATTAACCCGGAGAATCATGTTTGTTGCTAGAATCAAATGAATTATCCGGGTTAATTGGAGGCACCAAATTTAATTAATTTATAACGGCTGCAAGTCTTGTTTTCAACTTTGTCCAAGAATCTTTATTCAGTATAAGAAAACAACTAACATAGGTTTGTTAGCATAAAAAGAATGCAATCGATTTGATTTCCTTTTACAATCAGGAAAAAAAGTTAACTTTGTTCGCGAAATGCAGCTAAAATGACCGAAGAGGATCACTTGCTACTTAATGATTTAAAGCGCAATACAAAGCAACTGTTCGAAAAATACAACGAATTGGAACAGAAAAATAAAATGCTGAGTAAACAGGTAGAGAACCTGAAGCAGGAAATTGAATTAATGGAGCATGAAAAGATCGAATTAGGTCGGAGTTACGAGCAACTGAAAGTAGCCAACCGGATTTTATCAGAACGAGATGAAAACGGTGAAGCGAAACAGAAAATTGATTTTTTGATACGGGAGATTGATAAATGTATCGCATTACTAAACAGGTAATGTTTTGAAAGATAAAGACTTTAGAATACATATTAAGATTGATGGACGGGTTTACCCTCTAAACATCAATCGCGACGAAGAAGAGAGATACCGAAAAGCTGCAAAGATTGTTGAAGAAACAATTTCGTCATTTCGAAAGATGTTTCAGGATAACGACAATCAGGATATTATGGCAATGACCGCATTTCAGGTGGCACTACGTTACACTGAAGAGCAACAAAGCCGCGATTACTCTCAATTTGTCGATGATATAAAGGATATAAAGGATGATATTTCCGACTTTCTTAAGGAAAAGGAAGAGAAATAGAATCTGAATACATAAATAATCAAAGCCCGTATTAGGCCGGTTCTAACGAGGACCTGGTTTATTACGGGTTTTTTAGTAACTAATTATTTGAAGTATGGAAATAATAATAGGAGTAGCCGCAGGGTTTATAGTAGGAGGCGCTTTAGCTTATCTGGTGTGGGATAAGGCCCTGAAGGCGAAAAAGAATCGGATACTTGGCGAAGGAAAAGCCGAGGCCGAAGTGATTAAAAAAGATAAAATATTGCAGGCTAAAGAAAAGTTTCTGCAGTTAAAATCGGAACACGAAAAGTACATTAACGAAAAGAATTCGCATCTGGCGAAAGAGGAAAACCGTTACAAACAACGCGAGACAACGTTAAATCAACGTCGCGATGAGTTGAATCGTAAAACAAAGGAATTTGAAAATACACGTCGTGAAGTGGAAGCTATTCGCGAGAATTTGAACACTCAATTACAGCGTGTAGAAAACAAATCGGAGGAGCTTGACAAAGTTCACAAACAGCACCTTGAAAAACTGGAGCAGATTTCAGGACTTTCGGCTGATGATGCAAAAGAACAGTTGGTAGAATCGTTACAAGAAGAAGCCAAAACTGAGGCAGTTGCATACATTAACGAAATAATGGAAGAGGCGAAACAAACAGCCAATAAGGAAGCCAAAAAGATCGTTGTAAAATCGATTCAACGTGTGGCTACTGAAACGGCTATTGAAAACGCTGTTACTATTTTTCACATCGAAAGCGACGAGATTAAAGGACGAATTATTGGTCGCGAAGGCCGTAACATTCGTGCACTTGAAGCAGCTACCGGTGTTGAAATCGTTGTTGACGATACTCCGGAAGCGATTGTGCTTTCAGCTTTCGATCCTGTACGTCGCGAGATTGCCCGCCTGGCATTACACCAGCTGGTAACCGACGGTCGAATTCACCCTGCACGTATTGAAGAAGTGGTGCAGAAAGTGAAAAAACAGGTTGACGAAGAAGTAATTGAAACCGGTAAACGTACTGCCATCGACCTTGGAATTCATGGTTTACACCCTGAGTTGATTCGTTTGGTAGGTAAAATGAAATACCGTTCGTCGTACGGACAAAACCTGCTGCAGCACTCGCGTGAGGTAGCTAACCTTTGTGCTACAATGGCATCGGAGCTGGGATTAAATCCTAAAAAAGCAAAACGCGCCGGACTGTTACACGATATTGGAAAAGTGCCGGATGACGAGCCGGAATTGCCACACGCAGTTCTCGGTATGAAACTGGCCGAGAAATACAAAGAGAAACCGGATATTTGCAACGCTATTGGTGCTCACCACGACGAAGTGGAAATGCAATCATTGTTTGCACCGATCGTTCAGGTTTGTGATGCTATTTCAGGTGCTCGTCCGGGTGCCCGTCGTGAGGTTGTAGAGTCGTACATTAAACGATTGAAAGACCTTGAAGATTTGGCACTTTCTTATCCGGGAGTATTGAAAACATACGCTATTCAGGCGGGTAGAGAATTACGTGTAATTGTTGGTTCTGAGAAATTAACTGATCAGGATACTGAACAACTTTCATACGATATCTCGAAACGTATTCAGGATGAAATGACTTATCCGGGACAAATTAAGATTACTGTAATCAGGGAAACCCGTGCAGTAAGTTACGCGAAGTAAGAAATACAACTTTATTAGCTATAAAAAAAACTTCGGCCAAATGGTCGAAGTTTTTTTATGCCTAAAATTTTGCCACGAGTGTCAAGTCAACCACTAAGTATCGGGCACGTCATTCCGAACTTGTTTCGGAATCTAATGTTCTTCGAAAGATGCTGAAATAAATTCAGCATGACGAACAGAAGAAGTATGCTTGACTTCACACTAAAACAAACTAAGCAACTGTTTTATCTTTTCTTCCTTTTCGGTATAACCAACCGCATTATACGCCTCAAGCATCGATTCTACCAAACGTTGTATAAACAAAACATCCGGTTTTGGCTCGGCATATTCTCTTATCGGTTGGTATTCGTTTCTTTTCAGGTGGTAATCAATTTCTTTGCGGCTGGTAATCGAACCTTTATTCGAAGGATTGATATAAAAAAGCACCTCCGTATCACGTGTCGATCCGTGTACTTTTTGTGCCAGTTCTGCATCAACAATGGCCACCAGCGGATTTTTTGGAAAATCAACCAAATAAGCGGGGAGTTCGATGGCGCGTGCGATGATGGTATAAAAAATACTCATCGAAACAGGATTGCCACGTTTGGTGTCCAGTATCTGGTTTAAAAAGCAATTTTGTGGCGAATCGGGGTTGCTCAAGTTCACCGAATAACCATTCAAATTAAAAATGAAGTGGTTTAATATGGTAGTCTTTTCAAGCAGTGTCAACGAATTATTCAGTTCCAGCCAGATTGATTTACGCAGGTTCTCGATTTTTAAAGTCAGGTTTAACGGATTCAAATCGGGGTACTGAAATTTGTCCACCGCACAAAATCCTTCAAAAAGATCTTGTGTTCCCGGCGTTTGATTGATCCAGTTTTTTAACCCGCTAAACGTTCTTTTAAACTGAAGACTTTGAATGATATTCTCAATGCGGCTCTGACTGTTCTCGTCAAAACTTTGTTCCCACTTTTTTTCCAAAGCCGGAATGATTTCTTCGTCTTCTTTTAGCAATTCCTGCTGAACCATTTGGAAAACGGTTGCGTCAGGATCGTCAAGGAGGGTAATCAATGCATCAAGTTTTTCCTGGTTCATGCTTAATTACTTAAGTTATCGAGTACTGCTTTTATTAGTTTTTTCATCTCGTCGCGGTAGTTTTCATTGGCGGTTAGCGTTACGCGGTTGGCAATAATTAAACATACTGTTAACGCGTTGTGCCCCATTAATTTCGACAGGCCGTAAATAGCCGAGCTTTCCATCTCGAAATTGGTAATGCGCAAATGTTTGTACGAAAATGTTTCAATCAACTCGTTCAATTGCGGGAAAGCCAAAGGCAAACGTAATTCACGGCCTTGCGGAGCATAAAATCCCGGAGCTGAAATGGTTACGCCCTTCTTGAACTTTTCATCCGTAAATTTATCCAGTAAATTTTGTCCGGCATCAACGGTGTACGGTGCTGCCAGCGAATCACTCCATTGTGTGTGTTTGCGAAAAGCAGCTTCAAACTCCATATCGGAAACCTGCTCTCGGTTGGCGTAATAATTCAGCAAACCGTCGAAACCAATCGACTTTTCAGAAACCACAAAACTGTTTACCGGAAGATCGGTCTGTAATCCTCCCGACGTGCCAATACGAACAATATCAAGCGAACTCAGTTCCTTTTTTACGCTTCGTGTTTCCAGGTCGATATTGGCCAGCGCATCCAGTTCGTTTAATACAATATCTATATTGTCGGTACCGATACCGGTTGAAATAACGGAGATTTTCTTTTGCTTATAAAATCCTGTTATCGTTTTAAATTCACGATTTTGTAACGTGAATTCAATTTTGTCGAAAAAACCGGCAATGGTATCAACGCGGGCAGGATCGCCCACAAGAATGATTTGCCTGCCAATATTTTCAGGTTTTAAATGTAAATGGAAAATACTCCCATCGTTATTCAGGATTAGTTCCGAGTGTTTAATCATGTTCGCTTTTATTATCCGACCAAATCTATTTAAAATAACATGGAACACCAATGGCAGCGCGGAAAACATATAAACATCTAAGAACGAAGCTTTTGTTTTTAATCTGTGATTTTGTTAAAAACGTTATATATGTTAAACAGAATGACTAAAATTTGGAGAAATCCCCAGAATATTACGTTTTAATACTAAAAAACCCATTAAATTTTTATTTTTGATAGAAATACGAATCTAATAGCAAACCAGATGTCATTTAAAATTTTTTCACTGCAACTTACAGGCAAAATCAAGTCGGTTGAGGTAATCGAGAAAAAGCGCAAGCAATTAGCCGACGATTACGCTGAGTTTTTAAAAACAGAAAATTCAGAAGAGCTGCAAGCATTTTTAGGGTTGGAAAAATATGTCACTTCCAGTGAATTTGCTTCGAAAAAGAAGGCGGTTGAAGGACAATCGTTTAAAGGAAGCGAAGAGGAAAAGCAATTAAAAGAATTTCAACGTTTGCAAAAAGCGTCGCGCATAAAGAACTATTTCAAAGTTGAAGGTTCTGCTGATTTGACTCGTTATGAGAAAGAAAAAGAATCGCAGAAACTTGCCGATTTTTATTCATTGGAAGAATATGTGAAAGACGGCGATTTTGAAAAGGACAAAAAGGAAATTAAAGCTCAGGTTTTTAAAGGATCGGCAGAAGAGAAGCATTTAAAAGAATTAAAAAAGCTTGAAAAATCGGCCGGTATAAAAGCGTATAACGAGCTGGAAGGTTCGGAAAAACTGAAGCAACACAAGGCTTTTGAAGCTTCGGACAAAATGAAGCAATATAAGGAGTTAAAAACGGCGGCAGTAAGCGATAGCGAAAAGAAAAAAGAGTTTAATCGCTTGAGCAAGGATTCGGCAGTTGTAAACTATTTCAAGTTCGAGAAATCAAAAAAACTGAAGTTGTATCACGAGATCAGCGGAAGTCACAACCTTGTTCGGTACAATGAATTAAAAGAACAGGTTAACACCGAAGAATTTAAAAAGAAGGTTGCCTTTTTAAAAGACAAGAAGAAGTTTGAAAAAAGCGAAGCCTACAAAAAATACACCGATTACAAGAAATTAGCCAGCGATTCAGTAGTTACTTTTGTGCTGAAATACGAGAAGTCGAAACTTTATAAAAACTACCTCGATGTTAAAGAATCGTTTGATTTAAAACGATATAACGAGTTGAAAGAGTTGATTGAATCGGACGACTACAAAAAGCAAAAAGCGTGGCTGGAAGACAAAAAACGCTGGGAAAAGACTGAAGACGCCGAGAAGTTCAAGCAATACGAAACTGACAAAAAGAAACCGGAATTTGTAAAATATTTCAAATACAAAGACAGCACTGATTTTGATTTTTACAAAAACTGGGATGTTGTATTTGATGATTCATTTTCGGATAAAAAACTGGACGATGCCAAGTGGATGACAAGCTCGTTAACGGCTTCGAAAACTTTGGGCCAAAACTACGCTATGCCAGGCGACTTAAGTGTTTTCACTAATGGTGCCAACATTCAGACAGGAAATAAACTGAGCATCCAGGTGAAAAAAGAAAGCAAGGAAGGAATGGTTTGGCAAATGCCTGCCGGTTTTGTACAGGCTGATTTCGATTACACTTCGGGAATGATAAGTTCGGGTGAGCATTATCAATTCGAAGACGGAATTGTAGAAGCCAAGATTTTCTTTAACCCGGTAAAACAGGTGGCCAGTTCATTTTTCCTTGCCAATGGCAGCAATGTTCCGCGTGTAAACCTGGTTGAAATGGGAGCAAAAAATATTCTTGGAATTTACACCATGAACGGAAGTGGCAAAATTGCTTCGGAAGGACTGGAAATCAATAACCTGAAAAAAGGAGCTTATATTTTCTCGCTTGAGAAATCGGGTGCAACTTATACCTGGAAGATCAATGAACAGGAGGTTCTTCAGCTGAACAGCAGCGGTTTAAATAAACCTTTGGAGTTAAATGCTTCAAGTCTTGTAATTGATAAATTGGCTGGTTCATCAGCCAGCTTTGATGTTGAATGGGTAAAATGCTATCGTAAGAAATGACGCTGAAAGATTGTGACGTAAACTGGATGGATGGATTTGGTGGAGCGATTACGGTTTGCGATACTGAAGGGATAATTGTTTATATGAATGATTTTTCCATTCGTCAGTTTGAAAAGTACGGTGGTGAGAAGTTGATGGGAACAAATCTGTTGGATTGTCATCCTGAACCATCGAAAAGCAAACTACGCGAAATGCTGGCCACGCCCACAGAAAATACATACACCACCGAAAAGAATGGCATTAAAAAGGTAATTACCCAAAAGCCGTGGATGGAAAACGGTAAATTTTGCGGGGTAGTTGAACTGTCGTTTGAGCTACCTTCAGGGATTGAAAATCACCTTCGTAGTTAATCTATGTCTTGACTTACAAACCTCGTTTGTTGAATAAGATGTATCCAAAATTCAGCGTGACGTAAAGGTTGGTATTGCTCTTTTCGTAATAGTTAAACGAGAGGCTCACCGGGCCAATTCCGGTTTGATAAACCAAAGCCGCCAGTCCCTGTAGATAATAATTATTGATAAAATCATCACTTTTAATAGCTGTAAGATCCGGTTGTTCCAACTCTTCGTGAATGGGGCAAAATCCATATCCTTCAACGCGAAGATGCCAATCGGGCGAGAATTTGAATATGGCTTTTAATCCTCCTGCCAAATAATTATTCGAATTAAATTCGTTAATAAACAGGGACTTGCTATGTGGCGAGGGTGTAAATCCCTGGGCCGAAAGTTTCGTTGATCGATAGGTTTGAAACAAGCCTTTTGAACTTAAAAATGATTCGAGGTGTGTACCCAACACAAAATGTTCACCCAACGAAAAATAGCGTAACGAGTGGGCATGAAGCTGAAAATAATTGTGATTGAAAAATTTTGTAGAGTAGGGGGTAATACTTCCTGCTGTGTATTTTTCTTCGCCAATTACAAATCTGCCATCAATTCCACGGTGAGCGCCTTCTGTTGCGTACTGCTTGTAGTTCAGTGAGTTATTCTCGAAACCAATCTTCGATACAAATGCATTGAATTTTGAATTGTTGGGCGTATTTCCTTCTTCCGATTCATCGGTTTGGTAAAAATCGTTGCTTGCCGACGAATAAGCCAATCCTGCATAAATTTTACTGTGTAAGCCCAACGGAAAACCGGTTTCCAGCCTGAAGTTGGTTTCATCTTTAATAATGTATGGCGTGTGTACGTCCTCAAAAATCAGCTCCGTACTCGACGAAAAATAATCCCACCGGTTAAAAGTTAAATACGACTCGAGGTAGAAAGGTAGCGCAGTCGGATAATCGATGCGGCCACCCAGTTTAAATGAACTGTAAAATCGTCCGAAATAAATGTTCGAATGAAGCGAATACGCTCTGCTGTTGTAACTTCTGAAATTAATGGCAGCAAATCCCTGGTTAATGGGTTTAGTAGAAATATTACCGCCAATACTCAAATCAAGGCGTTTTTCAGGCTCTACTTTTAAATGCAGGTCGAAATAACCGGTGCCGGGATTGTAGCGCGTAATCGGTTGTATGGACTTCAGTTGTTCATCGGCTACGAGTTTAAAATACTCGGTTTTTAAGCTGGATAACGATACAACGTTATTCCGGTGTTTAATACTTTGGATGATAAATTGACGTTGCATGGGGTCGCTAACACCTTCAACCTGAATGTTTTGAAAGTTTAGTTCCGGTTTCCGAGCATTAAAACTATCGCGTTTTGCCTGAACTTCTTCTTTGGGGACACGACGTTTTATCAGTTGTTTTATACTATCTATTTTGGCCAGTGTAGTTTGTTCTCCGCGAGCCAAAACCGTATCAATTTTATTAAAATCGAGTAGACCAACATTTTCAAATTTTGTTTCCAGCAAAATTCCATCTGATGGTTTAATTTCGAAATTAGTTGGGCGCATAACCATGTTCGAGATTTGACGCATAACATCGTCGGCGTCGGCAGCTTTTACATCGTCGGCAACTTTATGCCCGATAATAATATCCGGGTTAAAAATCTCTTTCATGTGGTCGGTAGGGAAGTTGTTCAGCAGACCTCCGTCGAACAACAATTTTCCATCAATTTCAATGGGTTTAAAATAGAGAGGAACTGTCATTGACGCCCGCATTGCATTTCCTAGATCACCATCGCGCAACACCAGCGGCTTGCTGTTGTTTACGTCGGCGGCAATACAAAAATAAGGCACCATTAACTGGTTAAAATCGTAATTACAGGCGGCGCTGGTTGCTGCTGTTAATTCCATAAAAGCAAAATCCATCTGTTCGCCGGGGATTATATTGGTTGGTGGCAGAATTTTAACTTTTTCATCTTTTTTGGCTACGCGCAGTTGCACCCATGTCGGATCGTCTTCCTGACGTTTAAAATAATAACGGTATTCGCGTTGAATTTTTCCGGTCGACCAGAAATAGAAATCATCCGACTTAAAAAGTTCTTCCATCTCGTCGGTTGAATAACCGGCAGCATAAAGACCGCCAACAATCGCACCTATTGAAGTTCCTGAAATATAGTCGATTGGGATGTTGTTTTCTTCCAAGACCCGGATCACGCCAATATGGGCCATTCCCTTGGCGCCACCGCCGCTAAGCACAAGCCCAACCGACTGCGCATTGCTCTGTACAACCGTAAAAGTACATAACAGGATAATAAGTAGCGATCTATTCATAGGGTCAATTGTTTTCTGAACGCTATCAAAATTACTAAAAAACAAGTGTATGTTAAATACGCTTATTCCTAAATCTTATTAAAAACTGATTAAATTCAGCTGTTTTTCTAATAAAGACAGAAAAATACTCGCAGAGGTTGCTTTCGTGTATCATAATTTCCTAAACAGTACTTTTATTAATAGTTTTGTTAAAGAGCGGTTTTCGCTCCTGAATTCTTAAATTGCTTTTCAGGGTAAAACCGGTTTGAAGTGTTTTGATATACAAATGATAACTGGCTTCGATTAAAAGTTAACGCGTGAAACAACTAATTAGCATATTTATACTTCTTTGGTTTTGTTTTTTGGGGCAGGCACAGCCGTTAACCGAACCCGATTTTACATGGGGAAACTGCAATTATTACAATATGAATATCGGCGACACTGTGCAGTTTAAAGGCACTGATGTGGTTTTGCTCGATATTAAAAACCACTATAACACGCTGAGTGTTGATAATGATACGATTGAGCTGAAAGTTAGCCGGCGAAGTTTGCCCGTTAGTATAAATTTAGTGCGTGTTTTTGTTGCTGATAACCGGAATGTGAAAAACCTGGCTTCGAATAAAGCGGTGCACGGATTATTAAAAAAGGATGCTCTGGTTTGTATTTCTGATAACAAAAAACACATGACATCTCTTGATTCGTTTAGTTTTCCGGTGAGTTATAATGACGGTTTTAACTGGAATCTGAATGAGGATAATCATATGTTTTCGTACCAGGGTAACGATTGTAATAGCAGTGGTGCAGCGAAATCGAACGAGGGAATTGGAATTGCATTAACCGATGCCCGGGGAATTCAAAAACATTGGTTGCTTGCCATGGAAGATAGTAAAGTCATTTGGGTAGAAGACCAAAAGGACGGTCGCAATAGCATGGCGGCTTGTATACTTTTACAGAGCAACTCGAATCCATCAATTTATTACGTTTACGATCATTTATTTGCGAATACTGTGCAGGTAAAAGAAGACCAGGAAGTGAGACAGGGAGAGCTTTTGGGAACGATTTGGGGAGATGAAAACTGGAGTTATCTGCAGTTGGCAGTAGTACAAAGTGATGCCATTCCTGATTACAAAAACCGATACGCCAATTGTGTAAATTTTTTCCCGCAGCTTTACGAATTGTACTTTAAAAACACTTTTAATTTTACGAAATCGTTTACCCGCGGGAAAGTGGATTTTGCTCAACCGCCGCAGTTTAACGGTAACAGAAAGAACCTGCTTGCTTTTGAAGAATATGCAGGAATGGGCTGGCAGTTAGGCGACTGGAATACTGCGGATAAAGTAATGTTCTGCACCAAAGGCACACACGGAAATGCCCGTTTAAAGAAAGTATTATTCGGGACCTCTAAAGCAGAATGTCGCAATCCGAAAAATTATTTTGACTACGAAATTAATGTGCGAAACGGTGTTTACCGGGTGCGGGCGCAGGTTGGTGACGTAGAACTGCCGTCGTGGCAAAAAATAGAATTAGAAGGAGTTGAAGCCGCTACTTACAACCTGGCAGCAGGGGAGCAAAAATGGACATCGGAAAAAGTGGTGAAAGTTACTGATCGCAGATTGACCGTGCGTATTTATGTTGATCCGGAAAATAGAAAAGTGGCCGGAATCAGTGAGATTGTATTTCAACAGGCCTATTAAAATCGAAAGATCATTCCCGTTTTTACCTGCTCAATTTTAAATGATGAATGAAAAAGTGCCAGTGCCGGAAGTGCTGTGCAATGCGATGGTAAAAGTTTCTTCACCTGATTTTGCCTGAAATATTCAACGGTTTTTAAAGTTTGTTTGTCTTGCTTTTTCAGGTGAAAACCACCGATTACAGCTTTTATCTTTTCTACTCCCGTAACTTTTTTAGCGTGTTCACAAATATTACAAATGCCTGAATGCGAGCATCCGGTAATCACAACCACTTCATCATTTATAATGGCGGCCAAAGCTGAATCATCAGGAATAAAATCATCCGATCCATCTGCAAATTCAAAGCTTGTCGACTGGCTCTCAAAATCATTATTTCTTGGAATTTCGCCCAGAAAGAAGAGGTTCCTGGTAAGTTGCAGCGAGGTTTTACTTTCCTGAAGGGTAAACTGTTTTTCAATCTCTTCTGTGGTCAGATCCAATCCAACAGTTGTGTGGTCTGCTTTGCGGTAACGTTTTGAAAAACTGGCCGGATGTGTGATTAACGTAAGGTTTTTCAGAAACCTTAATCCGTTTCCGTGATCCCAGTGGCCATGGCTCAGAACTACCTTTTTTACCTCCTTTTCAATATCGATTTTTAGTTTTTCAGCATTTTTCAAGAACACATCAGAATGACCGGTATCGAACAAAATCTTTTCATCGTCGATTTCAACGAGGTAGGAGAGTCCGTGCTCTGCCAGAAATTGCCCGCCGGCGGTATTATCGGTTAAAATAGAGATTGTTAGCATGTTTCTGAATTCAATTATCACTGATCTTTTCCCAAATGGTTTTTAAATTTAAACTTATTGGATGATCCGGCGCATATTCTACCAACGATTTTTCGTGTAACATCGATTCAACAAACAGTTCTGAGAATGGAATTTTACCGATGAGTGGAATGTTGTTATTGTTTAAGTAGTGCTCCACAGTTGCCGTAAATTCGGTATTTATGTCGTGTTTGTTGATGATGGCATAGATAGGAACCTGGAACGAATTAACCAGTTTCACCAAACGTTTTGCATCGTGTAAGCCGGAAACTGTTGGCTCGATAACCAGTAAAACTGAGCTGGTTCCGGTTATGGATGAAATGGCAGTGCAGCCAATTCCCGGAGGACCGTCGTTGATAATAAACATCGCCTTATTTTCCCGGGCCAGTTCTTTTGCCTTTTCCCGTATTCTCGTTACCAGTTTCCCCGAATTCTCTTCGCCGGGGCCCATTTTGGCGTGTACCATTGTTCCAAAACGAGTGTTGGAAACAAACCATTGGTTGTTCAGGTTTTGGGTTGTACGAATAGCGCCGACCTGGCAAAGTCGTTCACACAATCTACAGCCTTCGCACTGATAGGGATTGACTTCCGGATAACCAGCGTTGTTAGTAAAAATCGCTTCAAATCGACAAGCTTCCTTGCAGATTCCGCAGTTGGTACACTCTTCCTGATGGATAAAAGCCAGTGAGCCGCTATCAAATGGATGCGTTTCTTTGATATCAGGTTTTAATATCAAATGCAAATCGGCAGCATCAACGTCGTTGTCGCAAAATACCGCGTTTGGGGCTAACGAAGCCAATGCCGCTGCAATGCTCGTTTTTCCGGCACCACCTTTTCCGCTCAGTATTGTTATCTCTTTCATTTTAATTGATTATTGATGCCAATTTGCTGATGATAGAATGATAGGCGTTTTCCACTACTGCAGGGATCTTTTCAAACAATTCGCCCCGAGAATAATTTTCGGCATACGCTTTTGAAAATGGTATTTTACCCAATAACGGGATGTTGTTTGCCTCTAAAAATTGATAAATGGCGTCGTTCCCCAAACCGGCTTTATTTACAATTACGCCAAATGGTTTCTGTATTTCCTTGAGCAACTCAACCGTTATTTTAAAATCGTGCAGGCCAAACGGAGTGGGTTCGGTGACCAGAATTACGTAATTGGCTGTAGCCACGGTTTCAACAACCGGGCAACTTGTTCCGGGAGGTGCATCAAGCAAGGTAATATGTTGTTTTGAATCAGCTTGCTTTTTCACATTTTTAATTAATGCTGTTTGCATGGCAGAACCAATTTCGAGGCGTCCTTCAACTACGCCGGCGCCAAAGTTTGTCTGGTAATCTGAAATGCTGCCCAGCGGATTTTGAATCGGGGTAAGCGCATCAAACGAACAAGCCTCAAAACAAGCGCCGCACGAATGGCAAAGCTCGTAATTTACTTCTGCAAACTGTAGTTTCTTAACGATGCTAATTGCATTAAATTCGCACCAATCAACACATTTTTTACAAAACGTACATTTGTTTTTATCAATCTCAGGAACGGTAGTATAAACCTTTTTCTCTACTTCTTTTTTCGCTTGAGGAAAGAAAAGCAAATCGTTTGGTTCCTCCACATCGCAATCGATTAATTGTACCCGGTTGTTATACTTTTGAGATAAGAAGTAATACAGGTTAACCGAAACGGTTGTTTTTCCGGTACCTCCTTTACCACTTGCTATGGCAATTTGCATATTCAATAGTATTTAAAAAATTCTCCGGAGTGAGGCCCCGGGGAATAACGATTTAGTAGCTAACTCTGAGCGACTATGAAAAACGACTCAGAAATGCGCTCTATTCTGTTACGCTATTGTATTGTTTTTTATGAAGGTTGCTCTTAGAGCCGCTGATTAATGATCGCAGTAATTGGCTGTAAACTCAATCGTTTTTTGCAGATAGCCTTGTACCAATTCAGTTGCAGCCAGTTGCGGTGCACCAACAAAAACATTTACATCGTTATAGTTGAAAATTTGAATGGCCTTGTGTCCCATTCCGCCAGCCAGCACATCGGTAACTCCTTTTTCGGCTAACCATTTTGGCAACACTCCCGGTTCGTGAGGTGGGGGAGTTACCCGTTCTTCGTTTACAATTGTTGTCTCCTCAACATCCAACAGTGCAAAATATTTGCAGTGTCCGAAATGTCCGTCTAAAATCCCGCTTTCATCAACAGGAACAGCAATTTTTTTTCTCATGCTTATTTCAAATTATTAATTTTCTAAACGGCCAAAACCACGGCCACGTCCTCTTCCTTTTCCGCGTCCCCAACCTTGTTGTGGCATGTCTTCATCAGCTTTAAATCTAAATCTGAATCCTCTTCCGCCACGCCTTCCAAAGTTGGCAAACTGTTCTTCACTTAATGCGGTGTTGCATCTTCCTTGTTTTCTGCCGGTTTGGGCTCCTTGTCCCACTGGTCCGGTTTTGTCTAATCCTGGCATTGTTTCTAATTGTTTTCAATTTTTAAAATCACATCTTTCACATTCAGTTCTTCATCATCTAATTCAATCATTTGGATGTGGAATTTCTCCAACATATCCTTGGCTTTCGGTCCAAAATGACCCGAGATGATTTGTTCTGCACCTAATTCTGCTGCCATTTCCGAAGACTTTGTTCCGGCTCCTCCATTTGAATTTTTAAAACTGTTTTCGATGAAATTGGTGGTGTGGCTTTCTTTATCGTACACACAAAACCAACCTGCACGTCCAAATCGTAAATCAAATTTAGCGTCTACGCTGTCTCCGGATGAAGTAATTATTGTTTTCATATCATAAACATATGTTCTTTACAAAATTAGTTCAAATATTTTATTTAAACAAGAATTTAAACGAACAAATGTTTATTAAATGTGATATATTTACAATTCGGAAAGACACAAAAAAAATGCAAAACCTTAATTGATATCCGGTTTTGCATTTTCCTGCTAATTGAAAAAAGAATATTCTATTATTCTTTAAAGTCCTGTGCTTTCTTTTTCACACGATTAGCTAGTAAAATGGTTATTATTCCTGCAAAAATGGCGAAGGATCCCATCACTTTTACAACTACCAGAGCCGATGTATAAGGCGATGAAATAAGAATGATACCAAGGATAATTGAAAATATTCCTCCCCAGATCATTGAGCGTTCACCGGTGTTATATTTTTTTATTCGAATTCCGGCAACAACTCCGGTAATACCATTTATTAAAGCAACCAATCCTAAAAACCACATTAAAAATGAGGTGGTAAGTACAGTGCTCGAAAATGGTTTTAAAACGACAATTAATCCTGCAATTATTCCTAGTCCTCCGGTAATTAATCCCCACCACCAGTTTTTTCTGACATCTTTTTGTTTATAGGTGTTGTAAAGAGTAACAACTCCATCAATAAGCCAGTAAATACCGAGTATAAAAATTAGCGTTGTAAGCGTTGCCTGAGGGAACAAGAGTAATACTAAGCCTACAACCACAAGGGTTACGCCTCGGGCCATTATGAGTTTCCATAAGCTTTCGGCAACTTTTTTGTTTGTGCTGTCTGTCATTTCTACGATTTTATTTGAGTTGGTAAGAGCTACAAGTTAGGGGAAATTACTGGAAGTTACCAAAGAATTATTTTATAACGTGAGTTTGGGTAAGATATCGTCACAGCTTTAGAAAATTTTTGCATGGGCAAACCAAATTTTTGCAGGACTATAGGGATAATGCAATAAAATTTGGAGCGGTATATGTGAAAATTTTCAAAGCCTTTTCAAGGAAAGTTCAAAAGCACATCATCTTTTGACTAAGAAATCTTTCAAATAACCCGTTATTCGTGCATCTTTTTTAGTCAAAATCTAATGCACTTATAACTTTCTGTGACTGATAGATTATCCTGAACTCACGTTATAATAAATACAAAAAGGTTGCCTGATACAGACAACCTTTTATGTTACGCATTTTATTGCAGAGCTATTCTACTCCGGCCTTTTCAAGGATAAGTTCCAATGGGCAGAATTTTGTAATTGACGATTGAAATAAATTCAATCCAACAAAACCTGCCAGGCCAAGCCAGTAAATATTAACGAATATGGCCAATAGAATGCTTGTCAACACAAATATTCCTGCAACTGCGCGTACTATTCTCTCTTTCATCGTAATCTATTTTTATTGTTTTTAATTTTTAAATAGGTGATTAAACAAATTTTTCAATTGCTGAAATAAAGGCACTTATCGGGCTAATTCCTTCAGCTTCTTCATTAAACCTTTTTATTCGCTCAAGGAGTTCATTTGCTTTGTCTTCTTCTAAAAAAGTAAATGAAATGAAATAGCGGTAAGGATTTTTCGAAGATCCAAACCAATTGGAAATATCAGAATTTCCATCGGCGCTTTCCATAAAACCATCTACAGGTAACTCGCTGTATGAATTAATCTTGATGTCGCGAAAGATTTGCTCCAGCTCGTGATGGTAAGCTTCGGCGCTTTGAATAATTACAAATTTCATCATTTTAATTTTCCTCCTCGTTAGTTAAGTTATTTTCAGTTTTTGGAGTTTCAGCCACCGGAGCTTCTTCTACCGGGTATTTTTTCTTCTCAGTCATGTAATAAATAAGCGGTACAATTACCAGCGTTAAGAATGTAGATGCGATTGTTCCACCCATCAGCGAAATGGCCAATCCCTGGAAAATAGGGTCGAATAAGATTACCACTGCACCAATTACAACTGTTCCGGCAGTTAAAAGGATAGGAGTGGTTCGTACTGCTCCTGCCTCAATTACCGCGTCTTTTAGCGGCGCTCCGTCCTTAAGCCGGAGATTTATAAAGTCGATGAGCAGTATGGAGTTTCGGACCATAATTCCCGCCAGCGCAATCAATCCGATCATTGAAGTTGCTGTAAAGAATGCACCCATCAGCCAGTGACCGATAAGAATTCCAACCAACGAAAGAGGAATGGCAACCATCATTACAAACGGAACCGTAAAGTTCTGGAACCATCCGATAATGAGCATGTAAATTACCAAAAGAACCACTGCAAATGCAGCTCCCAAATCGCGGAATACTTCGTAAGTAATTTGCCACTCGCCGTCCCATTTCAGGCTGTAATTATCCTGAACAAAAGGTTGTTGTGTAAACTCTTCATTCAGAGTGTAACCTTCAGGTAGCTGGATTTTGTCAAGATTATTACTCATATCCAGAATTCCATAAACCGGACTTTCCAGTGCTCCTGCAATATCGGCAGTTACATAAACTACACGTTTCTGGTTTTTGCGGTAAATACTTTTGTCCTGAATTTCTTCTTTTATCTCAACCACATCACCCAGCGCCACTTTTTGGCCGGTCATACTCATGATGTTTATTTTCTTCAGGTCTTCAATGCTCGAGCGTTCATCTTCTGAAAAACGCAATGCTATACCAACCTGCTCATGTTCTTTCTCTGCGTAAAGTTGTGTCACTTCCTGACCGCCAAGAGCCATCGCAACACTGTTTACAACCTGCTGTGTTGATACGCCTGCCAGCGCCGCTTTTTCTTTTAATACGTTGAATTTGTATTCCACCTGGTCGTCTTCCATTTGCCAGTCAATATCTACCACATCGGCAGTATTGGCAAACAGTTCTTTTACCTGGCGAGCCACTTCAATTTGCTCGTCGTAATCCGGTCCGTAAATTTCAGCTACCAGTGTTGAAAGTACCGGTGGGCCCGGTGGAACCTCAACAACTTTTGCGTTGGCATTGAATTTTTTAGCCAATTGCTGAATACCCGGACGCATGGCTTTTGCAATGTCGTGACTTTGCGCTTTACGCTCTGTTTTGTCGGTAAGGTTTACCTGAATATCAGCAACATTAGAACCTCTGCGTAAATCGTAGTGACGAACCAAACCGTTGAAGTTCATTGGTGAAGCAGTTCCCACATACGACTGGTAGTTCATTACTTCTTCTTGCTGAGCGATGTATGCTGCCAGTTCTTTTGTAACGGCTGCAGTTCGCTCAAGCGTAGTTCCTTCAGGCATATCAATAATTACCTGGAATTCGTTTTTATTATCGAATGGAAGCATTTTAACGGCTACCATTTTGAAATAAACCAAAGTCATTGAAGCCAACAGGAAGAATGTGATAGTACCGATAAAAGTCCAGCGTTTCCATGGCGACTCCAACATCGGTTGCATCGTTTTATAATAGATCTTATAAATCGGTGAATTTTCCAGTTTGAATGCCTTTTTTACTTTGTCGTCTTTCTCAACAACTTTCAATAAACGGAATGCCAGATACGGTGTAATCGTTAATGCTACCAGCAATGAAAAGATCATTGCAATGGACGCTCCAATTGGCATCGGGCTCATGTAAGGTCCCATTAAACCTGAAACGAAAACCATTGGTAACACGGCTGCGATAACAGTGAAAGTAGCCAGAATTGTTGGGTTTCCTACTTCATCGATCGAGCGTAAAGCTGCCTGAATGAACGGTAATTTTTTCATTTTAAAGTGCCGGTGCATGTTCTCGGCAATAATAATCGAGTCGTCAACTACAATACCCGTTACAAAAACCAGTGCAAAAAGCGTAATCCGGTTCAAGGTGTAATCAAGGAAATAGTAGCTAAACATCGTTAATGCGAAGGTAATCGGTACCGAGAGGAAAACTACCAGTCCGCCGCGCCAGCCCATGGCAAGCATTACCACAAAGGTTACGGCAATAATTGCTCCGGCAAGGTGCATCAACAGTTCCGATACTTTGTGCGACGCAGTTTCTCCGTAGTTACGAGTAACGTCAACATGCACGTCAGACGGAATCAGGTCTTTTTCAAGATGGCTGATTTTTTCCAGAATCTGGTCAGAAACTTTCATCGCATCGGCGCCGCGACGTTTCGCTACTGAAATGGTAACAGCTCCATATTCGCCTGCAAATTCATTTTTCTTTTCGTCCATCATTCCGTAACCAAAATTAACATACTGAATTGGCTCTTCCGGACCATCAAGAATTTCGGCAACTTGTTTCAGGTAAACCGGGCTTCCGTTGTGGATGCCAACAACCAGGTTGGAAACATCATCGGAAGTTTGTAAAAATTCACCGGCTTCAACCAGGTATTCCACATCGTTTTTGTTAAAAGCACCTGTGTTGAATTGCTGGTTGGCAGTCTGTATTTTCTGAGCAATGCTCAATGCATCAACATTGTAGCGGGCCATCGCTCCGTTGTTCAGCATCACACGGATCTGACGTGAGCGACCACCAATTACTTTTGTTTCCGATACATCGGTAACTTGTTCAATTTCGTTATTTACTTCCTGAGCAATTCGTTTCAACTGGTAGTCGTCGTAATTTTCGCTCCAGAAAGTTAGTCCCAACACCGGCACATCGTCGATAGAACGTGTTTTTACCAAAGGCAAACTTGTTCCATGCGGCATCTGGTCCATGTGCTTCATAATTTCGTTGTACATTTTTACCAACGAACGTTCGATATCTTCACCTACGTAAAACTGAACGATAAGCATGGCCTGACCCGGCATTGAGGTGGAGTATACATATTCAACTCCCGGAATATTGGCTACCACTTTTTCGAGCGGCTGCATTACGCGGGATTCAATTTCTTTCGGGCTGGCTCCCGGGTAGCTGAAGAGGATGTCGGCAATTGGTACATCAATTTGCGGTTCCTCCTCGCGGGGAGTCAGGTACGAGCTGTAGATCCCGATCGCCATAAAAGCGACCATCAACAGCGGCGTTAATTTTGAGTTTATAAACTGTTTGGCTATTCCGCCAGCAAATCCTGTTTTCATTTTTTTTCTCTCTTAGTTGTTAGCAATTAGTGCTCCGTCAAAAAGTTTGCTGTCAGACGACACAACATATTGTTCTCCATCGGTTAAGCCTGAGATGATTTCAATTTTGTCGCCGAACGTTTTACCGGTTTTTACCCAGCGTAGCAAGGCATTTCCCGACTGACCAACAGCATAAATCCCAACCAGCTGACCACGGTGGATCAAAGCTGATTCTGAAACCAGGATGCGTTTTTGTGTTCCATACTCAAACAATACCTCGGCGTACATTCCGCTGTACAATTTTGCAGTACAGTTTTCAGGAACGGTAACCAAAACTTTTGCGCTGTATTGGTTGCCGGTATTTGTTGTTGATGGATTTATCTCGATAATTTTTCCTTCCAGTTCTATTCCGGCAGCAGTGAATTTTACTTTAACTGCATCGTTCAACTGAACTTTTGCGATATCGGCTTCAGGGATGCGTGCAATAACTTTCCATTGCGATGGACTTTCCATGCTCAATAAAGGCATTCCCGGATTGGCCATGTCGCCTTCCTGAACGAATTTGGTTGTAATAACACCGCTGTATGGTGCGCGAATCGATGCATAACGCATGTTTTCTTCCACTTCGTTTTCCATTTGTTCAACGGCTGCCAAACGTGCTTTGGCCATGTCGTAACGGGTGCGCATGTCGTCCATTTCTTTGTCCGATGCACTGTTTGCTTCGTAAAGCGCTTCGTAACGTTTCAGGTCTTTTTCAGCGCTTTCGTAAGCAGTGCTTGCTTCTACTTTGCTTGCTTCAACCTGTGCTTTTTTAGCCAGAATATCCTGGTTTCTGATCTGGATCAACAGATCGCCTTGATTAACTTTCTGACCAGGTTTTACGTAAATACGCTGAATTTGCCCCATAATACGGGTGCTTAGATTACTTTGTTTGTCGGCCTCTAATTTGCCCGAAAAACTATGTACCACCGGGTAATCAGCAAGGTTGGCAACGGCAGTTTGTGCTGCAACTTTTTCTTGCGACGCCGTGGTGTGCTCTTTCTCTTTGTTACCACACGAGATTGCAATTATCGATACCAATGCAATTGCAACTATGAATTTTGATTTTTGTACTAGTGTTTTCATTTTAAATATGGCGTTATTCGTTAATATCTTGTTCGATAAGCAATTCCATCTCGAAAATGGCTTGCTTGTAATTATAAATTGATTGAATGTATTCTAATTCTTTTTGTGAGGTGAGGGCTTCCGACATCAGCAAGTCGGCAGTTTTTTCCAATCCTTGCTCAAAACGATTTGTCCGGATTCGTAAGGATTCCTGCGCCTGATCTTTTGCCAGTTTGCTCGATTGGATACGATTATAATTCAGTTCCATTTTGCGGGTTGCACGATTGATTTCAATTTGGCTTTGAGACAGGTAATCTTCGTAGTTAATTCGTGCTTCGTCCAATTGTGCGGTTGCATGTTGAATAGCGCCTGCATTTTTGTAACCGCTAAATAAGCTCCAGCTTAATGATGCTCCAACCATATAATTATTAGCTGAAGTTCCGAACAACGATTCATCGTTCCATTCAAAAGCTCCAAAAGCATTCAGGCGAGGAACAAATTTCATTTTATTCGATTTAACCATGTTTTCGCCGGCCTCAATTTGTTTTTGGTAGGCGAGCATGTCAGAACGGCTTTCCAGATTTACTGAATTGCGGTCGATAATCACCTGCATTGGCGGTTGAATAAGCGAATCGGTAGTTTCAATTACTTCACTGAATTCCATGCCTAATAAGTAAGCCAAAAAGTCGTTGGCAGTTTGTCGCTGGTTTTGCGCTTCCAGTAACTGATTCTTGCGTTCTTCAACCCGAACAGAGGCTTCCAGAACATCTGCTTCTTTGGCAAATCCCTGGGCGGCATTGTTTTTTGTTAATCGTAAAGCTTCTTCTGCTACAGCTACTGATTTATCTAAAACCTCAACCGACGACTCGGCCAGCTCCAACATGTAGTAAGCTTTTTTTACTTCGTATTTAATGTTGAGTTTAACCCGGTTGTTCTGAAATGCCAAAGCATCCAATTGATTTTTGGCGGCCTTACGGGCGTATATTCCGTCGAGGTTCAGCAAGGGCTGCTGCAGCTCTATTTTAGTCTGAAAATTTTCGATACTTCCCGGATCATTCAACAAATCAGGATTAAAATCTTCTTGCGTTACAATCTCCTGTTTTAATTTAAAACCAAAGGAATTTAGCGGGTCGTTGGTTGACATTCCGGTGTGACTCGCTTCAACTCCCGGTAAAAAAACAGAGTTTGTCATTCGGTAGCGGGCGCGTGCGGCTTCCACACGGGCTTCGGCACTTTTCACATTAAGATTGTTTTCTTCAGCCAGAGTAAGGGCCTCGCTCAAACTTAATGGTCTTGGTTGTGCCTTTAATATTGCCGGCGTTAATAACAGCAATAATAATAGGTAATTGAATTTTTGTGTTGACATATTAGTAATCATTTTTGATTCTTTTTTCGCTGCAAATATATGTTATAGAATCTAAATATCTATATAAATAGATATATAAATAATTGATGTGTCATTTTTGAAATCTATTAGGATTTTAGGTAGTTGATTTGTGTGCATATTAGCATTCCAAAATTTATGTAAAGATTAATTCTAGTAACGTATTCTGATTCTTATAGTTACTATGGAATGATAAATTAATTCTATGAAGCGATAAAATTGATTTAGAGGATAAATTAAGGGCTGATAGTGAACATTATTTCAATGTTAACCGGATTTGGGTTGAGGTTGTAAGTCTGTTGAAGTAGGCGAGAAGTTCGTATTTGGGGGGAAATAGGAATAGGATGTCACCTTGTTAAAAAGATGACATCCTTATAAAATGGTTATTAACTGTAAATCAGTAATTGTGCCGTGGTAATGCTTAATTCTCTTTCCATATCGAGCAATTTTTCCAGGCTGTCGTAATAAACCGTCAGTTCAAATAAATACTCGGTAAGCGAAATCGAGCCTTTATCCAGTGCTTTACGCAACAATTCCAAATCGCTTTGCAACGATAGTTGCTCACGAAATTGAGTGATGTTTTGCTGAATGGCGATGGCTTTGGCATGTAAAGTTTTCATTTCGTTGTAAAAACGCAGCTTTTCATCGGTTTCACGATGTTGGGCAGCCTCGTTTTTTAACTGCGCATATTTCACCGTATTCTTATTTTCAAACAAGGGTATTGATACGCCCACTGTAACTCCCTGAAAATGCTCTCCAACTACTTTTTCGCTCATATAACCCGCATTTAGTTTGGGTAGACTTTGCGCCTTTTGTAATTGCGTGTTTTTGTCGGAAATGGCAATTTCCTGTTCTAGCCAGGCCAGCACCGGATTGTTAACAGCAGCTTGTGATGCCCACTGCTCAAAATCGTTATCGATCGGAACGGTTTGAAAAGTCGTCTCTTTAAATTCTACAGCCTTACCACCATTCAATGTAGCCAGCTGTTGCAGCAGCGTTTGTCGTTGAATTTCAATATGACGAAGTTCAGCTTCTGTATTCAAAAGCGTCACTTTTGCTTTGTTTTGATCCAGAATGTTGGCTTCTCCGGCATTCAGTTTTGTTTCAACCGACTTTGCAATCTGGCTGGCATTTTCCTGTCGATTTTGGTATTCTTCCTGCAGCGCATTCTGATAGGTGAGTTCAGAGCAAATCAGTCGCACCTGAAGGAAAATATCCATCTTCTGCTTTTTGTATTCCAGCTCGGCCTGTTCATTTTTCATGTCCGCAATCTGGTTGCGGTAGGCATAAGCCGACGGAAAATCAAACGACTGCTGAACGCTGATATCGGTGCGGTTTCCAATGGCCGACGGATCGCCCCACAAATAATGAAATTCCACTTCAGGATTTTGCAGTTGAATACCTGTTTTATTTCCCATTTTTTCAGCGTCAATAGTTTTTCGGAGCGCCGAAAGGGTAGTGTTATTATTCTCAATCTCCGTCAGCAATGTTTCGATGCTGTTTTGCGCCGAAACAAATTGACTAAGAGTCAGAATCGATATAATTGTGAATATCAGTTGTTTCATTTTATACTATTTTTTATCCAAAAATTACACGTTTAATAAAAAAACCATTTGTTTCAATTACCCCTAAATCCCCTAAAGGGGACTTTTTCGGCTCCCCTTTAGGGGCTGGGGGTGATTTTAGTCTTCGTACAATTCGAGTAATTAGTGGACATTATCTTTCTTTTTTGAGTTTCCATTTTTGCTTAAGGCATAGTAAACGATTGGCACCACATAAATATTCAGGATGGTTGATGTGAGCAAACCTCCCAGAATTACCTGTGCCATCGGGCTTTGAATTTCGTTACCCGGCAAGTCGCCATTGGCTGCCAGCGGAATCAGGGCAAGAGCTGCCGTTAACGCCGTCATTAAAATGGGTAACAAACGGTCCTTTGAGCCATGTACCAGGGTGTCGTACAATTTTTCGCCCTGTTGCTCCAGACTTTGATAACGCGACACCAACAGAATTCCGTTTCGGGTAGCGATACCAAAAAGTGTGATAAAACCAATAATTGCAGGAATACTCAACATCCCCGATGTTAGCATGATGGCAAAAATACCTCCGATCAGTGCCAGTGGTAAGTTCAGTAAAATGATACCTGCCAGTTTGAAGTTTTTGAATTCCTGGAATAAAAGCAGGAAGATCACAAAAAGCGCAGCAATCGATGTTAGGAGCAACATCCGCGAAGCTTTTTCTTCGCTTTCAAATTGTCCGCCGTATTCAACGCGGTAGCCTTCAGGTAAGTCGATATTTTCGTTTACGCTTTGTTTTATCTCTTCTACAACGCTGTGCAAATCACGACCGGCAACGTTTGCCGAAACCACCAGTTTACGTTTTACATTTTCACGACTTATGGAATTTGGTCCGCTTGCAGAAACGACTTCTGCCACTTCACTTATTGGTACTTTTTTCCCGTCGTACGTGTCGATCAGCGCATTTTTTATGCCTTCCAGCTGGTCGGTGTAATCTGTTTTGTAACGCAGCAGCAAATCGTATGTTTGTTGTCCTTCGTAAATGTCGGCCATTTTTTCACCGCCAAGTGCGATGTCTACAAATTCGTTGAATTCGTGAATTGAAATGCCATAAAAGGCCAGCATATCACGATTGGGACGAATCTGGATTTGCGGAATTTCAACTTGCTGTTCAACGTTTACGTCTACCAGCCCGTCGATGTCAACAATGTGTGACTTAATTTCATTGCCCATTTGGAACATCCGGTTTAAATCGGAGCCAAACAGTTTAATGGCGATGTTCGCACGCGTTCCGGAAAGCATGTGGTCGATGCGGTGCCCCAAAGGCTGACCAACGGTAAATGCAATTCCAGGAATTCCTGAAAGTTTGCTGCGCACATCGTGTAAAAATGTTTCAAGTTCGCGGTCGTTAAGCGTAAAATTCACATCAATTTCGGCACTGTTGGTGCTTTGCGAGTGCGTGTCCAGTTCGCCACGTCCGGTACGTCGGGCAGTGCTGTTAACTTCGGGAATTGACAGCATCTCAGTTTCAACCAGCTCGCCCAGTTTGTCGCTTTCGTGCAGTGATGTTCCGGGTTGCGTGATTACCGAGAGCGTTAATGCTCCTTCGTTAAATTCGGGTAGGAAACTACGTCCGAAACCTGAGAAAATAAACAGTGAAACCACAAACAAACCAAGAATTGGGAATACCACTACTTTTTTGTGGTTCAGCACCCAAATCAGTGAACGCTCATAACCCACAGTAAGATTTCGTGCCAGCCAGCTTTCTTTTGATTTTCGTAATAAATAGTTGTCGCTCGACAACATCATTTTCGAAAGTAACGGAGTCAACGTCATGGCCACGATCAGCGACATAAACAAGGAAACAATGTAGGCAATACCGAGTGGTTTTAGCATGCGGCCTTCCATTCCCGAAAGGAAAAAGAGCGGCATAAAAGCAACAATGATGATCAGTGTTGCATTTAAAATAGACGCCCTGATTTCTTTTGAGGCCTCGTAAACCACTGCGAACGCGCTTTGTCGTTCACCTTTTGGTAGCTGGAAATTCTGCCGGAGACGTTTGTATACGTTCTCCACATCGATAATCGCATCGTCAACCAGGGAGCCAATGGCGATGGTCATTCCACCTAAACTCATGGTGTTGATATTCAGACCGAAAATATTCAATACAATTACCGATCCCAGCAAAGAAATCGGAATGGCAAGCAGCGAAATCACCGTCGTTCTGAAACTTCCTAAAAACAAAAACAGAATAACGATAACCAAAACTGCACCTTCCAACAGCGCACGTTGCACGTTATTTACCGAGGTCTCGATAAAATCGGCCTGCCGGAATATTTTAGTATTAATAGTTACATCGGGCGGCAGCGTAGCTTTCATTGCTTCCAGCTTTTGTTCGATGTTCTCAGTAACGTCAAGCGTATTGGTTTTTGGTTGTTTCGAAACCGAAATTATAATCGACTTTTTCGCATTGTGTGAAGCGTAACCCATTTTTACGGCACTGCCAATTTTCACTTCGGCAACATCGTTTACCCGAATTGGTTTGCCATTTACCGTTTTTACGAAAGTGTTTCCCAGTTCTTCGGGATTTGAGGTACGGGCAACACCGCGAACCACATATTCATTGCCATGTTCGCGAACGATTTTACCCGTTGAATTCTGGCTCATTTCACGGCACGCATTGGCCAGCTCGTTGATAGAGACGCCGTAAAAATTCATTTTTAACGGATCGGCCAGCACCTGGTACTGTTTATAATCGCCGCCAATAATGGTAACCTGCGAGACGCCGCCTGTTGCCAGAATCACCGGTTGAATATCCCATTCCGCGATTGAACGCAGCGTCATCAGGTCAGTAGAGTCGGCTTGCAGGCTCATAAAAAATATTTCGCCCATTACGCTCGACTGTGGTGCCAGAATTGGTTCACCCACATTTTCGGGCATTGCTTCCTGCACGGTAATCAATTTTTCACTTACTACCTGGCGTGCTTTGTAAACGTCGGTTCCCCAATCGAAATCGACCCATACAAATGAAAAGCCCAGTCCAGATGATGAACGCACCCGCCGTACACCCATTGCACCATTTACCGCCGTTTCAATAGGGTAGGTAACCAGGCGCTCCACCTCTTCGGGAGCCATGCCGTGTGCATCGGTCATTACAATTACGGTAGGCGCTGTAAGGTCGGGAAACACGTCGATATCCATGTTTTTTGCCGTGTATATCCCAAACACCACCAGCACCACCGAACACAAAATAATCAGGTATTTGTTGTTCAGCGAGAACTTTATAATGTTGTTAATCATAGTGTCTGTCTTTTAGTGAACATGCCCGGCATGCGGATCCAGAGCTCCGGTTGATTTTGCCAGTTTTACCTGCATTGCACCTTGTGTTACAATTCGCTCATCGGCGCTTAATCCAGAAACCACTTCGGTTTGTAAACCATCCGTTCCGCCAATTTTTACCTCGCGTTTTTCGAACATTTCGGGTGTTGCCTGCACAAAAACATAGTAAATGCCTTGTTCTTCCAGCAACGCACTGTTCGGAACTGTAATCGCTTGTGAATTCGTCATTGTTTTTAGAAATACTTCAACAAAAGTTCCCGGAGCAAAACCTGCATGATTTGCTATTTCAAGACTCACCGGAAACAGGTACGAATCATCACTTGCCGACTTACCATACGAAAGAATTTTGCCATTCAGCTCTTCCAACGTAAAAGTTTTATTGTCGTGCATGGTTGTGATGTTTGCCGTATTTATCGATGGCAAATACGAAAGATATTTCTGTTGTACCTGCGCGGTAAGCAGCAGTTTGTTGTTTTGCGTGATGCTCACCAAAGGTTGGCCGGCAGCCACATATTGCCCGTTGCTGACAAAGATCTGTTTTACAAAACCACTCATTTTACTTTTCACCATTTGACCGGATTCATTGAAGTTCTTCGATAGATTTTCGTAAACGGCTTTACTGGTTTCGTAGGTATTCTTTGCATTCAACAATTCCTGTTCCGACACCAGAAGATCTTTTACCAGTTCTGATTTTCGCTCAAAATTCGCTTTACTGGTTTCGAAATTGCTTTTGGCTTCTGCCAGTTGAACGGCAAAGTTGTTCTCCGCCATTTCGCTGGAAGAAATCGTAAACAGTTTTTCGCCGTTGGCTACTTGTTTTCCTTCAACCAAATTGTTGTTCGAGAAGATTACCAATCCCGAAGCTTTTGCCGCAATAATCTCTTCTTCGCCACGTGCAGGTTCAATTTTTGCCACTGTTTTAATTGCCGGCCCAAATTCCTGTTGCTGTGGTAAAGCAGTGGCAAAATCAATTTTCCACGACTGTGCTTTTGTAAAAACAGTAGCGTTTACTGCAGATGGTTCATCTCCGTGATCGTGATGTGCTTCCAGTTCTTCATCACTGGCAAAAACGTCTACATCGTCGATGGCTATTTCATAATGATTGCCTCCGGTTTCAATCACAAAATGTAAACTTCCTTCGCCTGTTGTACCCGGTTCCAATTCAAAACTGTAGATTCCTTTTTTAACAGGCTCATCCAGTGTTTTGCTAATGGTTTTTCCGTTTACAATAAGTTTGGCCGTAATTTTCGCCGATTCATCGAGCGGCTTAAAATCCTCAAGCGATGTGAAATGTGCCAGTACATCAGCGTGCTCGCCGCTTACCATTCCGTCGGCTTCGGCAAACAATTCAAAATCGCTGCTGTACGCGGTGTACTGTATTTTCTCGTGTTCGTGTTCACTTTCGGTCGCTTCAGCTTCATGTTCGTGATCATGTTCAGCTTCGCTATTATGGGTTGAGTTTTGATGGCATGAAAACAACAGAAAAGCTATTGTGGCCACCCATAAATATTTCAATTTCATCTTATTAAAATTATTTGTTTTCTATGGAATAAGATGGAACTCGTCCAGATTTTTCGGGACTCGTTTCATTATTAATGCTATTTAATTTTCCAAATAATAATTGGATTTCGATTCAATCGAATCTGAAAAGTGTTGGGGCGGGAAAATTAAACTACAGGAGGTGCGCGAAGCCCTTTTGTGGAAGTGTAAATGTTTGTGGGTAGGGGAATGGTTCCGTCGATGTGATACTGCCAGTTGCTTTCGGTTATCTTTAAATCGGCATTAAACAAGCCGGTAATTAGCAACGAGCAGTAGGAGTCTTGCAGCGTGGTAATAATTAGTGGCTGGTCGGCTCTGATTTGCTTTCCCGGAAGTACCAGCAGGTTGTGAAGTGCGCAGTCGGTCGATTCACTTTCAGAGTGGTCGTGCGTACAACTTGCCGTTTGAGCTGATGTCTCGTGATGGTGATAAAAACACTGACATTCGGATGTTTCGATAACTGCCTGCCCGTTGTGCAAATGATGCGGAATAAACGCATGCGACAGTATGATTGCTCCTGCAAGAATCAGTAAAAAACTTCCGATATGATTTATAGTTTTCTTCAAGCTCTAATCGTTCAGTTCTCTTCCGAGGAAAGCAAAAATAATAAAAAGTTGCAGAATGGGGGCTTTTGTTCAACTTTTGCAAAAATTACAGTTGCCTGATAACTTTTGTAAGTTTATCTTTTATTTCATGAGCAATTGGTTCTATAGCAGCATTGTTAACCGCCATCATCGAGGCAACCGGGTCGATAGCAGATACATTGATCTTGTTGGAATGCGATGATTCCTGCACTACAACATTACAAGGAAGCATTAAGCCAATGTGTTCTTCGGCTTTCAGTACCTCAAAAGCTTTTGGTGGATTACAGGCGCCAAGTATTTTGTATTTTTTGAAATCAACATCCAGTTTTTCTTTTAGTTTTTCGTGGATATCAATTTCTGATAATACTCCAAATCCCTCTTTTTTAAGTTCTTCTTTTACCTTTTCTACTGCTGAATCAAAGTCCGTTTCAATGGTTGTTTCAATATAGTACTTCATAATAATAAATCTTAAAGTGTTGCTTAATAGGCTTATAAAACCATGCCATTTTTAACAGGTTTGCTAAGCGTATTGTTTACGAGGCATGTCGCTAAATAGTTGACATTTGTTTGTAGAAATTCTACTACAACCTGTGAAGTCAGACCACAAAAAAAGGGTTTCACAAACTTATGAAACCCTCGCTTTTTAGTTCAATAAAAAATTAATGCATATGTCCTTCGTGTCCTTCTTCCATTTTGGATTCTGCAGTGCGGTCGTATTTACAACAGCCTGGAAGTTTGTCGTAAACTTCGTCTTTGGCTTTGTGCATATCGGTGTCGTGCCCAACAGCTGCAACAGACATGTGTACTTTGTGAATGTCGGTTTTTGCATCGTCGAAAGTAACTTCCAGCATTTTGGTTTCTTTGTCCCAGTCTGCTTTCGAAACACCATCAACTGCTTTAACAGCTTTTTCGATGCGGTTTTCGCACATTCCACAGTTTCCGTACACTTTAATTTTCTCCGTTTTATTTCCTGCAAAAACGGTAAATGCACCCATCATAAATAGGGCTACTAAACTTAAAACTTTTGTTTTCATCGTATTAAATTTTAATGGTTAATAAATTGAATTTCATTTTATCGTGTCTTGGGTTTCCCCGCAACTCAGCATCATATCTCCGAAATAGGGATTTCGGATCTCTTTTGTCTCGCTTAACCAGAAAGCTCCCTGGTCGTTGTTGGCCATGGGGCAGAACTGGTAATAAGCTGTTTCGTTATCCAGCCCGAACATCTTCAGGCTTTGGTAGAACACCGGGTTAAATGTGGCGTATTCTAATCTTTGCTCATCGATGTTGGTGCTGTTGCCAATTTTTTGTAACGATGGTTTTAGAATATTTAGCTGATCCATCCACGCCATGTGTGTATCGCCTTTTAGTAATTCCATTTGAACGTTTGCAAGAGCTGCAGATGTGTTCTTTGCTTCCGCACTTACTTTGGCTGCATCTGTTGCGATAAAAGCCTCGTTCATTTTCAGGTAAGCTTCGTAAAATGCGGTAAGCTGTTTTACAAATGTTGGATCAACTTCCTTTGGAGTAGTAGTGAGGGTTTTACTTTGAGTGAAGCCCTCACTCTTTTCTGAAGCTGGGCTCATCATGCTCGGTTTGCCGGCAAGCTGTGCTGCCGCATCAATACTAAAAGTGCCGTTTACCGCAATTTCTTCGCCTTTTTGAAGACCATTTTCAATAACGTAACTTTCGCCAAGGGCCGGGCCAAGATCCACCTCGCGCATGTTAAAATATACACCCTGTTCGGTTTCTGATTTCACGTACACTACCGAACGTTCGCCGGTCCACATAACAGCGGTTTTAGGCACCACAACTGCATCGGTTTGTGGCAGTTTTGCCTCCACTTTTCCCGATACAAACATTTCTGGTTTCAGCTTTAATCCTTTGTTGGATTGAACAACCCGCGCCTTGGCAACTCTTGTTTTCGGATTGATAACCGGATCGAGGTATTCGATCGTTCCTTCAAATGTTTCGCCGGGTAACGACTCAATGTTATAAGTCACCTTATCGCCTTTTTTAATCCATGGCAAGTCCGATTCATACACATCGAAAAGCACCCAGATTCTTGATAGATCAGCAATCTCGTATATCGTTTGCCCTCTGCGCACATAATCGCCGGTATTCACCTTTTTCTGCGTTACATAACCCGAAACTTCAGCCCTTACATCGAATGTCTGCTGCGCTGTTCCTGACGCTAAAACCTGGTTGATCTGTTCGTCGGTGAGTTTCCAGTTTTTTAGTTTTTCTTTGGCAGCTGCGAAAAGCTGTGGTTGCGATTCTTTAATCTTTTGTGCTTCAAACAACTCTTCCTGAGCGGTTACCAAATCGGGCGAATAAACCGAAGCGATCACCTGTCCTTTTTTCACATAGTCGCCGGTAAAATTCACCAACAAATCTTCGATCCTGCCGGGAATATGCGACGATTGTGAAAAAATCAGCCGTTCATCTTCCTGAACTTTTCCATCGAGCCGTACCACTTTTAGCGGTTCTGCAGCGCCAACAATGGCTGTTTGAATATTGGCTAACTGCATTGCTGTGGCCGACATACTCACTGCATTCAGATCAATTTTACCATTCTGTTCTTCTTCCAGCGGAATTAAATCCATTCCGCAAATGGGGCAGTCGCCGGGTTCGTGCTGTCGAATCTGCGGGTGCATCGAGCAGGTCCAGATTGTTTCTCCGGCCGCTTCTTCGGCACTGTGTTCATGCTGGTGTTCTTCGGTAACTTTTGCCTCTGAGCCTCCAAATATCAACCATCCCAGCAACAAGCCAATTGCCAGTGTTGACAGCACTATTAGTATTGTTTTTCTGTTCGTATTCATCGTTAATATGTTTTTGCCGTGATGTAATTTAGTTTTGCCAAAGCGGTTTGATATTGCGTTTCTGCCATGGCCTTCATTTTTTCGTATTTAAGCAGTTGCTGCTGCATACGAAGTACCTCTTCGAAATCTTTTCCCGAATTTCCATAGGCGCTAAACAACAAGTTCAGCGTTTGATTGGATTCAAGAATTTGCTCGTCATACAAATCGATTAAATCTTTTTGCTGTTGAATTTGAAACCAAATAGATTCATATCCTGAGGTAAGCGAATTGATGGTTTCCTCTTTTTGGTAGGAATATTTTTCCTGCATCAGTTGCGCCTCTTTTTCGGCTGCCCGGTATTTTTTTCTGAAAATTGGAATGCTAACCGAAACCATAGGCATGAATATGTTCTTCCCGTTGTCTTCCACTTCCATATCCGTGCGTTTTCCAACGATTGCATAATCAAGCCCAACACCCATTTTCGGTAAGCCTTGTCTTTGCGCAGCCAGCTCACTTTTTTCACTGGCTTGTTGTTTCAGATCGATTGCGTCGAGCATCGGATTGTTGGTCAGCAAAGAATCTCTCCTGAAATTTTCAGGCAACGATTCTACTACTAATGAATCCTGAACAAGTACAGCTTCATTCTCTTCTCTGTTGAGCAAGTTGTTGAAGGTAACCAGCAATGGCTTTTCCTTTTTAGTCAGAATACTAAGATTGGTTTGTGCATCTTTCAGCATAATATCAACCCGCAAAACATCGGTCATTGGCGAAACACCGTTTTTGAATTTGGAGTTGGCAATGGTTTTATACGATTGTAGGATTTCGATATTTTCCTGCTCAATTGCTTTTAGCCGGTTCAACTCAATTAACGGATAATACGCCTCCGAAACGCTGTAATAAAGTCGGTTGCGTGCATCAAGAAATGCCTGGTATTTGGCATCGGCCATTAACGAAGCAGCATCAGACTGAGCTTCCAAAGTTCCAAACCACGGGAACATCTGGCTCAACGAAAACTTGGCGCGTTGCGGTCCCACACGTGTTTCTACAGGCGAAATAAAATAACCGAAAGAAAACGTAGGATCGGGCAAGGAACTTACCTGCGGTACTTTTTGCAGCGCAGCCTCAAAGTCTTTGTATTGAGCTTGCAGTCCCGGATTATTTTCGGCAGCGATTTGGAAATAATCTTCCAGCGTTTGAGCGTTTGCCGCGAAGGACAACGTCAATAATAAGATCACAGCAGTAGAATGGAGAAAATTACTTATTCTAAACTTGAACACAGTTCTACTACGCTCACTGTGACTGTCAGACTGAGCGAAGTCGAAGTCTGAACGCTGAATCGCTGAAGAATTTATTCGCCAATTGGTATTTATTATACTTTTTCTTCGCATGACTTACTGTTTTTTAATTTTTCGTTCTTCCCTGAAGCTGTACAATACCGGCACAACAAAAATGCTGATGAGTGCCACGGCCATTCCCCCAAACGACGGGATTGCCATCGGGATCATTATATCGGAACCACGTCCGGTAGAAGTAAGTACCGGCAGCAGTGCAATCATGGTGGTTCCTACTGTCATCAGTGCCGGGCGAATTCTTCGTAAACCGGCCTCAACTACAGCAGCTCTCACTTCTTTCAGATTTTGCGGACGGTTGCGTTCGAAACTCTGATCGAGGTAAGTGGCGATCAACACGCCGTCGTCGGTAGCAATACCGAACAGCGCAATAAATCCTACCCACACCGCCACACTCAGGTTAATGGTGTGCATCTGGAAGAGATCGCGGAAATTGGTGCCAAACACCGAAAAGTCCATAAACCAGCCTTGTCCGTAAAGCCAGATCATCAGAAATCCTCCGCTGAATGCCATGGCAATTCCCGAGAAAACCATCAGAGATGTGGAGACCGATTTAAACTGGAAGTACAAAATCAGAAAAACGATGACCAGTACAATCGGTACAATGATCGACAGCCTTTTTTCAGCACGGATTTGGTTCTCGTAGCTTCCCGAGAATTTGTAGGTAATCCCGGCCGGAACTGTCAATTCTCCCGAATCAATTTTGTCCTGTATCACTTTCTGTGCATCGTTTACCACGGTAACTTCCGAGAACCCTTCGTTTTTATCGAAAAGCACGTAACCTACCAGGAACGTTTCTTCACTTTTAATTGCTTGTGGACCGCGCTGGTATCGGATATGTACCAATTGGCTCAGCGGAATTTGTGCTCCGGTTGGTGTTTTCATCAGGATTTTTCCCAGCGATTCCGGATCATCGCGTAATTCCCGGGGGTAACGTACTCTCACCGGAAAACGTTCGCGTCCTTCAACGGTGGACGTAATTTTCATTCCGCCAACAGCCGTTTCAATGGTTTGCTGAACATCCTCCACATTCAAGCCGTAGCGTGATATTTTATCCCGGTCGATATCAAAAAGTAAGTAGGGTTTTCCCACGATCCGGTCGGCAAAAACAGCCTGTGCTTTAACCGAAGGAACCGTTTTCAGGATATCTTCCAGTTGAATTCCAAAATTTTCAATGGTATTCAGATCCGGTCCGTAAACTTTAATTCCCATTGGGGCGCGCATTCCGGTTTGTAACATCACCAAGCGTGTTTCGATCGGCTGCAGTTTTGGCGCCGACGTTACGCCCGGAATTTTTGTTGCGTTTACAATTTCGGTCCAGATATCGTCGGGCGATTTTATTTTATCGCGCCAGTTGCGATAGAAATTTCCCTTATCATCCGGGATCAGATCTTCCCGGGTAATTCCACGTTGCAATGCCTCTTCGTTGTTGAGTTTCTCACCGTTCGTCAATACAAAACGATCTTCTTTATCTACTTTAAATCGTACACGGTGACCTTTTTCATTCAACATGTATTCCGGTTTGTAGTTGATCACGTTTTCATACATCGAAATCGGTGCCGGGTCGAGTGCTGATTCAACACGTCCCATTTTCCCGACCGACAGATCGACCTCAGGGATGTTGGTTAGCAACATATCGAGCTGACCAACCACTTTTTGGTTGTAGGCCATACCGGAGTGGGGCATCGATGTTGGCATCAGCAAAAAGCTTCCTTCATCCAGCGACGGCATAAATTCTTTGCCAATTCCGGGGAAAGAATGTGCCAGCGTGGACCAAACTTTAGTAGTTCGTACGTTCCAACCTTCTTTGTCAAAACCTTTCGGAACGAAGCCAAACAGGTTGTTAAAACCCATCCATGAAGTGATTCCGACAAGGATTAGGAACGATGGAATAAGTAAAAATGCCACTTTATGATCCAGACACCAGCTTAAAATGCGTTTGTAGAAATGTTCGAGAAGCAGAAAGGCTCCCAAAATTATTCCGACCAGCAGGCCGACAAAAATGAAGTTGGTTACGATCGTTCTTGAAGCGCCGAGCGGCAGCCAGTATTTAGCCAACAACCAAACAACGGCAACTACCGAAATAATGATACTGGCGTGTTTCAGAACAAGCAGACCAAATTTTTTCAAGGAAGCTACGAATGTGGAATCCTCTGTCGTAATCACCGCTTTTTCACCGTAAACCTGGTTGAGTAATCCTGAAATACCAAAGGCGATAAGGATGGCTCCGGCCCATAAATACCCGGCAACAATAGCAATAATACCTGCGGGAATAATGGCAATGTTCAGCCAGCGTACAATATTTTTCTTCTTGATTTTTGCGCCAAATACCCAGTGCGCAAATGCCGGTAGAAATATCAGTGAGACAATTAGCGCTGCTACCAATGCAAATGTTTTGGTAAATGCTAATGGCCCAAAAAGTTTTCCTTCTGCAGCCTGCATGGTAAATACCGGAATAAAACTTACAATGGTTGTAGAAACAGCTGTTAAAATGGCCGAACTAACCTCGGCCGCACCGTCATAAACGGTTGTAATCAGTTTTTGTCCGGGTGGCGCTTCTTCAATGTGTTTTATAATGTTCTCGGAGAGGATAATACCCAAATCAACCATGGTTCCGATGGCGATGGCAATACCCGAAAGTGCCACAATGTTGGCATCAACACCAAAGTAGCGCATGGCAATAAAAACCATAAGTACCGCAATCGGCAGCAAACTCGAAATCAGGAACGAAGCCCGCAGGTTCAGCACCATAACAATTACCACTAAAATGGCAATCAGAATTTCGAGTGACAGCGCTTCTTCCAGCGTTCCCAGCGTTTCATGAATCAACGTTGAACGATCGTAAAACGGAACGATGGTTAGCTGGCTTTCCACTCCATTGTCCAACGTCTTTTTAGGAAGACCGGGTGCGATCTCAGCAATTTTTGCTTTTACATTGTTGATTACCTCCAGCGGATTTGCACCGTAGCGGGCAACCACAACACCACCAACAACTTCGGCACCGTCTTTATCAAGTGCACCACGTCGCGTTGATGGTCCGAGACTAACAACTGCAATATCTTTTACGCGAATCGGCACATTGTCCTGAACCGCAACCACGGCTTTTTCAATGTCCTCAACATTTTTAATGTAACCTAATCCGCGGACGAGGTATTCTGCCTGGTTAATTTCAATGGTTTTTGCACCCACATCGCGGTTCGATTTCTGAACTGCCTGCATAACTTTGTGCAGCGGAATGTTGTAAGCTTTTAACGCATCGGGATTTACATCGATCTGGTATTCCTGCACAAAACCACCAATGGAAGCAACTTCGGAAACTCCTTCAGCAGCATTCAACGAATACTTGACGAAAAAATCCTGCACGGTTCGGATTTCGTGTAAATCCCAGCCTCCGGTTGGATTACCATCTTTGTCGCGCCCTTCAATGGTGTACCAGTAAACCTGCCCGAGCGCTGTTGCATCGGGGCCAAGGGCGGGCTGAACACCATCAGGCAAAAGTCCTGAAGGCAATGAATTCAGCTTTTCCAATATCCGCGAACGCGACCAATAGAATTCTACATCTTCATCAAAAATGATGTAAATACTTGAGAATCCGAAAATGGATGAACTACGAATGGATTTAACACCCGGAATACCCAACAAATAAGTTGTTAATGGATATGAAATCTGATCCTCAATGTCCTGAGGCGAACGTCCCATCCACTGGGTAAAGACAATTTGCTGGTTTTCTCCAATATCGGGAATGGCGTCAACCGGCACCGGATCTTTTGGCAGCACTCCTGTGTCCCAGCCAAACGGTGATGTGATTATTCCCCAACTTACAAGGAGGATCAAAACCAGTATTGTAACCAGCTTATTTTCAAGGAAAAATTTTATGATTTTATTTAGCATACCTTTTTGCTATGAAATTATACAATAGAAAATCGAGATCATGAGCAGTCATGATCGGATAATTTATCATAATAATTTCATAAAAGGTATAATTGCTCCTCAGCAAGGAATTCCCTCACCGTTGGTGGAGGAGGATCATTTGTTAATTCGAATTCTTCAGTTAATTCGTTGGGGATAAGAATATCAGGGTCAAGCAGCGTTTGATGCATAACATCAATTTCAGCAAGTACCGGAATTGCAGAAATTACAGGTGCCGAAAAATCTTCTTTAACCTGGTAGAAATGATTTTCGTTAGTACAGCATCCGCCATCGTCGCAGCATGAATCTGCCTGGGCGAAAATTGAAACATCAACCAATGAACTGTGGCAATAATGTTTGCTCACAGCGAATCCCATTGTTGTGGCCAACAAAAGGGTTGCTAAAATAATATGGCTGAGTTTTCTAATCATTAATAATTACTACTTCACTAAATAAACGTTTTACAAAACTAAAGGTTTAAACGATTTGGACAACCGTTTAACAAAGCTTTAACATGCTTGGGTTATACAGCTTTGTAGCCAATCGATTCAACAGTTTCTTTTACTTTATCAAGGTCGATGTTGTCGCCCTCTAAAGTCACCGTTTTTTCAGCAAGATTTACTACTGCGCTGTCTACAAACGCCAGTTTTTGCAGGTTGTTTTCAACGTTAGCCTTGCAATGGTTGCAAGTCATTCCTTCAACTTTAATCGTTTCTACTTTCATTTTATTGTAATTTATTTGTGTTTCAGATTGTTCTTTTGGAGTCCGGTATCGCTGGATGTAACCGTTTATGATCAGTCCCAGAAGTAAAACTCCGGAAGCAATTTGCCACCAATTCAGGTGAGTTCCATGGTCGTGACCTAAATGTTGTTGTGTAATTTCGGTAAACCACTGTACGGGCAGTAGGTAATCAATAATCAATCCCGATCCTAAGGCACCAATAATAATAGTTCCGAGATAGGTAAACAGGCTTTTTTTGCCCAAAACTTTACCGATCATAGTAATTGTAGCTGCATTGGTTGCAGGGCCGGCCATAAGCAGAACAAAAGCTGCTCCCGGACTTACACCCTTTAAAATAAGGATGGCTGCCAGCGGAATTGAGCCGGTTGCACAAATGTACAACGGAACCGAAACCACCAAAATTAGCAGCATTTGCAAAATTGGCGACAGGTTTAAAAGTTCAAAGAAATCGTTGGGTATCAAAGCTGAAATAATGGCGGCTAAAACCAGACCAATAATCAGCCATTTTGAGATATCCTGAATAAACTCTACAAAACCGTAACGAAAAACATCCTTGATTTTCTGTCCAAGTGATTTCGGTTTTGAGACAGTATCTGCGACGTGCTGCTGCACCGGTTCATTTTTTGTGATTACACTCGTAATTAAACCTCCTGAAATTCCGGTAATTAATGCGGCAATCGGACGAATAATAGCAAATGGTAATCCCATAAGCGAAAACGTTGCCAAAATAGAATCTACACCGGTTTGTGGCGTAGAAATCAGGAATGAAACAGTTCCACCTTTTGACGCACCATTTTTATATAAAGCCGCTCCGGTAGGAATTACTCCGCAAGAACATAACGGCAGCGGTATTCCGAGTAATGATGAAAAAACAGATGAGCGAAATGGTGAACCATTAAAATACTTGTCTATTTTCTCGCGAGGAATAAACGCATACAAAAGTCCGGCAAAGAAAAATCCCAGTAAAAGATAGGGTGCCATTTCACCCAAAATAGTAGCGAAATCGCCTAAAAACTTTACTATGTATTGTCCTGCTTGCATTCTATTGAATTTTACAATACAAAGTAAAGCAGGATAATGGAGATTTTGTTTACACGATTTTGGAAATGATTTATAATATTTTGGGGTTTTATCCGATTAGCAATGAATATCAATTCGTTTAACCCAATCCGCCAGTTGGCGGAAGCGAATTGATTGTCTCTGCTCCCTTAAGGAATGGGGTACTCAGAGAGAATCAATTGTCGAGTGAATAAATTATGAAGGCTTTATTTGAAATGAGCAAGTTATACCTCGTCAAGCGGTTTTCGTTTGTTTTCCTTCAGTTTTTTAAAGTGTGAAGGCGTTAATCCGGTAACCTTTTTAAACTGGTTCGACAAGTGCTGAACACTGCTATAGCCCAGTTGATACGATATTTCATTTAAAGTAAGCTCGCCGTAAACCAGCAACTCCTTAACTTTCTCAATCTTTTGATTGATGATGTATTTCTCAATCGTTATTCCTTCTACCGATGAAAACAACTTACTCAAGTACGAATAATCGTGACCAACTTCTCCGGCAATCAACTCCGAGAAGTTAACCGGCTCTTTTTCGTCGTTTGAGTAATGTGTTTTTTCGATGATAATGGTTTTTATCCGGTCGATCAACTGGCTTTTTTTATCATCCATCAACTCAAAACCATTGTCGTTCAGAACTGAGCGCACTTCTTCGGTTTGGTCTTTATCCAGACTTTCAGCAATACCAACTTTGCCCAGTTCGATCGTTTCAATCTGAATGTCGAGCTTTTCAAGTTCTTCTTTCACCACTTTTATACAGCGGTTACAAACCATATTTTTTATGTGCAGAACCTGTTTCATTAAGTTGCATTTAAATGCTCAAACAATGAGAAAGGGGAGTTTCCCTTAACTACTTAAACGATTGTTGCAGCGCTACCATTTTAATGGCAGTAACAGCAGCTTCGTCGCCTTTGTTGCCCAGTTTACCTCCGGCACGGTCGAGCGCCTGTTGTTCGTTGTTGGTAGTTAAAACACCAAAAACAAACGGTTTGTTGTATTTCAGGTTCAAATCTTTTGTGCCCTGAGTTACACCTTCGCAAATGTAGTCGAAGTGGCGGGTGTCACCCTGAATAACGCAACCCAACAGAATAACAGCATCAACGTTATCCAATTCTGCAAAATACTGTCCGCCCAAAGGAAGCTCAAAAGTTCCGGGAACATATTTTACCGAAATGTTTTCGTCAGTGGCTCCGTGTTTTTTTAAGGTGTCAACAGCGCCGTTTCCTAATGCCGATGTAATTTCCCAGTTCCATTCGGCCACTACCACGCCAAAACGCATGTTTTCTGCTGATGGTACCGAATTAATATCGTATGCTGATAAATCTTTTGTTGCCATAATTCTGTCTTTTTGTATTGCTGATAAAGCAAAAGTAATGTTTATACAAACAAAAAACCCCTCCGAAGAGGGGTTTAACTATCGTTTGAATTCTTTTTAATTCAATTTTGTTTTGATGCGGGCAATGTAACGGTCGGCATTTGTGCCTTCCGAAGATTGCGGATATTCCGCTTTAATATCTTCGTACAACGCCAGTGCATCTTCCAACTCATCCATCGATTCCAGCAGGTTAGCTGCTTTCATCATATAAACCGGAGTTGTTAATTCGTTATCGGTAACTGAATAAGCTTTTTTGTATTGTTTCAGCGCGCTGTCGGTCTCACCCAATTCAAGGTAAGCATCGCCTTTTGCACCTTCGGCAACCGGAGCCAGCAATAAATCGTCGGTTTTAAAATCATTTAAATAATCCAGTGCTTCTTCGTACTGTCCCATATACAAATATGAAATACCAGTGTAGTATTTTGCACGGTTAGCCGATTTTGTCATTCCGTAATCGTCGATAATATCAAGGAAACCTAAGTAGTTCCCATCGCCGTTGATAGCGAGATTAAACGAATCTTTTTCGAAATAATTCTCGGCCATAAACATTTGCGATACAGCTTCGTCTTCTTTTGGTTGTACATAAAACTTGTTAAAACCAAGGTAAGCGGCAACAACTATAATAATTCCACCAACTACATAGCTGATGATTTTCGAATTATCTTCAACAAATTGTTCCGTTTTTGTTAACGCACTTTCAAGTTCCTGTAAATTATCGGCTTGCTCTACATTCTTCTTTGCCATTTCTCTCTTTTTCAAAATTGTGCCGCAAAAATAGCTTTTTTTTCAAAACAGATAAACCAATGCTTATTTTATTTTCCAGAATAATCAACATAGTTGTGTTATTAAGTCCTTTTTGTCAACATTTCAGAAATGTGCAGCGTTTTTATTTAGTTTTGTACGAACGAATACAAAGAAACAGCTAATGCATATTGAAGAGATTTCAATTGTAAATTTTAAAAATATACTGGAGGTTAAGGCTGAATTTTCGCCCAAACTGAATTGTTTTATCGGTAAGAACGGTGCCGGGAAAACCAACATGCTCGACGCTATTTATTACCTGTCGTTTTGCAAAAGTTTTTTTAATGCCACCGATCAGCTGAATATCAATCACGAGGAGAGTTTTTTTATGCTGAACGGGAATTACAGCCGGATGGAATCGAAAGAGACGATTAATTGTGGGCTGCAAAAAGGGCAGAAAAAGCAGTTTAAACGAAATACAAAGGTTTATAAAAAGTTGCAGGAACATATTGGTTTGTTGCCTTTGGTGATGATCACGCCGTCGGATGTAAACCTAATTTTAGGGGGCAGCGACGAGCGCCGAAAATTTATGGACGGTGTAATTTCGCAATACAACCAAACTTACCTCGACGATCTTTTGAAATACAACCGGGCGCTGATGCAGCGGAATAACCTGCTGAAACAATTTGCCAGCGATCGTTATTTCGATGAAGAACTGTTGGGAATCTGGGACGATCAGTTGGTGGAATACGGAACACGCATTCACGAGGAACGGACACGATTTGTAGAAAAGCTGATTCCGGTTTTTCAACGCTACTATAATTATATATCGGGCGGAAACGAAGTAGTGGAGTTGGTGCATCAGTCGGATTTGTATGATTCGAATCTGGAAACGCTGCTAAAAGCTTCGTTGCAAAAAGATCGGGTAGTGCAATACACAACAGTGGGGATTCATAAAGATGATCTGCAGTTAAAAATTGGCGATTACCTGATAAAAAAACTGGGCTCGCAGGGACAGAAAAAAACCTATCTGGTAGCATTGAAACTGGCACAATTCGAGTTTATAAAAGAGATTTCGGGCATAAATCCGATCCTTTTACTGGACGATATTTTTGACAAACTGGATCAGCACCGGGTGGAGCAAATAGTTACAGCTGTGGCGGGCGAACAGTTTGGACAGATATTTCTGACAGATACCAATCGCGAGCATCTCGACACTATAATTAAAAAAATGGATGCCGATTATCGTATTTTTAAAGTAGAAAACGGAAAAGTAGAACTGGCACAATGAGACGAAGTAATACACAATCGTTAAGCGAGGTTTTAAAACAGTATATCGAAGAAAACCGCATGGAGCGGAAGCTGAAAGAAGTGGATATTGTTCAGGGCTGGGAAAATCTGCTCGGAAAAACCATTGCGCGTTACACCCGAAATATTTACATCCGCAACCGGATTTTATATGTTGAAATAACTTCTGCAGTGGTTAAAAACGAACTGTTTTTAATGCGCGAAGAAATTTGCCGACGAATAAATGAGAATGCCGGAGAAGAGATGATTACACGAATTGTATTTAAATAGTGCCAATAAGAAAACATCGATAACTGCGTTACACGTTTTCTGAAAACAGTCATTTACGAAATTAAACTCCTTGATTTTCAAAAAACGCAAGCCTTGTTCTCAAAGTTTTCTTATTTGACACAAAAAAATGATAGTTTTAATTAAAACGGAATAACTAAACAAACTATGGATATTGACGAATTAAACGAAAAATTTGGAGTTGAAGGTGAAGTTGGTTTTATGGAACTCGACGGCGATCTGCCTTTTATAACCATAACAAATAAATATGCTGAGGCTGATATTTGCTTGTACGGCGCGCAAATTACCAGTTTCAGGCCCATGCGAACCACCGATGTTTTGTGGATGAGCCCGTACAGCGTTTTCGAAAAAGGCAAAGCAATTCGTGGTGGTATTCCGGTTTGTTTTCCGTGGTTTGGCCCGCATGCAAGCGATTCGGCTTTGCCACAACACGGTTTTGCACGAACATCGATGTGGGAAGTTACCGAAGTAGATACAATGGAAAAAGGGGAGACTTACGTCTCCATGCAGCTAAAATCGTCGGAAGAAACAAAAGCTTACTGGCCCCATGAGTTTATTGCTGAAATGATCTTTGAAATCGGTGATTCATTATCGGTTACTTTAAAAGTTAGCAATCCTTCTGAGGCAACAATTTCGTACACATCGGCACTGCACACTTACTTCAATTTGTCGGCTATCGAGAACATAAAAATTGCAGGACTGGAAAATACGCACTACGAAAATCAGTTGGACGGCAATCGTTACGTTCAGGAAGAAGAATTGCTGGAAGTGAAGGAAGCTACAACAAGGCATTATTTCGATACGAAAGCCGATTGTATCATTCACGATCCGTATTTTAAACGAAGCATCCGAATTGTTAAAGAGGGAAGTAAATGTTCAACGGTATGGAATCCCGGAGCGGAAGCCTGTGCTCAAATGGATGACATGCCAAACGATGGATACGAAACTTTTGTGTGTCTGGAAACGGTGAACAAGATCAACGATCAGATCGATCTGGCTCCGGGGGAATCGCACGAAACAACAGCTGTAATAAGTGTTGAATAAACAACGAGAATCAAGGGTTGAAAATACGTATTGGGAGTTTGGATTTTCTTCCTTTTCTACCTCGATCCTAAAGGATGAAAGAGAGAAAATCCTTGGTCATCCTTTAGGATAAGAGGTAAAACCAAGGATTTTGCTGAGATCTAACTTCAACCCTTGATTCTCATAAATATTCTATTCGTAGTCGTAAAAACGTTCGAAAGTAGAAAAGAAAAAGTCGGCTTCGCGTGTAGCATTTTCATCGCTGTCGGCGCCATGAACGGCATTTTCGGTAACACTGCATGCAAACATTTTTCGCACGGTGCCTTCTTCTGCATTCTCCGGATTAGTGGCTCCAATCAGTTTCCGAAAATCTTCAATGGCATTTTCTTTTTCCAAAATGGCTGCAATAATTGGTCCCGAGCTCATAAACTGCACCAGCTTGTCGTAGAACGGTTTTCCTTTGTGAACTTCGTAAAAAGCACCGGCTTGAGTTGTAGACATGCGCGTAAGTTTCATCGCACGAATTTTAAAACCGGCATCGTTTATCATTTTTAAAATTGCGCCCTCGTAATTCTTTCTCATTGCAGTGGGCTTAATCATTGTAAAAGTCCTGTTTCCAGCCATGTTAATGTTGTTAGAGTTAGTTAAAATTATAATAATAGCTTGTGTTATACAATATTAACAAAAATTGAGAAATATCGGTTTTACAGCGAGATAAGATTTTTTATCTTTGCCAATTCTAATTTTTGAATATTTTGAAAAATACTGACATAGAGATTATTACATCGATTAAAGCATTGCTTGCAACTTCGAAAATGAAGCTGGTAATTATTCCGCATGAAAATCCGGATGGCGATGCTATTGGTTCGGCCCTTGGACTTGGCCAGGTACTTGCCGATTTTGGACACGAGGTTAAAGTGTTGTCGGCAAACGACTATCCCGTTTTTCTGAAATGGTTTTCGTCGGATGTTCCGGTAATTATTTACGACAAAGACAAAAAGAAAGCTAAAAGCTGGCTGAAACAGGCAGATGCAATGATCTGTGTGGATTTTAACGAAGCTTCGCGTGCCGGAAAACTGGAAAAGAAAATTCTCGAATTTGAGAGGAAAAAGGTATTGATCGATCATCATCCGTACCCAACAGATTTTTGCGATTTTATGGTTTCCGAGACTTCGTACAGCTCAACATGCGAACTGGTTTTTGATGTGCTGGCCGAAACAGGCTTCAGTTCGTACTTTTCGCAAAAAGCAGCCGAGGCTCTCTACACGGGTATTTTGACCGACACCGGTGGGTTTAGTCACAATATCTCAAAAAATACGTTTAAGGTAGTTTCGGAATTGTTGAACCACGATATTGAAACGGATAAAATCCAGTCGGCAGTATTTCATAATTTTTCAGCCGACCGAATGAAATTGCTCGGATTCTGCCTGAACGATAAAATGCAGGTTTTTCCCGAATACCGGGCTGCAGTAATAAGTATAAGTAAAGAAGAATTGAAGCGTTTTAATTTTCAGCCCGGCGATACCGAAGGGTTTGTAAATTATCCGCTGTCGATAAAAAATATTATTTTCAGCGCACTGTTTATCGAAAAAGATGAATATGTAAAAGCATCTTTTCGCTCAAAAGGAAATTTCCCTGCAAACGAATTTTCATCGAGCCATTTCAATGGTGGCGGGCATTTGAATGCTGCAGGAGGGGAGTCGGAATTAAATTTTGAAGAAACTTTATTAAAGTTCACGCAACTTTTACCCGAGTATAAGCATCAGTTGTTGGAAACAACAATTTAAAAATGTTAAAAATGAATTTGAGATTAGTTACAAGATTTTTATTGGCGATTATTATCGGAGTTACAGTTGTGTCGTGTATGGACGAATCAGAACCGTATGTTCCGCCAACAAAAGCTGAAGAAGCTGCAATGTTAGAAGTATATTTAGATACCCTCGCAAACAGGGGATTGGATATTGATACAACAGCCATGGGGGTTTATTACATTACCGATTCGATTGGAAACGGTATTTTCCCTCAGCAAGGAGATACCTGTGTAGTAAAATATACCGGAAGTTTTATGGATGGTACCATCTTCGATTCGACCTGGGATGATACCTGGGAGTTTGTTTTAGGTTACGTTGGCGAGAATGGTGAAGGAACGATTGCTGGCTGGACCGACGGAGTAAGCGTTATTGATGAAGGAGGCTCTGCATTTTTAATTATTCCATCGGAATTAGGCTATGGCGAAACCGGCGCTGGAAACATTCCGCCAAATACTACGATAGTTTTTTCGGTAGAAATGGTAGAAATAAAACCACTTAATTAAATTTGCAGCGAATTTAAGTTGAATCACACTATTTTATAGATAGAAATAATTAAAGATCAGATGAAGAAAACAGTATCATATATTTTATTGATGTTAGGGGCTGTTGCCTTTTTTGCCTGCAACGACGGAATTGATTACCAAAAAATGAGGGATGATGAATTGGCGTTGTTAGATGATTACATGGCAATTGCACACCCGGGAGCGGAACCTACGGCATCTGGTCTTTATTATTTTAATGAACCGGGTACTGGCGAAGGCGACACCATAAAAGCTGGCGATCAGGTTCAGCTATTTTATGCCACGTGGTCATTAGTTGATGGTCCTGACAGTGTTTTGGTTGACGAAACAAACGGTTATCTCGACGGACACCGATACGAACCTTATCAGGTTACTGTTGGTGCCGGAGGATCGATTCAGGGGCTTGAAGAAGCATTGACCTATATGCAGCCCGGAACACGTTCAAGTCTGGTTATCAACTCAGAGTTGGCCTATGGTCAGAGTGGTTCCGGTTATGCTATCGGAGCTTTTCAAACGGTTTTAATGGAGGTAGAAATTTATAAGGTTATTCCTTTTGAAGTTCCTACCGACGAAGAATAATCTCTCGCTCTTTGTTTGCTATGAACAGAGCACAATTATTTAAAAAATTACTGCCTGGTTTTATTCCTCTGTTTGTTTTCATCGCTGCTGATGAAATATGGGGGACTAAAATCGGGCTTTTTGTTGCTATAGGCGTAGGTGTGGCCGAAATGGCCTGGATTGCCGTTAAAGAAAAGCGATTCGAGAAATTTGTGCTTTTCGATACTTTATTGCTGGTGGTTCTGGGCGGCGTTTCCATTCTGCTCGATAACGATATTTTCTTTAAGCTGAAACCCGGGTTGATCGAATTGATCCTGGTGGCTGTTCTGGCCATTTCTGCATTCTCAAACGTAAATATAGTTGGATTGATGGGGCAACGCTACATGAAAGATGTGGAGTTTAACACCGCCCAAATGCAGCAAATGCGACAAAGCATGAAGAGCCTGTTCTTTATCTTTTTGGTGCATACTGTTTTGGTGTTCTATTCGGCCTTTTTTATGAGCAAAGAAGCCTGGGCTTTTATCAGCGGAGGTTTATTCTATATTATTTTTGGCGTTTATTTTTTATACGAGTTTCTGCGTCAGAAACAAAAACAAAAGGCACTTACAAACGAAGAGTGGGTGCCACTGGTTGACGAACAGGGAAAAGTTACCGGTCAGGCACCGCGCAGCCAGGTGCATAATGGAAGCAAATTATTACATCCGGTGGTGCATTTGCATGTAATGAATAACAACGGAAGCATCCTTATTCAAAAGCGTCCTGCCGGTAAACTTATCCAGCCCGGAAAATGGGATACAGCTGTCGGCGGTCATATTTCCGCCGGAGAGACTTTGGAACAAGCGCTTAAAAAAGAAGTTTTTGAGGAAATCGGGTTAAAAGAATTTTCAGCAAAACTGCAGAAAGTGTACAAATGGGAATCGGAAGTGGAAGCAGAATTGATTTACCTGTTTACTACCTACGATTATAAAGGTTTTGGCATCCAGTCTGACGAAGTGGAAGAACTTCGTTTCTGGACTAAAAACCAGGTGGAGAAAAACCTTGGAAAGGATGTTTTTACTCCAAATTTCGAGTTGGAGTTCCGATTACTTCAGGAGCTCAAACTAATCTGAGAAATTTTTACCCCAACAAAAAGATTACCGGTTGTTTGTGTAAATCGGGTACGCCGGCTTTTTTCCAATCCTGAATAGACTTAGTTTGAATAAATTCATTCTCGCCGGTAATATTGGCAGCTATGCAAAATAAAGTAGATGGTGAGCAACCTTTTAAAATATCGCTTACCAGTTGGTTATTTCGGTATGGTGTTTCGATAAATATTTGCGTTTGCCGGCTGCTCTTGATAGTTCTTTCCAGCGATTGTAATTCTTTTACCCGTTCCTGAGGTTTAACGGGCAAATATCCCTTAAATGCAAAATTCTGCCCGTTCATTCCTGAGGCCATTAATGCCAAAAGAATTGACGAAGGTCCAACGATCGGCACAACTTTTATTCCTTTTTTATGGGCAATTTTTACTACATCGGCACCGGGATCAGCTACACCGGGGCAACCTGCCTCGGAAAGTACTGCCACATTATGTCCTTCGTTTATGGGCATTAAAAAGCGGGGCAGATCGGCGGCATTCGTGCGTTTGTTTATCTCGTAAAATGTACACTCGTCAATATTTATCTCGCGGTTCACCTGTTTCATAAAGCGTCGTGCAGTACGAATATTTTCTACAATAAAATATTTAGTGTTGGTTAAAATCGGTTCTACCTGTGCAGGTAAAACGGTTTGCCAGTCGCCATCGGCCAAAACATTTGGTACGAGATAAAGTGTTGCCATTCGTTAAAAGATTTTTGCAAAAGTAGTGATTATACTTGTTTGACAATTGGTTTTGTTAATTTTGCCCGAAATGGCAAATCCTTCAATAAAAATAAAAGCAACTTTACTCGGAACCGGCACTTCGCAAGGAGTGCCGGTTGTGGCCTGCGACTGCGACGTTTGTACATCAACCAACAATAAAGATAAACGGCTGCGATCTTCATTACTGTTAAACATTAACGATAAAAATTTTGTGATTGACGCGGGACCTGATTTCCGCCAGCAGATGTTACGCGAAAAGGTGAAAACGCTTAGGGCAATTTTGTTGACTCACGAGCACGTCGATCATATTTTTGGTTTGGATGATATCCGGTCGTACAACTGGGTGCAAAAGAATCACATGGAGATTTATGCTGAAGAACGGGTTCAGAAAGCCATCAAACGCATTTTTAATTATGTGTTTGCCACCTTTAAATATCCGGGCATCCCGAAGATGGAATTGCACGAAGTTAATGATGTGCCGTTCGCTGTTGATGGCGTTGAGTTTGTGCCGATTCGTTGCTGGCACCATAAATTGCCGGTTTATGGTTATCGTGTGGGCGATTTAACGTACATAACCGACACGAATTTTATTGAAGACAGTGAATTGAAGAAAGTTGAAGGAACCAAAATCCTGATCATAAATTGCCTGAGAAAAGAAAAGCACTTGTCGCATTTTAACCTGGCAGAAGTTCTGGAAATTGTGGAGAAGATTAAACCTGAGCAAACTTATCTTACACACATTAGTCACGCTTTGGGACGCTACGACGATGTGATGCAAGAACTGCCGGAGAATGTTTTTCTGGCTTATGATGGATTACAACTGGAACTCTAAAGAAACATCACGAGTTCAGCAAAATTCTCAATTTTATTGGAGTTATCCAGCTCGGTATATTTTTCTAAACGATCATAAATAACCGTGTCGATTCCGAGTTCTTTGCCGGCCTGAATTTCTGATTTAATATCATCGCCAACTATCAACACTTCTTCTTTTGGTAAGTTGTATTTTTCCAAAAGCTGTCTAAAAATATCCTTTTTGGTATCGTTTGATTGTTGCAGGTCGAGAATAATAATTTCTTCGAAATCGCTACGAATGCCCAGATTATCGATTTTGCTGTGCTGCAGTTTGCTAAAACCCGACGTAACCAGAAACTTTGTTTGTGGCAGTTTTCGCGCAATTTCATAATCGGGGAAATACTGCATCGGGTCATCGTAAGTCAGGTTGATGTGTACTTCCATACATTCTTTCAGCAACTGCTCGCTAAATGAAAATGTATTGGCTACTTTCTGAAATGGAGTACGTTGTATTTCCAGTTTAATAGCTTCAAGGTCTCCTTTGTATTCGCCACTATTTTCAATAACAGCATAAAGTTTTTCAAATAACTTTTCAGCTATCGAACTAACGGGATAAATCGTATTATCAAGATCGAATATCAATACCGTTTTATTCATTATACTTCTTTTTTTGTTCGTAGCCATGGCAACGAAACAGCCGTTGCTGCAACGATATATATGATCCCTGCCAGTAAAAATGCCTTATTTAAACTCACATTGTCAGTAATCCATCCCAGCAGTGGCCCAATGCCGGCAAAAGCCATACGAATAATAAAATTCCTGACCGAAAGCATGGTTGCCCTCACTTCACTATCGGTGTAAAGGTTAATGTAATTCTTGAGGATAGGAGTGGCTAAACCGCGCACCAGATAAAAGAGGAATAGGAACACAAAACCATAGTAGGAGATAGAGATTCCTGCAAAGAAATAGCCTAATGACAGTAAAACAATAACAACTAAAACTGACCGGCGTTTACCCAAAAATAATTCAACTTTATAGGCGAAAACCGAAGAAATGCCTACACTTAAATTCAGGGCTGTCCAAAATATACCAAACAACTCTTCCGGCAAACCAATTGCTACAAAAAAGGGTTGTACCAACCAGGCAAAGGTAAGCGTGGCCGTTCCGGTAAGCGCTGATAGCAATATGGCAACTCTAAGGTTCGTGTTCGAAACCAATGAGTTTTTGATATTCGTAACCAATTTCCTGATGGAATGCACATGCTCCACTGCATGTACTTTAGGTTCGATTAGTGTAAATGCCGCAGGAATTGCCAGGGCTGCCACTCCAAACTGAAAATAGAATGGTGTTCGCAAACTAAAATAAACCAGTAAGCCACTAACCACACCCGCTATGGCTTCTGCAAAATTTCCGGCAGAGGTTATTCGCCCCTCTTCACGAGTATATTTGTCAGTTTTGTTATCGGCTTTTAAACTATCGTAAAGTAAGGCCGAATCTGCCCCCGAAATAAACGAAAGTCCTATGCCCAGTACAATTTCAGCTGCAACAAATGCCCAGAAATCATAGGAAAAACTGTAGATAAGAAAGCCAAGACTTCCTAAAATGCTTCCAAGAATAAGTGTTTTTTTGCGCCCCCATACATCGGCCATCCATCCCGAGGGGATTTCCATAACAACCACGGCAACCGAATAAATGGCTTTTAGCACAAATAATTCGTACGATCCCAGTCCGTTACTTTTATAAAAAAGCAACATAATGGGCATTACCATATTAAACCATTTCGAGATTTTTATTACGTAAAGGCGCGGTATGTTCTTACTGAAATTCGTCATTAAATCAGGCGCAAAAATAGTGTTTACATTTAACTCTGCTTAGTTTTACCGGGGAATGGAATAGTTTTTATTGGACAAAACAACAGTATTGGTGATTGAAATGTTCGGCAATTTGAATAATTTCAGATTTGGTATTTGTTATTTGCGTTTAGATTTATACTTTTGCAGCGCAAAATAAGGCTGCTCCGGTAGCTCAGTTGGATAGAGCAACTGCCTTCTAAGCAGTAGGTCATGGGTTCGAATCCCGTCCGGAGTACTAAAAAACGACTGATAATCTTTTGATTACAGTCGTTTTTTTATTTGGTAGAAATGGTCATCCCGTCTCATGTTCTCAATTAATATAATCATAATTTATCAATAAAAGGCAATGGTTGAATGTTGTATATTCTTGTAATTCAATCTATTGTTTTGTAAATTGTACTTGCTTTTTGATAATAATTTATCTACTCCTAATTATTTCTGTGATGTGCCAACCGGATTTTATTAACTAAAACCATTACATCATGACAGAAAAAAGTAAACCACAGGAATCGGATTGCAGAACCGGATTAAAACCTCTTGAAGTAATCTTTGGGATAACAATCGTAGTTATTTGGCTCGTAATTTTTATTAGCGGAATACTTATCAATTCAGAGCCATACCGAAATGTAATTACAGGTGAGGTACAAGATTTATCGCTAATTGGCAATGAGCCAAGTTTGTTTAAAGCATGGTTTGTTGTTCTTTTTTCGTACACACCATCAAACCTGTTGATGTTATGCGTATTCGCAGGAATGATTGGTGCGGTTTCGCGAATTGCCAAATTACACGTTACCAAAAATGGCGAAGTGGAAATACCAAGCGATAAAACCAGCCCGATTATGTCGGGCGTATTCCGAGGCATGTTTATTTACTTATTGATGCTTTCCGGGGTTTTGGTGTTAGACGAAGCAGCACTAACGGCTCCAACACAAGATCAGTACGCTCGTTTGGCGGGTATTGTTTCGCTTTTTTGTTTTCTGATAAGTTACGATCCAAGTCGTTTCAGAACACTTTTAGATCGGGGATTTAAAAAGATGCAGAATGATGAAAATAACAACGGAAAAAATAATGATACCTCGGATTAAATCAAGGTATTTCGTTACTGATATTTCCGGGAATTGCACTTTTCTTTAGCGCATAGCGAATAACAAAATAGCCACTTATACCGGCAATCAGCGAACCGATAAGTATTCCCAATTTTGATGAATCTTGTAAATGAACCGACTCGTAAGAGAGGTTGGAGATAAAAATGGACATCGTAAAACCGAAGCCGCCCAAACAGGATAATCCAAATATCTGTCGGAAGTCGACATTCTCTGGCAGAACGGCTATTTTAAGTTTTACCGCCAGCCAGGTAAATAAACTGATCCCGATTATTTTACCACAAACCAAACTCACAGCAATACTTATCGATAACGGAGTAAAAGCACTTTCTTCGCCAATGAAATTAATGCCCGAATTGGCAAAAGCAAATAGCGGAATAATTAAAAAGGAAACCACGGTACTTAATCGGTTTTGCAGGTGTTGCAAAGGCGACTGTATCTCGGAGGTAATCTTGTGTAAAATATTGATGGCGGTTTTATGGTTTTTAAATTCCACTACCTTTTTTCCTATCAATTGCGACAATTCATTGAGGGCATTTTTCCCTTTCGCAATTACGTCAACCAGTCTTTTTTTTCGATGCGAAGGAATGGTAAATGCAAAAAGAACTCCGGCAATGGTGGGGTGGATGCCCGACTCCAAAAACAGGAGCCAGATAGCAATACCAACAGGAATATAAATGTATCGGGAATAAAAATTTCTGACAGACAAGAGCGATAACGCAAGTAATAAAACCAGTGCAATGGCAACCAGCTGCCAGTAAATCAGCGAACTGTAGAAGAATGTGATTACCATAACCGCGCCCAGATCGTCGATAATGGCAAACGCTGCAAGAAATATGGTGAGACCAAACGGTACGCGCTTTCCGAGAATGCCTAAAATACCCAACGAAAAAGCAATATCGGTGGCCATGGTTATGCCCCAGCCATGCATACCTTCTTTGCCGTAATTCAGCAGAAAAAATATGGCAATGGGAAAGATCATTCCACCAATGGCAGCTACAATGGGCAAAATGGCTTTTCGCGCCGTGCTGAGTTCTCCGATCAGAAACTCGCGTTTTATCTCCAGCCCGATTACAAAGAAGAAAACGGTCATTAAGCCGTCGTTAATCCATTCCAGTGCCGATTTTGATATATGGAATTCGCGAAAACCGATTAGAAATTCCAGTTCTAAAAATTGTTGATAATAGGTATGCAGGTTGGTGTTGGAGACAATGAGCGCCGCAATGGCAGCCAAAAGCATACAAATGCTGCTCAGTGATTTAATCTTTATAAACCGGCGTAACGGATCAAATTTTATCTCCATCATTCATTAAGTTTTCTGTCTCCAACGTTGCCTTAATAAATTTATGAGCTTCGTTTAAATCTAATTCCATTGTATCCTATAAGAGAAACTCCATAAAACAAGAATAACGGAAATTCCTGCGGTCAATAAAATCAGTTAAGTTTTTAAGTTCATACATCAATCGTTTTATCAGAACCTTTCGTTTTTCTTGTATTTACGAGTATGCACTTGTTAGAGTTTCTAATTTATTGGAGGGGAAATTTTACGAATTTCTAGTCCGTTTATATTCTTTAAACATAAATCCTCTTATCGAAAATATTATTACATTGGCTCCCGAAGAAAACAATTAAAAACCGATCAATAATTAATCCGAAAAATGGAACTGGTTAAGTGCACGCATTGTAACGAAGACAATAAAACCAATGCCAAATACTGCCGCTATTGTGGCTACGAACTCCCAAAAGTTGAGTCCAAAGAAACCATAGAACAGCCGGTGGTTAAACAGACAAAAAATTCACCCAAAAAGAAGTTGATCGTTGCACTTGTTAGTGTGGTCGCTTTTGTAGTTGCCTTTTTTGTAGTGCAGCAATTGATGCAACGTGTTTTTAGTTTCGATAAGGTTTTAATGAAAACTGCCAGCGAATTAAACGAAGCCTGCCCCTTAATGGTTGATGCCGAAACCCGCCTCGACAATGCTGCGGCAATGCCCAATAATACTTTTCAGTACAACTATTCGCTAATGACTTTGGTAAAAGACTCGATTGATATCAGCAGTTTTGAAGCGTTCCTGAAACCGCAAATAACCAACAATATTAAAACCAATCCCGATATGGAATTATTCCGTGTTAACCAGGTAACCATGAACTACAAATATGTGGATAAGAATGGGGTATTTGTAACCAAAATTTCGGTTGGGCCTGAGCAATATAACGAGTAGGTAAAACTCGAAAAAGAAAGAATCAGCCCTCATAATTTGAAAAAGTTAACGATCGGATGCTTACATTTTTTCAATGTAAACTTTATCTAAAATCAATCCAGATAAGCTTGCATTTATCAAAAATCAATTTATATTTGCGTTAAACAAATTCGGCAAGAATGAACATTGACAAAAGAAATACTACTTCTTCTATCGCAGCAATCCGTTGCGGAGCAATGTTTATGTCGTCTATGTTTATGTCTATGCGATAGCCTTCATTCGATGGTTAATCGTTGTTTGAAGGCATTCCGTACAAGCGTTTATTACACAAACAAAATTTCAAAAAAATATTTTTATGTCGGATAATGTTATTCGATTTGGTGGAAGCCATATTGGCAACCAAATAGCATTACAAAATTTAAAAGCCTTTTTAGCAGGCAGCAACAGTCGCAATTATGTGGTGGTTTCGGCCATTCCCCAATTGCTCGAGCTTATTCAGTATAATCTGCAACAGGTATTTTTGCAAGAGCTGGATGAAGAGGAATTACTGAACGAGATTTACGGATTTTATATCGGTACAGTTGATGAACAGCCATCAGAAGTGTATTCAAACCTAGCCAAACAGTTGGTAGGTTTACTAAAAGGAATTGGGCTTATCGGTGATTATTCGCACGGTTTAAAAGACCAGGTGTTGAGTTTTGCCGAAAAATTGTCGGTTGAGATTCTGTCGTCGCTTTGGAACGAAGCAAGTATTTTACATCCTGAAGACATTGATTTTCAGGTGTCGTCCGATTTTGGAAATGCAACTTTCCTTTCGGTTGATACGGCTAAACTCAATAACCTGGAAGCTGGTGTTTACCTGATCCCCGGTACTTTTGGGATAGATGAAAACAAAAAACTGGCACGAACCGGTAAAACGGCAGCCGATTATACGGCAGCATTTCTTACCAAAGAACTCGGAATTGATACCTTAAAACTTTGGGGGCTTGATAACGATTTTCAGCGGGCGAAACCTGAGATTATCGAAAATCCCGAGATCATTAAGCGCCTCACATATTCCGAGGCCAGTGAGTTGGCATATTTCGAGCACTATTCGTTTCACCCGCGAACCGTGGAACCACTGGAGCACTCTCACATCCCGATTAAGGTGCTTAGTCCGGAAACAGCTGATGGCGAAGTTGAAACCATCATCAACACCGAGACTTACATTGAAAAGCAGATTGTAAAAAGCGTAGCCTGCACCGACGATATTTCGCTGCTAAAGCTTGATGGACCGGGCGTTGGTTTAAAACCTGGTATTCTGGCAAAAGTTACCAACCAGCTAAACGATGCCGGGCTAAACATTAAGTCGGTGATTACTTCGCAAACGTCCATCAATTTTATTCTAAGCAAAGAAAATGGTGCAAAAGCATTAAAACTCGTGCACAAATTGGGCTTTTCGGCTGTTACTGATATCAAGGTTGTGAACGACGTGGCACTGATCGGCATTGTAGGGCACGGAATGCAACAGGCTTATGGCGTGTCGGCCAAGATATTTGCTGCGGTGGCCAACAATAAAATTAATGTAATACTAAGCGGCTCCGGCGCATCCGACCTGGTAAGCTATTTGGTGGTGCAGGAATCCGACAAAGAAAAAAGTGTACGCGAAATTTATAACGCTTTTTTTCTAACCCAACAGATCCTTGAAAGAGGAGTAAGTCCCCTTTAGGGGATTTAGGGGTAACAAGTTTCTAACTCAAAAAATTATAACAACATGACTACACAAAAATTAAATTTCGAAACACTGCAGCTACATGCAGGCCAACAACCCGATTCAGCAACCAACTCGCGTGCTGTGCCTATTTACCAAACATCGTCGTACGTGTTTAACGATGCCGATCATGCGGCCAATCTGTTTGCCTTAAAAGAATTTGGCAACATTTACACACGTATCATGAATCCAACGTCGGATGTGTTCGAGCAACGCGTTGCAGCGCTCGAAGGGGGAGTGGCAGCACTTTCTGTGGCCTCGGGACACGCAGCACAGTTTATTGCATTGAATAATATCCTGGATATTGGTGACAATATTGTTTCATCGCCTTATTTGTACGGCGGAACCTACAACCAGTTTAAAGTTACTTTTAAACGACTGGGAATTGAAGCTCGTTTAACAGCAGATTTGGAAGCTGCATCGTTCGAAAAACTGATTGACGAAAATACAAAGGCCATTTACCTGGAGACCATTGGAAACCCGGGGTTTGTAATTCCTGATTTTGATGCGATTGCAGCGGTGGCCAAAAAATACGATATCCCGTTTATTGTTGACAACACTTTTGCCGGCGGTGGTTATTTGTTCCGTCCGATCGAGCACGGTGCTGACATTGTTGTAGAGTCAGCTACCAAATGGATTGGCGGCCACGGAACCAGCATTGGCGGTGTAATTGTTGACGCCGGAACTTACAACTGGGGCAATGGTAAATTCCCTGGTTTTACGGAGCCTTCAGAAGGTTATCACGGATTGAAATACTGGGATGTATTTAATTTCGACGGACCATTCGGAAACATTGCGTTCATCATAAAAGCGCGTGTTGAAGGACTGCGTGATTTTGGATCGGCAATCAGTCCGTTTAATTCATTCCTGCTTCTTCAAGGACTGGAAACACTATCGTTAAGAATGGATCGTCACGTGGAAAACACACTAGCGGTGGCCAAATGGCTTGAAGCACATCCGAAAGTGGAGAGCGTAAATTACCCGGGACTGGAAAGCAGCCCATCGTATGCCAACGCACAAAAATATTTGCCAAAAGGTGCCGGTGGCGTATTATCATTCAATGTAAAAGGTGATAAAGATACAGCGAACAATGTGGTTAATAATCTGGAGTTGGTAAGTCACCTCGCTAATGTTGGCGATGCAAAAACATTGATCATTCAGCCGGCAGCTACAACCCACCAGCAATTGTCGGAAGAAGCGCAGGCAGCAGCCGGTGTAACGCCAACTCAGTTGCGCGTGAGTGTTGGTCTGGAGCACATCGACGATATTATTGCCGACTTTGAGCAAGCTCTTGCAAAAGTATAAACAGAACAATTTACCTGCTGACTCAGGGTCAGCAGGTGAATAAATATTTTCCAACTTCGGAATGTTGGTTAATTTTGCACGAACTCAAAAAAAACGAAGCGGGAGATTGAAAAAACTGGTCCGCTTGTTTCGAAAAAAAAACGACTATAAAATGCCATTAAATATAAACGACAAATTACCGGCAATTGAAATTCTTCGCGAGGAGAATATTTTTGTAATGGATTCATCGCGGGCATCGCACCAGGATATTCGACCACTAAAAATTGTGATCTTAAATCTGATGCCGCTGAAAATATCAACTGAAACAGATTTGCTTCGTTTGTTATCCAATTCTCCTTTGCAGATTGAAATCGACTTTCTGAAAATAAAAGGGCATACGCCAAAGAACACGCCATCGGAACACATGAGTGAGTTTTACGACACTTTTGATGAACTGAAAAATAAAAAGTACGATGGTATGATCATTACCGGTGCGCCTGTTGAACAGCTCGATTTTGAGGAAGTAACCTATTGGGACGAAATGAAGGAGATCCTTGACTGGGCCGAGCACCACGTTACTTCGTCGTTGTTTATTTGCTGGGCGGCACAGGCGGCTTTGTATCATTATTACAAGGTGCCAAAATACCCGCTCGACAAAAAAATGTTTGGCGTTTTCGAGCATCGTATGTCAGACAATACCCTGCCAATTTTCAGAGGATTTGATGATGCCTTTTTTATTCCGCATTCACGTCATACCGAGATACGTAAGGAAGATGTTGAGAAAGTGGATGCGCTAAAAGTAATTTCCTGTTCGGATGATGCGGGTGTGTCGATTGTAAAAGCCAAAAACGGCCGACAGTTGTTTATCACCGGGCATTCGGAATATTCGCGCAACACACTCGATGGAGAGTATAAACGCGATGTAGCAAAAAATCTACCCATAGAAATTCCTAAAAATTACTATCAGGATAATGATCCGTCGAAAACTCCGGTTATGCGTTGGAAATCAACGGCAAATCTATTGTTCTCAAACTGGCTGAATTACTACGTTTACCAGGAAACACCGTACGATCTGGAGCAGATAAGTTAAGAACTGATCATAATTGTAATTTCTGTTTCTCTTTTTATCTTGTAACTTTGAAATACAAACATTAAAACAGAGGAATAATGAAGAATATAGCAGTAGTATTAGCCGGAAATGGTGTTTATGACGGCGCCGAAATTCACGAAGCCACATTAACTTTATTGGCCATCGCGCAACAAGGTGCGGCTTACCAGTGTTTTGCTCCCAATGTGGATCAGGCGCATGTGGTTAATCATATTTCGGGTGAAGAAATGCCGGAAACCCGCAATGTGATGGTAGAAGCTGCCCGCATTGCGCGTGGTAATATTAAGGCATTGTCGGAATACAGAGCTGCCGATTATGATGCTATTATTTTTCCCGGTGGTTTTGGTGCTGCCAAAAACCTTTGCACTTTCGCTTTTGATGGACCCGATTGTAAAGTAAATCCTGATGTCGAGAAAGCGATAAAAGCTACTGTTGAAGCAGAAAAGCCTGTTGGAGCACTGTGCATTTCTCCGGCAATAATCGCCAAAGTTTTAGGAGATGTAAAACTTACCATCGGTCAGGACAAAGGAACTGCCGATGCACTGGAAACGCTGGGGGCCACACACGTTACCACAACCCACGGCGAAATTGTGGTCGACGAGAAATACAAAGTGATTACAACTCCTTGTTATATGCTTGATGCAACTATCACACAAATTGCTGACGGCGCTTCAAATGTGGTTGCTAAAATGCTGGAGATGGCGTAATTGAGAAGAGTTTAGCTAACAAAATTGGTTTATGAGTACAATTCCCTATATCGATATTCACACACATCCGTTTCATAAAGAAATTGAAACGATAACAGTACAAAATATATTTCCGGGCGATGGATTTGCGGCTTTCAACGGGCGTAATTTTTATTCGGTCGGTCTTCATCCGTGGCACATTGGCAGTAAACAGGAAAACAACGAAGCGCTGCAAATGGTGGAGGAAGCGCTTGAATTCGATCATGTGATTTTTGTTGGAGAAGCCGGCCTCGACAAAATTAATGGCGGTGATTTTATCGAACAACTTCGGGTGTTTGAAGCGCAGGCCGTTATTGCCGAGGAGTATGAATATCCGTTGATTATTCATTGTGTGAAAGCGATGAATGAGGTAATTGCACTGCGAAAAAAAATGAATCCTGCCATGCCCTGGATCATGCACGGATACAACGGAAGCCTTGAAATAACAAAGCAACTTGAGGATAAAGGATTCCTGTTCTCGTTTGGTAAAAATCTTTTCAGAGAAGGCTCAAAAGCTGTGAAATCATTTAAATACCTTCCATTGAATAAAATATTTTTCGAAACGGATGAGTTGGATTTAAATGTCGACACCATTTACGAGCAGGCAGCCGCTTTAAAAGAAATGCCGGTTGAAGTGCTAAAAGAAGCGGTGTGGAAGAATTTCAACCAGATAGAAAATTCGCTGATACCCGGGAAAATTTAAGCACAATTTTGTTTCTTTGCCCCACGAAAATTTAGTTTTAAAGGTAATGCATTGGTTAGAACGAACTGAGTTATTATTGGGAGAAGAAAAACTGGCCAAATTGAAGAACGCAAATGTTCTGGTGGTTGGTTTAGGTGGAGTTGGAGCTTATGCGGCAGAACAATTGTGCCGAGCCGGAATTGGAAAAATGACCATTGTTGATGGCGATGTGGTGGAAGATAGTAACCGAAACCGCCAGTTACCGGCACTTATAAGTACAAAGGGGCAGCCAAAAGCAGAAATTCTGGAAAAACGTTTTATGGATATAAATCCCGAGCTGGAACTGACAATTGTAAATGAATACATTCGCGACCAGCAGACAATCGATCTTTTAAATAGTGCGCCTTTTGATTATGTTGTTGATGCCATCGATACACTTTCGCCTAAAGTGTTTTTGGTTTATCATGCACTGCAGCTAAAGCTTCGTGTAATTAGTTCGATGGGGGCCGGAGGTAAAATGGATCCGTCGAAAATTGAGATCACCGACATCAAAAAATCCTACAATTGCAAACTGGCTAAAATGATGCGTAAACGGTTAGGGCGTCTCGGAGTTAAAAAGGGAGTAAAAGTGGTATTTTCTTCAGAAGAAATCGACGAAACTGCCGTTCGCATTGAGGAAGGCCGGAATAAAAAATCGACTGTAGGAACCATTTCGTACATGCCGCCGCTGTTTGGAGGCTTCATTGCCAGCGCGGTAATTCGCGATCTGATTGCGGAATAAACGTATGTTTAAGAAATATGTTAATTTTAGTTTGTTAGTTCGAATAAAGGATTACCTTTGGGCTGTTAATTTTTAGAAAAGTCTGGCAATTAGCATTTTGGTCTTTTTTTATTGATATTTAGTAAACCGGACAGTTTATCTCTCTTGTGTTTTTCCCGACGTTATTTCAATCGTAAATAAAGCTTCTTTTATATTGTATTAAAGTAACACCAGGACGTGATACATTTTGATTGGTTCTTCTGGTGATCAGTAAGATGGATATATTAACTTTAAATTATAGTATAAAATGAACATTTACATTGGAAATTTGCCCTTCAATTTGGGCGAAGAAGATTTGAGAGAAATTTTTGAAGAGTATGGTGAAGTTGCTTCAGCTAAAATTATCATGGATAAATTTACTGGAAGAAGCAAAGGTTTCGGTTTCGTTGAAATGGAAGACGATGCAGAAGCTAACAAAGCTATCGAAGAATTGAACAACGCTGAGGTTGCAGGTCGTAACATCAAAGTTAACGAATCAAAACCTCGCGAAAACAATAACCGTGGTGGCGGTGGTTACAACCGTGGTGGCGGTGGTGGTTACGGACGTCGTGACCGTTACTAGGATCAGAAAAGAATTTTTTGATAATATAGAAAAGGGGTTCAATTTATTGAATCCCTTTTTGTTTTTATAAGACCAGAATTCAAACTTTTTCTATTTTTGAGATTCAATTCAACCCGATTAAAATTATGAGCAATATCGTTTATCTGAACGGAGAATTTATAGCATCCGACGAAGCAAAGATCTCACCAAATGACCGCGGATTCCTTTTTGCCGATGGTGTTTACGAAGTGGCCAAATATTACAATGGCAAGGCTTTCCGTTATCAAGATCATTTGGATCGGTTAAACCGCAGTTTAAAGGAAGTTAGTATTGATTACAATACTGAAAACCTCGAGGCTGTTTTTATGGAATTGATTCAGAAAAACGATATGCTTGATAAACATGCCGGAATTTACCTGCAAATTTCGCGTGGAACAGCCAAACGTTCGCATAATTTCCCCGCTGAAATTGCACCAACAGTTTATGCTTATGCTTTTGATCTGCCTTCAGCAAGCGAAAAGCTGGAGAATGGGATAAAAGTGATTACCCGCGACGATATTCGCTGGCAGCGTTGCGATATTAAATCGGTTTCGTTGTTGCCCAATACAATGCTTTATAACGAAGCGCACAAAAGCGGGGCCGGAGAGTGTATTTTAATTCGCGATGGAAAGGTTACAGAAGCAACACATTCAAGCGTGCTTTGTGTAAATAATGGTGCTGTGGTTACGCGACCTTTATCGAACCTGATTTTGCCGGGCATCACCCGAAAAGTAATTATGGAACTGTGTGCTGCCAATAACATCCAAGTTGAGGAACGCTTGTACTCGCAAGAAGAACTTTACGAAATGGACGAAGTTTTTATCGCAGGTACGGGTAGTGAAATTTGTCCTGTTGTGCAAATCGAGGACAAATTGGTTGGCAACGGAAAACCAGGCGAAATAACACGTTTATTGCAAAAGCTGTTTTTTGAGTTGACTTAGATTTCCAGTACAAGTTGCTCCAGCTCGTTTCGGATGAAAGTAAACTCTTCATCCGAAATGTTTAATGCTGCAGCTTTCAGGTTTTCCAATACCTGTTTTTCATTGCGGGCACCGGCAAGTACACAAGTTATACCCGGTTGGTTTATGGTCCAGTTTAAAACCAGTTGTGCTAATGTTGCTTGTTTGGCTTCAGCAATCGGTTTTATTTTATCCAAAAATGTATTAATTCGCGACAAATTTGGCTCCTTAAAAAACGGTGTAGTCGGGCGATGATCGCCTTCTGCAAATTTATAATCGGCAGTAATTTTGCCGGTTAAAACGCCTCTTTGCAGCGGGCTATAGGCAATTATTGCTTTATCGTTAGCAATACAGTACGGCACCACTTCTTCTTCAATTTTACGGTTAACCATACTGTACGGAACCTGGTTCGATGAAAGTTTAAAATACTTTTCTGCTTTTTCCATTTCGCCCATCGAATAATTACTAACTCCACCGGCACGAATTTTCCCCTGATCTTTCAATATTTCTAATGCCTCCATGGTTTCTTCAACCGGAGTAGAACTGTCGGGCCAGTGTTGCTGATAAAGATCGATATAATCGGTGCCAAGTCGCCGTAAACTATCTTCGCACTCTTTTATTATGCTTTCTTTTCTGCCCAAACGATACAAACTTACCTCGTTTCCCTCGTTGTCAAAAGTCTTTTCGTAATGTACATGCCCCGATTTCCGGTCCCACACCAACCCAAACTTTGTTAGCAGTTCAACTTTGCTGCGTTTGCCTTTTATGGCTTTACCTACAAACTCCTCGCTTTGCCCAAATCCGTAAACCGGCGCGGTATCGATGGTTGTCATGCCGTTTGCGATAGCTGCTTCAATGGCTTTAATTGATTCTTTTTCTTCGGCTCCGCCCCAAAACCATCCGCCAATGGCCCAGGCTCCAAAAGTAATTGGTGTAATTTTTACGTCTGATGCAGGTAACTGTACTTTATCCATGATTTTAACTTTTCGGGTGACAATGTCCCGGGAAGTTAGGGATAAAATTTAACTTATCGAGCTCCAGTCGAAGCTTGTATCCTTTGATGATAACAGATTTTTAAGAAGTAGTTGATTTTGCTCTTTTTGCAAAAACGGATCGTCGTCGAGAATATCGTTGGCAATGTTTCTGGCCTTTTGAAGAATCTCACCATCTTTTCCGAGGTTGGCAATTTTCAGGTCGAAGCCCATACCGCTTTGCTGTGTACCTTCCAAATCGCCCGGACCACGTAGTTTCATATCAACTTCTGCAATTTCAAAACCGTCGTTGGTGCGCACCATTGTTTCCAGTCGCTTGCGGCTTTCGGTGCTGATTTTATACGACGACATCAGAATACAATATGATTGTTCGGCGCCTCTTCCTACGCGGCCACGTAACTGGTGCAGCTGCGAGAGACCAAAACGTTCGGCACTTTCAATTACCATAACTGCTGCATTTGGAACATCAACACCCACCTCAATTACAGTTGTGGCAACCATAATCTGCGTTTCGCCACGTTTAAAAGCCTGCATGGCATTTTCTTTAATGTTGGGTTTCATTTTCCCGTGCACCATGCTGATCTTGTAATCGGGGAAAGTTTCCGAAATATGACGATAACCTTCTTCCAAATTTTTCAGGTCCATTTTTTCCGACTCCGAAATCAACGGGTAAACAATATAAACCTGTGTGCCTTTATCTATTTGTTGTTTTAAGAAACGGTTTAACTGCGCTCTTCTGTTCTCGAAAAAGTGCATGGTTTGTATCGGTTTTCGTCCCGGTGGCAATTCATCAATTATTGATACTTCAAGATCACCATAAACAGTCATAGCCAGTGTTCGCGGAATAGGAGTGGCCGTCATAACCAAAATGTGTGGCGGGATCAGATCGTTCTTTTTCCAGAGTTTTGCCCGTTGGGCTACCCCAAAACGATGTTGCTCGTCGACGATTACAAGTCCCAGTCGCTTAAAACTAACTGTATCTTCAATTAAAGCGTGTGTACCAATTACAATCTGCATTTCGCCCGATTGCAGTGCGGCATGCAATTCGCGGCGTTGTTTGGCTTTTGTCGATCCGGTAAGAAGCCCAACATTCACGCCCATCCCATCCAGCATTCGTGAAATGGACTGATAGTGTTGCTGAGCCAGAATTTCGGTAGGTGCCATTAAACAACTCTGGAATTCGTTGTCCATAGCCAAAAGCATTGTCATTAATGCCACCAGCGTTTTCCCACTTCCCACGTCGCCCTGCAGCAAACGGTTCATTTGCGATGTGCCGTTAACATCGCGCCTGATTTCTTTAATCACTTTTTTTTGTGCGTTGGTCAGGTCAAACGGTAGGTATTTTTCGTAAAACGTATTGAAATTAAAGCCAACCTTTTCAAAGTGAAATCCCTTAAATTTTTGATTACGATTATGCTTTAGCGCCAGTATTTTCAACTGAATAAAAAACAGCTCTTCAAACTTTAAGCGGAAGGTGGCGTTTTTAAGCTCAATTGGTTTTTCCGGTTTATGAATGGCCGATAGTGCCTGCTCAAGTGGCATTAACTTTAGCTCGCTTGTGAGGTACTCGGGCAGCGTTTCTCTGATTTTTCCTTTTGCTAATCCCAGCAACGTGAGTTGAAATTTGTTAATGGTTTTCGAGGTGAGAAACTGTTTTTTCATTTTCTCGGTGGTGTTGTAATGCCCCTGAAAAAGCCCGATCGGCTTCAATTGCATTTCCTGCTCGGTTTCCATTTCAGGGTGCACCACACTAATGCGGCCGCTAAACAAGGCCGGTTTGCCAAAAACAATGTAAGTTTTGTTAATGCGAAGTTGCTCCTTTTGCCATTTTATTCCCCTGAACCAAACCAATTCCATGGTGCCGGTACTATCCGAAAAACGGGCCACAAGTCGCTGTTTGCTTCCGGTGCCAACGGTTTCCATCGAGCGAAGAACGCCTTTCACCTGAATGTATGCCATCTCGGTACTGATGTCGGAAATGTTATAAAATTTGGTGCGGTCGATGTATTTGTACGGGTAATAATAAATCAAATCTCTGAAGGTTTTTATTTTCAGTTCTTTGAATAAAATTTCCGCACGTTTTGGCCCCACGCCGGGTAAAAATTTTATTTCCTGATCGAGAAATTCTGGCATGCAGCAAATATACATATTCACACAAAGTGCAGCAACAGTGATTTGTGACGAAATATTCAAAAATAATTAACTGTTGGGTACAGTTTTTGTTACCAAGCGAAAAGATACTTATGATAATAATTCTTAAAAAATGCTATTTCCGGCCGTTAACCGCTCGGAAAATCATATTTTTATCATCGATTCGTTTATTACGTGTAATGTGACAGAAAAAATACTACAAATACATAAAACAAAGCTATGCCGGAAAAAATTATTCATTTAGAGAACATTGTAAAAACGTATAAAGTTGGAACGCAGGAAGTTCGCGCCCTCCGTTCGGTTTCTATTGATATTCACAAAGGCGAATATGTGGCTATTATGGGCGCCTCGGGTTCGGGGAAATCAACCTTAATGAACATTATTGGCTGTTTAGATACGCCTACCAGCGGCACTTACGTGTTGAACGGAAAAGATGTGAGCAGCTTGTCGGACGATCATTTAGCAGAAATCAGAAACTCGGAAATCGGTTTTGTTTTCCAGGTATTTAACCTGTTGCCACGTAACTCTGCTCTCGAAAATGTGATGCTTCCACTAGTTTACGCCGGAAAGCGCAAAGCAGAGCGTAAGAAAATGGCGGAAGAAACTTTGGTTGATGTAGGTTTGCAAGATCGTATGGAACACAAACCCAATGAACTTTCGGGTGGTCAGCGCCAACGTGTGGCAATTGCCCGTGCGCTGGTAAATAAGCCGGCTTTGTTGTTGGCCGATGAGCCAACCGGTAACCTCGATTCAAAAATATCGGAAGAAATTATGAAACTTTTTGCTGAAATTCACCGAAAAGGGAACACGCTGGTTATGGTAACACACGAAGAAGATATTGCCGAGCACGCACATCGTATTATTCGATTAAAAGACGGAGAAGTTGAGTCGGATGTAATTAATGAGAATCCGATTTATTAACTTTGTAAGGTCATTTACGATATTACATCCCGAATGGTAAACATCTCGGGATTTTTTATGTTTTCACTTTACAAAAGAAGTAACATGTCAGGAGATTTTAAAATATATACAAAAACCGGCGACGACGGAACTACCGGATTGGTTGGTGGCAGCCGTGTGAAAAAATACGATTTGCGTTTGGAGAGTTATGGAACAGTTGATGAATTAAATGCCTGTATTGGCGTTATCCGATCGTTCGAAATTGATCCGGCGGTGAAAGATTTACTGCTAAAAATTCAGAATAAACTTTTCAACATCGGTTCGCGACTGGCTTCGGATGAAAAAGGAGAGGAGTTTACCGCGCAACTTATTGTTAAAAATGAAGATATTGAAGTGCTTGAAAAAGCAATTGACGAATATCATGAAACCTTGCCCGAACTGCGCAATTTTATTCTTCCGGGAGGAGAACTGTCAGCAGCTCAGTGTCATATGGCACGAACGATATGCCGTAGAGCGGAGCGCCGAATCGTTGAATTTTCAGAACAAACACCTGTTCAACCCGAATTGATAAAGTATATTAACCGGCTTTCGGATTATCTGTTTGCTTTGGCCCGAAAACTCGCTCATGATAAAGGGATTGACGAAACAACCTGGCAGTATTGATATTTTTTTTTCAGGAAAGTTTTTTCGTATCTATTTTTTGCTATATTCGCGCCAAAGTAAAAAATCGAGTTTAACCACATAAAACTGTAGACACATGTATTGGACTCTGGAATTAGCATCGAAGTTAGAAGATGCACCTTGGCCGGCAACAAAAGACGAATTAATTGATTACGCGATACGTTCGGGCGCTCCACTTGAAGTTATTGAAAACTTGCAAGAGATTGAGGACGAAGGTGAGATGTACGAAAGTATTGAGGATATTTGGCCGGATTATCCGAGTAAGGATGATTTCTTTTTTAACGAAGATGAATACTAACAATCAAATGATAGTATATAAAGCATCCGTCTGAAGGCGGATGTTTTTTTTATCCTTTTTTACAGGCTTAAAGTTTTCCAACCGTCTTTTAAATAGTCGGATAACGGAACACCCATACCTTTAACATCAACACCCAGTTCGGCCAGCTTTTCGTCGACCTCGTACATTTTTGCGCAGTATAAACAGGCTTCGGTTTTTATGCCGGCTTCCTGCATCTTTTTAATGTAGTCCTGAATCATTTCGTTTTCGGCCGTTAATTTTGCCGATGGACCCCAAATAATCAGAACAACCTCGTCGAACCAACCTTGCGTTTTGGCATTGTAGGTATACATAAACGCCATTTTTTCTGCTACTTCCGGATCGCCGCTGGTCCACAGCACCGCTAATTTATTTTTATTTTCTTCCATCGTTTTGTTATCGGTTGCTATTGCCACGCTGCAAAGCAGGGTTAAAAATACAAGTACTAAATTTCGTTTCATAATCCAAGGTTTTAAATATGTTTTGCCAATTCTTTTATTGGAATCAAATCAAACTCTCCATAATCTGTTAGCTTGTTTTTTGCGATGAATTCTTTATTCAACAAATACAATTTGCTGTTGAATTTATCTTGCGGGAAAGTGTTTTCTTCCGTGAATTCTTCCATATCAAATTCGGTGAAATTCAATTCGCACGCTGATAATTCCCAGCCATTGTCTTCATTCATATATAACAATGGCAGACCGTGCGTCCGGCAGATTATTGGACGATCAGCGTAAATTTCGCACTTGTGGTTATTCAGAAAAATGCAACTTGCTTCATCCTTGTCGGTATTGAAGGTCGGTTTATCCTTACGTTCTTTTAGCGCCTCAACAATGTTGTGAAATTCAATTGGGAAAATGCTGTAATCCATACAACACAGGTCGCAGCCTGCTTTGCATTTCATATGCTTTTGGTGTTGTTTTTCCAGTTTTTCCGATAATTGGTCAATGTTGTTTCGTAATGTCTTGTATGCTGTATAATCCATCTGTTTTCAATTGTTTGTGTAATTGCAAAGGTAAACAATCAAAACAAATGGCTGGAATTGCGAAATTTATCTGGCTTTGAAAGAGAAGTGTCTTTTTTTAGAAAGTAAATCGATCAATTAGTCGTATATTTGCGTTTAGCTACAGAATAGAACAGAATAGCAATTTATAACATGAAAAAATCAATTCTAAACCTAATCCTAATTTTTTGTGCTTTTTCTGTATTTGCACAAAATGAAAATCTCGATTTTTTAGACCCATCGCTTCCGATGGACGAGCGTGTTGACTTGCTGGTGTCGCAAATGACCCTGCAGGAAAAAGTTGATCAATTGGAGTATACTTCAAAAGCGGTTGATCGTTTACAAGTGCCGGAATACAACTGGTGGAACGAATGTTTACACGGAGTGGCCAGGGCTGGTTACGCAACGGTTTTTCCGCAATCGATAAGTATTGCTGCATCGTGGGATGCCGACTTGGTAAACCGGGTGGCAGTTGCCATTTCTGATGAAGCACGTGCAAAACACCATGAGTTTGTTCGTCGAGATAAACGAGGCATTTACCAGGGACTTACGTTTTGGTCGCCAAACATTAATATTTTCCGCGATCCACGCTGGGGACGTGGGCACGAAACTTATGGAGAAGATCCGCACCTCACCGGAATTTTAGGAACTCAGTTTGTTAAAGGGCTTCAGGGTGATGATCCAAAATACCTGAAAGTTGTGGCTACTGCAAAACACTATGCGGTTCATTCAGGTCCCGAGCCATTGCGTCACGAGTTTAATGCGCTGGTAAGCGAACGCGATTTGCACGAAACCTATTTACCGGCATTTCGCATGTTGGTGAAAGACGGCGGTGCATACTCGGTAATGGGAGCGTACAACCAGTTTCGCGGTTTTCCGTGTTGTGCCAGCGACGAGTTATATGGCATTTTGCGCAACGACTGGGGATTTGATGGTTACATCGTTTCCGACTGTTGGGCAATCTCTGATTTTTACACTTACCAGGGATTTTCAAAAGATGCTGCCGAAGCAGCCGCAGTGGCTGTTAAAGCTGGTACCGATTTAAACTGTGGAAATTCATACCGTCATCTAACCGAAGCTGTTGAACGTGGCTTGATTACTGAAGACGAGATTGATGTTGCTGTAAAACGCATATTTAAAGCACGTTTTAAGTTGGGTATGTTCGATCCGGATGAAGACGTGCCTTATGCACAAATTCCATTTTCGGTAAATGCATCAAAAGAAAATGATGAGCTGGCATTGGAAGCGGCCCGCAAAAGTATTGTTTTATTGAAAAATCAGGACGAAACATTACCACTTTCAAAAGACATTAAAACGCTCGCTGTTATTGGCCCAAATGCCGATAACTGGGAGTCGTTGGTTGGAAACTACAATGGAATTGCCAAAAATCCGGTGACAGTTTTAAAAGGATTACAAAATAAGTTACCGAACACCAAAATTTTATATGCCGAAGGAAGTCACCTGGCAAAAGGAGTTAGTAATCTGCACGCAATTCCATCAGTGTTTTTGCAAACTGAAAATGGTACACAAGGTGTAAAAGGTGAATATTTCAACAATGCCAAACTGGAAGGCGAACCGGTGTTTACCAGAATCGATGAAAACGTAAATTTTTACTGGGAAGCTGATGCGCCAACTCCTGATATGAACGACGATGATTTTAGTGTGCGTTGGACAGGCTACATTGTTCCGCAAGTTTCAGGTGAGTACAGAATTGGCTGTTGGGGAATGCCAAAACTAGATATCTGGTTGGAAGGAGAAAAGATACTTGGTCACAACTCCGAACATCATGCTTTTCATCACGAGAAAGCAGTGAAAATGGAGGCCGGTAAAAAATACAAATTTGTGTACGAGTATGCTAATGATCATGGCGATGGCGACGCAAAATTGTTGTGGGCCATTCCAAACCAAAATCTGCAGCAGGAAGCTGTTGAGGCAGCTCAAAAAGCCGATGCTGTTGTATTGGTACTTGGCCTTTCTCAACGTTTGGAAGGAGAAGAAATGCAATTGGAAGTTGATGGTTTTGAAGGAGGCGACCGCACGCATTTAAAACTTCCGGAAACGCAACGTGAGTTGATGAAAGCTGTTAAAGCTACTGGCAAACCTGTAATTCTTGTTTTGCTTAACGGAAGTGCGCTGGCAGTTAACTGGGCCGACGAAAATCTGGAGACAATTCTTACGGCCGGATATCCGGGGCAGGAGGGCGGAAACGCTGTGGCCGATGTGTTGATGGGCGATTATAACCCTGCGGGACGTCTGCCGGTTACCTATTATAAGTCGGTTGATCAGTTGCCGCCATTCGAAGATTACGATATGGTAAACCGCACTTACAAGTACTTCAACGACGAGCCACTTTATCCGTTTGGCTTTGGTTTGAGTTATACTTCATTTTCGTATTCGGATGTAAAACTGGCTAAAAAGGCAAAAATTGGCGATGCTGTAGAAATTAGTGCAAAAGTTACGAATAGCGGGAATGTAGCAGGCGAAGAGGTTGTGCAGTTGTATTTAAAAGACCTGGTCGCTTCAACACTGCGTCCGAAATACCAGCTGGAAGGTTTTGAGCGGATTGCTTTAAAACCGGGCGAAACAAAAAACGTGAAATTTGTTTTGGAACCTCGTCAGTTTTCCATTATTGGCGCCGATGATAAACGGGTTATCGAACCGGGTGATTTTACACTTTTTATTGGAGGTAGTCAGCCTGAAGGAAAGGGAATTAATGTAATTTCAAAAACAATAGAACTAAAAGGAAAGAATACTTTAATAGATTAGCATAAAAATATATTTTTAGTTAAAAGGGCCTGCTAATAATTGACTAGCAGGCCTTTTTGTATGCTCTTCTATCAGGAAGGAGTTTTTAATAGAGAAAAATTATCTGTATTAAAAGTATTGGTTTTACTGGCAATTTGTCAAAATAATGAACATATAATTGCTTTAGGATTAGGGCATGTCTAGGAAATAATGAAATTATGTCATAAATTTATGTAAAACCAATCGCTGTTTAATTGTTAAAACCTTTATTAATCATGAAAAAGTATTTAGTATTAATTGTAATGGCGCTGGCCATTGTAATTGTTTCTTGTGAAAAAACGGATGAGATTTCTGTAACAAACCCCGATCAGGTGGAGTTTATAACTCATTCTGAAGTTGTAATCCCCGGGCAATATATCGTATTGCTCGAATCCTCTAACTTAAAATCTGCTTATAAAACGAAAGCCGAGGCAGATCTTGCAGTGGCAACAAAAGCACTAAAAATCAGCAACGCAGCCCAAATAAACTTGGGAGAACCTAAAATGGTTTACAGCCAGGCAATTGAAGGTGTTGTTGTAAATATCACTGAAAAAGAAGCCAACGCCCTGAAATCTGCTGAAGGTGTTGCCGGTGTTTACGCCGACAAAATGGTGACATTGAAAAAACCGGGTACCGATCCTGCTGATCCACCGGCTGAAACGATCCCTTACGGAATTACAAGAGTTGGTACTACTACCTACTCCGGACCGAATAAAGCATGGATAATCGATACAGGTATTGATTTGGATCACCCAGACTTAAACGTGGATGCAGCAAGCGGCGCTACTTTTATAACCAGAACTACAACTCCGGATGATGATAATGGACACGGATCACACTGTGCTGGTATTGTTGCAGCAATTGACAACGATTATGGTGTTGTAGGAGTCGCAGCAGGCGCTACCGTTGTTCCTGTTAAAGTTTTGGATAGAAAAGGTTCCGGAGCTTATTCGGTAATTATTGCCGGTGTTGATTTTGTTGCTGCGAATGCAGTAGCCGGTGATGCTGCGAATATGAGTTTAGGTGGTGGTGTTTATGATCCTATTGACCTTGTAGTAGAAAATCTTGGAGCTCAAGGCATATACGTGGCACTTGCTGCAGGAAATGAATCGGATGATGCTGATAATCATTCGCCTGCAAGAGCAGAGGGAGCTAATCTTTATACTGTTTCTGCAATGGACAGCAATGATGTTTGGGCTTATTTCTCAAATTATGGAGACCATGTTGATTATTGTGCTCCCGGAGTAAACATCTTGTCTTGTTATAAAGGTGGCGGTTATGCAACTATGAGCGGCACTTCAATGGCTGCACCTCACGTTTGCGGATTGTTACTTGCAACCGGCGGACATTTGTCAACAGATGGATATGTAATTGACGATCCTGATGGAACTGATGATCCAATTGCGCATATGTAAATAAAATAATTAAATGAAAACCCCGATTGGTACATTAAGGTGCAGCAATTAGCTGCGCCTTTTTTTTAGCTGAATTCACTTCCAAAATAACTCACAGTTTTAGCTATTTTTATTAGAACCGAACTCAGGTTATATTACCCTTCGCATAGTAAATTATCTTCCAATACGGTACGAAAATTTAACCAGGAAGACATTATGTGGTTTCTCGTCAAAGAGATCAGTTATGTCGTTGGCAAAATCGAATTTGCCCATATTATCGTAACATCCACGGTTTTGCGACCACACCAGGTAGAGCATCGATCCGGGACGATATTCCCAGCGAACTACCAGGTTTGACAAAAACTCTTTTACATTAAAATCGGGGTTGTTAAAACTATAGTCGGTTTGGCCATTTACTGTCTCATCAATGTTATAAACACTGTTTTTGGCATCGTAAGTAATCTGTTCACCCGAATACAGTGCAAACCGGTCGTTTATATCCGCTGCCTTACTATCTGTTACATATTTAAAGGCATCGTAATCGCCCGTTGCTATAAACGGCTGTCCCCAAAACTGTACCGTCAGATCCGGCGTAACATTATAATTTATGCGAATTGAGGTACTGAATGTTTTGCGTTGTATCGATCCCATGATGTAACGTTTGTCGTTTTGGTGATCTTGCTGCGTAATATATTGAAGCTGATTGTCGCTTACGCCGTATTCCGGACTAATTTCAATTTGCATGGCTTTTACAGGGCGATAACCAAATTCTACCTCAAAACTTTTACTTGAGTAGAATCCATTTTCGTTACTCCAGTTCATTCCTCCATCGGCTCCGTATGTGAATTTCTTCTGAGGATTGGAGAACATTCCCGCATAAAAACTATGGTTACCGGAAAGTTTCATTGAAGGACCACCGCGAAGTGCTGAGTGTGAAAGTTGCTCGCCATTAATGTTTATACTTGAAAAGGCATTCCAGAAGTTATTGAATTGTACATGGCCATTTATGTTGCCTCCGGCACCTAACAAATTGCCACCAAAATCATAATTGGTCCACTGGTTAAAATTTAGATTCATATTTCTGAAAATGGAGAAGGGCTCGTACCAGCGGTATCCCACCCAAAAGGCTTGCATAATGTCGTCAACTTCGGGAGTGTAGCCAATATCGTTAATTTCCAGACCCGGCGATTTCCAACTAAATATTCCGGCAAATTTCAGCCTTCCTCCTGTTTTACCTAAGGTGAATTTTCCTCCGGTACCCGAAAGTGAAGTTCGCGTTGAATCGAGCGTTACATAATCGGCATCGGGCCTTTGATAAGTGCGCGAATAAGATGTTTGCGTATTGAGAATCGCTTCTTCGCTGCCTTCAACGCGGCTAAAATAAACTCCGGCGTCAACAAACCAGTCTTTGTTGTGCCACTTATGCACAAAGTCAACTCCACCGGTGTAGGCGCTTTTATGCAGGAATTTCAGATGCTCATCATTAATATTTCTGTTTACGGCGGTAAGCATTCCTCCGAGGTAGGTATTTCCCTCGTTAAAATCCTTTTGAACTCTTCCCACAAAATAGTTGGTTAAAGGTTCAACCACCTGCTTTTTGTTGTCCGATAATCCTTTAATTTCAGCTTTTTCTTTGGCAGTAACACTCTCGATTACTCCAACAGACCAGCCATTTTTTGTTTTTCCGGTGATTTTTGCAGCACCCAAAATTCGCGTAAAATCAGGGTTGTCGGCATATTCATTATCATTTAATTCCGGCGAGTAATGAGGGCGACGTCCGATTCTGCGCGAGTAGAATAAGTTATTGGCTGATTGATCGCCATCGCCAAATGCCAGTTTGTACGAAAGAATATTATTTCCCTCGATAAAGAACGGGCGTTTTTCCCTGAAAAAAGTTTCGTAAGTACTCAGGTTTACCTGCGAAGGGTCGGCTTCAACCTGCCCAAAATCCGGATTGATGGTGAGGTCCATTGTCAGGTAGTTGGTCAGGCCGATTTTGGCATCTAAACCCGCATCAAAACCATTTGATTTTCCCGATTCCAAAAAAGGATTTTCAGGTACCTTTTCAAAACGTTCGGTGCGGGCAACCATGTATGGAGTTACATTCAGCGAGTTTTGTGGTTTAATATTTTCAATTCCCCGCAAAATGCCAAACTGCGAAGTAAAACCGGCTGTTTCGCGCTTCATTGGCTGCCACGATGAAAGTTCATCTTCCCTGAAAATATAGCGGAAAACATTCAGTCCCCAAATCTGTTCGTCGTTTTCATCGAACCGAAGCTGGGTGAGGGGAATTCGCATTTCGGCATTCCACCCGTTTTTAGTAAGCGATGTTTTTGCATACCAAATGGGATCCCAGGTGTTGTCTTCGTTGTCGCCATCGTTGGTACTTACCATATCCGACCGTACTCCGGCCGCCGAAACCACAAAGGCAAACGAGGTTCGTTTGTCATTATACGAGTCGATATACAAACCGGCAAGATCACCTTCCGTTTCATCGCGACGTGTCATTCGCATCGAGATGCTGTCAGGATCATCCAACGATCGTATTGCCACGTAAAGATTATTGGCATCGTATAAAATAGCGTATTCTGTTTGTTTGGTTGGAGCTTCGCCTTCGATGGGTTCGTGCTGAATGAAGTTGTTCTCCCAATTCGCATTTTGCCACTCAGGTTCATCAAAAACGCCATTAACCGTGATGTTCAGGTTTTCGGCGGTTGTAGCTGTATAAGTTCGTTTTTCCTGTGCAGATATGGTTTGTATAAATACAAAGAATAAGAGGACAGTCGCAAGTTTCATTGAATAGTTTTTTCAATAAGACTGCCAAATCAGAGATGTGTTACAGATTATTTTGATTTTTTCCGATTATCTGTTCACATGATTCGTTTGCATATTGATTTTACTTGCTCCCAAATAGAAAAACCAGGCCGCAACAGCCATTAAAACGTGGCTTGCAGAAATGTGGTTAAACCATTGATGTATGGAAATTTTATTCATGAAAAATAAAGCGGCAACAGCTGCAAAAGCAACTCCAATCAAAATAAATTTGCTGGCTTTGTTACGTGTTTTAACGTATAAAAATCCTTCGAGCGAGAGCACAACAAACATTAAACCGTAGCCGGAATGAAATTCAACAAAGAAGAAATTGAGGGTAACGATGGTTAATGTTAAAAAGGTAAGGAACTCAATGATATTAAGGATGCTGAGAATCTTAACGATCTGTTTTGAGAGTTGAATACGGGTGTGTTCAATTGCGGCCCGCTCAACAAACATTATCGAAAACATACTGGTTATCCAGCCGGGTAATTTCCAGTAAAAATTAAAATGATACAAAAAAGCGTGACCGATCAATCCTCCAAAAGCCGTGGCAATTCCCATTATCAGGAAATATAGTTTGAAATAGGTAAATACTTTTTCTGATCTGTTATTGTTGTGAATTTTGTAGGCAAAAATGAAACACAACACCGAAACAAGAAGGTCGGTGAGTGTTACAATAGGCTCGTCAATTTTAATTCCGAAAAGGAATATCGTGTTTATTTCTTCCATTCATTTTGGTGTGGTTAATTAAATAACACATTATGTTTTAACAATAATGGACTGCTATTATTTTTGTTCAAAACCGGTATTGATTTTTATATATTGAGTAGCTTTATCAAAAATCCAAATAACCAACGAGAAATCCAAATTATGATACGAGCTTACATTTTTATTTTCCTAATTCTTTCAACTTCTTGTTTTTCATGGACCAACAAACTGGAACAGGAAAAACGTTTTAATATTGAAAAGGACTTGCTGGTGATGCAGTTCGATTGCAAAACCGATGTCGACGATATTCATTCGGCTGCGGCTTTTAAAACCTTGCTTTCATCTCCGGAATTTAGTGCGATCAATTACTTTGCAGTTGCCGGAACTTACGGCATTCAGGAAGGACTATATGTACCGCCAAACAAGCTTTTTCAGCAGGCTTTTGAGGATAACTGGACCGATGCAGATGCAAACAAAACAAAGGCCGTTGAGCGGATGAAAAATGTAGTACTCGAGTGTTTGCAAAAAGGAGGAAATGTCTGGATTGCAGAAGCCGGACAATCTGATTTTTCGTCGGAGTTTATAAAAGCGATTCAAATGTCTACTCCGGAAATAAATACTGCCGAGCGAATTCATATTGTGCAACACAGCGACTGGAATGAAGAAGTGACATCGGCGAGCAGTTTGGCATTTGTGAAAGCAAACAGCAATTACCATAAAATACCCGATGGAAACGTAGAAGGAAATGGTACTCCGGGTTTTCGTACTCCGGGCTACAACGATTGGAAAACGAAAGTAAAAGATACCGAGCTTTTGAGCCTTTGGAAACTGGCGGTTGAAATCGGTTTAAAATACAACGGTAAAGATGGCCGGTACAATAATGAGGCTGTTGCCAGTGGCGGGCTCGATTTTTCTGATCTTTCAGAAGTTTGCTGGATTTTGGGATTGCAGGATATGAAAGACACTGAAGAATTTTTCAATACTTTTGCCCGGTAAAAAACGGATTTCGCATGAGTTTTAACGGGCACTTAAAAACGAGTTTGGTAGTATGCTTTTTGCTGTTAGCATTTTCAGTGGTATCGGCACAAAAACACACGGTTTATCTAATTCCGGGGCAGGGAGCCGACGCTCGTTTGTATAAAAACCTAAAGCTCGACACGGCGTTTCAGGTAAAAAACATCGATTATTTTACACCCGATAAAGAGTGGGATATGCAAACTTTTGCCCGCGAACTGGCGAAACAGATCGACACCACCGAAACTTTTTCGATAATCGGCGTGTCGTTAGGCGGGATGCTGGCAACCGAAATGGCCGATTGTCTGCATCCCGAAAAGGTTATAGTTATTTCGAGTGCAAAAAGCAGGAAGGAATTTCCGGGGCGCTATCGTTTTCAAAAGGTAGTGCCTGTTTATTGGGTAGTACCGGGATTTGCAATAAAAGCAGGAGCACGAATTTTACAACCTATTGTAGAACCCGACAGAAACAAAGACAAAGCAACTTTTAAAAGTATGTTGCGCAATAAAGATCCTAAGTTTTTGAAACGAACAACAACGATGATCTTAACCTGGAAACGAGAAAGCTACAACAATAAAATCGTTCATATTCATGGTGACCTGGACAAGACATTGCCTCCTCGTTTTGTTCAATACGATTACCTGGTTGAAGATGGTTCGCACATGATGGTGCTAACACGTGGCGAACTCATCAGCGAAATCGTAAATAATATTATGAAAGAATAAATTGCCCTGCTTCTCGGATTCTTCTTTGGTTTTCCTTAACTTACCATCAGAAACAGAAATATTCGATTATGCACAATACTTTAAAACTCCTGACATTTATTTTAGCAAGCATTATTTTGCCAACACAAGTGATAGCACAGATAGAAACAACTATCTTTGAAGTGGGCAAAAAGGATGATAAAAATGTTGTCTCGTTTTTTACCAACCGTGTGATAGAAGTTAATGCTGACAATTCATACACATTTAAAAACAGTAGTACGCAACAAACTAACACACTTTATTTCTGTAATTACAATTACAACACCGATTCCATTGGATTAAATTTAAGGGCCGTTAATCTTTCTGATAAATATCCGACCGAAAAGTTAAAGCACAATATTATGTACGATATATACGATTATAATCGTATACAAAAAGGAATCAAGAACTTTTATATTGTTGTTGGCGGATACGGGAAAACTTTTGATAAACAGATACATGAATACATGCATCGTTTAAAAACAAACTACGGTGATTCGCTTTTCCATCAGGCTTCAATAACTGTTTTTGCATGGGGAACGGAAGACAAAGTTTATAAGTATTATAGTGCGCTGCGTGTGTCGAAACGGGGGGCAGCCGATTTTGCCATATTTCAGCACATGCTCGATGAGTTTATGGGGGATACGGAATTTTGGGAAATTCATCCCAAAGACATTACCATAAGCATTCTTTTTTCGTCGATGGCAAACGAAATGTTTCGAAGTTATATTCTCGAACGAGACAAACAGAATATTCCTCTCGTAAAAACGTATAATAGTATCGTATTTGTAGGAAGTGTTGCTCCGCGCAATGTTTTTGAAGAAGGCAAGGCTTTTCATAATCTTGGTGAAATGGCTGATTCAGTGCGTTTGGTTGTTAATTCAAAAGATATTTTACTAAAAATGTCGAGTTTGGCTCACCTGAAGAATCGCATTGGAAACAAGGGTCCTAAAAATCCCGATGAATTACCTGACTTTGTAAAAATGTCGAATATCAAGTCATTAATCACAAAAGAAGATATGAAGCGTATGGGGCACGACTATGTGCTTACCAATCCTGTGGTTCAGGATGCTTTGCTTGAAATGGCTGAAAATAATATTGCCAGCAAGAAGTCTGACTAAATTATCTCAATCTTGTTTTTTGTTTGAATGGAGAAGTCGAAACGAGTGGTTTTGGAATAAATCCTTAGTTTTGGCACTTCAATTTAAAAACTATGGCTAAAAACAAATTATTGTGGGGAGCCGTGATGGCAATTTTTCTGGCATCGTGCGGAGCACCAAAAGTATTGACCACCCAAAAAACGGAAGCAACAAATTTTGAAGCAACAGGAAATTATTCGCAGGCATTAGCGGCCTGGGCGAGTTATTTCGATGCAACAGCAATTGAAGAGGTTGCAGGTTCGGATTTTGCTCAGGCTGCAAAAACGGCATTTAAAGCCGACAACGCTGCGCAGGCAATCAGTTGGTTCGATCAGGCGCGTTATAAAAATTATGCCGATGCCGAGATGTACCAAACGCTGGCAGCCATTTATCAGCAGCAGGATAACTTATCGAAAGAATTGTCGTCACTGGAATACATCACTGAAAATTACGGAACTGACAACGATGAAGTAAATGCACGTTTACTGGCCATTTACACCGAAATTGATGCCAACGATAAAGCACTGGCAGTTTGGGAAACAATGGATAGTGCATCGAAAAATAGTGAGGCGAACCTTGATAATTATTTTGCAGTAAATAGAGCATTGGAAAACGAAGCCGTTTGCGACAGTTTAGCTGAAGTATTACTCGAAAAAAATCCGGAGCATCTGGAGGCTTTGGAATGGAACGCCAAAAAATATTACTGGGCCGGACAAAACCGTTACGAGCGAGAGATGGCAAAATATAATGCGAACAAAACCCGCAAAAACTACAATACGCTTTTAAAAGAACTTGATTTGGTAACTGCCGATTTCAAAAAGGCTTTACCTTATTTAAATAAACTTTGGAAGCTAAATCCCGGAAAAGAATACGCCGGTTATCTGGCAAATATTTATGCCCGGTTTGGCGACGAGGACAAAACGGAATACTATAAGAACTATATGAAGTAAAAAAAATGGCTGCTAATTGATTAGCAGCCATTTTTTTTGAGGAATTACCATCCTCCGCCAAGTGCCTTGTAAAGGTTTATATTGGCTTCAAGACTTTTTTGTAAAAGCTCGGAATAATACAATTCGATATTAAAAAGAGCACGTTCAGCATCAAGCACTTCCAGGTAGCTGGTAACACCGCCATCATAGCGTTGACGCGAAAGTTCAGCCGCATTTTGCGATGCCTCCAATTGGTGACGTGTAAATTTTAGTTCATCGGCCAATGTGGTAATGTAGATCAACGCATCTTCCGTTTCCCGAAAAGCCGAAAGTACAGCTTTTTCATAGTTGTATTTCATTTGCTCGGTTACTTCCCGTTGTGCTTCAACGCGGCGTTTGTTTTTCCCGAATTGGAATATCGGTCCAAACAGATCGGCACCGGCTGAACCAATAAAAGCGTCATCCGAATTAAAATCGGCCAAGTCGGCGCTGGCAATACCCAACAGTCCTGTTAAACTGATTGATGGAAAACGCATTGCTTGAGCCACACCGATACGGGCATTTTGTGCTTTAAGCATTTGTTCCGCCTGAAGAATATCCGGGCGCCGCTCCAGTAATTCCGACGGCAATCCTGTTGGAACAGGACCAGGTAACTGAAGCTCTTCAATAGTTGTTTCAGTTATTATCGGTGCCGGATTTTGCCCGATTAAAACACTAAGTGCATTTTCAGTAAAAGCGATTGAACGCTGATAAACCGGAATCGCTGCAGCCGCAGTAGCTTCCTGTATTTGTGCCTGGTTAAGATCGATCTCCGGAACGATACCTTTCTCGAAACGTTCCCTGATAATCCGGTGCGACTCCTTTCTTGATTCAAGCGTGCTTTCTGCAATTGCCAGTCGGTTTTTATAATCGAGCAGCGTATGATACGAAATGGCTACTTGCGAAACTAAACTCAACTCCAGGGCTTGTAACCCATATTCCGAAGCCAGTAAATCAGCTTGTGCCGCTTCTGTAGCTCTACGGTATTTGCCCCAAAAGTCAAGCTCCCAATTCAGGTTTGTAGTTGCTGTAAGCGACGACATTGCCGAAAGGGCAGGAGCCTGTGTATTTCCATAAGCGAATGATGCTGAATAAGAAAACTGCGGATAAAGATCGGCTTTGGCCATGCCAAGGTAGGCACGGGCTTCGTTTATGCTTGATACAGCCATTAAACGGTCGAGGTTTTTTGCCAGTGCCGAGTCGATCAGATCGGCCAATACCGGGTCATTAAAAAGTACCTGCCAGTTTATGGTATCTGCTTCTGTCGCCTCACTATTCTGAAAACGATAATTTTCCGGAGTCTGCATCTCCACCTGCTGAAATTTCGGACCAACCATGCAGCTGCTCACAATAAGCAGCAATGTTACACTCAATAAACTGTATATTTTATTTCGTTTCATTTTCATCATCTTTAAGATTAGCTCTGTTTCTTTTTCTGTGCTGTTACCTCTTTTGCTTCGCGTTTCTTTTCATACCCGGCAATTTTTCCGATAAATACGAATAACATGGGGTAGAAGAAAACTCCGAGTAGAGTCGCCAAACTCATTCCTCCAAGTAGTGCCAGTCCCATAACTTTACGTGCTTCAGCACCTGAACCGGATGCAACTACCAATGGGAAAATTCCCAGAATAAAAGAAAAGGCAGTCATAAGAATTGGACGGAAACGTGAGCGGGCAGCTTCAATAGCCGCATCAAACAGGCTCTTTCCTTTATCAAATTCTTCTTTTGCAAACTCAACGATAAGAATCGCGTTTTTTGCAGCCATACCAATCAGCATTACAAAACTTACCTGCGCAAAAATGTTGTTCTCGAAAGTAGGACTTCCCAGGCGGCCTAACCATAGTGCGAACAAAGCACCAAAAATGGCAAATGGTGTTCCCAGCAAAATACTGAATGGTAACGACCAACTTTCGTATTGTGCAGATAAGATCAGGAATACAAAAAGCAAGGAGAAGATCATGATAACTCCCAGCGATCCGGAAGCTTGTTTTTCCTGGTACGACATGGCATTCCATTGGTAGCCCATGTCGGCAGGCAGCACTTCAGCTGCAACTTCTTCCAGCGCTTTCATTGCCTGTGCTGATGTATAACCTTGTGCAGGAGCACCGGTAACTTCCACCGCACGATATAAATTGAAACGGTTGGTGTATTCCGGCCCCGAAATTGGTTCAACTGTGGCGAGGGTAGCCAGAGGAACCATATCTCCGTTATTGTTTTTTATAAAGAAACTGTTTATGTCTTTCTCTGATACACGGTACTCGTGTTCGGCCTGAATGTATGTTTTATATAGTCGTCCGAAGCGGGTAAAGTCGTTTACATAGGCTCCACCCATAAATGCTCCAACTGTGGTATATAAATCGTTGAGCGAAACGCCCATTTTGAGTGCTTTTTCTTTATCGATATTTAAATAACGTTGCGGAACGTTAGCCTGAAAAGTGGTAAACGCATTTGCAATCTCTTCACGGGCATTGGCGGCTTGCATAAACAAGGCAGCATTTTGGGCCAGGTAATCAGGCGTGTTTCCGCCTCGGTCTTGTAGCATGATGCTAAAACCTGATCCGTTCCCTAAGCCAGGAATGGCAGGAGGACCAAAAGCAAAAACTTGTGCAGCATTTATTTCTGTGGCCAGTCGAATGTTGATCTCGCGTATAAGTTCAGCGGCTGTTTTTTCACGTTCATCCCAATTACGAAGAGCAACGAACATAAAACCGGTGTTTGTTGCCATTGCTCCTGATAACATACTAAATCCTGTAGCATTTGTAACATATTCAACTTCCGGATATTCTTCCAGAATACCTTCAATCTTTTTTGCAACAACATCCGAACGTTGCAGTGATGCAGCATCGGGCAATTGCATGTTAATAAAGAGGTAACCCATATCTTCTGCCGGAATAAAACCACCCGGAACCAATTTCCCGAAAACGGCCATTCCTACGGTAATTACCAAAATGAAAACAACACCACGTTTGAGCTTTCGGGTGAAGATATTTGTGAGCTTCATGTAACCTTCGGTTGATTTGCCCATCCATTTGTTGAACTTACCAAAAAACCATCCCAATGGACCTTTATAAGGTTTTGGTTCTTTTAGTAACAGTGATGCCAGGGCGGGACTCAGCGTAAGTGCGTTAACCGAAGAAACAATTACCGAAACCACGATCGTAATCGCAAACTGCTGATATAATCGTCCTGTAATTCCGGCCATACCTGCAACCGGAATAAACACAGCTACCAAAACTAGCGTGGTTGCCACAACCGGTGCCGATACTTTTCGCATGGCATCGAGTGTTGCTTCTTTTGTCTCCATACCGTTTGCAATATTCACCTGAACGGCTTCAACAACAACAATGGCATCGTCAACCACAATACCGATGGCAAGCACCAATCCCAGCAATGATAATACATTAATCGTAAAACCCAGGAGTGGAAAGAAAATAAAGGCTCCAACCAAGGAAACGGGAATTGCAATTGTAGGAATAAGTGTTGCCCTCCAATCCTGAATGAAGATAAACACCACAAGAATTACCAGAATCAATGCAATGATCAAGGTTTCTACAATATCATTTATACCTGCAGTAATTGCTGCGGTGGTATCCAACGAAATGTCATATTTTATTCCTTCAGGAAATGAACCTGAAAGCCGTTCAATTTCTTCACGAATCTGACTAGCCAGTTCAGTAGCATTCGAGCCCGGTGCCTGGTAAAGTGCGATTATTGAACAGGCCTCGCCATTCATTCGGGTAAAGGCGCTGTAGGTTTCTACACCTAAAGTAATCTCTGCAATATCTCTCAGTCGTACCTGCGATCCGTCGGACTGTGTACGAACTACGATCTCTCCAAATTCCTCAGGCGAGTTAAAACGCTCAGGCATACGAACGGTGTAAGTAAATTCTGTTCCCGGAGGAGATGGTTCTGCTCCGAATTTACCTCCCGGAACAACCGCATTTTGTTGGTTGATCGCATTTAATATTTCAGGAATTGTGAGTTCCATAGCTGCCAAACGGTCGGGTTTTACCCAAATACGCATGGAATAATCCGAGGCTCCGATTACATTTACACGCCCGATTCCTTTAATGCGCGCCAGCTGGTCTTTAATATTTATCAATCCGTAGTTTCCCAGAAAATCCTGGTCGTAACGACCATCAGAAGTCAATGCAATCAACATTAAAACATTGGGTAGTGACTTCTCAGTGGTAACACCAAGTTTTTTTACCGATTCCGGAAGTTTCGCCGATGCAGCCGATACACGATTCTGTGCCAATACCGTGTTCATATCCGGATCGGTTCCCACATCAAACGAAATCTGAATGTTCATGGTTCCGTCGTTCGCATTGGTCGATTTCATGTAAATCATGTTATCAACACCGTTAATTTGCTGCTCTAACGGAGTAGCCATCGATTCTTCAACAGTAAGCGCGTTGGCTCCGGTGTACGATCCACGAACCTGAACGATAGGAGGAGTGAGGTTCGGATATTGCTCAATTGGTAAACCACTGAGCATTACAAAGCCGACGATAACAATTACAATGGCGATTACCATTGCAACTATTGGCCGGTGTACAAAGAAATTTCCTTTATTATCTGACATAGCTGTGGTTTAAAGATTTGCGAACTGACTTTTAAATTCAACTGTTTCAGCCACAACCGGCATTCCATTCCGTACCTTCTGAAGACCTTCAATCAGTACTTTGTCGCCGGGTTTCAGTCCTTCTTTTATGAGCCACATATCGCCAACTTTACCACCCGAAACAATTTGTCTTGTCTCAATTTTATTATCGCTGTTAACAATAAACACTGAATATTGTCCCTGCAGTTCTTTCACACATTTTTGAGGAATCACTATCGCATTTTGATGTCGTAATGGAATTCGAACTTTTGCATATTGTCCCGGCCGAATAAGCAAATCAGGATTAGGGAAGCGTGTTTGAATAAGAATGGTTCCGGTTTTACTGTCAACTCCACGGTCGATAAAATTTATCGCCCCTTTATATTTGTGAATCGAATTATCAGCTAAAACCAATTCCAGAACGTTTGAATGTTCTTCGCTTTCCTGATACAATTGTTCGGTACCGCCTAAATAATTTACCACTTGCAAATACTGGTTCTCGGGCAAGAAAAAATCTACGTGAATTACATCAGTTTTCGATACTGTATTTAGTACTACCAGTGGCGCTTGCCCAACTAAATCACCTACTCTGGCAATCGATTTGCCAATTATCCCATTAATTGGCGAATAAACTTTTGTATATCCCAGTTGAATTTGAGCAATTTCAAGATTTGCTTCAGCCGCTTTTACCTGCGATTCTGCCGCTTCAAATTGTACCTGTGCGCCATCAAGATCGGCCTGACTAACCGCATTGCTTTCTGCCAAAGGTTTATAGCGGTTTAAATCGCTTTGTGCTTTAGCGAATTGCGATTTTGCTTCGGCCAACTGACTTTGTTTCGCCGCCACTTCTGCCTCATACGGTTGCGCATCGATTGTGTACAACAATTGACCTTTTTTTACCGGAAGTCCTTCGCTAAAATGAATGCCTTCAAGAAATCCCGCTACCCGGGCTCTTATGGAAATGTCCTGGTAGCCGTAAACCTGACCTACAAAATCAACTTTTTCAACAACATCTTTTTGAACAACATCAACTACTTTAACTTGTAGTGAAGGTGCCTGGCTTTGCTGCTTTTGTGCACATGAAACGAGCAAAGTTGCTGCAATCACAATCAATAAAATTTTCATAAAAATGGTTTTAGATAATAGTTTGCTTACAAGTTAAAACATTTCTGGTTATTATGGTTAAGTAATATCTTGGAATTTTTATTGATGGATGATTCTCATTAGCTTAAAATAGTCGGCGGAAATATAATCCGGTATTCTTCTTATGTAGCGTTGATGTTATCGATGCTGCGTTTTAATCATTGTCAGGCATTGTTCGATTAAAGGCATAAAAAAAGGTTTCTGACAGTTCAGAAACCTTTTTCGTAAATGGATTACAGATATTTATTTATCCATCAATTTATCTTTCAGAAAATTCACCATTTTAGTGTACAAGTGCATACTTGTGTTGCCACCGCGAATTCCGTGGTTACGATTGGTGTACATTGCCATATCGAACTGCACGCCTGCCTGCACCATTTTCTCCGTCATTTCATAGGTGTTTTGTGCGTGCACATTGTCGTCGGCAGTTCCGTGTACAATTAATAAATGTCCTTTTATATCTCCTGCGTGAGAAAGCGGCGAATTATCGTCGTAACCTTCCGGGTTTTCCTCCGGAGTGCGCATGAAACGCTCAGTGTAAACCGTGTCGTAAAAACGCCAGCTGGTTACCGGAGCAACTGCAATACCGGCTTTAAACAGATCGCCACCTTTTTCAAGTGTTAGCAGGGTCATAAATCCACCGTAGCTCCATCCGAAAATCGAAATATTTTCAGTGTCAACATAGGGCAGGGTGGTTAAATATTTTGCTGCTTCCACCTGGTCGTCCGATTCGTATTTTCCCAGTTGCATGTAGGTAACTTTCCGGAACTCTTCGCCACGGGCACCTGTTCCGCGGCCATCGACACAAACCACCAGAAAACCTTCCTGTGCAAGGTATTCGTTCCAACTTACGCCTCCCCACGAGTCGGTAACACTTTGCGAATTCGGACCACTGTATTGTGTCATAAAAACAGGGTATCTTTTCGATGCATCGAAATCGTTTGGTTTTAACATCCAGCCATTCAGCTCAACTCCTTCAGAAGTCGTAAAAGTGAAAAATTCCTTTTGTGGAATTTGCATGCTTTTAATAGTATTTTTCAATACCGTATTGTCTTGCAGAAAGCGTATTTGTTCGCCCTTTTTATTGTCGTGCAAAGTAATGTAATTCGGCACTTTTGCACTGCTGTAATAATTAATGTAGTATTTGAAATTAGTACTAAAAACAGCGCGGTTTGTACCTTCCAGTGTCGATAGTTTTCCTTGTTCTTCTTTATCCTGGCTAACGTAATAAACCTCGCGGCGCAAAGGCGATTCGGCCGCAGCCTGGTAGTAGTAAAGTTCTTTGTCGGCATCGTAGCCATAAAAATCGGTTACATCATAATCGCCTTCGGTAAGTTTGGCAATTTCAAAACCTTGTTTGTCGTATAAATACAAATGCGACCAACCATCGCGCTCGCTTTGTACGACAAAATTTCCATCCTCAAGATAGGTAAATGCATCCAGGAAATTCTCAGCAATGTAACGGTCGTTCTTTTCGGTTAGGAAATTTCGTGTGTCGCCGGTAAACGGATTGGCGTATAAAATATCGATTTGGTTTTGATGACGATTTAAACGCATTACAACCAATTCGTTGTCATCGGGTGTCCATTTTAAGCGCGGAACGTAAATATCTGTCTTTTCGCCAATATCAACTTTAATGGCAATTTTTGTTTTCACTTCGTACGAATAAACCTCAACTTTAGAGTTGGCCTCCCCGGCTTTCGGGTATTTAAAAGTGTATTCTCCCGGATACAATTTATTGTCGCTAAGCGTTGGTGCTGCTCCGGCATACATTGGCATTGAAAATTCCGGCACTTCAGTTTCGTCGAATCGAATGTAGGCCAGAAATTTACTGTCGGGCGACCACCAAAAAGCTTTGTTAAAACCAAATTCTTCTTCATAAACCCAGTCGGGAGCTCCGTTTATAATCTCGTTAAATTTTCCATCGCTAGTTGCTTGATGTGTGCTGCCAAATCGTAAATTCTTGATAAAAATATTATTGTCGCGTACATAGGCTATGTAATTGCCATCGGGTGAAAAAGTTGCCAGTTGCTGTGCTCCTTTATCTGAAAGTTGGGTTAGCTCTTCGGTAACCGAATTCCATACATAAAACTCTGCCGTATATGAGCGGCGGTAAATCGGCTTGCGTTCGGTTGTCAGCAATATTTTGGTTTCGTCATCACTGAATTCGTATGCCGAGAATGCCGAAATGGGGGCATCTTTTACTTTGGTAATATCAAAAAGCACTTCAACTTCTTCGCCCGTTTGATAGCTGTATTTTACAATTTGGGTTTGTTGCTCCATTGTAGTGTAATGGATTCCGTCGTTCATCGAACGCAGTCCGTAAACCGACTGTGCCCGAAAAGTACCTTTTTGTAAAATGTCTTCTAGTGTAATTTTTTGCGTCTGTTGCGCTTGTACCGTAAAAACGGTTAAAAATGTGACCAATAAAATAAGCAGTTTCTTCATGTTATCTCTTTTGTATGGTGAACAAAAATAGAAAAATGTTCATCCAATGCTCAATGACTTTTAAAGAATATCAGAAATTAAAAAGCTCGTCTCGGTGCGGCGCGAAGAAATACATTGGTCAATTTGGTTCGCGCTGCTCGTAAACATAAAAATCGATGGTCAATTTCCTTGTCGCCGTAAGGAAATATAAAAATTCATGGTTAATTTCCTTGTCGCCGCTCAGTAACATCAACTTTTACGATGATATTGGATAAAAAAAAGGATGCGATCCTTGTAGCTGTCAGTTACGGATGCATCCTTCTTCGCTTTAATCCAAATATATTTCTATTCCAAAAGTTCGTAATCGTGCATTTCTTTCATAAACGAAACAAAGTCATCTTTCTTTTCCGAATCCATCCATTGCATGGCGCTTCGTGGATGTTCGTTTAAGGCTCCGGTAATCAGGTAAGGAATGTGGTAGCCCCAGTCGATTTTTTCCTGCCATGGTTTTACATGTGTTTGAATCGCTTCAAGCAACGGAAGCAATCGGTATTTTGGGTTTTTTAGGAATGCGATGAGAATTTCGATAGGGCAGTTTCCGGCACCGCGTCCCATTCCAAGAAGTGTGGCATCAAGCATGGTAACGCCGTTAATCAGCGATGTAACGGTGTTCGACATAGCCAGTTGCATATTGTTGTGCGCATGAATTCCTAACTCTTTTCCGGGCAGTGCAGCAGCATATTTTTTTGCCAGATTCTGAATACTTTCGCAGTACAAACTACCAAAACTATCAACCACATAAATAATCGGTACGCGAGATTTCGCAAGGTCGGCCAACGCTTCGTCCAGATCGGATTCATTTACTTTCGATACAGCCATAAGGTTAATGGTAACTTCGTAACCTTTGTCCATACAATGTTCGGCCAGCCAAATGGCTTTGTCAACCTGGTGACAGTAACAGGCAACGCGCATCATGTCGATCAGGCTTTCGTTTGCCGGCGGAATATCTTCCGGAGCAATCCGGCCAATATCGGCCATTGCCGAAAGTTTTAGGTTGGTGTCGTTATCGCCAATAACACGACGCAGATCTTTGTCGTCGCAAAATTTCCACGGACCAACTTCGTCTCTCGAAAAAGCCGATTCGCTGCTTTTGTAGCCAATTTCCATGTAATCAACACCGGCCTCAACACAGCCTTTATAAACACCACGCACGAAATCGTCGCTAAACTGCCACTTGTTCATCAGCCCGCCGTCGCGAACTGTACAATCCATTACTTTTATATCTGCTTTATACATTGCTAGCTGTTTTTCAATTTTAATAAATCCATTTCGTGGTTAATGTTACTCTCCACCAAAAGCGTGTAAATCTGCTCAAAAACGTTGGCATTCAGTCCTTTCGATTCTGCCCAATCTCTGCGCTGTTGAATCACTGCATCTTTCCGTTCCTGTGCAATAATTGCGTCTTTATCGTTTTTAAAGCGAACAACGGCTTCCACATATTTATGCCGCTCGGCAAAAAGTAAAATGATATGTTCATCAATTTTGTCAATCTCAGTTCTAAGTTCTTCCAGCGATTGACAATCTTCCGGATCTTTAAACCCCATATTTCAAAAAATTATAATCTATCGATTTTTATTGCTGTCTGCCACAAAGAAATCAATAAAATGCCTACAATTCCATTAATGTATAATTAAAAATGCTCATTTAGTATTAATTTAAACAGGTTCTTGATAGAAATGTTGCAAATTGAAAGTTGCTTTCGACGTTGAATAACATTCGATAGTAGGTCACAACTTTTAGTTAATCTGGCATTTAACAGCCGAGTGTTGAAAAAACGTTACAATTGCCTAACATGCAGGGGCTCGATTCTTTCTAGTATCAATGTATTGATTATCTTTGCCGCGCAAAAGTAATTTAGGTTTGCAGAGGAAGATTTTTAATATGAAAACTTCTGACTGTATTTGAATTACACGATTAAAAATAACAGATAGATTTCAATAGCAATTTTGAGACAAAAAATAGTAACAGTAAAATGATAAAAATTACACTTCCTGACAACAGTGTACGTGAGTTTGCGGAGCCTGTTAGTGGTTTAGAGATTGCCAAATCGATCTCGAACCGCCTGGCAAAGGATGTGCTGTCGATTTCGGTTGATGGCGAAGTATGGGATTTATCGCGGAAAATTGACCACGATGCCAAAATAAAACTGCACACGTGGGACGACAGAGAAGGAAAAGAAACATTCTGGCATTCATCAGCTCACTTAATGGCTGAAGCCATTGAAGCTTTTTATCCGGGTACCAAATTTGGTATTGGTCCAACTGTTGATACGGGATTTTATTACGATATCGATCTTCCAGAAGGAAAAGTGCTTTCGGAAAAAGACCTGCAAAAAATCGAGCAAAAAATGCTTGAGCTGGCACGTCAGAAAAACGACATTGTTCGCTCTGATATTTCGAAAGACGATGCTTTGGCGATGTTCACCGATAAGAACGATGAGTTGAAGCAGGAGCTGATCAGCGAACTGGAAGATGGAACGATAACCTTGTACAACCAGGGAAATTTTACTGATTTATGCCGTGGGCCACACTTGCCAAACACCAGCTACATAAAAGCCATTAAATTAACGGCTATTGCAGGTGCTTACTGGCGTGGCGACGAAAAAAATAAAATGCTTACCCGTGTTTACGGTGTTACTTTCCCGAAAGCAAAAATGCTGGAAGAATACCTCGTATTACTGGAAGAAGCAAAAAAACGCGACCACCGAAAAATCGGTAAGGAAATGCAATTGTTCACCTTTTCTGAATCGGTTGGACAAGGTTTGCCGTTGTGGTTGCCCAAAGGAGCACAGTTGCGCGAGCAGCTGGAGAACTTCCTGAAAAAGGTACAAAAGAAATACGGTTACGAGCAGGTAATTACACCGCATATTGGCGATGTGAAGTTGTACAAAACTTCCGGTCACTTTCAAAAATACGGAAAGGACTCGTTTCAGCCGATTACCACTCCTGCAGAAGGAGAGGAGTACCTGTTGAAACCGATGAACTGTCCACACCACTGCGAGATTTATAAAGCGTGGCCACGTTCGTATAAAGATCTGCCGGTTAGAATGGCAGAATTCGGAACGGTTTACCGCTACGAAATGAGTGGTGAGTTGCACGGTTTGACACGTGTTCGTGGCTTTACTCAGGACGATGCACACCTTTTCTGCCGTCCTGACCAGGTAAAAGACGAATTCAAGAAGGTAATCGATATTATCTTCATCATTTTCAAAGCATTGAGTTTTGAAAATTATACTGCACAGATTTCGTTACGCGACCCGAATAAACCTGAAAAGTATATCGGATCGCCTGAAAATTGGGATAAAGCAGAACAAGCGATTATTGAGGCTTGTGAGGAAAAAGGATTGAATACGGTAACCGAACTTGGTGAAGCTGCATTCTATGGTCCAAAGCTTGATTTTATGATTAAGGATGCACTGGGACGTAGCTGGCAGCTGGGAACTGTTCAGGTAGACTACAACCTGCCCGAACGTTTTGAACTGGAATACATTGGCTCCGACGACAACCGTCACCGCCCGGTAATGATTCACCGCGCACCGTTCGGATCGATGGAACGTTTTGTGGCTGTGTTAATTGAGCACACCGCAGGTAAGTTCCCATTGTGGCTTACACCAGAGCAAGTGGTAATATTACCTATTAGCGAAAAGTATAACGATTATGCTAAAAAAGTTTCAAATTCTCTAAATATTTCCGATATTCGCACCGTCGTTGACGATCGTAACGAAAAGATTGGTAGGAAGATACGAGACAACGAATTGAAACGAATTCCTTATTTGCTGATTGTTGGAGAAAAAGAAGCAGAGTCGGATTCAGTTGCTGTACGCCGACAAGGCGAAGGCGACAAAGGAACGATGACAACACAGGAGTTCGCTGAATTTATAAATAAAGAAGTAAGAGATCAATTATCAGGATTGTATAACTAACTTAAGGAGGAACGCATTATAGCTATTAAAAGAAGAGGTCCGAGAAGAAAATTCCAGCCACGTAGAGAGCAGGAACCACAACACCGGATAAATCACAAGATCAGGGTGCCACAAGTACGTTTAGTGGGTGATAACATCGAAGAACAAGGTGTTTACCCCTTACGTGATGCACTAAAATTAGCAGACGAGATGGAGTTGGATTTGGTAGAAATTTCACCAAAAGCCGATCCGCCGGTTTGTAAGATTATTGATTATTCGAAGTTTCTTTATCAGCAGAAAAAGAAACAAAAGGAGATGAAAGCAAAAACCACAAAAGTTGTGGTAAAAGAAATACGTTTTGGTCCGCAAACTGATGAGCATGACTTCCAGTTTAAACTGAAACATGCTGAAAAATTCCTTCAGGACGGGGCAAAAGTAAAAGCGTTTGTATTCTTTAAAGGACGTTCGATCTTATTTAAAGACCAGGGCGAAATTCTATTGCTGAGACTGGCAACAGAATTAGAAGAATGGGGAACGGTAGAGCAATTGCCAAAATTGGAAGGAAAGAGAATGACAATGTTTATTTCACCTAAAAAGAAATAAGTTTCGGTAACGAAGCTTGTTTCATGGTGTTAAACCATATATAATAAAGTTCTTTGATAACATTTTAATTAGTAGGAATTATGCCAAAAATGAAAACGAACTCCGGTGCTAAAAAACGTTTTAGATTAACCGGAAGTGGTAAAATTAAAAGGAAGCACGCCTACAAAAGTCACATTTTGACTAAAAAAAGTACAAAACGTAAGCGTAATTTGACTTATTGGACAACAATCGATAAGACAAACGAAAGCAACGTTAAACTTTTGTTGTGCATGAAGTAATCCGTCGGTTGACGGATTGATCTTTATTAAACCTTTTAATTGAGAGAGGTAAAAAAAGTTAAAAACCAGATAATTGTGCTTTAAAGTATTTCCGTCGGTTGACGGAGAGCGCCGATTATCAAAAAAGTAAAAAGTATGCCAAGAAGTGTAAATCATGTAGCATCACGTGCCCGAAGAAAAAAATTACTGAAAAAAACTAGAGGTTATTTCGGTTCACGTAGTAACGTTTGGACGGTTGCAAAAAATACCTGGGAAAAAGGTCAACAGTTTGCGTACCGCGATAGAAAAGCGAAAAAAAGAACATTCCGTGCATTGTGGATTCAGCGTATTAACGCTGCAGCACGATTGGAAGGAATGTCGTATTCACAATTCATGGGATTGTTGAAAAAGAACGACATTGAAATTAACAGGAAAGTACTAGCCGATTTGGCTATGAACCAACCTGAGGCGTTCAAAGCAATCGTAGAAAAAGTAAAATAAAGACTTTATTATTTAGGTGAAATACATTGTAAGTCCTGACGGTTTCGTCAGGACTTTTTTTATGCCCTGAAATTTGCTTAAGTTTTAGAACGAACCCTATTTATTGTGCCAGTTCGTATAGTAATTTCACATTTGGATCAATGATAATATCTTTAATTCCAGAAGTTGTATTTGCCTGAAATTGCTGCGTTCTTTTTGTTTTGTCAACCATTACAGTAAGCAGGTCCACCGATCCATCTTCGTAAAGAACATTCATTTCCAGCGGAAAACTGAAAAGTTGTTTACCTCCTTGTTGAATTAGAATTTGCTGATCGTCTATTTGTTTTCCAGTGGTTTCTGTGCCCCACGAAACTTTAATAATCGGATGGCCGGCGTTCCACAACCACTGATTAAAAAAACGATCAAGGTCTTTACCCGAAACAGATTCCATAACCGATTGAAAATCTTTCGTTAGCGCGGTTTTGTTCCTGTAATCGTGATAATATTTCTGCAATCCTTTGAAGAAAGTGTCATCGCCTAATTTATTTCGCAGCATGTGTAAAAACCAGGCGGCTTTTTCGTACGAATTGGCATTTAAAAGTCGGGTATATTCCTGTACAGTTGTATCGATAATCGGTGCATATTTCTGTTTTGAAAAACCTATAACCCGTTCTCTATCTTGTTTTAGTCCTACTTTAAATTGTTCGTCGCCATAAAAGTGCTGTACATAAAGGTGGGTAAGATAGGTGGCAAATCCTTCGCTGAGCCACACATGATGCCAGTTTTGCTCGGTAACAGAATTCCCAAACCACTGGTGAGCCACTTCGTGTGCAAACAACTGCTCCGGGATACGATCGCTTATGGCCGAATTCTCGAAATAAAAAATACAGCTGGCATTTTCCATGCCGCCGTAACGCGTTTTTGATTGTACATGAGCCAGTTTCTCATAGGAGTAGGGACCAATCAATTCGGAAAAGTATTCAAGCGCTTTTGTGCCGTATTGGTAATTTAGAAATCCTTTTGTTTTATTCTCTTCAAATACCCATGAACTTACAGGAATTCCCTGAAACTCTTGATTGTTTCCAACAGCAAAATCGGCCGCGCCAATTACCATTAGTTTGGTCGAAAGCGGAACATCCTCTTTCCAGTGGGTGAATTCCATTGAATTTTCAAGTTCTTTTTTCTCGACAAGCGAACCGTTAGCAATAACCTCGTAATGCGCCGGAGCATAAACCAGAAATTCTAAAGTGGCTTTATCCGAAGGGTGATCGACACATGGAAGCCAGTTCTGTGCACGATCGGGCCAGTTATCGCCAAAAAATGTACGATCTCCGTAGCGATTCTCTGATATAATCAACCCATCGGCTGGAATACCGGAATAGGCAACTGTGAAATCGATTACGTCGCCCGTTTGTGCTTGTTCGTTTAAATGGATACCAAGTTTATTGTGAGCCTGATTAAATTCAAGCTCATTACCATCCTTTTTTACCGAATGAACCAACATGCCGTTGTCTCCTGTGTTATCAACTAAATCGAGCGTGATATCGTTGCTCGGTTGAAGAAATTTAGTTGAAATAGTAGCAAAACCTTCAATATGGTTTGTGGTATCGTTTAAATGGATTTCAAACTTGTAGTGTTGTACATCAATTTTTTCAAAACGCGATTGATGGTTTTGGGCAGATGAAAAAACAAAGCTGCTTAAAAAGAGCAGCAGAAAGCTAAATTTTGTACTATTCATTGTAACGTAAGTTGACTCCGGATTTATTTATTGTGACTTTTTATTAATGCGTAGGTAGCAAACGATGCCAGCCAGTGTGCGCCGGCATATTCGCCGGAATCCATTTTTTCGTAACTGTAGTTGAAATGGGCGTCAGCAAAATCAATCAATTGCTGGTTCTGTAAGGCGTATCCCATTTCGTATAAGCACCAGGCACGGCTAAAGTTTAACCCATCGAGGTGGGCGAGTTTGCCATCGCTGCGATCGGTAACTTTTGCTATCTCAAGGAACTTTTCAGGATGTTTTTCAAACTTAGGAAGAAACTTTTTTAGCCACTCATTAAACTCTTTTTCGGGTAATACTTTTAGCATTATCGAAGCTTCCTGCAGGCAAGGCGAAAGAAAATCGAAACCGCCGGGTTCCCAGGTAAGTGGGCAATCACAATCAGTAATGTAATACTCTTTTGCTTTTCGTTCAATTTGAATGGCCAGTTCTGTATCATATTTTTTTGCCCAATCGTAGGCAAACGACATCCCGAATGCAATGTTGCTGTGTTCGCCAATTCGGATAGGGTAATTCAGTTTGTCCAAAAATTCGCCAAATTTATCCGACAGCAGATCAACTAGTGGCGACAGGTTTGCCTGTAATTCCAGTGCAACCGGATCATTCCATTCGCGCAAGGCTTCGTCGAGTTTTAGCAACCAGGCCCAGCCATAAGTGCGTTCGTAAGTGGTGTTGTGCTCATCGTCGAAATAAGCAACTTCCTGGAGAATGTTTTCTTCGGTAATATTTTTCTTTAGCTTTTTAATGATCTCATTGCGGTACTTAAAATCCGGGAATTCAGTTAGTATTTTTACCAGTGTCCAGTGCCCGTGCACCGACGAGTGCCAGTCGAAACAGCCATAAAAAGCCGGGTGCATAACACGCGGAGGCTGCAGGTAACTGTCGTCGCCCAAAACATGCCCGGTTTTATTCGGGTATTCCTGATCGATACATTCGTAGGCAAAATGATAAAGGTATTCGGCTTTCTTTTCATCGAAGCTGAGTTTTGACGTTTGCGCCGAAAGCAGACTGGTCATAAATAAAAATATTAGGGAAAACTGTAATTTCATTATTCATCAAATTTTTGATCTCATGAAATTAAAAACAATTCTCAATAACCATTAACAATTGCGGTATTTATCGTTTAAACCGATGTTATTATTAATCATCGGGATGATCTTATTCAATCTCGACAGTCTGGTTTTTGCCTGTTTTGCATGTGCGATATAATCAGCAAATTCGCGTTGTTTGCCAGGCGAAAATTCCTGAAATGAAAGCTTTAGGTGATTGTCCCGATTAAGTGCTTCTTCTAATTCGGGCGGAATAATTAGCTTTTTATTGCGGTTGATCTTGACTCTCTTATTTTGCTTTTCATTAGAAATGGCTTCGTTTGCATAGGCAATAATCAATTCTGCGTCAATATCGTCAACCGACAAAAAACGCCACTGTCGCAATGCTTTTGTTTTATCGTTCTGCGCATTAATAAGCACTTTTGCTTCGTCTTTTAACAGCGCACCCTGAAAGAACCAAATAGCCGCGTAGTCTTTAAAAACTCCCAGCCCGATTACATTCTTCCCATTAATGGTGTAACACGGCGCTCCCCATTTTATGGTTTCCGAAAGTTCTGTAGAAGTTAGCAAATCATGCAGTACCATTAAAATATCCTGCCTTGATTGGGCATTCAGAATATATTCGTCAACTGTTCGTGCACTCGGCATAACTCATTATTTTTTCCGGGTGAAAATGGCAATAATTGCAGAAGTTGCCAATCCCATAATCGGAGCTGTAAGAACACTTTGAATCATATAACTTCTCAGGTTAAAATAACCTTCTGCCTCTTCCTGCGTTTGCAAGCCGTTTTCAACCGCATAACGAATCATATTTTCGAAATAATGAGGAGTGATCACTTCAACGGTAAGGTATTGGGTGAGGGGAGTAAGAATTGTAACTCCCAAAGTAATGATCAAACCGCTGATAAAACCCTGAATCCAGGTCATTTTGCCGTCGAAATCATTCTTTCGTTTGTCGAGCAGTGCAACCACATAAACTGCAATGGCCACAAATGCGAAGAAGTTGGTTGCAATGGCGTGTTTTGATATGTTCTCATCATGAAGTCCGGCAAGTCGTTCTCCAAACATCCATACCAGCTGAACGACGGCAAACAAAATGGCCCATTTAATCTCAATTGCAAATTTTTTCATCGATAAATAAGTTTTGGTTTCACTTTAAAAATGAATTAAAAGGACATTTTGTTCATTAACTACCTGGGTTTTGAACGCTTTTTCTCCTTCAGCACCGATTTTATCATTTTGCCAAACTCTTTGTCGCGCTGCCTTTTTTCGTAAACCGTGCTACTGAAATGTTCTTGCTCGCGCTTCAGTTTTTGATAATTTTCGTAGGCATCTTCGCTTAATTCACCACTTTCAAGAGCTGACAGCATAGCACAGCCACTTTCGTTAGTGTGACTGCAATCGCTGAATTTACAATCAGAAGTCAAATCTGAAATCGCATCAAAAGTCATTTCCAGGGCATCGGCCGAGTCTGTAACTCCCAACTCACGCATTCCCGGTGTGTCAATCACAATACTTTCGGTCTCCAGCACAAACAACTCGCGATGACTGGTGGTGTGCCGGCCTTTGCTGGTACTTTCACTTATCGATCGGGTTTCGAGCGCTTCTCTGTTCAGCAGGTGATTAATGATTGTTGATTTGCCAACTCCCGATGAGCCAAGGAAACAATAGGTTTTACCGGCTTCCAGTTCATTTTTTAGAAGGTCCAAACCCTGTTTTGTTTCATTGCTTAAAGCAATTGTTTTAATATTCTTGATTCGCTTTTTAACGTCATCAATTAGCTTTTTACACTCCCTTTCTTCAACCAAGTCAGTTTTTGAGAGTACCAAAACCGGTTGGATCTTTCCGGCGTAACAAACGGATAAGTATCTTTCCAAACGGTTCGGATTATAATCGTGCCCAACAGCTTGTACAATAAACGCCACATCAACATTGGCGGCAATAAGCTGTACGTCGCCGTATTTACCGATGGCCTGGCGCTCAAGTTTCGAAAAACGGGGCAGAACTTCAAGAATAATCGCATTCTCGTTGTCCATTGGCATAAAACGCACCCAGTCTCCAACAGTTGGGAAATCGGCTGCAGATTGAGCCGCGAACCTGATGTTTCCCGTGATTTCAGCCTTCAAAACCGACGTTTCGCTCTGAATAATGTATCGTTCTTTGTGCACAGTAATAACCCGTGCCAGTTCAGTAATGGGAAGACCATTCTGATTTATATAATTTTCAATCGTTTCAGGAAGTTGTTGTTTCATGATAAAAGACTTAACAGATAAATTTACACTTTTCTTAGTTTCCATTTGCCTTTTCGGAACAAATACAAGGCAGTAATTGCTAAAAACGACTCGGCAATAACAATCGACAAGCTGGCTCCAAACAAGCCCATATTCAGCACAATTGCCAGAATATAAGCCAATGGTATCTCGAAAAGCCAAAAGCTCATAAAATTGATTTTTGAAGGGGTAATTGTATCGCCGCTTCCGTTAAAACCTTGCATCAATACCATTCCGAGCGCGTAAAACAAAAACCCAAAACTTATCACGCGCAGTGCCAGTGTACCATTGTGAACAACTGCCGTTTCGCCGATAAACAGCTTTATCCAGAACTCAGGGAAAACAGCCAGTATTATTCCCATAAATCCCATGAAGATCATATTTACGTATCCGGTGATCCACACCGATCGTTCGGCACGTTCAGGTTGATTGGCACCAAGATTTTGCCCAACAAGTGTTGATGCTGCATTGCTCAATCCCCAGGCAGGCAACAATGCAAAAATGATTATCCTGATGGCAATGGTATAACCGGCCAGCGCTTCAGGGCCCGAAACTGCAATAATACGAACCAGCAGAATCCAGCTCGATGTTGCAATAAGGTTCTGCAAAATTCCGCCACCGGATATTTTCACCAGTTTCAGCATTACATTAAAACGGATTTTTAAACTGTGCCAGTACAACCGGATGCGGTGATGACCACCAAACAAAAGGTAAAACTGGTACAAAACAGCCAAACCGCGCCCTGTTGTTGTGGCAATAGCTGCCCCTGCAAGTCCAAGTTGAGGGAAAGGACCAATACCAAAAATCAGCAATGGATCTAGAATAATATTGATAATATTAGCCAGCCACATTACCCGCATGGAAATGGCTGCATCGCCCGAACTACGGAATACCGCGTTAATAATAAACAGCAACATAATTACCACGTTTCCGCCAAACATAATGGCAGGGAAGAGGTAACCTTCGGCAGCCATGGAATCGGTGGCTCCCATTAGCTTTAAAAATTCGCCGGCAAATAGAACGCCTGGAATGGCAATACAAACAGAAAATATAAAACCAACCATCATGGCCTGGAACGCCACAACGCCGGCCTGCTTATTGTTTTTCTCGCCAATTCGTCGTGAAACAAGCGCAGTGGTAGCCACGCTAAGTCCCATTCCAACAGCGTAAACAATGGTCATTACCGATTCGGTGAGGCCAACCGTTGCCACTGCATCGGCGCCCAGTTTCGAAACAAAAAAGATGTCAACTACGGCAAATACCGATTCCATGATCATCTCAAGTACCATAGGAACTGCCAAAATAAAAATGGCTTTGCCAAGACTACTCTCGGTGAAATCGCGCTCTGTACCGCCAATTGCTTCTTTTACATCGATCCAGAGTTCTTTAAAATCAATGTCTTTTAGTTTTTGTAAAGACAAAACACTTACTCTTTTGCGTAACATTATAAAAGTATGGAAATAAATGAATAAACTAATTGAATAATCTCTCTTGGCCAACCTAGAACGGTCGGCAATTGGTGACGGTAATATTTATTGAGATATTCATTTTTAGTTCTCTTTTATTTTGAGTGTGACAAAGTTATGGAAATTAATTCTTATAAAACAAATCAAATTTCAATAAACTTTTACTTGCCATCTGTTTGAACACTTCTATTCTACTAACGTTTATAACCTGAAAAGTAACTACAAATGAATCCTAAACTGTATTATGTTTTTCTATTTTTTGTACTTGTTTCGTGCAATTACAAAGATCAATTTCCAGTAAAAAAGTCGGAGCGCATTTCAAATGCTAATACATCTGTAACACAGTTAGATAATAGTAATTACGGGCCTTTTGAAGAACTTTTTACTTTTGTAAACCAGTTTGAAGAGCAAGATTCAGCCTTTGATTTAGAGGCTTTTAAAGCCAGTTATGATCAATTTTATGCAAATAAAAACAAAGCCATTTATGATAGTCCGGCATTGCCTGCCTGGATTGAAACTAACGGGTTGTTGCTTGAATTAACCGGTGAGGCAAAATATGCGCAGGAAGTGGAAAATATTTCTGCAAACGAAAAGATGACGCATTATATAGAACCTTTTGTGCTTACTAAAAATGGAGATTACATATACGTCAACCTGTTTAAACCGGCAGAAATTAACTACCAGCATTCGCTTGGTGGCGATGTTTCTTTTCGTCAGGAAACCACTTATCCGGAGTCGGGTAGTGTACGCCTACATTTCGACAAAGCTGAAAATTGTTACATCGAGTTGTACATACGAATTCCGCTATGGGCTGAAGGAACGAGTGTGATCGTGAAAAATGTAAAATATTTCACCGAGCCGGGCAGTTACTGTGTAATTGCAAAAAAATGGAAACAAGGCGATGTGGTTGAAATTGAATTACCAATTGAAAATTATCCTAATCAATAAAATCAGCAGTTTGGCAAGGCATCAAAAATAGCTAGCCCGCCTTCCGATGTTTCGCGGTATTTACTTTGTAAATCAATTCCGGTTTTGTACATCGTTTCAACTACTTCATCAAAACTGATACGGTGGCGCCCATCAGTTAGCAATGCGTAATTATTGTGCGATACTGCTCGCTCGGCAGCAAATGCATTTCGTTCGATGCACGGAATTTGTACCAATCCGGCTACCGGGTCGCAGGTTAATCCTAAATGATGTTCGAGGCCCATTTCTGCCGAATATTCGATCTGGTAAATAGTTCCGCCCATCATTTGTGTTGCAGCTCCCGATGCCATAGCACAGGCCGTTCCTACTTCGCCCTGACAACCTACTTCAGCGCCCGAAATAGAAGCATTTGTTTTTACCAGGTTTCCGATTATTCCGGCAGTTGCCAAAGCCCGAAGAATAGTTGTTTTATCGCTTTTATGAATTTTTTGAAAATACTTTAATATGGCAGGAAGAACGCCACTTGCTCCGCAGGTTGGAGCAGCCACTATTTTGCCACCGGCAGCATTTTCTTCCATAACCGCCAATGCATAGGAGAACAGTTGCGAGCGTCGTTTAAAAGGTGTTGCAAAATTGTGTCCTTTTGTGTTAAAACTCTGTGCCTTTCGGGGGAGTTTTAAACCGCCCGGCAAAACACCATCGGTTTTTAAACCTCGTTTAATACTTTCGAACATCACTTGGCGCACTTCTTCCAGGTAATCCCAAATATCCGGTTCTTCAAACTCGGCCACGTATTCCCAAAAACTTTTTCCGTTGCGGTTGCACCAGTCCAATATCTCAGCCATAGTGGTGTGTTCATACACATCTACGGTTTCGGTTTCGGTATAATCATCGATAATTGCACCACCGCCAATGCTGTAGCAAGTCCATTCCTTCAACAACTTATTCTCATTGTCGAAAGCTTTAAAACACATGGCATTCGGATGTCCGGGAAGAAAAGTTTTAGGTTCCCAGTTAATTTGTAACTGACGAATGCCAAAACTTTGTTCAATGGCATAATCAGTGAGGTGACCTCTTCCGGTGGCTGCTAAACTGCCGTACAACGTTACCTCAAAATGATCAGCATCTTTGTTTTCTGCCAGAAACCTTTCGGCAGCTTTTTTAGGCCCCATCGTATGACTGCTTGAAGGGCCGTGTCCAATTTTATAGATTTCCTTTATCGATTCCATACTTCTACTTCAGTGATTCAATAAAAGAATAGAAATTGTTGTAGTCAATGATATTTAGCAGCTTGTAAACCCCCTGCTATTTGTCTACTTCTTGTCTTTAACCCGCATAAAACGGAACATATTCATAATCCATTTTGGCAGAGGGTGGTAGCCTCGTTTCCGAAGATCGATGTACCAACCAATTTTTTTGACAATTGGTATTTTATGGGTCTCTACAAACTCAATCAAAGTTCCTTCCGGAGCCTGTATATAAGCAAAATTTCCGGCCGCCTCACCCATGTCGAACGATTCGGTCGCTTTCGCACTGTCAACCGTGAACGGATAACCAATGGCTTTTGCTTTTTCGCGGAATTGATCCATTCCGTTAATATCAAAACAAAGGTGGATAAAACCGGGATCACCCCAGATTCTTCCTTCGTAAATGTCTTTTGGCTCGTAATCGAAAGCTTGTATCAGTTCGATAACCGACTGCCCAAAGAAAGGACTGAATGCGCCTTGTTTTACATCAGAATGACGCAATAAAACTCTACGGAATTTTTTGTCACCACCCGGGATACCTTTGTAATCTTCAAAAACGCCGGTTTCATCATAAACAATCTCGTCGTACTGCAGAATTTCCTGGTAAACTTTCAGGCTGGTGTCCATGTCTTTTACACCGATAACCGTTCCCAATACGCCGCCACTTAACGACTTTTCTTTTTTACGAAAAACACCTTCCTGGTTTTTAATTTCCCACATGTTTCCGTAAATGTCTTTCATGAAAAAGTGGTCGTTACCAGCCGGATCTTTCGAAATAGGAGTGAGCAGATTGAGTTTCGAAGCACTAAATTTATCGTAAACAGCCTGTACATTTTCGGTTTTTATTTTCCCGATGTTAATGCCCAAATCGCCCAGCTGAATCTCAAAATTGATGGGTTCAGGTTTTTTCCCGGTATGTTGCCATATTTCAAAACCTCCGCCACCTTGCATATTAAGCGCCAAAACAGCTCTTCTGTCGCGCGTTTTTCCTGCTGTATGTGCCAGCATCAACTCTGCTGTGGCTTCATCTTCAAACATTCGAATATCCATCGAGAAATGTTCGCGATACCATTTCCATGCTTCCTGAAGATCTTCAACACCAACTCCCAATTGCTGGATTCCGTTTATTTGTGCTTTCATTCGTTTACAATTGTTGATTTTTACGGTAACTCATGTAACTCGCATATTCATCCTCCGCCTATTAAAGCAACTCTTGTTATGCTCGTTTCATTTCTACTAAATACTTATAGTTTACAGCGGTTTTACGCGCGAAGCCATGTAATAATACAAACACGGCAAAAAGCGCCTGATGTGTACCATTATAACTTCTGAACCACCTACCAATATTTCTTTTCTCTCTTTTTTCAGTTTTTTGCAAATCACTTTTGCACATTTTTCGGCCGACATTCCTGTGTCCTGGCCGGCATCCATTTGTGCATGTGTTTTTCCGTCTTTATTGATCGCGTTCACCGAAATGTTCGTCTTTATACGTCCGGGAATGATCACCGATACAGCAATGTTGTTTTTCACGTTCTCGGCCCGTAAACTTTCGAAATAGCCGTGTAAAGCTTGTTTCGATGCCGAATACGATGAACGATACGGAAATCCAAATTTACCAACAATACTCGATGTAACTGCAATTTGTCCGCCGCCATTTTCAATCATTTGCGGCAAAACCTTTTTGGTTAAGGCAATCGTTCCGAAAAAATTTACCTCGAATATTTTACGGTCGACACTAACCGGAGTTTCGGCCACAAATGAACGTTGGCTTATGCCGCCAAACTGGTAAAGCGCATCAATTTGAATGTTATTTTCCTGGATGAATTGGGCCGCTTCTTCAATCGATTGTTCATTACCTAAATCGAAAGGAAGAATAACGGTTTGGCAGCCATTTTTTATGCAGAGTTTTTCGGTATCTTTTAAGGCCTCTTCTTTTCTGCCTGAAAGAATGAGTGTTACGTTGTTCGATGATAACTCGATTGCCACCGCTTTACCGATGCCCGATGATGCTCCTGTAATCCAAATTGTCTTTCCCGAAAAATCCATTTACTACATACTTTCAGCGTGCCACGAAGATAGCAGAATATTCAGCCAGACAAAATGAATAAGGCCTATTTTTACTGCGTTAAAATTAAAAATCGTTAAGATTGTTAAATTCCTTCCGGCTCCGATCCTTTTTCCTTTTCAGGGAATAGGAAACTAAACAAAACAGCCATTGAAAATGCCAGGAGATAACTGGCCAGTCGTTCCGAAATTCCGGTGACATCAACCAGCCAGGTTTTCCATATTACGGCTGATAAAGTTCCGGTAATTAAGCTGGCAAAAACACCGGCTCTCGACAATCTTTTCCAGAAAATAAGTAATACAATGGCAGGGCCAAATGAGGCGCCAATACCGCTCCATGCGTATGAGACGAGTCCGTAAACCGTATCTTCCATTGTGATAGCCAAAACAAAACCAACCAATCCAACAGCAAGCGTAAGTATTTTATTCAGAAACAACATTCGTTTTTCTTCAATCTGCTTTTTAGTAACGTGCAGGTAGAAATCTTCTGTCATTGATGATGAAACAACCATCAATTGCGAAGAGGCTGTCGACATCATTGCCGAAACGGCTCCTGATAGCAGAATACCGGCAAGAATTGGATTTAAAAGCGTCATTACCATTATTGGTAATATCTTTTCTGAATCGCTGGCAACTGAAGCAGCTGCGTCTCCCAAAATGCCATTTTGCACCAATTGGTAACCGATTATACCAATCATAAAAGCGCCAACGTAAGCCAACAGAGTCCAGATAATTGCCAGCACGCGACTTTGTTGTGTTTCTTTCTGGCTGCGCATGGCCATCATTCGTGTAAGTAACTGTGGCTGTCCGGTATAACCAAATGCCCAGCTTAATCCGTTTAAAATAAGCAAACCGCCGGTCGCCTGTTTCACCGAATCAATATTTTGAGGCACGAGATAATTGGCCTGCGAAATGGCTTCCGCCACGTGAATATTGTTAGTTGCTGCAACTCCGAGTGCAATAATTGGCAGAACAACACAAGTAACTACCATTAAAACTGCCTGAAATGCATCGGTAGCCACAACGGTAATAAACCCACCTAACATGGTATATAATGTAACCAGCGCCGAGCCAATTACCATTCCCCAGAAAGGATCGATTTTAAAGGTGTCGTTGAATATTTTGCCGGCACCACTGAATTGTGCTGCTATGTACAATACAAAAAAGAATATGATAATGAGTGATGAGAGAATTCCAAAACTTCGTTGCGTACCTTTAAATTTAGCCGAAAACAAACTTGGAACCGTTAAAGCACCTGTTTTATCGGTAAGTTTTTGCAGTGGCTCGGCCAGAAAGATCCATAAAAACAGAATTCCGCTGACACAACCTAAAGCCACCCACAACGACGCCATTCCTTCGGCATATGCATGACCGGTTAATCCTAAAAGTAACCAGGCCGATTCGCCTGTTGCACGTTCGGATAAAGCCAGTGAAAAACCGGAGATTTTTTTACCGCCAAGAACAAAGTCGTTGTTCGTTTTCGACCGACGTGCAGAGTAAGCTACAATACCAATTAAAATAACCAGGTAAGCAACAAAAACTATAATCATAATTTTGCAGAATTGTAATGAAGTGCCCAAAGATAAAAAGAAAAAGCACTGTAGCAATTGTACGCAAAATTTAATGCATGAAAATCTTTTTGATTGCTAATTTGAAAAGGAGAGGGGATTTGGCGATAAAAATAGTCTAATTGTTAACTTTTTGATTTAAGCTTTGAAATCCTTCGCCAAGTATTTCCTTGGTATCCATAACCGTAATAAATGCATCGGGATCGATTTTACTTATAAATTCCTGAAGGATGGCAACTTCGCGGCGGCTAACAACCGTGTAGATAATTCGTTTTTGCTCGCCGGTAAACATGCCTTCGCCGTTCAAATAAGTTCCTCCACGCTCTAAATCAACCAATAATTTATCTTTTATCTCCGCATGTTTTCGCGAAACAATCAGAAGTGCTTTGTTGTAATTCGCACCTTCAAGTGCTGTATCAATCAGTTTTCCGCAAATGTAAATTACGATTAATGAGTAGAGTGGGATCGCAAAATCACGGAATGCGAGCAAACCAAAAAATACGATAACCGAATCAACATAAATCATCAGTCTGCCAATTTGCAGGTGCGTGTATTTTCCAATGATCATGGCAATAATATCCGATCCGCCGGAAGTAGCGCGCGATTTAAAAATCAAACCAAGTCCGAATCCCATTAAAACGCCTCCAAACAGGCACGATAAAAGGATATCATCAACCAGAGGAATATTTGCATCCGGGCGCATCATGGTGAGCAGGTCGGTAAAAACAGCGGTTAATACCGATCCTGTAATGGTTTTAATTCCAAAGCGGGGACCGAGAATTTTTATTCCGGCAATAATCAATGGAATGTCGATCAAAAGCGCAAAGGTACCTACCGGAATTCCGTCGGGCCAGAAAGAGAAAACACCTTCGGTTAAGTAGTGCACAACAATGGCAATTCCATAAACTCCACCCGGAACGATTTTATGCGGTGTAACAAAAAATACAAAAGCTGCGGCTAAAATAAATGAGCCTGAAACTAAAAGCAGATTGTCCTGAATCCACTTTTTGCTGAAAATTTTGTCTTTTGTCAGAAATGCCATTGTGCTGAAATTTTCCGCAAAAGAACACAATTTTAATGGATTAAAAAACAGATAATTGTCAGCAAAGATTGATGATGAAATCGATACTGGATTCTAGATTCTTGATACTGGATACTGGTAACTCGTGACTCAGTCCTAATCGAGTCTGAAACGATACGAAATTGTTCCCTGCTGGAATGCAGCTGCATTTTGATCGACGTTAAATTTAGCTTTTAACGCGGCCTGTTTGGCTTCGTCCCAAAATGCTTTATTGGCAATGGTTGTACCACGAACTCCTGGCTCTGCCGAAGTAACTCGTCCGTTTTTGTCAACGATAACTTTTACAACCACGATTCCGGCATCGTTACCCGGATATTCAGGTTTTGGCAACGATATCGCAGAACGTCCGCCAAGATCGAATGAAATTCCAGCGCCTGTTCCCTGGTTTCCGCCGCCACTGCCGCCTTCGCCATAATTTGTTGCATTCGGATCGCCGGTTGGCACGCCCTGGTTACCTCCGGGGAATGTTACTCCCTGGCTTTTTCCGTCGCTGTTACCTACACCGCCACTTCCGGAGCCACTGTTGGCAAATGCACCCTGTGTGCGCGAGTTGATCTCAGCTATTTTTCTTTCTTCTTCCAGCTTGCGTTGGCGCTCTGCCTCTTCACGTGCTTTGCGTTCGGCTTCCTCGCGGGCGATTCTTTCAGCCTCTTCGCGTTGCTGGCGTTCTATTTCTTCTTGTTTTTTGCGCTCAATTTCAGCTAAACGCTTTCGCTCCGTTTCTTCAGCGTTTTTGCGGTCTAGCTCTTCCTGTTCTCTACGTTTTTTTTCTTCCAGCTCCTGCTGACGTTTGCGCTCTTCTTCTTTTTTCTTTTTCTCGGCCGCTTCAATGGCTACTGTTTTTTCGTAGACCTGTGTCATGGCAACTTCCTCGGCAGGTTCCGGTTCCGAAGTTTTCACCGGAGGCGGAGGTGTTTGTTCGGCCGGTGGTGGCGTTGATTTTTTTTGTGCAGTTTGCGGAGGTGGAGGAGTAGTTTGTTGTTGTCGGCGCGCCGGACTTGGTTCGCGGTCGCCCAATCCATTTTCTGAATTTCCGAAATTAACCAGAATTCCTTCTTCTCCGGGCAGAGGAAGTGGCGTAAAAAAGCCAAGTACGAGCAATAATATCAGTACAATTGTGTGAAAAACAATCGTTCCAACAAGCCCCTTTTTCTTTTCGCTATATTCCTCTCTTTCTATCATTCTTCTACTATTCAGGCGATGTTGCCAGTATCATTTTATACTTATTTTTACGGGCAATGTTCATTATTTTAACCACTTCGTTAACTGGAACAGATTGATCGGCGTGCAACGAAATAAAAATATCGTCGTTGCCCGAACCAAACTTATTGGTTAAAAACGGCTCAATCTCGCTAAATTTTACGCTTTGAAGCTTGTTGTCGTCGTTGATATAGTATTTCAAATCGGATGTAATCGATATGGTTGTGATTGGCTTGGCAGCTGTTTGATTGTTACTTTGCGGAAGCAACAATTTCAGTGCATTTGGCGCAATCAGGGTAGAAGTAACCATAAAGAAAATAAGCAACAGAAATACAATGTCGGTCATCGACGACATGCTAAATGAAGCGTTTACTTTATTTCTCTTTTTTAGTGCCATTTACTACAGGTTATGCCGGTTCGTTTAACAGATCCATAAATTCAGAAGTGGTAGCTTCCATTTTAAAAACCACTTTTTCAACATTCGATACCAAAATATTGTAGGCGAAATAGGCGATAATACCAACGATCAATCCGGCAACTGTAGTTACCATTGCCTGGTAAATACCGGTTGAAAGCAGCGTTACATCAATATTGTTTCCGGCGTTCGACATATCGTAAAATGCCTGAATCATTCCCATAACCGTGCCAAGAAATCCGATCATCGGAGCTCCTCCGGCTACCGATGCCAAAACAGGAAGTCCTTTTTCCAGTTTCGAGATCTCGAGGTTACCCACATTTTCGATGGCTGCATTTACGTCGGTTAGCGGACGTCCAATCCGGCTGATTCCTTTTTCCAACATACGCGATGCCGGATTTGGGTTGCTGCGACACAATGCCACGGCAGAATCGATTTTTCCGGATGTGATATAAACTTTTATTTTTTCAAGTAAACTCGAATCAAATCTTCCCGCCTTTTTTACCGCAAAATAACGGTCCACAAAGATGTAAACGGCTACTACCGACAAAAATAAAATCGGAATCATAATCCATCCACCTTTTATAGCCAGATCTATAAATTTTGTTGAAATGCCTTCCGGCTCGGTTGCCACAGCTTCCAACTCTTGTGGAAGATCAGCCTGAATCATCAATAAGTTAAACATGTTTATCCAATTATTTTTTTACAATTCTTAAAATAAAAAACGAGGTATAACCTTAAATATTATACCTCGCTAAAATAAGTAATATTTTGCCCGTTTTGTTTGCTCTGTAAGTCGTATCTCAGTTAGTTATGAACAACTGTTTTTTGATATTACAGGCCAAACATAACAAAGTATACCGCAGCACCTGCCAGATAGCCGATTAAAGCCAGCCAGCTAATTTTTTTCAGGTACCAGATAAAATCGATCTTTTCCAATCCCATTGCAGCAACACCGGCAGCCGAGCCAATAATTAACATACTGCCACCGGTTCCGGCTGTGTAGGCCAGGAATTCCCAGAAAGCGCCATCCTGAACAAAAGAGGCCTGGTAGCCAACAGCTCCGGCATCGGCAATCGGATACATTCCCATCGCACCTGCTACCAGCGGAACATTATCAACAACCGACGACAGCACACCAATTGCAAGGTCGATCAGGTAAATGTTACCCAGTTTTTCGTCGAGATAAGTTGCAAGGATATTTAAGTGTCCTGCTGATTGTAGCGCTGCAACTGCCGAAAGTATTCCGAGGAAAAACAATACGGTTGGTACATCGATGCGCTGAATTACAGCAGTAACTTTTAATTTGTCTTTAATTTCTTTTGGTTTGTCTTTGTGTACAATTTCGCCAACAACCCACAAAAGGCCTAACGAAAGTAACATTCCCATATAAGGAGGCAAGTGGGTAATGGTTTTAAATACCGGAACGAACAACAAACCGGATACACCTAAAACAAGGAACAGAATCCGTTCTTTTTCAGTAGTGTATTCCACTTCGTCTTCATCAATTGCAGGGCGCTGAACATTTCCTTTCATGGTAACCGAAAGGATAGCCAACGGAACAACCATACAAACTAAACTAGGCAGAATAACATTCATAATAATTGTACCTGCTGTAACTTGTCCGCCAATCCACAACATAATGGTGGTAACATCGCCAATTGGCGACCACGCACCACCGGCATTGGCAGCTAAAACTACCATACTGGCAAAAAACCAGCGGGTTTGTTTGTCGTCGATCAGTTTACGAAGCAATGCAACCAAAACGATTGTTGTAGTAAGGTTATCGAGCAATGCCGACATAAAGAAGGTAAGCAAACTCAATATCCAAAGGAGCTTTACTTTATTGGTGGTTTTTATCTTATCGGTAATAATTTTAAATCCTTCGTGCTGGTCAACAACTTCAACAATTGTCATTGCACCAAGCAGGAAGAATAAAATTTCACTGATTTCGCCTAAGTGATGGATAATTTCCGATTCAACAATAAATTCGTGTGCAGCATGTAAGCCGTGCGAATCGGGGTGAGCTGCCAGGAAAGCCTCCCAGGCCGGGCTGAAACCGAGGTGTAAAATACCTTCAGCACCGAGTACATATACTACCCAGCATAATGTACCAATAATTAAAGCCGATGCAGCTTTATCGACTTTAAGAGGATGCTCCAGCGCTATGGCAACATAGCCCAGAACAAATACAACAACCATTAATATAAACATAGTAAATAATTTTAGGTATAAGTTTTTGTATCAAAGAACTGCAAAATTACCTTAAGTAAAACATCTGCAAAGGAAATCTGTCAGTTTTTTTAATGATTTCTAAATATTTATATTGATTCTTTATGACTGAAAAAGAAGGTAAACTTTAGTTCTCTTTCTTTTTAAAAAGTTTGGTGAATTTTGCGATTATCTCATCAATCGAATTGTATTCCTCTTTAAACGACAAACCAATTCCCTGCGTATAAGGCGCGGTGTCGTAAATCAGGTTGTTGTTCGAGCGGTTGTACACTTTAAAAAGAATTTTTCCGCTGCGTACCAGTTTTACACTCATTTCAAAGTCGCCAACAATCTGGCTACTATTGTTATTGGTGCCGCCGTATTGATTAGTATTATTCCCAATGTTTCCATTCAGCGTAACCCGGTCGTTAAAGATCTGCGTGCTAAGTGCCAGCTCAATTTCGTCGTTGGTAACCTGGTTTCCGGGGCGATAGTTGATACCGATATCCCAGTCTTCATCAATTTGCGAAAGCCAGTTACTCAGTTGGTTCGAGAATACTTCGCTGGCCGTTGTGCCGATCATATTTGGGTTTTGGGCTTCAAAAGTACCGCGCAAATATTCCGGCGTGTAGAATTTTCCGAGAACGATCAACGACAGAATCTGCTTGTTCATTTCCTCCTCGGTTTTAAAGAATTGTTGCAATTCTTCTCGCAATGGTTCTTCAATATTCGGGAAGTTGATGTCGAAACCAATAGTTGGATTAATCAGCTCGTCCTGAAGATTAATTACACATTCCACCTGAACCCGGTTGGTTTGCGAGGTATTTTGGTAGTTGGTAAGCAGGTCGTACAACGAGGCTTTTAACTTGTAAATAGCCTGCAGATCAACAACCGCGTTATACGGATCGCCCGACCAAAGTATAGAACCGCCCGGTTCGATAGAAAAGCGTTTGTTCATCACATTTTGCAGGGTGAACAGGTAATCCCCCTCGGTTGGATTGTAATTTCCCGAAAGGCTCATGTTGCCTTCGTCGTCCATTTCAAAAAGCAAAATTCCTTCGCCTTTTGCGTGAATAACGTCGCCAATCTGCGAATTGTAAATCAGCTGAACATCAGCGTCGGGAGTGGCTTCAACGGTAATACTTAAATTAAAACCGCCATCATCGCGGGTTGAGCTATTGGTGAAAAAAGCCGATTCTTCCTTCTTTTCATCCGGTTTAACAAACTCCAGAAAGTCGTATTGTTTCAGGTCGCTCTGGCTTTCCATCGATATTTTAATGTCGGTGCCGGGCAGCGTAGTTCCAAAACAGGTCAGGTTTACACGCGTTGCCTGTCCTTCGATTTCAATGCCGCCATTGGCCATAACCACACCGTAAAACTGTTCATTGTCCTTCTGTTTGGTATCGAGTGCTTTTATTTTTTGTGACTGGAAATTCAGGTTATAAGTCATATCCTGAAAGTTTTGCTGTGTAATTTCTCCATCAAAAAGGGCCGTATTGTTCTGGTCGTCATAAACGGTGATATTATCAAATATTATGCTCCGATCTTTAAAATAAACCGTGTCGGAAAAATGATAAGGAACCTGCGTAGCGTCGATGGTTAAGCCGGCATCGGAGCCATAAAGCGCACCATTTAACAGGATGCCGTTTACATTTCCGCCAAGATTTACTTTGCCCGATGCTACCCCCTGGAAATTAGAAAAGTTCTCGCGCATAAAAGCCGATAAAATCAACAGCGAAGCACTGTCAACTTCAATGTCAAAATCTAGGTCTCCGGCCGATGGTATGTAAGACCCGGCTGCATGAAAGTTTGTTTTGTTGTTGCGAATGACTTTTAATTCAGAGTCTATTTCAGAGTTTTCCTGATCCCACTGGCTCGACAGGAAAATGTTGCCCATATATTCGTTTTTATAGGTCAGGCTGTCGATTCTCAAATCAGACAAAACAACAGGCTCGTTAAACAAACGGGAGAAACCAAAGTACCCATTTACTTTCCCATTAAGGTCAATCGTTCTGTCGAAATATTTGTCAAGGTAGGTCAGATCGATATTTTCCATTTCGAGCCGAACCACATCTGCTTTTTTATTTGTCATGCTGCCATCGATGGCGAAGGACTGATCTGCATGCTGGATTTTAAATCCTTCGACCTCTATCGATGTGGAATCAATGCTGGCATAAAACGGATTCACCGACCAAAGTGTATCGGCCACATAAATGCGCGATGGTTGACCGTAAATATCAATATGTCGGTGTTTGGTAGAGTCGGAATACGAGAATTTTGTTTGTGTTCGAAGTGCTCCGCTGTAGGTCAGCTCGTCGAAATTACTCCACGATATTACGTTGTCGAGCACATTGTCAGCAATTTTTGTATCAACCGTAAAATTATAAAGAGTAAGACCGTTTTTCTGGTACAGTTCACCAATTCTGAATTTGGAGTTGTAACGGCCGTTCAGCGAGTTATTGCCGATATATACATCGCGCGCCCAGTTGTCGTTGTATTTTATTCCCGGAATACTTCCGTTTAAGCGAAGTACGTTCCTTTGTGCGTTTATTTTTCCGTACAATAAAAACGGACCTTCAAACTCCAAACCCGGAATAAATATATTTACCAGTGGATTAACTTCCTTGGCATTAATGTTATAGTCAAAATTATTTGCGTTGGTGGTTGAAGGCTCGACAGGAATTCTTGCCGCCGGAACATAGTGGTTAACCAACTGCAAGAAATTGTTTTTTATATTCTTAAAGTTATAGGAGCCCAGAATTTCAGCGTCGAGAAAATCCGATTCGATACGCAATTTATTCTTGCCATCTTCCTGGTTGGCACGAAACTCGATCCCTTCCAGGTTTACCTCGCCGTTTCGGTTGGTGTAATAACCTTCTTTTACCGAGATCATCCCGTTAATATTGTCAATCGCATCGCCGGTAAAATTGGCCTCCATCTGAAAAGCCATGTTTGTTGCCGGAAAGTTTTGCGTAAAATTGAGGTTGCCGGTGTAAGCGTGCCGCAGGTTCAGATTAAAATCAAATCGTGGAATTGTGTTATTCAAATCAAGCTCGCCAATAAAAGTAAAATCGAGGTTCGGATCCTGGATTTCGAGCAAACCATCGAACATCTTATCGCGTAAAATTCCATCGATCGACAGGTGCTGATAAGTGTAGTTGTTATATTGAATGCAGTCGATAGTACCTTTAAATATGCCCGAAACTGCCTCGGTGGTTTTGTTGAATTGCCCGTCGGCTGAGCCTTGTAAAGTAATTGCTCCTAACTGATCTTGTTTGAAAAGTTCGCCCAATTGGAAGTTTGTCGTTGAGAGATTTCCCCGGTAATAAATTTGACCTTCTTTTTCGGGCATCACCAAAATATCGGTGGTTAGTGTGCCCATTTCGCTTTCCAGCGTACCAAAGGTTACAAAATCGGATAAGAAACCACTAAAGTTCCCTCTAAAGCGGAGCTGACCGGCTTCGTAAAAACTTTCAGGAAAACGGATGTAGTTATTCGGCGCACTGTTTGGCAGACGAATACTACTGATGTCTTCAAAAGTTGTATTTGAATTTTTCAGATCGAGAAACAAATACATGTTGGCCGGATCGAGCAGGTCGTTTACGTAAAAATCGAGCAGTGCGTTGGTTTCATTTGCCGTTTGCAGGTACAGGTTTTTCCCCTTTAAGTCGTTCAGGCTACCGTAAATAATGCCCGAAAGTTTTATTTTTTCGCGCATTCCTTTTAGCGACGGAATCATTGCTCCAATTTCCTGCATACCAATTTCAGAGTCGGCAATTTGAATATCCATATCGAAACTGCGGTTCATCGAGTCGCTAACACTGTAGAACTCAAAACGCATATCGGTATTGGTAACCGATGAGTTGTTACTTACCATATTGAAATTATTGATGGTAAGTACTTTGCCAACGTTTGTAATATCGGCAGCGGCTTGTTTAAGGTGCAAATTTGGGCCGGCATCCACACTTAAATCTTCAATGCGGAATGCAATTGAATCGCGGAAAGAGTAAAAATTCGAAACTTTCAGATTTAAATTTCGGGTGTCCAAAATCGGATGACTTTTGTTTTCATTATTGACATACCGAATTTGCATGTCTTTAAAATTGAATGCACGGCAGGCAAAAGTCCAGGGATTTAGCGTGTCCTTTTCAGGATTGGCGCCAAACTCTTCTATCAGAAAACCAAAATTAAAAACGTTGGCGGTATCTTTCGAAACGTATATTCGGTTATTTTCAAGATCAAGATCTTTCAAAACAACCTGCCTGTGTTTAAACTTAAGCGTATCAACTCTCGCTTTTATTTGCTTACTGTAAATCAGTGTGTCGCCAAGTTGGTCTTCAATTAAAACATCTTTCAAGGTTATTCGTTTGAAAAAGCCAATGTCAACCTTCCCAATAGTAATTTTGGTATGCAGATCTTTCGACAGATTTTTGGCAATTTTCTTTGTGATTTGCGTTTGCACCCAGCTGTTTTGAATAAGCACAAAAGTCCCGCCCAGCAACATTATAAATGCTGCCAGCAAAACAATGATTATTTTCCAGCCTTTTTTAATAGTTTTGCAAATTTAGAACGAACATAATCCATTTCGAGCAATAACAATGAAAAGGATTAGGCGTTTTGTTAACTATTTATTTTTAATAAGTGCAAAGATATAAACCCAACAGCGTTTATCTTGTTTTAATAACGTAAAAAAGGGAAGATTTATATGGCTGATAAAGGAATTATAATAATGGGTATCGAATCGTCGTGCGACGATACTTCTGCTGCCATCATTCGCGATGGCGAAATACTGTCGAATGTAGTGGCTTCGCAGAAAGTTCATGAAGAATACGGAGGTGTTGTACCCGAGCTGGCATCGCGTGCGCATCAGCAAAATATTATCCCGGTGGTCGATCTGGCCATGAAGCGGGCAGGCATTAATCGTGAAGAAATTTCGGCCGTAGCTTTTACGCGTGGTCCGGGTTTATTGGGATCGTTGTTGGTAGGAACATCGTTTGCCAAAGGTTTTTCGCTGGCTTCGAAAATACCATTGATTGAGGTGAATCACTTGCAGGGACACGTGCTCGCACTTTTTATAAAAGAAAATGGTGTGGAATTTAATCCGCCGAAATTCCCGTTTTTGTGTTTGCTGGTTTCCGGAGGTAATTCGCAAATTATACTTGTGCGCGATTATTTAGATATGGAAGTAATTGGGCAAACCATTGACGACGCTGCCGGAGAAGCTTTTGATAAATGTGCGAAAGTAATGGGTTTGCCTTATCCGGGTGGTCCGCATGTCGATCGTTTGGCGAAAGAAGGCGACCCGCTTCGTTTTGAATTTTCGCGCCCACGAATTCCGGGCTTAGATTACAGTTTTAGTGGTTTAAAAACCAATTTCCTGTACTTTTTGCGCGACAACCTGAAAGAGAATGAAAACTTTGTGGAGGAAAATCTGGCCGATCTTTGTGCATCGTTGCAACATACTATTATTGAGATTTTGCTGAGCAAACTAAAACGTGCAGCCCGCGAAACAGGAATTAATGAAATTACCGTTGCCGGTGGTGTTTCTGCCAATTCGGGACTTCGAAATGCACTGCAGGAAAATGCCAAAAAGCACCGCTGGAACCTGATTATTCCAAAGTTTGAATACACCATGGATAATGCAGCTATGATTGCCATTACCGGATATTACAAATATTTGAACAAAGAATTTACCGGGCAGGATGCCGTTCCGTTTGCACGCACTCAATTGTAAACTTCATTTCTAAAGAAAATACTCGTTTTGAAATTTGAAAAAGAGCTGGTTCATGGAAAGCTGATAAAACGTTACAAACGTTTTTTGGCCGACATTGAATTGGATACAGGTGAAGTTGTTGTGGCGCATTGCACCAATTCAGGATCGATGAAAAGTTGCCTTGAAAATGGGGCAGAGGTTTATCTTACGCCGGTTGACGACCCGAAGCGAAAAACAAAGTTTACCTGGGAAATGATAAAAATAAACGGTGACTGGGTAGGCATTAATACCGGAAATCCGAATAAGTTGGCATTCGAAGCCATTTCGAATGGCGAAATTCCGGGGCTCGACGGATACACAACCGTTAAACGCGAAGTGAAATTCGGTGATTCGCGCTTTGATGTTTATGCGGAAAATGAGCAGGAGAAATGTTTTGTGGAAGTAAAAAACGTTTCGATGAAAGAAAATGAATACGCCTTATTTCCTGATGCTGTTACAACACGCGGGCAGAAACATTTAAAAACATTAATGGAAGTTAAGAAGCAGGGAATGCGCGCAGTTATGCTTTATATTATTCAGCGTAGCGATGTACAGATTTTTGCACCTGCCAAAGAAATCGATCCTGCGTATGCCGAATTGTTAAAAGAAGCACAAACGGCCGGCGTCGAAATTTTTCCGATGCAAGCCAAAGTAACGCCAACAGAAATTACTTTAAGCAAAAAACTACCTTTTGAGCTATAAAAAAGCCGGAACATTTTAGTGTCCCGGCTTCCTATATTCAGAACCGAAATTCTACTTTTTCTCTTTTTCTTCAATCGGCACCAAGTCTCCCTGGTACGAAATAAACTGTCGATTGGTGCTGTTTACCCGTAAACTTGCCGACCCGTTTGCACTTACCGCAAAGGTGTACTCTACATTGTCATTTTTGTTTTTTGCGCTAAACTTAATGGTATAACCACCTTTTTTTGCATCCTCAACACTATAATCGCTAATTGGAGCCTCAAAAATCATGGGCGAGTCTGTCGATCCGTAATCTGCCGAATAAGCACGTCCAAAATAAGGAAGGTAAGAATCTACTTCACCGTCTTTCAATACAACATTGTAAGGTGTTGATAATGTACGGGATCTTCCGCTCGACGGAAGCATTTGTGTTGCATTAAATTGCCAGGCGTTGGCTGCAACAAGCTTTTTTGTCTGTTCGGTAAGCATCGCTTCACGCTGTGCTTTTTTCTCTTTTCGTGTAAGTTTCTTGTCTTGCGCTTGCACTGCTACAATCGAAAAAATCAGAAAACTTAACAATATTATCTTTTTCATGATACCAATTTTTCCTTACAAAGTACAAAAAATATGCCGCAAAATCAACGGATTATAAGAAAGAAAAAAGGGATATAAAATATACCCCTTTTCGTGCAGTTTAACTAAATAAAATCATTTTATATGATTTCTGAAAAATTTCAATTGAATTCAAATTTCCGAAGCATTGCAACGTGTATTTTTCGAAACAGTTGGCATCGAAAACAAAAGTTCTTTTCTTTGCAACAATTCAATAAAATTTAGAACAAATGCTTCTGTTTATTCATTCTTTACAAAAGTACGACTTTTGTAAAAAATTAAAAAGGATAAATTTGAATAATAAAAAATATAATTACTGATAAAAATCATGCAAAGCATAAGCATTAGCAATGAATTGGCCGAAAAAGTACCTGACGTTGTTTTGTCGTGCATTAAATGCGATGTGCAATTTCAGGAACAAAATGGCGAACTTTGGCAAGAAATTGAATCAAAGATCGAAGAGCTAAACAAAAGTTTGCGTGTGGAAGAAATAAGCAAGATGCCGGCAATCGCTGCATCGCGAAGAGCTTATAAAAAATGTGGAAAAGATCCTGCTCGCTACCGTTTGTCGGCCGAAGCGCTATTGCGACGGGTTTTAAAGCGTGGCGAAATTTACCAGGTAAATAATGTGGTCGATCAGCTGAATTTGGTATCCATTTCAAGCGGATTTTCAATCGGTGGGTACGATGCCGATACAATTGACGGTGCTATTACTTTTGGTATTGGCGAAAAAGACGAACCATACGAAGGAATCGGGCGAGGGGAGTTGAATATTGAATTTATGCCGGTGTTCAGAGATGCAAAAGGCGCTTTTGGAACACCTACAAGCGATTCGGTTCGGACTTGTGTTACCGAACAAACAAAACGTTTTTTGATGATAATTATCTCCTACGAAGCTATCGATACCCTTGAAAATGCCACAAATCAGGCTCAACAACTTTTAAAAAAGTATGCCGGAGCCACTAACTTTGAATTAAAAACTATACAAGCAATATAATGAAGGGAATTTGTAAATTTTTGCTCAAGCGAATGGGCTGGACTGTTGTTGGAGGGCCGGCTCCGGTAAATAAATGTATCATTATTGGAGCGCCACATACCAGCGCCTGGGATTTTGTGATCTCCTATTTGTTTTACACCTCAAAAGGAGCCACAGCAAACATTCTTATTAAAAAGGAATTTTTCTTTTGGCCATTGGGTTATTTTGTACGGAAAATGGGAGGCCTGCCTATCGACCGCTCGAAAGGGGCCAACGTAATTCGCCAAACCATTCAACTCATTAATAAAAGAGAGCGTATTCATTTGGCACTAACGCCCGAAGGAACACGAAGTTTGAACAAACGCTGGAAAGCCGGATTTCATATTATTTCTAAGGAAACTGGTATCCCGGTGTATTTGGGCTATTTCGATTGGGGACGAAAAGAAATTTCGGTTGGCGAGCCATTTGAACTGTCGGACAATGCACAGGACGATATTAAACGCATGAAGGATTTTTACCGCGAAAAAGGAATTAAAGGAAAATTTCCGGAGCTGTTTACAACCGATTACTAGCCGAAAAAGAAATAGTAGCTTTTATTGGATTGAAAAGCTACTATTTCCGATTCTTCTAGTCAAAAGCAGAAATGCTGAGTTTAACCTGAACACTTTCAAAATCTCTTTCGCTGAAACCTGCAAAAACGCCCAAATTACCTGCAAAAAACAGGTTATTCAAACTGTAGCCAACTTCCCAGTAATTGTTGTATTCCGGCGTAGTAAGGTAATTTAAATGAAGACTTTCGCTCCAGGTTCTTTTGTTGAAAACCGAGAAGTAACGTAGCAGCAAGTATTCCGATTTATATTCGGTCATAACACTCAGGTAGCTGTCGTTGGTACTAATTTCATAATCATTAACCAACTGAAATCGGTGAGTAAAAGGCCGCATCATAATCGGAATTTCGGTAGTGCGAAAATGTTTGTATTGCGAAAAATGCATTTGATCGGCCGTAAAATAATGACCCGCATTTATTCTCCAGTCAATACCGGTACTTGGTGTTATATTGGCCTGTTGACGAACCGAGAAATCAATCCGGCTAAAATCAGCGCTGGAACCAAAAACATCGGGAATACCTCTTTTGAACGACAAGCTGAATTCATAAAAATCATCGATAAACAAAAAGGGCGATTCTTCGAGCCATGGTTTTCGTTGGCGCTTGCGAAAATCCAAACCCAGACCGTAGCTAAAGCTTTCTTGCTCGGCAAGAGCGGGATTGTCGGCTGTTAGATTTCCGGGGAGGTTTGGTTCAAAATCTTTATAATCAGAAAGCGGGAATGAGATATTGTTTTCAAGCGGGTGAAAATGATCGTATGCGGCGTTGGCATAAAACCTGAAATTTGTTTTAAAACGTTGTGAAAAACCGAGATGTAAGAATTCGCTTTCATACAATCGCAAGTAGTTTTCACCAAAAAACCACGAACTAATGGCATTTACAGCTGGAGTCATTGCCTCGAATCCGTCTTTAAAATCGCTGCTTTGTTTTCCTGCAAAAAGACTGAGTTGGTTTCTGTTTGCCAGGAAATTTACAAACTGTGTGTTTACGCTGCCAAATAGTGCTTTGCGGTTAAATGCATAACCCAATTGCGGAGTAACGTAAATTCGCTTTGTGGAATCGACCAAAAAACGGATGCGAAATTCCTGGCGGTATTTATAACCGTCAACCGCGTTAAAATCAAAATTCACCGGCGACAGCAAACCATCGTAACTCACACGAATGGTCGAATCTTTCGAGATATCGTAAGCACCCGCCATAAGCCGGCCAAGAAATCGTTTAGTATTATTATCTCCCGGAACAGAATCGGTTGAAGCGCCTTTTTCCTGCAATTTTAAGGAGTCGGCCATTCGGTAACTTTCAATCTCGGCCTGCGTTAACGGGATACTTCTTACCGTGTCCCATTCAATTGCAGTTCGCAGCGAATCGTTGTTCTCCGAAATTTGATAACTGCCGTAATCCTGTGCAACAATTGTCGAATCCTGGTATTGTTCTTTTAAAATCTTGCGGTTCAGGCGGGCCACTTTTTTAACATCTGCATTGCTCAATTCTTCTTTGGCATTCAAATTATTGAGCTCGCTAACCAGTTTTTGTTCTTTTTCCCCGGGTTCCCGCTTAACTTCTTCGGTACTTGTTTGTTCGGCAATTTCAGAGCTTTCGTATTGTATGTTGGAATAATTATTTACAATGGAATCGTACTTAACCGACGCGCCATAATAAAAATTCCCCCGCAGCCCCAGCATTCCAAAATCGCCTGTAATATTGTGCGAAACCGGCAGCCAGTTTTCGTTGTCAAGGTTTTCGAACTGTTGTTTTATGTGATAATTAAAGAACTCGAAACTGGAACTAAAATCGAGGTTGTAAATGCACCAAAGCCGGTCAACAATATAAATAAAACCTTCAACCAGTTCGTCGCTTTTTCGTTTTGGCGTCACGCGAATTTTAAACACATCGTAATCGCCAAGCGTAATAAATCCTTCGTAAACAAAGTTGTAATGTTTTAGCGCCAATACCGAGAGCGGAGAAACCACTTCGTTGGGGCGCTCGTCGTAAAAACTGGCTGTCATCAGTCCCATCACCGGTGGCTCGTCGAAACCGATGATCGAGCTTTTTTTGCTTATTACCTGTTGGTTATATTGGTCGGGATAATCGTAAGTAATTCGGTTTTGCGATTCAATTACATAGGTTACATTCTCTTTAAAGTAATCTTTGAATTTGCGGCCGTCTTCCACTTCCTGCTTTTTTATCAGGTTCGGAATATTACTAAAAGCAAAATTGGCTTTGATATAAAGATCGGCGCCGTAATGTTTAATTTTCTTACGGTAATAGGGCGCTTTGGCAATGGCTTTCCGCATAATAAAGTAGGCAGGATCTTCATCTCCTGGAAACACTTTAATCTCGGCCAGTTCAAAATTCTGAGCGAGCAAAGTAATGGGTAAAAACAAGCTGTCGGTTTGCAGACTCACCGTTTTCTCCTGCTTTTCGTAGCCCATCGAGCGTACAGTTAAATGGAAAGTACCGTTTGGCAAATTGAAGCTAAAATCGCCGTTGGTGTTTGATGTTGTGCCTTGCCGCGTTTCCGAAATATAAATGGTTGCATAGGGCACCGGTTGTTTTTGTTCATCCAGAATACGTCCGGAAAGCACCTGCCCGCTGGCAAAAAAGTGGGCAGTAAATAATAGTAAGGTTAAAAAAACGGACAGTTTTCTGCCGCTTGATTGGTAGATTTTTTGGGTATACATGGCTTAATTCTGTTTCAGTTGCAAGAAAAAGAAAAAAACGATCCCGTTAAAATATTTATTGTTAAAAAGTATTTACTGCTATAACCCCAGATCGTTACTGATCGTACGCATTGCATTAACTGCTAAGTCGGCAAATTCAGTTAGCGGAATTCCAATTTTTTCGCACTCCAAAATATTCTCGCGCTTTACCGATGCTGCAAAAGCTTTTTGTTTCATTCGTTTTGTAACCGATTTTGTTTTAACGCTTGCCAGTTTTTTATCAGGATAAACCAACGTAGTGGCCGTTATTAATCCGGTAATAGTTTCGCCGGCTGCCAGTGCATGCTGAAATTCGGTAGTGCGCTCTTTTCCGGTTGCTACTTCGTTGTGCATAACAATTGCATCAAGCATTTCATCGGTAACTTTTCCTTTTAGCAGCTTTTCGGCGTATGGTCCGTGCGTGTAAGGATCGGCGTTTGTAATCTCCACGTCAATATCGTGCAACAAACCTGCGATGCCCCATTCTTCTTCGTTTTTACCCAGGTGCTTCGCTATTGCACGCATTACCGCTTCCGACGCCAGACTGTGTTTTAGCATATTTTCAGCCTGTACATTCGATTTCAACATTTCAAGGGCTTCGTCTCTTGTAATCATATTCAAAATATAAATGTTCACCGCATTAAAAATAGTGATAAATTTGTGCCGGTTAAAACAACTAAACTTATTATCATGATTGAAATCGAGCGAAAATTTCTTGTTGATACTGAAATGTGGTGCCCAAAAGATTCGGGAAATCCGATTGTTCAGGGATACCTGTCGACCGACAAAGAAAGGGTAGTGCGGGTGCGCATTAAAGGCGATAAAGCTTGGCTGACGATAAAAGGCAAAACGCAGGGAATTTCGCGCATAGAACTGGAATATGAAATTCCGGTTGACGAAGCTGAGGTTTTAATGAAATTGTGTCATGATTTTCCTGTTCGGAAAAAACGCTACGTGGAGGAAATTAATGGTATGACTTGGGAAATTGATGTTTTTGAAGATAAAAATGCCGGTCTGGTTTTGGCCGAAGTTGAACTTAACGATGAAAATGAAAAAATTGAGCTGCCAGAATGGGTAACTCAGGAGGTGAGCGCCGATCATCGGTATTTTAATGCGTGGTTGTCGGAGCATCCGTTTACAACATGGTAAGTATTAAATTTTTGAGACTAAGGATATTAAAAGTCGGGTGTTAATTGTTTAGAGATTTAAAATATAGGATAACATAACAATGGTATTATTTTTGCGTTTTATCCGAAAGCTAAAAACAGTGTATATGTTCTCAGAAAAAGGGAAGATTTTTTTATTTATTCTATTATTTACCGGCTTTTCAAAACTTTTATTTGCGCAAAACTCTGTAATTGAAGAGGAATTGCTGCGTAATAATATTCAGGTTTTAAGAAGCTATTTTATTGAAAATAACAACTGGCACGTTGTTAAAAAGGAGGTGGGCACCGATGTTGATGCATTGTTGCATTTTATCGAAGATGAGTCGCTCGACCAGATTATTAAAAACCTGAACGACACGATGCGCGTTAACGGGAATTACGTTATGCGTTTGCCCGAAAATGTTGAAGACAGTCTCAGTGTGCCGGGATTTGTACCATATGCCGACCAGCAAATGGAGGTTCAGATAATTGAATCGGAATACCGGGCAAGTGTAAAACCTGAAGATATAACTGTGCCGCCGGCAATAATTCGTGAAGCTGAAAACGAAGTAAGGCAGGTGCCTGAAGGCGAGGGAATGAGGCTTTTTGCTGATTCCGTTTATACTTTCCCGGAAGAATTGTATATACCGGAAGTGATTCCCGATTCGATTTTAAACTCCCCCGACATGTTTAATGAGCTGGTTCGCCGCGACAGTCTTCGGAGAGATTACATCGAAGAAAAAAGGGTGTTTTATAACGACTCGGTTAAGGCCGATTACATTAGCAGGATTGTAAGTGTATACCGTGCCGAGAAATACAATGAAAACCTGCAATATCGCATAAAACGTTACAAAGACGAGGTAAAACTGAATAACTACTACGTTTTAAAAAATTACAACGACGAAGTAGTTGCCCAGGTGAACGATTCGATAAAAGCGGTTTTAAATGTGCTGATGACTTATGCCGACCATATTGATACCACACGCCTGTCGTTAATAAACTTATATGGCGAAAAAGAGGATATTTTATTACAAAACGGAGCCGAACGTTATTCGCGCATCTGGTTGAAAAATGAGCAGAACGATTCGTTGGCCGTGATGGTAAAAAATACTGATAAACGCACGGTGCAAATGTTAATCGACGATGGAGTAACTTTCTCGCGGTTTAAAGAAAAACAAACCAAAGATTTTGACTTCGAAAGCCTGAAACCCAACTACAATAAATTTAAGAGTGTAGGAAAAAGTTACGAGCTTGAAACCCCCTGGAATATCGGTGGTGACGGAAGTATTGGACTTACCCAGACCTATCTTGACAACTGGAAAAAAGGGGGTAAAAGCTCACTGGCTACATTAATGGTGTTGAAGGGTTTTGCCAATTATTCGCGCAAAGACGGTAAGGTAAAATGGGAAAATTCGGGAGAATTCAGAAATGGCTGGATCAGGCCGGGTGGTGATGAATCGGAGTTGCAAAAGAATGATGATAAATTTGAAATTACATCACGTTACGGATTAAGTGCATTTAAAAAATGGTACTACAGTGCCGAGCTGAATTTTAACACCCAGATATTTAGAGGATATAAGTATCCGAAAGCGGATAATCCGGATGTGCTTTCTGCTTTTATGGCTCCTGCAACAACGTATTTAAAGATTGGTTTGGATTACAAGCCGAACAAAAATCTGTCGTTGTTTTTGTCGCCGTTAACCATGAAAAATGTTTACGTACGCGATACGGCATTGGTTGATCAGACAAGCTTTAGTATCGACGAGGGACGCAAAGCATTTTGGGAACCGGGTTTAAACGCCGATTTAAGCTATAAAAGGCAAATAACCGATGACATTTCGTATGAAACAAAATACAAGATGTTCATCAACTATAAAGATCCGTTTAAGAAATTCGACTTAAACTGGGAGAACAACTTTAAAATGCAGTTAAACTCATACATCGATATGCGTTTAATGTTCCACTTTATTTACGATGACGATGTAAAATTCCCGATTTACGATGCCGATGGCAACAAAAGCGGTGAAGAAGCGAAACTGCAGATAAAAGAGTTCTTCACCATCGGTTTCACCTATAAAATTAACAAGAAGGTGATGCGCACGCACCGAATTCGTTAACCGCATTTATCTGATTTTTTGTTGAGACCGCAAATCATTTAAGAAAAGAAAAGTTACTTTTGATAAAAAGACAAGCTCATGAAAGATTTAAAACGCTACTATACTTTAAACGCCGATCCGAAAGACGTTTACAATGCTTTGACCAACGAAAATATGCTTGAAATATGGACCGGTGAAACCGCTGTTATGCCATTGGAGCCGAATTCTGAATTTTCGTTATGGAACGGCAGTATTTCTGGTGTGAATGTGGAGTTTGAGCAAGATAAAAAGATCGTTCAGAAGTGGTTTTTTGGTGAAGAGGAAGAAGATTCGCTGGTGACGATAAAACTACATCCGCACAAAAAAGGAACAAGCATTGAGTTGCGCCACACCAATATTCCCGACGAAGCTTTTGACAATATCTCGGAAGGCTGGGATGAAGATTATTTTGGAGCACTCAACGAATTGTTTATTTAGCCAGGAAGCAGATTGCCGATAGCTTATCGGATGCGTTTTACTTCAGCTCCTCCTGCAAAAGGTCTCTAACGTCAAGGAAGTTGCTTTCCAGTTTTAGCATGTTTTCAATAAAGAAATTGTAGATGTCGGGCCACTGGTTCTGACGATGAAAATCGACACCTTCCAATCGTGTGAAAATCCGGCACACTTCTGCTCCGCTGTCTTCACGCTCATGGAAAAACTCCCATTGCAAACCATCTTCAAAACCGTCTTCAATAACCGGTTTGTATCTTTCCAGAAATTCATAAGCCTTCAGCCTCTTGTTTTCGCTTTTGATACCTAGCTCGAGAATTACCAGCGCATCTTCGCGGGTAACATCAAAACGTAATGCCACTCCCTTAATTTTGGTTTTATGAAGCACCCATTTCCGTTTCCTGTATTTTAATTCAGGATGCACACTGCAGCGCTTGTCAAACAGTTGCCAGAAATCAATTTTCAATTGTCGCAATTCCTCTTTTGAATACATGCGCCAAAGGTAAACTAAATTTAATCCGCATTATTCATCACAAATAGCAAAATAGTTTAAAGCAACGAAGTTTTGTACCCATTTTTGACACTCAAAAATGGACCCAACTAAGTCGGGATTACCCCGGAGAAACATGACTATTGCTAAAATCAAATGAATTATCCGGGTTAATTTTTACTTTTATCATTTATAAAACACGCGATCTATGATTCACAAAATTCTACTCTTGTTAAACTTTATATTCATGGCCGGTATTTCAATGGCGCAGTATGTTGAAGTACAGGCAAATTACAACTCTGTTGGCGATTGCATTTTTAGTGCATCGAACAATGCAAAAGTGCCAATGTACCTGCATATTAATTTTGCCGACATTGAAAATACCACGTTTAACGAACCGCTACCTTACATAAAGAAAGTTGCGCCGGGTTTCAACAGCCTCTTTACATTGCAGCGCGATCTTGATGCCGGAATTCCGCGCTTTAATTATGATATTGAAACCTTTCGGTCGAATCCAACTGCTGATGTAGATCTCAATTTTCCGTATTTAATTCCGCTAAAAGAAGGTAAAAACGTATCGGTTTTTGATGTGAAAAACATTGATGGCTTTTGGGGAAAAGAAACATTGGAATCGTGGTTTGCGACAGGTTTCAAGGCAGAACCGGGAGATGCCGTTTTTGCCAGCCGAAACGGTGTTGTTGCCGAAGTTGTGGGCGACTCAAGAACAGGAGATTCGCGCTATTGGTATCATACCTGGACAAAAAGTATTACTTTGTTACACGACGACGGAACTTTGATTTGTTATAATGGAGTTCAGTTCGATCCTGAGCAACTTGTGGTGGGACAAAAAGTATTTGCCGGACAAAAAATAGGAGAGATTATCAATGATAGCGGGGAGCTGGTGGTACTCATCTTTCATGATTCATTATTTACCAAAAAGTTAGCGTTTGTTATTCCGCAATTTGTAATAAATAATAGTGGGGATGCAGAAATTATGAATTCTTTAAAGCCATACAAAGTATTTCATCCAGAGTTGATTAGAGGTATGGAAATGACAAAGCGCGAGAAAAGAAAATTCCTAAAAAATAACTAACATAAATTCTATGTGAGTTGGTTTGTGCAGCGCTAAATGAAAAAATGAACACACTGATGTGTTTCTATTGAATTTAATTTACAATTTGAATAATTGTTAAATAATATTAAAACTTTTTATCAAAAAATGTGTTTAAGGCTGTTATAAATGACAAAAGTCACTTACATTTGATACTGTTTACTTAAATTTGTCAAGAGTGTTATAAAGACTAAAAGATCGGTTAACAGTTAGTTAAGAAGAATTTAGATCGGAAGAAGTAAAAAATAAGAGCATCATTACTCAAATACATATTATTGTAAAAATTTGTTAAATGTGATTTTTTTTTATCTAATTTGTGCCGAGTATTAATGGGAGTGAGTTATTTACTAATATTTATAAATTTTTATTCTATGAAAAAAATTGCGCTAATGCTATTGGGCATTGCCTTGTTTGGCGTGCTTGTGGCTGAAGCACAGGTAAAAAGTATCACAGGTACTGTAACCAGTGCCGATGATGATATGGGAATACCGGGTGTTTCAGTAAGTGTTAAAGGTACCACAATTGGTACAGTTACAAATCTTGATGGGGTATATCAGCTGGAAGTTCCAAGTGATGCCGCTGCGTTGATTTTCTCTTTTGTGGGAATGAAAACGCAGGAAGTTGAGATTACTGGCTCAACAATTGACGTGGTAATGAACGCTGACCTTGTTGGTTTAGATGAAGTTGTAGTAGTTGGTTATGGTACTGCAACACGTCAATCGTTTGTGGGTAGTGCCAAAACGGTTTCAAGCGAGAACATAAAGAGTAAGTCAATCTCTAACGTTTCTCAGTCATTATCTGGTGAGGTTGCTGGTGTAAGTGTTATCAACACTTCTGGTCAGCCAGGTTCTTCCGCCACCATTCGTATCAGGGGATTTGGTTCTGTTAACGGTAACCGCGATCCTTTATATGTTGTAGACGGTGTTCCATATTCAGGAGCATTGAATGCACTTAACCCTAACGATATTGAATCAACTACCATCCTGAAAGATGCAACTGCAACAGCTATTTACGGTTCGCGCGGAGCAAACGGTGTAATCTTAATTACAACCAAAAAAGGTATGGATGGCGAAAGTATTATCGAAGCCGATGTGAAATACGGTGTAAACGTAAGCGGTATTGCTCGTCACCAGGTAATTCAATCGCCTGAAGAATATATTGCTCTTTCATGGGAGTCAATGTATAACAGGGGAGTAGCAACAGGACAAGCTGATCCGGCTGCATATGCTAATGCTAACCTGTTTAGCGGTAGCGGTATCAATTCAAAATACAACATGTGGAATATTTTTGATAGCAACGGAGATATTGATGTATCCCAGCTTATTGATCCTACTACTGGTCAGGTTCGTTCAGGAGTATCAAGATTGTATGATCCTGAAGATTGGGAAGATTACGGTTTCCAAAATTCAAACCGCACTGAGGCTAACATTACATTCCGTGGTGGTAGCGAAAAAACCAAATATTTTACATCAGTAGGTTATTTAAAAGATGTTGGTTATATCATCAACTCAGATTTCGAACGTATCAATGCTGCTATTAACCTGGAAACAGAAGTTAAGCCATGGTTAACAACTACGGCACGTATGACTTATGCGTTAACTGAAACAAATAACAATGGTCAGTCGGAAGACTCGGGTAGTATTTTCTGGTTTACCGATAACATTCCATCGATTTATCCGCTTTTCTCGCGCGATGCAAACGGTGATTTTATCGAAGATCCTATTTTTGGAGGTCATCAATATGACTACGGTGAAGATCGCGGATTCGGTTCGTTAACCAACTCAATTGCCGATGCACATTACGATATGTCTCGTACCGATCGTCATCAGGCAACAGGTAATTTCTCTGCCAACATTAAAATTATTGATGGTTTAACTTTCGAAAATACTTTTGGTGCTCAGTATTATATGGAAAAATATAATAACCTGAACAATCCATTTTATGGTTCTGCTGCAAGACAAGGTGGTTCTATTTACAAAAGAGATATTCAAATGTTTACCTACAATGTGTTGAACCTTTTGCGTTACCGCACTGAGTTTGGCGAGCACTCAATTGAAGCGTTGGCTGCACACGAAGCAAACTTTTGGGAAAGAAAAAGAAATACTGCAAGTAAATCAAAAGCAGTTCACCCTGATATTGATGACTTAAACAACTTTATTATTGTTTCTTCTCCTCCAACTTCTTATACTGATGAAGTAAACCTTGAAAGTTATTTTGGTCAGGTTAACTACAACTACATGAACCGCTACTACTTGTCGGCATCTGTACGTCGCGATGGAACTTCTCGTTTTATTGGCGATAACAAATGGGACAACTTTGGTTCTGTTGGTGCATCATGGGTTGTTTCTGAAGAATCGTTTATGGCAGATGTGCCAGCTATCGATTATTTAAAAGTAAAAGCCAGTTATGGTGTTATTGGAGAGCAGCAAGGTGTTGGATTCTACCCTGGTATCATCTCTTATAACGTAAGTAACCTGGATGATGAAATCTCAATTTCGGAAAACGAAGTTGGTAACCCGGATTTAACCTGGGAAACTTCAAAAATGTTCCAAACCGGTATCGAATTCGCAATTGGTGAGTATGTTGACGGATCGATTGACTACTACATGAAAAATACCGATAACCTGGTATTCGACAGAAGAGTTGGACCTTCAGTAGGTTATGCCATGATTACTGTTAACGATGGTCGTTTGCGTAACAGTGGTATCGAATTCGATTTTACAGGTCATATTTTACGTCATTCTGATTATACATTAGACATTACCTTGAATGGTGAAATGTTGAATAACGAAATCATCGATATGCCAATCGACCCTGCAACAGAGCTTCCAAAAGTTTTGGACATTTCTGGTCGTTTTGGTCGTGCAGAAGGACATTCATTATTTGATTTCTACACAAGAGAATGGGCCGGTGTAGACCCTGCTGACGGTGTTGGAATGTGGATACAGAATTATTACGATGCGAACGGTAACGGTGCTGTGGATGCAGGCGAAGCAATTACTTCGTTATACGAATATCAGCACGATAATCCTGATCATGAGATTAGTTCAACTACAACAAAATCTTATTCTGCAGCAACCAACAAATACGTAGGAAAATCTTCTATTCCTAAAGTACGTGGTGCTTTCCGTATTAATGGTTCAGTTAAGAAATTCACTTTAAGCGCTCAATTCCTGTATAGCCTTGGTGGTTATTCATACGACTTTGTTTATGCTGCTTTGATGGATAACGACCAGGTGGGTAGCAACAACTTGTCGACCGATATTTACGACAGATGGCAACAACCTGGTGACGTTACTGACGTTCCTCGTTTGTCAAGTGGTTATGATACAAACGTTTCAAGCTCATCAACACGTTTTATTACTAAAGCTGATTACCTAAGCTTAAATAACCTACGTTTGGGATACGATTTCTCAGGATTGGTGCAACAATGGGGAATAACAGGATTAACTCTATTTGTATCAGGTGATAACCTGTTCTTATTAAGTGCTCGTGACGGTTTTAACCCGGCAACATCGGAAACAGGTACTTCTGACTGGTATACTTACAACCCGTTGACTACGTATACTATGGGATTAAACGTAAAATTCTAAGAAGTGATTTTGAAATTAGATAAAATGAAAATTATTATGAAAAGAATATATATATTATCACTCATAGCGGTGTTATTCGTTGGGATAACCGGCTGTGGAGACGATTTTCTGGAGGTTCAGCCAACCGAGTTCTTATCTGCTGAGCAGGTAGCTGAGGCAGCTGAAAATAACCCGGATGTGGTAGCAGGTAGTGTTGCCGGTATTTATACGCTTATGTTTGAAACTGGTACCGGAGGAACAAATCTTGATCATGACGATTTTGGTCAAAAAGGTTATGATATCTTTAGTGACTTTTTGTCAAGCGATATGGCATTATCAGCAAGTGCTTATGGCTGGTATCGCAGAACTTGTGAATTGACAGAAACAGTGGATTATACTAATAACACCAACTATAAACCATGGCGTTATTATTACCGTCTAATTCGTTCAGCTAACACTGTTATTGCTACACTTGGTGGTAACGATGTAATACCTGAGAACGATGAGAACAAACACTTGATGGGACAGGCCAAAGCATTACGCGCTTACTGTTATTTCTACTTAACTCAGTTCTATGCATTAGAATATGAGCCATCAAAAGAAATTCTTCCTATTTACACCGATCCATCGCAGCCAAACCAGGCTAAAAGTACAACTGCTGAAGTTTTTGCTTTAATGGAAAGTGATCTTACTGATGCAATTTCTTTATTGGAGAACTTCACCAGAACTGGTAAACACCAGGTAAATAAATTTGTTGCTAAAGGATTATTGGCCTACGTTTATGCTTCAATGGGCGACGAAAAACTTTCGGAAGCCAAAAGCATGACAGAAGATGTAATCAGTAATGGTGGTTTTACACTTATGGATTCAACCGAAGTTGTTTACACCGGCGATGCATCTATTGGTGGTTTTAGAGATGTAAGTACTCCGGGATGGATATGGGGTGTTGACCTTACTTTAGATAACGGCTTAGACCTTGTTTCATGGTGGGGCCAGATGGATATTTTTACTTATAGCTACCAGATGGCAGGGGATAAAAAATCGATGGATATTGGACTTTACAATTCGATACCAGATAACGACATAAGAAAAGGCCAGTTTTATCCTGACCCGAGTTCTTCAAACTACCTGATCCCTTTTAATAAGTTTTATCCTGCTGACAGAACTACTGGGGCACAACGTAACATTGAAACTGACTATGTATACATGCGCGTGGCTGAAATGTACTTGTTAAATGCCGAAGTTAGTGCAAAACTTGGACAAGATGAAGCTGCAAGAGCAAGCTTAAAAGAGGTTGTAAGTCATCGTATGGCTGATGCAAGCTATATCGACGGACTTTCAGGTCAGGCTCTACAAGATGAGATTTACCTGCAAACACGTATCGAATTGTGGGGTGAAGGTAAAAGCTACCTGGCAATGAAACGTAATAAAGCAACTACTGTAAGAGGGTCAAACCACTTATCGTTACAAGGAGAATCAATTCCTTACAACGATCCAAGGTTGACTTTTGAAATTCCTATTGAAGAGATTCAGAACAACCCACTTATGGATTCTGGTAATAAGTAATAACTTACTCTGCTTAGCAGATTATATTAATCAGAAAAATTAAAAGAATATGAAAAACATAAAATATTTATTCCTGTTCGTTGCTTCTGTTTTCTTATTAAACAGTTGCGAAACTGGTATGCCGGAAACAACGGACCTGAACTATGTAACTTTCGAGGCCACATCAATGGACCTGGGAGTGGTAATTGATGGTTCTAGCGACTATGAACTTTTTGTTTATACAACGCAAATTATAGGAACGGACAGAACTTTTGACATAACTGTTGATCTGGAATCTACAACTGCCGATGCTGCAGCTTACAGTGTACCGGCAACAGTAACTGTTCCTGCTAATTCAAATGTCGGATCTTTTGTTCTCGGGTTAACTGATTTAAACATTGGTGAAGGTGTTGATATTGTATTAAACCTGGAAGTTGAAACCGGTGTTTATAAAGGCGATGCAATGGTGTTATCAGTAACTCAGCTTTGCGAGCAAAACGAAACATACGTAAAAATTCTGTTTGACGACTGGGCTAGCGAATGTGCATGGCAAGTTACAGATGCCTCGGAAACTGTTGTAATGGCTGGCTCTGGTTATTCTGATGGAACTGCAAGTGCTTCAGAAAAAGCATGTTTGCCTGATGGTGAATACACTTTTACAGTAGTTGATGCTTATGGAGATGGATTAACTGCTTCAGAAGATGAAACTGTTGGTTCTATTACTATAATAAGTAATGGAGCTGAAGTAACTACTATTGGTGGTGACTATGGCGCTGGAACTTCAGTTGATTTTACATTAACGAAATAAGTTCATTAGAACAATATAGAAGAAGCCGCTTCATTAATTTGAAGCGGCTTCTTTATTTTAGTAATTGAGCAGGTGACTTCAAGTCACCTGCTCAATTTATTTACAGCAAAAAAAAGACCGTCTCAAAACGAAACGGCCTTCTCTATAATCTCTTTGTTTTTATTAGTCGTAGCGATGTTCATCAGCGTGAGGCTTTTCACTATCGCACGCACATATTTTATCTAAACCTTTTTCGTACTGTTCAAGCGCACGCAGGCTCATTCCCATATTCGAGAATCCACCATCGTGGAAAAGGTTTTGCATAGTAACTTTTTTCGTCAAATCAGAGAATAGTGTGATACAGTAATCGGCACACTCATCACCGGTTGCGTTTCCAAGTGGCGACATTCTTTCCGAAAAGTCCAACAAACGATCGAAACCTTTAACTCCGTTTCCGGCAGTGGTAATGGTTGGCGATTGCGAAATGGTGTTTACCCTAACGTTACGCTCACGTCCATAAATATAACCGAAACTACGCGCAATCGATTCCAGCAACGCTTTGGCATCAGCCATGTCGTTGTAGCCAAAGAACGAACGCTGAGCTGCAACATACGACAAGGCAACTACCGATCCCCATTCGTTAATGGCATCCATTTTACGTGCCACCTGAAGTACTTTGTGAAAAGACACCGCAGATACATCGAGGGTTTTGTCGAGGTAGTTATAATCCAAATCACTGTAGTGGCGTCCCTTTCTTACGTTTGGCGACATACCAATAGAGTGTAAAATGAAGTCGATTTTGCCACCTAAAGCTTCCATTGATTTTGTGATCAGGTTTTCCAAATCCTCAACATTGGTTGCATCGGCACCAATCACTTCAGCATTAATTTGCTCTCCCAGTTGATTTGTCTCACCCATACGAATGGCAACCGGGGTATTTGATAATGTTACTGTGGCTCCTTCTTCGTGTGCTCTTACTGCCACTTTCCAGGCAATTGAATCGGGATTTAACGCCCCAAAAATAATTCCCTTTTTTCCTTTTAATAGATTGTTACTCATAATTAGTTTTTATGAAACGAGTATGCCATTAGCATACACGACAATGATTATAAACATGCGAAATTCATCCGAACCGATAAAATCATGCAGATGAAATTACGCGTGCAAAGTTAATTCAGTTTAAATAAATTATTCACGAATGGTCATTTTTCAGCTGTTAAGTCTGCTTTTTTAACTTTTCTCATCGAATTTTGTTCAATAACATTCGAAAATATGAATGTTAATCGCGAAAAGCTGCGTTCTACTATTTCATATAGCAGCTGCTTTTTTTAGCTTTGGAAGCAAATAAAAACTGTTACCTATGAAACGAATATTCATGCTGTTTATAGCAACAACTCTATTCTTTAGTTGTTCTACAAACACTAAAAAAGAAGCAAAACAAAACACAAAAATGGAAGTGAATCCGGAAATAAAAAAGAAGGCCGACGAATTTGTATCGTTTAAATTAACCACCGATTTAAGCGTGCTAACCGAGAATGAAAAGCAAATGTTGCCGATTCTCCTCGAAGCCGCCAAATTAATGAACGACATTTACTGGCAGGAAGCATATGGCGATAAAGATGAATTGTTAAACCAGAATTGGGATGAATACACCCTGAAATTTATAAAGCTAAATTTTGGTCCATGGGAACGTTTAGATGCTAACAAACCATTTTTACCCGGGTACGATCAGAAACCTGCAGGTGCAAATTTCTATCCTACGGACATGACCAAAGAAGAATTTGAAGCCTGGGACGATGATACAAAAACAAGTCTGTATACTTTGATACGCCGCGACGAAGAGGGGGCTTTGAAATCTATTCCATACCACATCGCATTCGAAAAGGAAATTAAAAAGGCGGCAGACCTTTTATTGCAAGCTGCTGAATTGGCAGAAGATGCCGGGCTGAAGAAATATCTTGAGGAACGCTCTAAAGCATTGCTTACTGATGATTATTATGCCAGCGATGTTGCCTGGATGGAAATGAAAAACAACACCATCGAATTTATCGTTGGACCAATTGAAAATTACGAGGACCAGCTTTATGGATACAAAGCAGCTCACGAATCGTTTATCCTGATAAAAGATAAAGATTGGAGTCAGCGACTGGAGAAATATGCTGCGTTGCTGCCGGGCTTGCAAAAAGCCTTGCCTTGCGAGCAGCCATACAAAAACGAAACTCCGGGAGTTGATTCGGATATGAATGTTTACGATGCTATTTATTACGCCGGCGATTGTAATGCCGGAAGCAAAACCATCGCCATCAACCTTCCAAACGACGAAGAGGTTCGCGAAACAAAAGGTAGTCGTAAACTACAGTTGAAAAATTCGATGCAGGCTAAATTCGATAAAATTTTAGTGCCGATTGCAGATTTGTTAATTGCTGAAGATCAGCGCCAGCATGTGAAGTTCGATGCGTTCTTTGAAAACACTATGTTTCATGAAGTGGCGCACGGTCTTGGATTGGGAAATACTGTTGATCAGAGCACAACGGTTCGCGAAGCCTTAAAAGACGCCTACACTTCGATTGAAGAAGGGAAAGCCGATATTTTAGGTTTGTGGTGCGTTTACCAGCTGAACGAAATGGGCGAGTTGGGCGAAAAAGATATGATGGACAACTTCGTAACTTTCATGGCCGGCATTTTCCGTTCGGTACGTTTCGGCGCTGCCAGCGCGCACGGCAAAGCAAATATGATGCGTTTTTATTACTTCCAGGAAATGGGAGCTTTTACACGCGACGAAGCCACCGGAACTTATCGTGTTGATTACGAAAAAATGAAAGACGCCATGATGAACCTATCGGAAACTATTCTGAAGATTCAGGGCGATGGCGACTACGAAACCGCCAAACAGATCATTGAAGAAAAAGGCTTTATTCGCGAAGCACTTCAAAAAGATCTGGACAGAATAGGAGAGGCCGGTATTCCACGTGATATCGTCTTTGAACAAGGAGCAGAAGTTTTAGGACTCTAAAAATATAAGGAGGTTGTCTAAAAAAGTAGTGAAGAACGTCATTCTGAATTCATTTCAGAATCTGTTAAGACAGAATTGAAGATCCTGAATCAAGTTCAGGATGACGTAACCAAGAGCTTTTGGGTGACAACTTCTTCTTTTACTGCCAACTTATTCTTTGCCGGGTTTAACTCCCCGTTAACAACTATTTCGGTGCATTCAGGGTTATATTTGTAACGTGATTCAATTAAAGAACATAGCGGTTTTGTTTCTGGGAGCGATCTTTTTGTTGTCAACTTCCGGATTTGTGCTGTACAAAAGCTACTGCGCTTGTTCCGGAGAGGATTACACAAGTATTATTGTAAAACCGGAAACCTGCGAAACCGATTTTCATCAACACCATAAACACGATCTGGCGAATAATGAATTGGCCTGTTCCGAAGGCGAATGTCATGAGTGCCAACCAAAAGGAAACCATTCAGACGCCTGCGGATGTGAAGCGCCCGAATCGATTTTTATGAAACTGATGGATAAGGCAGTTAATGATGCCGTGAAGTTCGTAGCCGTTCAACCAGTTGAATTAACAGTATTCAGTTCCGATATTCTCGAGGAGCTGACAACCGATGCCGATGACAACCTAAACAAACGTTTTTACGCTGATCCTCCGCCCCGGATAACATCCACACTGGATTACCTTATTCATATTCAGCAACTCAAAATCCCTTCGTTAGCTTAAGATTTGTTCTGTAGCACAGAAAAGGACTGTGTTTACAACAAAAAATGATGCATTTCGATGATCAGTCGAGGTTGCATGCCTTGAATTATAATCTTAAGAAGAATGAAGAAATACATATTACTATTATTTATAATGTTTCCGTTTCTCTCGAAAGCGCAGTCTGTTTCGGGTGTGGTTTTTGGAGATGATAATAACGGGAAACAGCCGCTTCCGGGAGTGAATGTGGTTTGGGAAGGTACCAGCGAAGGTACTGCCTCAATGCCCGACGGGAGCTTTAATATTGAAAACCGATCGGGGCGAAATAAGCTTGTTTTTAGTTTTGTTGGTTACGAATCGCAAACCGTTCATGTGCGCGATAATGATCCGTTGGAAGTGGTGCTTCAACCCAATCTTGAATTGGAAGAAGTAACGGTGATTCAAAAGGATCGGGGAACGTATTTGTCGGTAATTAATCCCATACAGACCGAAAATATTAGCGGGGCCGAGTTACACAAAGCTGCCTGCTGTAACCTCGCCGAAAGTTTTGAAACCAATCCTTCAGTTGATGTGAGTTACAGCGATGCCGTTACCGGAGCCAAGCAAATTAAATTGTTGGGACTCGACGGAACATATTCGCAGCTTCAGGTGGAAAATATGCCTGCATTGCGTGGTTTGGCAACTACCTTCGGATTAACTTATATTCCCGGCCCGTGGCTGGAGTCCATCCAGGTTTCGAAAGGAGCGGCTTCGGTGTTAAATGGTTACGAATCGATTGCCGGGCAAATTAATGCGGAATTAAAAAAGCCGGACAGCCAGGAAAAACTTTTTCTGAATGTTTTTGCCAATAATGAAGGCCGTTACGAATTTAACGGGAACACAAACATTAAAGTAAAAGGCGATACGCTAACAACCGGTGTTTTTGTGCATGCCAGCGACTTGTCGAAGGAGAATGATCATAACCACGACGGTTTTCTTGACTCCCCGCTGTCGAGCACTTTTGAGGTGGCCAACCGCTGGAAATACAACAACCACAAAGGAGCAATGGCACAGGCCGGAGTTACGTTGTTGTGGAACGACAGAATGGGAGGCCAGGTTGGTGCCAATAGTGATATGATTCTCTCTGTAGATAATCCGTATGGTGTAAATATTGAAACCAACCGCGTGGATGCATTTTTTAAGTCGGGAATTGTGTCGAAAGATAATCATCGTGCACTGGCAATTCTTACCAATTTCGCCCGTCATGAAACCAAATCGTATTACGGCTTATCGCGTTACGATGCCGATGAAACACGTTTTTACGGCAACCTGGTTTACACTCAGGATCTCGATATAGCGGCAATTCATGTGCTAAATAGCGGCGCAAGTTTTATTTACGACGATTTTAATGAAATGCTATACAATCAGGATGTACAGCGCACCGAAAAAGTTCCGGGAATATTTACCGAATATACTTTTAAACCCAGCGACAAGCTAACACTGATGGCAGGTATTCGTGCCGATTTCCATAACATTTTTGGGAATTTTGTTACGCCTCGTATGCATTTCCGTTACCAGTTTGCCGATCATTATACCATTCGTACAAGTGCCGGAAAAGGCTACCGCACTGCAAATGTAATTTCAGAAAATACATTTTTGCTGGCTAACTCGCGTCCAATTAGCTGGACCGATGATGCCATTCAGGAAGAAGCCTGGAACTTTGGTTTTGCTTTTATACAGAATTATAAATTACTGGATCGCGACCTGAGTATCAATGCCGAGTTCTTTCGCACCGAATTTCAGCAAAAATTAGTAGTCGACAGGGAAACGTCTTCTGAATTTATATACCTGTTACCTTCTACTGAAAAGGCTTATGCTAATAGTCTTCAGTTTGATGTGCGCTGGCAACCAGTAAAGCGCCTGGATATGTTGCTGGCTTACCGTGTAAACGACATCAAAGAAACCATTGGCGGCGAATTAAAAGATGCGCCATTAACCAGCGATTACAAAGGATTGATCAACCTGAACTACACCACCAATTTGAAGAAGTGGATGTTCGATTACACCATTCAGTTTAATGGTGGCGGACGAATTCCACGTGTTCATGAAGAGTGGATGGATCGGGCAAATATCGCCGGAGACTTTTTTGAATTTTCGCCCTATACGATTATGAATGCCCAGGTCACCAAATATTTCCGCTACTGGAATATTTACCTTGGCGTTGAGAATTTAACTGATTTCACACAAAATAATCCGATTGAAGGAACCGACGATCCGTTTGGTGAGAATTTCAGTGCCACTAATATTTGGGGGCCAACAATGGGTAGAAAAATCTACCTCGGATTACGTTTTAATTTGAATTATGAATAACCAGCTAAAAGCGAAATGCTTGATGCATAAAAAATGAACAAGATGAAAAAACTGATTTTATTATTTACAATGGCAATGTTTATCGGTTTTGCCGGTAACGAAACATTCGCACAGAAAAAAGAGAACAAAGTAGTTTGCTTTAAAAGCAACATGGACTGCGCCGACTGCGAGAAAACAGTTACAGAATACCTGAAATTTGAAAAAGGGGTGAAAGATCTGAAAATTGATCACGTCTCAAATACCATTTTAGTGGAATACAAAGACGGCAAGAATACGGATGATAATCTGGCCGAAGCCATCGAAAAGAAAGGTTACAAAGCTGATAAGATTACCAAACAAGAGTACGAGAAAATTGTAGCTGAAACGAAAGAAAATAAGTAACAGTTCCATTAGGAAAGAAAATAATCGCCTGATTAAGATGTAGAAAACGCTGTTCGATTTAGAACGGCGTTTTTTTATGCATGAAAAAATAGGCTAACAAAAGTCATAATGCGCTAATTATGAAATCATTTTACTGGTTGTCTATGTCAAATTTTTCGTACTTTTCACTTCAAATTCGTAAAATTATGTCTGAACAAAAATTCATTTCCGGTAAGTCGATAGCGTTTTTATTGTGCGTTTGTGCTGCAATCTTCCAATCATGTAGCAACGAACCTAAAATTGAAAAAGAGCTTTATATTCCTCAGAACATTTATAAAGTTCCGGAAAACAACGACTTCACAAATCCGGAGAGTGAATTTAGTAACAAACACATGATCGAGAGCGATAATTTTGCACTTTTCTGGCATAAAGAATATGGCGATGACCCGATGGCCAATCCCGACTCAACCAAACGTTTTGATCCGAAAGAAGCAATTGAGGAATGCGAGCGTTTTTACAACTACTATGTTGATGAATTGAAGATTGTTGAGAAAGGAAATTCGCTTTCGGACAAATATAAAATGCTGATCATTGTTTTTGGTGGCGATGAAGCGACTGCCTTTGGTGGCGGGGAAGAAGACAAGATTGGTATGCTATGGACACCCGCTGTTCGAATCAATAAGAAACCGTATGGAGCTTTGGCGCACGAGCTGGCGCATTCTTTTCAATATATTTCGAGTGCTGACGCCGGAACAGGACCACGCGGACCGATTATGGAGATGTCGGCGCAATACATGTTGTGGCAGGTTTATCCCGAATGGATGACATTTGAGAACTACCACTTGGTAGATTTTATGAAGCAAACGAATTATACGTATTTACATCCGATCAATATGTATCATTCGCCGTATGTGCTGGAATACTGGTCGCAGATTCACGGCAAAGAGTTTTTGGGCCAATTGTATCGCGCAACACAGGAAAAGGACGATCCGGTGATGACTTATAAACGTTTGACAGAAATCGACCAGGAAACATTTAACGATGAAATGTTTGATGCTTCGCGCCGGTTTATTACCTGGGATCTCGATCGAGTTCAGGAAGTTGCTCATCAATACGCTAATCAGCACCAAAGCAAATTAGTGCCTGCAGATGATGGTTGGTACAAAATAACAGCTGAAAATTGTCCTCAAAACTACGGGTATAACGGAATTCAGTTAAACGTTCCTGAAACTGGGACTGAAGTGGTTTTGGATTTTAAAGGAATTGCCGGTGCCGATGGTTTTAACGCTGTAAAAGTGGATAAAGCAGGCTGGCGATACGGTTTTGTGGCTTCGTTAAAAGATGGCAGCCGGGTTTATGGCGAAATGCAAAATGCGAATGAAAGCAGCTCAGGTTTTACCGTTCCTGAAAATACGGAGTATTTGTGGTTGGTAGTAATGGGAGCGCCAACAGAGCATTGGCCAATTGTTATGCGCTGGGGAAATGATGCAGAAGAGACACCTGAAGAAAACTGGCCATACCAAATTAAACTCGAAGGAACAACACTCGCCGCCTCGGTAATTGGATAGAACTGGATAGTTTTTATTTCACATCTTTGTAAATAAAAACCATGCAACCTATTATCGACCACATTGAAATTACGGTTAAAGACCTGGAACAAAGCGTTTCGTTTTACGATCAGTTTTTGCCATTGCTGGGATTTTCACTCGAAAAGAAAACGTCGGCTTACATTGCTTCGCACGACAAGCACGTGGTTGAATATTCGCATCCGAATCTTTGTATTGCACTCACTTCGCCACGAGAATCGTTAAAGGACGACACTGTTCACCGGCGCCGACCTGGAGCACTCCATCATCTGGCATTTAAAGCTGAGTCGCGCAAAGAAGTGGATACTGTATATTCCAAATTAGTGGAAATGAATGCGGATATTGTAAGTGCACCACGTTTGTATCCGGAGTATCACGAGAATTATTATGCGGTTTTCTTTAAAGCTCCTGACGGGATCAAGTTTGAGGTGGTTTGTCAGAAAGCAGAATAGCCTCAATAATCGTTTATCGAAGGTTTTTAGCCTTTTATACATCTTTTCTGGTAGTTCGTCATCCAATGTTGCATTCCTGTAAAAACAAGGCTAAATTTGAATAAAACCAAATTCTACAGCCATGTTCAGGTTTGTTAGTTTATTTGTAATTGTTGCACTTTGTGCTGCTTGTTCATCCAATAAAGCCAACACTTCTTTTTCCGGTTTTTGGGAAGGGCCGCATCCCGAAGATCCCAACAAGAAATTCTACGTTGAAATTGTAAATACCGATAGTTCTTCCGCAAAAGGCTACTGGACTCATAAAGGACTTTATGATTCGGGATTTCAAATCGACAGCTTGACGATTGCAGGTAATTCTATTCGCTTTTTTGTGCCAAATTGGAATTGCACTTATTTGGGCGAAAAAACAGGAAATACAATTCATGGCGGTTTTGCGTGTGAGGGAGAACCTTTCGACTCGGTAAAACTGGTAAAAAATGATGATGTAGCCCAATTTCTAACCGATGCTATTGCTGGCTGTCATGAAGCAGATTACAAGTATCATTGTCAAACTCCGAATCGACTGGATGATCTTTTGCCGGTCTCAGTTTTTGGAAGTGAAGGCGATTCGCTTTTTATCTATTCACTATTACCTGAAATTGTAAACGGCGATTATGGCCGGCTTAACTCATTTTTGCTAATAAGGAATAATCAGCTGATCTGTGAGGAATACTTCTATGGCTATGGGCAAAATACGCTTCACCAGGCTGAGTCAACAACAAAAAGCATTACATCGCTACTGATTGGAATTGCAGCAGACAACGGATTTATCACTGATTTAAATGAGCCCGTCGCGGCGATCATGGAAGCGCCTGATTTTGACAAACGGATTACTCTGGAACATTTATTAACCATGACTTCCGGTTTACTACCAAACGACGAAGAACTCTATTTAAGTGATGATCGTATTGCCACAATTCTGTCGCGCGAATTGAATTGTGAACCGGGAACCAAATTTCAATACGATGGTGGAAATACAGAGTTGCTGGGTGCCATTCTTAAAAAGAAAACCGGAATGTATGCCGATGAGTTTGCCAAAAAATATTTGTTTGAACCTTTACACATAACACATTATAACTGGGAAATTGAAAAACAAAACGGATATCCGTGTATGGCCGGTTCGCTGGAAATAACGCCGCGAGAATTAGCAAAAATCGGAATGCTGGTGCTGAATAAAGGAAAATTCAAGGAACAACAAGTTGTGTCCGAAAAATGGATAGAACAATCGACGAGCTTTAAAACGCACACGAATATTCCGGGCGATGACTACGCTTACCAATGGTGGAACCTAACTCTAAAATCAGCAGGAGAGGAGCACGCCTGCGTTTGGGCTAACGGATTTGGCAGCCAGTTTATTTATATTTTTCCATCACTTGATGCTGTAATTGTTACCACCGGGCACAATTATGAATTTGATTCGTGGGCAATAACTTCCGGTGTTGAGAAGTATTTGTATTTGCTAAAATAAATGTAAAGGCAAAAGTTGAGTATAGCTGTCATCTCGAGGCGAAGCGAGAGATCTGTCTCAAGTTATAAGGTACGAGCAGGGCATCATGAGACCGTTTAGCAATTCTAATTTTACCACAGAGTTTCACGGAGAAGTCACAGAGTAACACCGGGGCCAAAGACAAATCTTACAAATACACTTCTGCAATTTATCAGTTTGTCAATTCTTCAGTCCTTCAGTCCCTCAATCGCTCAGCCTCCAATAACAAATCATTACCATTCAAAAATAAATACCATATTGTACGAATTGCTATTAATCAATAAGTAGCTTTGTAGTGATGAAGCTCAAACAGAAATACAACAACTTCCCGTTCAATCCATCAAAAGTGCCGTTCTTCTATGGTTGGGTGATTTTATTTGCCGCCACCATTGGTGTGTTGTGCAGTGCGCCCGGACAAACAACTGGTGTTTCTACGTTTACCGATTACCTGATCGATAACATTGGCATTAGTCGTGATCAGATCAGTACGGCTTATATGTTTGGCACCATCGGAAGTTCGTTTATTCTTACCTATGCAGGTACGCTTTACGATAAATATGGCGCACGCTGGGTTGGAATGGCTGCAGCGTTAACGCTGGGATTTGTTCTGGTGTTATTCAGCCAGTCCGACCGGATTATAAAAGCCATTGTTCCACAGAATTCCAATATTTTTGTAGGCGTGGCAGTGGCAACGTGTATTGTATTCTTTTTTATGCTGCGGTTCTCTGGCCAAGGTGTAATTACAATGGTTTCGCGTAATATGCTGATGAAGTGGTTTATTGCCCGCAGGGGCTTGGTAAACGGTATTTCCTCGGTATTTGTGTCGCTCGGATTTTCAATAGCTCCACTAAGTTTCGATCTGCTGATTGAAGGAACTTCGTGGCGCTGGGCCTGGTTACTTATGGCAATGGGAATCGGTGTTGGGTTCTTCCTGTTTGTCTTTATTTTCTTCCGAGATAATCCTGAAGACTGTGACCAAATTCCCGATGGTGAGAAACACGGAAACAAGGAACATGATGTCATTATAAAACCGTTTAAACAATTCACGCTTAAAGAGGCCCGCAGCGGACTGACTTTTTGGTTGTTTGTATTGCCATCAGCCATTTATGCTATGTTTATTACGGGGTATGTATTCCACCTGGTTTCGGTTTTTGGCGAGGCTGGAATCGACAAAGAGCACGCGTTATCGGTGTTTATTCCCATATCGATGATTTCGGTTGTGCTGGCTTTTATTGGAGGATGGATTAGCGACCGCATAAAACTGCAGTATCTGCTTTACCTGATGCTGGCCGGAATGGTAGTGGCTTTAGTCGCATTGGCCAATATAAATACCGGATTTTATTACTACGCATTTATAATTGGTAGCGGTATTCCAAGTGGTATGTACAACGTGCTGTTAAGTGTTACCTGGCCTCGTTTTTATGGCCGCAACCACCTGGGGAAAATCACCGGTTTTGTAATGGCCATCATCGTTTTCTTTAGCGCTTTAGGACCAATCGTATTTAGCTTGTCGCACTCGCATCTGGGAAGTTATTCGTATGCCATTTATGCCTTGCTCGGAATTATCATGGTAATTGCTGTTCTTAGTTTTAAAGCGCATAATCCGCAGGATAAATACATGGCTGAATCTTAAATATTTACCGCAACTCACAAACTTTCTTTTGAAGACAAATTATTGATAGATAGCTGTTAAGGGTATTTACCTACAGTAGTTTTTGAAATTATGGAAATAACCATCGATTCTTCATTAAGGTAATTTTAGGGAATCAAAACAATTCATTAGTATTCCCTTAATCCTCGCTCAATATATTCCAGTTGCCAAATTCTGAACAGCAACGGATCGTTCGGTATTTCATTAGGTTCGGCCTCCAGCAACCTGTCAATTTTGTCTTTCGTGGCTGTGTCAATTGCTACTGTATTCATCACCACCTGGCGCGAATAATAGTAGGTTTTGCTCTTTAGCTGAAATTCCTGAACCGCCAATCGATCGGGTTTCACATCAAAAATCCGTATCGAATCGTAGCCAATTCCTGTACCATCATAACGTCGGATATAGCCGTTTTGCGTGAGCAAATCTTCATCGTCAGCCAATGCGGTGGCTACTTTGTTGCGAAATCCTGCCTTTTGAAAACGGTTTTTAAAATGGAAAGAACAGTAATTTATACCAATATCTATTGAATGGTCATGAGCATAAGCAATTAACTCCAATGCCGCCAGTTCCGACTCTAAAACCACAGGCTGCTCAGCATGAATGTAGGTGTAATTGTGTTTCGACAATTGTTTTACGTTGTGTGGAGTAAGGCGCAACTGGTGCAAGTTCAGGTTCGATACGCCTGCTTTTACCATTTCGGGTAACATTTTCTTTAAACGCTCTAACTCCTCGGGTACTGACGGAATTTCGATGGTTATTACAGGAACAATTCCTTTTGCCGCTGCAATTTTATCCAATCGAAATGCAGTGGCACCTATGTCAAAACGAACCTCGTTAATTCCTGCAGAGGCCAGTTTCCTGAACTTTTGTGTTTCGGCCAGAATTCCGTTTGTGTACATCCAAACGTAAGTTTCCGGGTTGCATTTCCGTCGCACCTGCTTTAGATAATCAAGTGTGCGATCGAACTGCAGCAACGGTTCGCCGCCGCTAAAACTCACACCTTTAAACCGAAAATGATTCACGTATTCTGCAAATGCCGATGGATCGGCAAAACTCAGGTTTTGGGTGGTTGGCAAATGGTCTTCCTGCTGCGATGTGGGGCAGTAAAAACACGAGGCGTTACACTTTCCGGTAATGAACAAACAGCTCCACTGACCAAGGCCGCAAAGTTTGCACCCGTTTGATATTTGTTTGTAATACGGCTTGGTGCCTTTAAATAAAATATTTTCAGCTTTTTTCAGTAAAGTTACTTTTTTCTCCTGCGCTTCATGGGCAGAATAACTGTTTAACCAGCTCAGGTTTGTCCACTCCGAAAAAGCAGACTTATTGCTGTTAACCAGCTGATTCAGCCAGTTATAGTATGTTTTCATTTCAAAAAGAACGATCAAATAAATAGTTATTGAATTAAAATATGGGGGCGATATGAAATGAAAATTTTATAGCTCGGAAAATATGTATAAAAACATGAGCATCTTTTTCCGGTCGCGATTTACCGTTCTGTTCGATTGTATTTTGATGTCTGTTTTCATTTATCCTGATTAGATGCAGTAAAAGTAGACAAATTCAAAATAGAAATGTCAACCACAAAAAATATTATTAAGCAGAATTCTAATTTTCCCGAAAAACCTGTCTTCTAAAAATTCTGAATAATCGCATTTTCATTACTACTTTTCTGCATAAATTTGTTTTATTGTATGATTATTTAAAAATTTTAGAAAGATATGAGACGAATTCTTTTCGGATTATTGATTGCCGCCATGGTTTTTACTGTGGGATGTAAGAAGAAAAAAGAAAACAAACTTCCGCGAGTTGCCATTGCCGGATTGGCCATAGAATCGAGCACCTTTTCGCCTGCACAATCGGGCATTGAGGCGTTTCAGGCACGTCGCGGAGATGAGATATTCACCTATTATCCGTTTATGGACGATACGGCAGCTACGCGTAAACGTGCAGAGTGGTTCCCAACTTTGCGTGGTCATGCACTGCCCGGAGGGATTGTAACCCGCGATGCATACGAAACATTGGTTGGTGAAACGTTGGACCGGTTAAAAGAAAATATGCCCTACGATGGCTTGTTTTTTGATATTCACGGGGCAATGAGCGTGGTTGGTTTGGATGATCCGGAAGGCGATTTTCTCGAACGAATTCGTAAAGTAATAGGCGACGATGTGCTGATATCGACATCGATGGATTTGCATGGAAATGTAAGCGAACGACTGGCACATTACAGCGATATGATCACTTGTTATCGGATGGCTCCGCACGAAGATGCTATCGATTCGAAGAAACGTGCCCTGACTAATCTTCTCGACCGTTTGGAGAGCGGTTTAGGCAAACCAAAATATAAAGCCTGGATTCCGGTTCCTATTTTATTGCCCGGCGAAAAGACAAGTACCCGCATAGAACCGGGAAAAAGCTTATATGCAAAAGTTGCCCCGGCAGCAGCGCGCGAAGGCGTTATTGATGCAGCGATATGGGTTGGCTACGCATGGGCCGACGAGCCTCGCAACCGTGCGGTGGTTATGGCTTACGGCGACGACGAAGAAGCTGTAACAAAATCAGCAGAAGAACTGGCTCAAGCCTTTTGGGATGTTCGCAACCAGTTTGAATTTGTAGCTCCGGTGGCTTCGTTGGACGAATGTTTGGACCGCGCAATTGCTTTCAAAGAAAAACCATTTATCATCAGCGATATGGGCGACAATCCAACGGCTGGAGGTGCCGGCGATGTTACCTGGACATTGAACGAAATCCTTCAACGGAAAGAATTCAAAAAGAAAAACGGACCATCGCTAATATATGCCTCTATCCCCGGACCGGATCTTGTTGCCAAAGCTGTTGAAGCCGGTATTGGCGAAACAGTTACCGGTATGGTTGGCGCCGAAGTTGATGACCGTTATTGCGGCCCCATTGAATTAACAGGCAGGGTAGAAGCCATTAAAGAGGGCGATCGTTATGCTGAAACCGAAGTGGTAATTAATGTGGGCAGTGTTGATGTGATCGTGACCAAAAAGCGGAAACCCTATCACCACGAAACTGATTTTACTGATTTGAGTTTGTATCCACGCGAATCGGATATTGTAGTTGTAAAAATTGGTTACCTGGTTCCGGAGCTATACAATATGCGAGCCGGTTGGTTAATGGCACTAACTCCGGGTGGTGTTGATCAGGATTTGGAACGACTGGGTTACAAACGTATTCATCGTCCGATGTTCCCCTTGGATAAGGACATGGCCGATCCGGATCTCTCGGCACGGCTGATTCCACTGGCTGATGAGTAAAAATCAATAAAGGCGTTTGTAACATTTGGTGCAAGCGCCTTTATTTTTAAAACTAATTGTCAATCGCTATTCTGCTAACGATTTTTTCTTTAGTTTTAAGAACCAATAATAATCTAAACCAATACCCATGAGAAAGTTATTTTTCCCTGTAATTATCTTAATCTTTTTTACCGCTTGCCAAACCAAAGTTCCGGTGGGAGAGTGGCAAACCCTATTTGATGGCGAAACTCTGGATGGCTGGAAAAAAGCCGGCGAAAACCCTGAAAGTATTAGCGTTGAAGATGGTATGATAAAATGTGCAGGAGAGCGTTCGCACCTGTTTTACAACGGTGATTTTAAAAACTTTGAATTTGAAGCAGAAATAAAAGCGCAGGAACATTCAAATTCGGGCGTATTTATCCATACCGAATATCAGGAAGAAGGTTGGCCGTCAAAAGGTTACGAAATACAGGTAAATAATTCCTACCGCGGTTCGGTGGAATATCCTGAGCGCCGAAAAACCGGAAGCATTTACAATGTGCGCAACGTTTATTATCCGCTGGCCGAAGATAACGAGTGGTTTACAATGCGCATTAAAGTAGTGGAAAACGTTGTAAAGGTTTTTGTCAACGATGTTAAAGTGAACGAATATATCGAGCCTGAAAATCCGTGGCGATGGAATGGTGGCGAAAACACCAAATTAAGCCACGGAACATTTGCTTTGCAGGCTCATGATTCTGGGAGCACAACTTATTACCGAAATATCCGTGTAAAAGCACTTCCTGAAGCAGAACCGACACCAGCAGAAGTAGATAAGGATTGGGATACAAAAGTTACCAAATTAATGTACGCCGGTTTCCCGTTGGTGGATTATCACGTGCATTTAAAGGGTGGTTTAACGCTTGATGATCTGGTGGAGAATTCGCAACGTTTGGGAATAAATTACGGAGTTGCACCCAACTGTGGCCTGTATTTTCCGGTTACTGACGATGAATCGTTGTACGCATATATGGAAGAAGTAAAAGGCAGCCCAACTTATAAAGGAATGCAAGCTGAAGGCCGCGAGTGGGTGACACTGTTTTCGCCGGAAGCTGTGGCTAAATTCGACTATGTATTTACCGATGCCATGACTTTTACGGATAAAAAAGGCCGCCGAAACCGTATCTGGATTCCGGAAGAAGTTTGGGTAGACGAAAAGCAACAGTTTATGGACGACCTCGTGGAAAAAATTGAAGCTATTTTCTCGCAAGAGCCAGTTGATATATACGTAAATCCAACAGTATTGCCGGATGAATTGATGCCGGAATACGAACAACTATGGACAAAAGAGCGCATGGAACGTGTAGTAAAAGTTCTGGCTGATAACGGAATTGCATTGGAAATAAATGCCCGTTATAAAACACCAAATGCCGAGATGATAAAAATGGCTAAAGAAGCAGGGATTAAGTTCTCTTTCGGAACGAATAATGTCACTAAAAACCTTGGAGAGCTGGAATATTGCCTTCAAATGTTAGAGGAGTGTGAATTAACGCCAAACGATATGTTTGAACCCAAACCGGATGCTGAAAAACCGGTAAACGTTAAAGGTTTACCCGATAAAATTACAGGATAAATCAAAAATGAAAAACGGGTAAGACCACATTGATCTTACCCGTTTTTTATGGGAAATATCTATTGTTTAATGAAACTCTATTCTGGGGCTGAATTCATGCAGAATACCTTTACTCTCAACGGCAAATTCAACGAGGTCAACCGCCTGTTCGTTAGTAAATGATCCGCGGTTTATTGTAAGATCAAAAAATTCCTCATGCAGGTTACTTTCTTTTAATGCTTTGCGGAATGCCGCTCGCTCTTTTTCAACCTTTTCGATAAACGAAACTGCTTCATTCCTGTTCAGCCGGTTATTCGTCATAATCGTGTTGATCCGATAACCCAGCGGAGCCGTTAAACGGATGTGCAACGCATTTTTAATGTCGCTGGCAATAATATGGCTGGCACGTCCAACAATAATACAATAACCATCAACTGCCAGTGTGCGAACCACTTCTTTTACCGTTTTTATTATCGTCTCTTCACTTTTATAACGCTTCTCACGAAAGGCTTTTAAAATATCCTCAAAAACATAGCGGTCGGTCTTTTTAAAGGTTTGCCGCACCATTTCCGGATCCAGATCAAGCTCTTTTGCGCTTTCATAAAATATCTCTTTACTTAATACGCTCCACGAGCCTTTTGCGAGCTTTTTATTGAGTCGTTCGGCAATTAATTTTGCCAAAACAAGACCATTACAGCCCACTTCGCGCGAGATGGTAATCACCGGTCCTGCATGACTCATCCTGCCCAATTCGTGAGGTCTTTCCTCTTTTAGGCGGCTGTTAAGATAGTTCATCAATGAATTTCCCATAATCTTAAGCTTTGTTGTATTCTGGATTACGCTAATTATGGTAAACATGTTATGTTTTTATCAGTGAATTTAGTGCAAAGCAAAATGGAGTTTTACAACTTTATTAATTTGAATTTCAATTGTCACTCATTTTAACTGTCAGATAATGAAATGTTTGCCAGACGGTATTTTGCGTTGTGACAAGTATCAGTTCTATTCCGAACCCGAAAAAGTATCTTTTACTTCTATTAAATTTTTATTCGTTCTAAATAATTTTAGAAATAGTATCTTCGTGAAATTTTTATAAAACTGCACAATATGTTTGACAAAAATACTTATACCGATCGTAGAAATAAACTGAAATCCAAAGGCTTAAAAGGTATTGGATTGATTCTTGGAAACGGCGAATCACCAATGAATTGTCTGGATAATACCTATCATTTTCGCCAGGATAGTTCTTTCCTGTATTTCTTTGGTCTTGATTTTCCCGGGCTGGCCGGAGTAATTGATTTTGAAAGTGGTGATGAATACATTTTTGGAGATGATGTTGAGATTGATGACATCATTTGGATGGGACCACAGGTTCCGTTAAAAGATAATGCCGCCAAAGTGGGAATTACCAAAACCGCGCCATTTGCAAAGCTTTTTGATGTGGTTAAAAAAGCGATGGATGTGAACCGTAAAATTCATTTTCTTCCGGCATACCGTGGTGAGAATAAGATTTTGCTGGAGAAATTAACCGGTATTTCTTCGTTGTCGGTTCAAAATCATGCTTCGCTGGAGCTTATTAAAGCCATTATTTCCATTCGTGAAATTAAGGAAGCTCAGGAGGTGGAAGAAATTAAAAAAGCCTGTGCAACCGGCTATCAAATGCACGTAGCGGCAATGCGCATGGCGCAACCCGGAACCTGGGAGCAAAAAATTGCCGGAACAATGGAAGGAATTTCATTTGCCGGTGGTGGAATGGCATCATTCCCGATCATCCTTTCGCAAAATGGCGAAACTTTGCACAACCACGATCATTCGCAAACGCTTGAAAAAGGCCGTTTAATGTTATGCGATGCCGGTGCAGAATCATTACTTCATTATGCATCCGATTTTACGCGTACTACCCCGGTAGGTGGCGAATTCACCAGCAAACAACGTGAAATCTACGAGATCGTTTTGGCGGCCAATAATAAGGGAACAGAACTCACCAAACCCGGTGTTACTTATTTATCTGTTCATTTGGCTGCAGCGGAAGTAATTGCCGGCGGATTAAAAGAATTAGGATTGATAAAAGGCGATGTAAAAGAAGCAGTTGCTGCCGGAGCTCACGCATTGTTCTTCCCGCACGGATTGGGACACATGATGGGATTGGATGTGCATGATATGGAAGATCTGGGGCAGATTTATGTGGGTTATGATGATGAAATCAGACCGGCCGATCAGTTTGGAACAGCAGCTTTACGTTTGGGAAAACGATTGAAACCGGGATTTGTAATCACCAACGAACCGGGCTGTTATTTTATTCCGGCATTGATTGACAAATGGCAGGCCGAAGGCATAAACAAAGACTTTATAAACTTTGACAAAGTAAATGAATACCGCGATTTTGGCGGAATTCGCTTAGAGGATGATATTTTGGTTACCGAAACAGGTAGCGAAATAATAGGGGAGCGGGTTCCGATTGAACCGGATGAAGTTGAAAAGATCGTTCAACAAGGATAAAACGAGAAAAGGCATTCATATTTATGGATGCCTTTTTTTTAATATCCGGTGGTAGAAATAATCCATTTCCGATAACAGCTCGTCGCGCACGGCACAACATCTTTCCCGAATTTCCTCCTGCGATTTGGCACCTTTGTACGGACTTTTAAAACCCAAATGCAGCTTCCTTTTATAATTTACTTTCGGAATCTTTAACTCCTCAGTAGTTCCTTCGCCCACAGTTATCAGGTAATCAAAATCCATGTCGGCATATTCTGAAAAACTATGAGGCACACTTTGTTCCAGATTAATGCCTGCTTCGCCCATCACTTCCATTGCAATTGAGCTTACATGATCAACAGGATCTAATCCAGCAGAGTATATTCGGATATTGTCATCGTTATAGTTTCGAAGTATCGCTTCGGCCATTTGGCTTCTGCACGAGTTTCTGTTGCTTAAGAATAAAATGCTTATCCCATTATTTTAGATTTAAGTTGGTGTCTGTTTCTATTTGAAAAACGTAATTTACTATAATTCTCACACAATAAAAATGTCTTATGTCTTAATAGATAAGCTTTTAACGATGTTTAGAAACATGATTTCAGAACATATTCTTAAACGAATTAAGTGATTCAAGTATTCGAAATGCTTTTTATGGATAAAAGGATAACTGAAGAGTTGAAATCCTACTAAAAAAGGCTCGTACAGAAGATATTAGCTCTATAAAGGCGCAAAAAAGTAGTGGCTAACCAATTGAAAACCAATTGCTATAAAATTCACAAAATATTATTTTCTCTGATTAATTGAGTATTAATGGGGATTTCCCTATTTTCGTAGGTGAATGATATCATGAAAATCGTTGAAATACGATGTAAAAATAATGTAAATGGAACCTAAAGATCTAAAAAACTCGGAAGAGTTAAAGCGTGCGGAGAATACTGACCTTGAGAATTCTGAAGTTAAACCGACTTCGGAAGAAGCTGCAAAATCGGAAGAACCGAATACTGTTGAGGATGAAAAAAGTGTTGAACCAACTGAGGAAAAAACACCCGAACAGCCGCCGGTAGAACCTGTGGAAGAAACTGCGAAAGAAGAGCCAAAAGCTGAAGTAGCTGAAGAACCGGAGAGTGAGTCGGAGCCCGAATCAAAATCAGAAGAAGAAAGTACAACTGATTCATCTGAAGTTTCGGAAACTGTTTCTGAAGAAAAAGAGGAAGAAGAGACACAAGAGGAATCGGAAGATACAACAGCAGAACAAGAGCAGGAAACAACGGAAAGTAAAGCAGAAGCTGAGCCTGTAAAAGAAGAGAAACCGGAAAAACGAGAGCCGGTCGATTATTCAAAACATACTCAGGTAGAGCTTGTTAATGCACTTCGCGACGTACTTGAAGGAGATAGTGATATCAACATAAAAGAAGAAATTGACACCATTAAAGCGGTGTTTTATAAGAATCTGAACGAAAGCATCGAGGAAGATAAAAAGAAATTTATTGCTGATGGCGGTGCTGAAGAGGAATTCAAAGCAGAAGAAGATCCTTATGAAAAAGACATTAAAGATCTGCTAAAGAAATACCGCCATATTCGTATCGAGCACAACAAACAGCTTGAGGTAGAAAAAGAGGAAAATCTGCAGAAAAAATATGATGTAATCGAAAAGATTAAAGGCCTGATCAATAACGAAGAATCGATCAATAAAACCTTTAACGAATTTCGTGATCTTCAACGCGAATGGCGTGAAATTGGTTTGGTTCCACAATCAAAAATGAAAAATTTGTGGGATACGTATCACTTCCACGTTGAGAATTTCTACGATTATATTAAGATCAACCGCGAACTGCGCGACCTGGATCTGAAGAAGAACCTGGAAGCAAAAATTAAACTTTGCGAAAGGGCAGAAGAGTTGCTGGTTGAAGAGCCATCGATTCTGAAAGCATTTAATACGCTTCAGAAATACCACGAACAATGGCGCGAAATCGGGCCGGTTCCGCGTGAGCAGAAAGACGATATTTGGGAGCGTTTTAAAGCGGCTACAACCAAAATCAATAAAAAACACCAGGAGTTTTTCGAGAATCGAAAAGTGGAGCAAAAGAAAAACCTGGAAGCCAAAACTGCACTGTGCGAAAAAGCTGAGGACATCATTAAGGATGAGATTGCAAACCATAAAGAATGGGACGAAAGATCGAAACAACTTATTGAATTACAGAAAGTTTGGCGTACAATTGGTTTTGCACCAAGAAAAGATAACAACAAAATTTACGAGCGTTTCCGTACGGCCTGCGATGCATTTTTTAATGCCAAGCGTGCATTTTACGCTAAAAACAAAGAAGAACAGCAGAATAACCTGCAGTTAAAAACGGATCTGTGTGTTCAGGCAGAATCGCTGAAAGACAGTGAAGACTGGAAAAAAACAACGCAGGACTTTATAAATATCCAGAAAAAATGGAAAGAAATTGGTCCGGTGCCACGCAAACATTCCGATGTTTTATGGAAGCGTTTCCGTGCAGCTTGCGACTTTTTCTTCGATAAAAAATCGGAGCATTTCTCTGATGTCGATACCGAGCAGGTAGACAACCTGAAGTTAAAAGAAGACCTGATTAAAGAGGTTAAAAACTTTAAACCGATTGAAGACACCGACGAGAATTTGGAATCGTTAAAAGCTTTCCAACGCAGATGGACAGAAATTGGCCATGTTCCGTTTAAAAAGAAAGACGAAATTAAAGTACAGTTCAGAGATGCAATCAACAAACTGTTTGACGATCTTAACCTGGATGATGAAAAACGAAATCTGTTGAAATTCAGAAATAAAATGTCGTCGTTCTCTGAATCGTCGCGTGGGCAAAATAAAATGCGCATGGAACGCGATAAGTACATGAACAAAATGAAGCAGCTGGAAAATGACTTAGTGCTGCTGGATAATAACATTGGATTCTTTGCTAAATCGAAAAATGCGGAATCATTGATCGAAGATGTGAAAAAGAAAATTGAAGTGACCAAGCAGAAGATTGAGTTGCTGAAAGACAAGATTCGTGTGATTGACGAAATGGATAATGACTAAAGAGTATTCTTATACAATATTGAAAAGCCGGTTTTACCGGCTTTTTTTATGTCCATACATCAAATAATTTAAGTCGCTGAGAATCGCGTAAAAATAAATTTGTGTGTAATTGTCCGGAATATTAAAATTTTGAGGCGGGATATTAAGACTTGATATTTCTATAGATAAATCTGTGACGGTTATTCTAATTGCAGATTTGGGATGATTAGCAGAATTAATTAAAGTATCTACAGAGTAAATTTTATTCGGAACTACGGACTTACATTTAAGAGATAAATGATTTGGAAAGACTTATTATAAACTTTTACATAAAATCTTTGCCGTTATCGGACTAAAACCTCGATAACTGATTTTATATAAACCATCCGCCAGCTGACGGATTGGACGTAACATGCCAGGTATTCCAAAATAAACGATATACACACTTGTCTTATAGTTGATATTATGTTATTTATATGAATATAAAAAAAGGAGAGAATTTCCCTCCTTTCTTATAATATCTTATTGTCCTAAGATTTCAAGAATCTCGTTGTACTTGTCCATATTCTTCATACGGTAGTACAAGTTCTTTAACGATTCCAATGTCATTTCATCCTCTGGATTGATCTCACGACATTTTTCCATGTATGGAAGTGCTTTCTCAAACCATACGTCAGCTTTTTTCAATTCAGCTTCGTATTTTTCGTTTTCGTTAGCAGGAACTGCGTTAGCTACTTCTATTTGTTTTACACCTTTATTGTAGTAAAGTGCGCCCAAGTTGTAATATGCATTAAAGAATGTTGGATCAATTTCAGAAGCTTTTTCGTATGCTGCTACAGCATTTTCTTCTTCACCAAATTTTTCGTACAAAGCACCTTTGGCAAAATAATAAGTAACGTTGTTAGGATCTTGCTCAATCGCCATATCCAGGTATTTCAATGCTTCTTCGTTTTTACCAATTTTCATGTACAAGTCAATCATGCTTGTCAATACGTTATTGTCATCCGGATATTTCTCAAATCCTTCCTGAACAGCTTTTAACGCATTTACAGTGTCTTGCATTTGAATGTACGAATCAGAAATTAAAGCATAAGTTCTTGCACCGTTGTAGCCGTATTTAGCAGCTTCTCCGTAGTACTGAACAGCTTTATTGTAATTCTGAGCATTGTAAGCAGCCAAACCTGAGTTGAATAGAATTACAGTATCAACTGCACCAGGATTATCCTCTTTTACAACCGGAATATCTTGAACCTCAAGGATTTGCTCAAAAGATTTCAATGCCAATTCGTAATCGTCGTTGTTGAATGCTTCAACAGCTTGATTTGTTAAGTCGTTAGTTAACAATGTTAACTTAATTTTTACACTTTTCGAGAACTTGTCTTTATCATCAAGCTCAAGTGCTTTTTTGTACGACTCTAACGCTACTGTTAACGGATCATCGCTTAAAGCTTTTACACTTTCGTCCTGGCTTGCAAAAATTGCCTGATAAATTTCGCCTTTTACTTCCCATGTTTTTGGCCATGGAATAGACTTTTCGGCTTTATCGTTTGCAGGATCAGTTGCTTCAGCAATGGCCTCCAACGCTTTATCTAATTTTCCTGAGTCTTTAAGGTTCTGAGCACTGGTTACTTTTCCTTTCTGTGCAAATACTGCAGAAACAGAAAAAACCAAGGCTAGAAGAATGATAGTTTTTTTCATTTTTATACTTATTTAAAATTTTAAAATTTCGATTAATAGTCCCTCTTACAGGCCACAAAAATATATCTTTTCAAATTTTATCAAAATAACAGTACAAATAATCAATAATTTATTCTTGTTCTAAGTTATTTTCTTCATTATCAACGCCTTCAGTATTCTGGTCAGTTACATCTTCCGAAGCTTCTTCTTCAACAGCAATTCGGGCAACCGACGCAATTCTGTCGTCTTCTCTCAGATTGATAACTCGTACTCCCTGTGTTGCTCGTCCGAGTACTGAAATTGTGTTAACCGCTAAACGAATGGTTATTCCTTTTTGTGTAATAATCATCAGATCATTATCATCAGAAACACTTTTTATGGCAACCAACTCGCCTGTTTTTTCGGTAATATTCAGTGTTTTTACACCTTTACCACCACGGTTTGTTACACGGTAATCATCAATTTTAGAACGTTTTCCATATCCTTTTTCGGCAACTACCAGGATGTCTTCATTTTCATCCATTACACAAACCATACCAATTACTTCATCATTTTCATGGCCAAGTGTAATTCCGCGAACTCCGGATGCTGTTCTACCGATTGCACGAACAATACTTTCGTTGAAACGAATTGCCTTACCCGAGCGCACAGCCAGCATAACTTCGCTATTACCATTTGTCAAACGAGCTTCCAGTAATTGGTCGCCTTCTTTAATGGTAATTGCATTAACTCCGTTTTGGCGCGGACGTGAATACGCTTCTAACGTTGTTTTCTTGATAATACCTTTTTTGGTAGCAAGAATAATGTAGTTATTATTGATGAATTCCTGATCGGCCAGTGTTCTCACTTTAATAAATGCCAACACCTGATCGTCCGACTCAATATTCAACATGTTTTGAATTGCACGACCTTTTGAAGCCCTTGTTCCTTCCGGAATTTCGTACACTTTCAGCCAGAAACATTTTCCTTTTTCGGTGAATAACAATAAAGTGTTATGCATCGATGCAATAATAATGTGCTCAAGGAAATCTTCATCGCGGGTGGTACTTCCTTTTGAACCTATACCTCCCCTGCCCTGAGTTCTGAACTCGGTAAGTGGCGTACGTTTTATATAACCTAAGTGAGAGATGGTAATTACCATTTCTTCATCGGCATAAAAATCTTCAGGGTTAAATTCTTCGGCGTTTGGAACAATTTCAGTACGACGTTCGTCACCGTATTTCGCTTTAACCTCCTGCAATTCTTCTTTTATAATTTCCATTCGCAAGTTTACGTCGGCAAGAATGGCTTTGTAATGTTCAATCTGCGCCATAATTTCGTCGTATTCTTTACGAAGTTTGTCTTGTTCAAGACCGGTTAACTGACGCAATCGCATTTCAACAATTGCACGCGATTGAACCTCACTCAGTTCAAATCGTTCAATCAATTTGTTTCGTGCTTCTTCCGGAGTTGAAGACCCGCGGATAATTGCAATTACTTCGTCGATATTATCGCTGGCAATAATAAGTCCTTCCAGAATATGAGCACGCTTTTCGGCTTGCTCCAATTCGTACTGCGTACGGCGAGTAACAACCTCATGACGGTGATCCACAAAGTGTTTGATCAGTTCCTTTAAATTTAAAATCTTCGGACGACCATGAACCAGTGCAATACTGTTAACACTAAACGAAGTTTGCAGCTGAGTGTATTTGTATAGTTTATTTAAAACCACGTTGCTCATTGCATCGCGTTTCAAATCGTAAACAACTCGCATACCTTCGCGGTCCGACTCATCGTTTACATTCGAAATTCCTTCAATTTTCTTTTCGTTAACCAGGTCGGCAGTTTTCTGAATCATTTCTGCGCGGTTAACCATGTATGGAATTTCGGTTACAACGATCTTCTCGCGGCCACCTTCGTTTTCAATGTGCGCTTTACCCCGGATAACAATTCGGCCTTTACCGGTTTCGTAGGCATCTTTTACGCCCTGGTAACCGTAAATAATACCTCCGGTTGGAAAATCGGGAGCTTTCACTATTTCGATAAGCTGCTCCATTTCAATGTCATTGTCATCTACATAAGCTATTGTAGCGTCAATAACATCGCTAAGGTTGTGTGGTGGCATGTTTGTAGCCATACCAACGGCAATACCCGAAGCACCATTTACAAGCAACTGTGGGATTTTTGTTGGTAAAACTGTAGGCTCACCCAACGATTCATCGAAGTTAGGCTGGAAATCAACAGTATTTTTGTCCAGGTCGGCCAAAGTTTCTTCCGAAATCTTCGACATACGAGCCTCGGTATAACGCATTGCTGCCGGACTGTCGCCATCAACAGAACCAAAGTTACCCTGACCATCGACCATTGGGTAACGCAACGACCAATGTTGCGCCATACGTACCATGGTAAAATAAACTGAAGAGTCGCCGTGCGGGTGGTACTTACCAAGCACCTCACCAACAATCCTGGCCGACTTTTTATACGGACGATTGGAAAGAATTCCAAGTTCGTGCATACCAAATAAAACCCGGCGGTGTACCGGTTTAAAACCATCGCGTACATCGGGTAATGCACGCGAAACAATTACCGACATTGAATAATCAATATAGGCAGATTTCATCTGCTCCTCAATGTTTATTCTGATAATCTTTTCACCTTCTGTCATTATATCTCCTTTCAAAATAAATTATCACTATTTAAAGACCCACAAAAATAGTAAAATCATTCGTGTAACACGCATATCTAGTAGTGTTTTACATACTTTTGACAAGAAGATATTAACATTTCAACTGACAATTATTCATGATGTTTAGGTTACCTTTGATAACTTCTGCCATTTCGATACTTCCCAGCTTCAAAATTTATTTAATTTAGTCTTTCAACCTTTTAGGAATAGTATTTGTTAAACCGAGATAAAAAGGAGACTATATATGGATTCACAATTTTCACCAAGAATTAAAGACATTATCGGATATAGCCGGGAGGAGGCAATTCGTTTGGGGAATGATTATATAGGCCAGGAGCATCTTTTTTTGGGAATTTTGAGAGAAGGCGAAGGTACTGCTACTGATATTCTCGAAAACCTGGGTGTCGACCTGGTTGAAGTAAAACAACTAATCGAAAGCAAGGTACGCACAGATAAAGATATAAATCAGAAAGCTGATTTGATTATGCTGAAATCGACTGAAAAGACGTTGAAGTTGATTTATTTGGAGGCACGATCGTTTAAAAGTGCAACGGCCAATAGCGGCCACCTGTTGCTGGCTATATTAAAAGACAACGACAGTTTGATAACTCAAATGCTCGTTGAACTGGGTATTAATTACTACATGGTTAAGTCGCAATTGCAAGACTACCAGCAGCCTGAAGCGAAATCGGATTTCCCTGAAAGCGATGACGATGAGCCGGGCGAAGGTTTTGGAAAAGGCCCTTCATCGGGCGGACAAAGCTCGAAAAAAGCTGCCGGCGCCAAATCGGATACACCTGTACTCGACAACTTTGGTATTGATATTACCAAACTGGCAGAAGAAAACAGTCTTGACCCAATTGTAGGTCGCGAGAAAGAGATTGAGCGACTGGCACAAATCCTGAGTCGACGCAAAAAGAACAACCCAATTTTAATTGGAGAACCGGGCGTTGGTAAATCAGCCATTGCCGAAGGATTGGCACTACGAATTGTGGGCAAAAAAGTATCGAGAATATTATTCGACAAACGCGTTGTAAGCCTTGATATTGCTTCGATTGTGGCGGGTACAAAGTACCGCGGACAGTTCGAGGAGCGTATGAAAGCTATTTTGAATGAGCTTTCGAAAGTAAACAATGTAATTTTGTTTATCGACGAAATTCATACCATTGTAGGTGCCGGTGGCGCAACCGGATCGCTGGATGCGGCCAACATGTTAAAACCTGCTTTGGCACGTGGCGACATTCAATGTATTGGCGCTACTACGCTGGATGAATACCGTCAGCAAATTGAAAAAGACGGTGCTTTGGAACGTCGTTTTCAGAAAGTAATGGTCGACCCTACTTCGGTTGACGAAACCATCGAAATTCTGAATAACATTAAGGAACGTTACGAAGATCACCACAACGTAACCTTTACGCCGGAAGCGATTGAAAGCTGTGTGAAATTAACCGCACGCTATATTACCGATCGTTATTTACCGGACAAAGCCATCGATGCACTTGACGAAGCTGGTTCGCGTGTTCATATCTCAAATATCAACGTTCCGGATAACATTGTTAAGCTGGAAGAAAAGATAGAGAAAACCAAAGATGATAAAATTGCGGCGGTTAAAAGTCAGAATTTTGAGCTGGCAGCCAACTATCGCGATAAAGAAAAAAACCTGCTCACTCTTTTGGAAGATGCAAAAGAACAGTGGGAAAAAGATCTGTTGAACCATCGTGAAACGGTTGATGAACACAAAGTTGCCGAGGTTGTTGCTATGATGTCAGGAATTCCGGTACAGCGTATTGCGCAGGCCGAAGGAAAACGCCTGATGAACATGGGCAACGACTTGAAAGGCAAGGTTGTTGGACAAGACGAGGCAATTGCCAAAATTGTTAAAGCAATTCAACGTAACCGCGCGGGACTGAAAGATCCAAACCGCCCAATCGGAACATTTATATTCCTTGGACCTACAGGTGTTGGAAAAACCCAGTTGGCAAAAGTTTTAACTACTTATTTGTTCGACAATCTGGATTCGCTGATTCGTATTGACATGAGTGAATACATGGAGAAATTTGCTGTATCGAGATTGGTTGGAGCGCCTCCGGGATATGTGGGCTACGAAGAAGGTGGCCAGTTGACCGAAAAAGTAAGACGTAAGCCGTACTCTGTTGTATTGCTCGATGAGATTGAGAAAGCGCATCCTGATGTATTTAATATTTTGCTTCAGTTGATGGACGAAGGACGTTTAACCGATAGTTTGGGACGCAATGTTGATTTCAAGAATACGATTATCATTATGACATCGAATATCGGATCGCGTCAATTAAAAGACTTTGGTCGAGGTGTTGGTTTCGCAACGGCTAAAACGCCTGAAGAGGAAAATGAGCATACAAAATACATCATTCAGAAAGCACTGAAAAAAGCATTTGCTCCGGAGTTCCTGAACCGTATTGATGATGTGGTGATGTTTAACCAACTGGAGAAAAAACATATTCACAGCATTATCGACATCGAAATTGAAGGTTTGTACAAACGTGTTGAATCACTGAATTATAAGCTGAAAATTTCTCCGGCAGCAAAAGATTTTATTGCCGAGAAAGGTTACGATCCTCAGTTTGGTGCACGACCATTAAAAAGAGCTATCCAGAAGTACCTGGAAGATGAAATGGCCGAAATAATTATCAAGGCATCGATTACCGAAGGAGATACAATTTCGGTTGGTTTTGATAAGAAGAATGAAAAACTTCAGATGCGCATTTTATCGAATAAAAAAGCGCTGAAAGAATAAGAAACGAAACTGATAAATTTCAAAAGGAGGTGAAAACCTCCTTTTTTTATGCTTTGTAATTAAGGATCAGCATCGTAATGTCGTCAGTTTGAGGAGCATGCCCCATATACATTTTGAAACTCTTTTCTAAACGTTCAACCATTTCTTTGGGGCCTTGTCCTGATAGCGATTTCAGGTTCTCAACAAGTTGCTTATTACCGTACTGAACATGGTTTTCGTTTAGCATTTCGGTAACACCATCGGTGTATAAAACCAAGGTGTCATTCGCATTTAGTTGGATTTTTGCTGAGCTATAAGATTTATCGGGATAAAGTCCCAGCGGAAGTCCGTGCGACTGTGCCAATTCTGTTACTACCCCATCTTTATTTAAAATATAACCCGGAGTGTGGGCTGCATTACAATATTCTAAGATGCCGGTTTTTACATTTAGAACACCTAAAAACAATGTCAGAAAGAACTGATGATGATTGCTCGTACACAACTCTTTATTAACTTTTTCTACAATTAAATTCGCTTTTGGTTCCAAGGCATTTGTTTTAATTGTTGTTTGTGCAACACTCATAAAAAATGCCGCCGGAACACCTTTCCCCGAAACATCCCCCATTGTTAGAACCATGTGCTCATCATCGATAAAGAAATAATCGAACAAGTCGCCGCTAACACCTCTGGCCGGTTGATAAGTGGAATAAATATCGATATCAGTACGGTCGGGAAAAGCCGGATAAATTGATTTAATAAAACTTTGCTGAATTTCGGAAGCCTGATTCATATCTTCCTGGCGTTGCAGCTTTTTCTTTTGCTCGTCGGATTGAGTTTGCAGGTATTTTTCGTACCACGATTTCATGTAATTCAAACTCTCCGCTACCTGAGTAACTTCGTTATCCGGAATATCTTTATACGGCCCGGTTAAATTACTAAAACGCTTTAACTGCTTGGTAACCAGACTCAGTGGTTTAATCTGACGGTTGATAATGTAAGTAACCGTTAAATAAATGATCAGAATTCCCAGAACCGAGAAGAACAACATCTGAAGTACCGGCAAGTACAAAGGTTCGAACAATTCTTTGTAAGGTAAAACCGAAACCAAAACCCAACCATTTTGCTGAATAGGAACATAATAAACCAAGGCCTTTTCGAAATCAAATAATTCGGGATAGGCTATTAATGTTCCAGGTTTTGTGTCTGAAAGTACCTGGTCGTTTCTAGTTTTAATATCTTCGCGCAGAACTTTTTCATTTATATCGTAAATACTGCGGTTAAGTATCCATTCGGTAACAGGATGTGTAATATAAATGCCATCTTGCGACATCAGAAAAGCAAACCCTCCTTTTCCTATTTTTAAACTGTTCACCTGCTTATTCAGCTCATTTATTGACATTTCGCAAATTACTTCGCCAACACGTTTTTCTAGTCCTGATGAGTTTTTTAAAATTATTGGAGCACAATAGGCAGCAACAACCGTATTGTTTCGGTCGCATAAATAGGGTTCCGACCAACCTTCGACTTTCTGTTTCATCAGTTTCTGAAACTGAACCTGCTCATTCGCGCACGAAGAAATATTGCCACTCCCCCGTTGTATTACTGTCGAATCACCGTCTCTGTATGTGAAATAGCTCCAATACGGCAAGTCGGTAACTGTTGAATCAATCTTTACATAAATGGCATTGATAAATGGATATTTATTAACGAGACTTTGAATGAATAAATCAGCATGATCTTGTTGTCCGTAAAAAATAACCTGGTCGGCAATATTTCCGGTAACCTCCGAAGTAGTAACAATGTAACGCTGTACCTGACTTGTTACATGCGTACTTTGCGACATCGCCTTATTCTTTACACTCTCTTTTATAAGTGTTTGATTGAAAAGAAAAAATATACCAATAAAAGCAATAAATACCCCTATTACTGCCAGGGAGATATAAACACTCAATCGATATGCAATTGATTTATTTAACATTATTCTTTTACTGTTCCCGATTAAAACAATTTACGGATTATTTTTTAGATGTCAGGCATTATGATCAAAATTTAACCATTTCCGCGTTCCCTCAAAACTGCAGGTAAACGAAGCCAATAAAGCTGCTTCTTTTATAGCTCTTTCGAAATCAGCACTTTCAAGAAAATAGTAGCAAAAAGCACCATGAAGAAAATCTCCCGCGCCAAGTGTGTCTTTTACCTTCACTTTTGGAACTGTAACTCTCCCCTTTTTCTCGTTCGATACATATTCAATTGCAGATCCTCCGTTTGAAACGGCCACCGATTTTACGTTTTTTGCTGCCATAAAATCAAATAATTCTTCACTGTTTTTACAACCGGGTGGCATAAAGTCGGCTGAGCATATGGCAATATCAATATAGTCTAAAAGCTCGTTAAACTGCGGTTTCCAGCTGCCACAATCAGAAACTACAGGTATTCCTCGCTCCTTACAAATTCGCACACATTCAAGACTGAATTCCGGGTAAAAACCATCAATAAGCAAAACCTGTGGCTCTACCAGATCTATCAGTTTTTGCGGCGAAATTGTACTTTTAACTACGGTAGGATTATGTGTAACAATGGTTCTGTCGCCATTTTTTGATGTTAATACAGTAGCCAAAATTGTTTCGAAATCCTGACCATAAGCCAGATCAAAATGATCGACCCCAACACTGTTCAAATCCTGATCGATAAATGAGGAAAAAGCATTGAGACCAGCCGGACTGGCCAACGTTGCCGTTTTATTCAGATAGGCAAATGCAACAGCAGCATTAGTTGCCGGTCCGCCAACTAAAATATCCGGAATGTCGGTTTTAATTTTGGTGTTGGCAACCGGAATCTCATCTATAAAATACTGAATATCAATTGTAGTGAGTCCTACAAATATGGCCCTGTGTTTCATCTAACACAAAGAAACAAAAAAAGCTGCCCTTTCAGACAGCTTTCCTTGTATTTTATAACGTTTTTTAAGTATTCATTGCTCCACAAACAGTAATAACCTGTCCGCTTACATACGATGAAAGATCAGAAGCAAGGAATGTTGCAACACCTGCTACTTCTTCCGGAGTTCCACCTCTTTTTAATGGAATTGAAGCTTCCCATGCTTTACGTGCATCTTCCGGAATTTTACCGGTCATTTCAGTAATAATAAAACCAGGTGCGATGGCATTTGAACGAACACCACGAGAACCCAGTTCGCGTGCTACCGACTTGGTAAACCCGATAATACCGGCTTTTGATGCCGAGTAGTTCGCCTGACCTGCATTTCCGCTAACTCCAACAACCGAACTCATGTTGATAATTGAACCTGAGCGTTGTTTTAGCATGGTGCGCTGAGCTGCTTTTGTAAAGTTAAATACCGATTTCAGGTTAACGTTAATAACTGCATCCCACTGGTCTTCAGTCATTCGCATCAACAAAGTGTCTTTGGTAATACCTGCGTTATTTACCAATACATCGATACGGCCAAATTCTTTAACGATCTCGCTTACAACACGGTCGGTATCTTCAAAATTACTTGCATCAGAAGCGTACCCTTTGGCTTTTATACCATAAGTTTTTAATTCCTCTTCCGTGGCTTTCATATTGTCATCTTCAAAAAGATCGGTAAAGGCAACATCGCACCCTTCCTGTGCATACTTTACAGCAATTGCTTTACCAATACCGCGAGAAGCGCCGGTAATGATCGCTGTTTTTCCTTCAAGTAATTTCATTTGTTTATTTTTTAATTAAAGTGGTAACAATTTTAGCCTGTCAAGAAATTGTCGGGCTAAAACCGAAGTTACCCTATTTGTTTTCGTAGCGCAAATATAAATTTTCTTCAAGTTATACCGAAAATGATCCGCAGATTAATTGTTTTCCAGTCAAAGTATATGCCTCGCGACAATAAACTTCAAACATTTGGTTGAAAAGTTCAAAACAATAATTCGCCCAGCTGATTTAAAACTTCGGCAGCTTTTCCTTTTAAATGAATATCGGTGATTGCTGAAGTAAAAATGGTTTCATCGGGGTTGATTTCGATAATTGTAGCTCCGGCTTGTTTAGCAGTTCGTGGCACATACGATGCCGGTGTTACTTCGCCCGTTGAACCAACAATAATACAGACTTCAGCTTTTTCGGCCGCTGCGAACGAATCAGAATATGCATCGTGCGGAATTCCTTCGCCAAAGAAAATAAAGTCGGGTTTTAGTATTTCATCATCCTTACTACACTTTGGTGGTATATTCTCGAAATCAATATCCTTTGCGTCATAAACTTGTCCGCATTTTAAACACTTCAGTTTTTTTGAATTGCCATGAAACTCATAAACGGTCTCACTTCCGGCTTCGTAATGTAAGTTGTCGATATTCTGGGTAACAACAGCGTTTAACAGTTTGTTACTTTCCATTTTTGCCAGCACCCGGTGTGCATCGTTGGGTTCCGCTTCAGCAAAAAAATCGTAGAATATTTCACGAATATACAACCAGCTGCGTTCAGAGTTATTCAGGAAATACCCCAAATCAAGCACCTGCGGATCGTATTTGTTCCAGAGTCCGTGTTCGCCACGAAATGGCGGAATCCCGCTTTCAACCGAAATTCCGGCGCCGGTAAAAGCGATGGTGAATTTTGATTCCTTAATTATTTTTGCTGATTCTTTTAGAAGCAGTTCCATGACTTAATGAATTTCGATAAATATATTCAAATGTCGTCATTAGGCGAAAATTTCTCTAATTTCTTCTTCAAAAATTTCTTCCTGTTTTTCAATCGCTTTCCGGTACGGCTCAAAATGTTTTATCTTAACATCGTAATCCTCAATGCATTCTTTAATTTTATCGCCAATTTGTTTTATTTGCTGTTCGTCATCATCAAACTTGTACTCATCATCAATCGGAATATCTACCTGGTTGTTTGCAGCGCCTTGCTTTCCGGTTATCACGCAATTATACAAAGCTGCTGCTTCGCGCGGAAAACGGTCTCTTCCGGGATGATTGCCAAAATCAATATAAACTTTAGCTGTTGCAATTTTGTCAGCAACCTGTGCCGGCGTTAAATTAACTAGCGGAACCCATTCTATTTCTGGGTAAGCTTCGATAATTCTTTTTGTGAATTTCTTGCCTTTGCGCGGGTTGTAAAGCACAATATCGTCTTTCTTTCCGCTTGATATTGTTTTTGATTTTGAAATAAAATCTTCCCGAATATAATCTGTGAGGTATGAGCAGCTGTCAATATTATATTGCTTTAGATGCAGCTCGGCATATTTCGATTGTACCAGGTGATGGACGATCGTATTATGGTGTTTTGGGTTTTCAATATTGAAAAATTTCTTTACCCCAAAAGCAGCAAGCACCCGGTTTTTCAGCCGTTTTTTCGACACATAATAGTTGTCTACACTTTGCCACCAAATAATTTTTTGAATGTTTTTGTATTTATATAATTCAAATGTACGCGTCTCCGGAACAATGAGAATATTGTTGGCATCATCTTCAATTTCAAATACATAGTCATCGATGTACTTTTTGTAGTTCGGATGAATCGGATCGTCCATTTTTTTCAAATAAAACATTCGGGCTTTATGACCGGATTGATTTAATTTGGCTACTAACTGGTGAAGAAGCTCCGGACCTCCGGTGGCAGCCTGTGGTTTACAGGCAATATAAATATTTGAGGAAGGCGTTAAGTCCATAAAAAAATAGTGTTTTTGGGGAGTTATTAGTTTTCTGAGATAATTTGTTCTGCTTTGTCTAATGCTTTTTCAATAACCTGGTGCATATCATAGTATTTAAACTCTGCTAAACGGCCACCAAAAATTATATTGTCTTTCTCTTGCGATAATTTTAAATACTTTTCATAGATCGCTTGATTCTTCTCATCATTTAACGGGTAATACGATTCATTGTCTTTCGAGAATTCATGCGGATATTCGCGTGTTATGATAGTCTTTTTCTGCTGCCCGAATTCAAAATGTTTGTGCTCTAAGATACGTGTATACGGCACTTCTCTATCGGTGTAATTCACAACCGCATTTCCCTGAAAATTCTCTGTTTCCAGTATTTCATGCTCAAAATGCAGACTTCGGTATTCTAACTTCCCAAACTGAAAATCAAAATACTCGTCAATTTTTCCTGTAAATACGATTTTATCAGCTAATGCCAGCAGATTGGTTTTGTCTTCAAAGAAATTAACGCCTGTTCTAACTTCCACTCCTTCCAACAGTTTTTCCACTAATTTAGTGTAACCACCAATCGGAATTCCCTGATATAGATCGTTAAAATAGTTGTTATCAAACGTGAAACGAAAAGGAAGTCGGCGGATGATAAAAGCCGGAATTTGAGAAGCAGGCCTTCCCCACTGTTTTTCGGTATATCCTTTTATCAGCTTCTCGTAGATGTCTTTACCTCCCAGTACCAGCGCCTGTTCTTCCAGGTTTTTCGGATTTTGAATGTGTTTGTAAGCTTCGCGTTGTTCTTCAATTTTTTGCCTGGCTTGTTCGGGCGTTGTTACTCCCCATAACTGGTAAAAAGTATTCATGTTAAAAGGGAGATTGTAAAGCCGGCCTTTATAATTCGCCACCGGAGAATTCGTGTAGCGGTTAAATTCCACGAGGTTGTTTACGTAATCCCAAACCCGTTTATTGCTGGTATGAAAAATATGTGCACCATACACATGTACATTTATATCCTCTCGTTTTTCGGTGTAAATGTTTCCGGCAACATGTTTTCGTTTGTCTATTACCAGGCATTTTTTGCCTCTTTTTTTCATTTCGGCGGCAAACACCGATCCAAATAATCCAGCTCCAACAATTAGGAAATCATAAGTGTTTTTAGGCATCATTGTCTGTATTTGAGGATTCAAATGTAATAAATGCGAAAGGAAATGCCTAAATGATTATTCAAAAATTATGATAACATAAATCAACAAAGCCAAAACACTTTAATTATCCATATATTTGTGCCAACATTTTTTAGAATAAATTATGCTCGATCAGTCAACAATATGCGCCATATCAAGCTCTCCGGGAGTTGGAGCCATTGCAGTAATCCGTCTTTCCGGTAGCGATGCCATTTCCATATGCGATAAGGTTTACGAAAGTCCGAAAGTTGGGAAATCACTTGCCGATCAGGCTGCAAATACTCTTCATTTTGGAAAAATAGTTTCAGCCAACGAAACCATAGATGAAGTGGTTATTGCGTTGTTTCGTGCGCCACATTCGTTTACCGGCGAAGATATTATCGAAATATCCTGTCATGGATCGGTGTATATTCAGCAGCGAATTTTGAATGTTTTGGTTGAAAACGGAGCCCGATTGGCATTGCCTGGCGAATTTACACAACGGGCATTTCTGAACGGGAAAATGGATCTTTCGCAGGCAGAAGGTGTGGCGGATGTTATCGCATCGTCCAATGCTGCTGCTCATAAACTGGCCATGAACCAGATGCGTGGTGGATTCTCGAGAGAAATTAGTGCTTTGCGTGACCAGCTTTTGCATTTTACTGCAATGGTGGAACTAGAGTTGGATTTTAGTGAAGAAGATGTGGAATTTGCCGACCGGACAGCTTTACACAAACTAACCGAGCAAATTGAAAAGTTGTTACGAAAACTAAAGGATTCGTTTCAATTGGGAAATGCCATTAAAAACGGAATTCCTGTGGCTATTGTTGGCGAAACTAATGTGGGGAAATCAACGCTGTTAAATGCGTTATTGAATGAAGACCGCGCAATTGTTTCTGATATTCATGGAACTACGCGCGATGTAATTGAAGACGTGGTAAATATTCGCGGAACGGCTTTTCGATTTTTCGATACAGCCGGTATTCGCGAAACTGAAGATCATATTGAAAACCTGGGGATTGAGCGAAGTTACAGTAAATTAGAACAGGCAACTGTGGTTCTGTTGGTAGTTGATACCAATAATCCCTACCCACTTGTGGAAAGCCGCATTCAGAAGATCCGCGAACGAATTGCCCCACATCAGACGCTGATTATTGTGGCCAATAAAATCGATTCCGGTTTACGCGACACTATTCAGCAAATTGAGGTAATGGAACTCACCGACAACGAAAAAGCGGTTTTCATTGCAGCCAAACAAAAGGAAAACCTGGAAGAACTGATCGATTATATGAGCCATTCCATTGATATGGAGGAAGCCGAACAACAAGATGTAATTGTTACCAACGCACGTCATTACGAAATATTGAAAAATGCACATGAAGCAATATTACGTGTTTTGAATGGCCTTGACATGCAAATTACCGGCGACTTCCTTGCGCAGGATATTCGCGAATGTTTGCATTATCTTGCTGAAATTACCGGAGAGGTTGGCACAGAAGAGGTTCTGGGGCATATTTTTAAGAATTTCTGTATCGGCAAGTAAATTCATATATTTTTAATCACCAAAACACACAAATACCTATCAATCAAAGTGTTGTTTTTCAGTGTACTTGGAGGCAATTTCAGCTTTTAGTCAAAATTCCTTAATGTTTTGCTCATTTTTGTACCTCATTTGTATTTTTCTACAAATATTCTTAACTTGAAAAATGAAAAATTGCAAAGTAGTGTAGTTTATATGCAGTAATATGTATTGGTTTACGATAGATTACAATAAATGGATACTTTAAGAAGGACGAAATGGAAATAAGCAAACATTGTTTATGGTGCAATAAAGAATTTACAGCACAAAAAACAACTACAAAATACTGTTCTCATAGATGCAATAATCAAGCATATAAAGATCAACAGAGAAAGGAAAAAATTGAGAAGCAAAAAAATACCAGTTTGATTTCTCGAAGAATACCTTCTTATAATGAGATATGCTCAAAAGACTTCTTGCGAGTGAATGAGGTTGGCATATATCTGGGATTGAGCAGACAAACCATTTATAAACTAATTCATTCAGGACAGCTACCTGTATCTAAAATTTCGTCAAGAATCATGCTTGTAAAACGCACCGACATTGACGATATGATGGAAAAGGCAATGGTAAGAAATATTCCTCCTGAAAAAATAAAACAATTGCCTCCTGAATATTATTCGATTTCTGAAATTAAAGAAACCTTTAAAGTAAAAGATAGCTGGGTATATAAAATTATTAGGGAAAACAATATTCCTAAAATTGTAAAAAATGGAAGAAGCTATTATAACAAGCTTCATATCGATAAATTTTTTAAACGCAAAGGAGACGCAAACCATAAAGAAATAACGGAGTGGATAAGTATTCCCGAAATCTGTACAGAATTCTCAATTACCACATCAGCAGCTTACACCCTAGTTTCAAGACATCAGATTCCTAAGAAAAAGGAAGGATTATCGGTGCTCTATTCAAAGAAACATATTCTAGTTGCACGAGGTCTTAGTGAGCAATCATTCATGGAATATTATACTGTCCAGGAGGCAATGCAAAAATTCAACATTAGCCGAGACGGTCTGTATGGCTTGATAAAGCGAAATAATATCGATAAGATCAAAGAAGGAAAATACATAAAGATTGCAAAAGATGAGTTAGACAGAATTTTTTCACCAACAAACACTGAATAATTATGGCTTGTGTAAAAGTTACTTTAAGAAAACGTGCGATTTCAAAAGGAAGATTATCGCTTTATTTGGATTATTATCCTGCTATAAGGAATCCGTATACGATGAAACTGACACGCAGAGAGTTTCTCGGCATATACATTTACAAAAAGCCAAGAACAGAGCTTGAGAAGGAATACAACCGCGAAGTACTGAACAAAGCTGAAGGTATTCGAGCAATCAGGGTACAATCGCTAATAAATGATCAATTTGGATTTCTGGACAAGCATAAACTTAAAGCAGACTTTTTAGATTACTTCTACAAAATTGCCCTAAAGAAAGATCAGAAGTGGATGATGGTATATGCTCATTTTGAGAAATTCGTGAATGGCAAATGCTTATTTGAGGACATAACGGTTGATTTAAGTAGAAAATTCAGGTCATATCTACTGAGTGCAAAACAGCTAAAACATACAAAATTGCCCATTTCTCAAAACTCTGCAGCTTCATATTTCTCAACATATAGGGCACTATTAAAACTGGCTTATCGGGACAAATTAATATTTGAGAATATAAACGACTTTTTGGAAAGCATTGAAACTGTCGATACCAAAATTGAATACCTGACATTAGAAGAACTCAAAACGCTTGCAGCAACTCCTTGCGACATATCTGTTTTGAAATCTGCTTCATTATTCTCGTGTTTGACCGGATTACGGATCAGCGATATCTTAAACTTAAGATGGGATAATATTATTCCAGCATCCGAAGGCGAATTTTGTATGCGGTTAAAAACCGAAAAAACCGATACGGAAACAACATTACCTCTAAGCAATGAAGCGCTGCAATTATGCGGTAAACGCAGTAATGGAAGAGTTTTTAAAGATCTGGAGAGAAGCATGACTTTTCAACCGTTGAAGAATTGGGTTGCCTCGGCCGGAATAAAGAAGAAGATAACATTTCACTGTTTCCGACATACTTTTGCCACCTTACAGATAGCTCTTGGCACAGATATTTACACCGTTTCTAAAATGCTAACTCATAAAAACGTTTCAACTACTCAGATTTATGCCGATTTAGTTAATGAAAAGAAACGGGAGTCTGCCAACAAGATTAGTTTAAAATAGTTTCTATGACGATTAAGAAACCGGAAAATATTATTCTTATTCTTCTTGTTTGCTGTGCCATTTTGGTTTTGGCGACATTAACAAGGTATTTCTGCTTATTAACTAAACTTGATTTATTTACAGCGAATATCGTTTTCTTAATTGTCGTTGTATTTTCAGTGGCTGTGTATATCAGTATTAATAGCCTGATCGATAATTTTTTGCTACCCCGGATAATTTCTTCTAAAGTATTTGAGAGAAAAGAATCTGCTAATAATGAGATAAAAGCAGGTTTGGAATATATTCCCAACAACGTCCCGACAAATGAAATACGCGAAACATTTCAGGAAACATCAGATCAGAAAAAGCAAAAATTATTAAAACAAGCTCTCCAATATTCCCAAGAAGTTTTTGCTCCGTATGCATCAGATTCTGAACTTTTAAGACTGTGTACATTTGTAGAAATGTATTCAAATGGTGAAGAATTAAAATCGATACAACCAATAAAAGTTGACAAGCAATTAAAGGTTAACGACATCTATCATTATGGGTGGAATATTTGGAACCATTTTCGATTAACAGACCAACTATCCATCTCCCATTTCCTTAAAATGGTGTTTGCCCCTACCCTTCAGGAAGTCAGTGAAATAAAGACAATCAAGAAAAAACTGAGAATTCCTGACAGCAACTGTAATATTCCAATCAAGTATAAACTCAGCAACTAAACATTCTCGATCTCCGGTGTTTCTATGGTGTTTTTTTGGTGACTTAAAGGCACCTGTAAAACACCTTTTTCATTTGTACACAAACAATTAAAAACAGTTGCCATGTGTAAAGATGAAATTACATTCGAAAAGTTACCGGAAGCTGTAGGCTTTCTAATTCATGAAGTAACGCAGTTAAGAAATCTGATCGAAGAAATCCAAAGGCCGGATATTCCGAAAAGGCCAATCGAGATCAATGAGGCTTGTAAAATTCTTATGAAAGCCAAATCAACAGTTTATACTCTTGTCCGAAAAGGAAGCATTCCCTGCTATAAAAGTGGCAAGAAGCTCTATTTCTATGAGGATGAATTATTGGAATGGATAAATACAGGCCGGAAAAATAGTTCGGCCTGTATTCATTCGCATATTCCTGCAATAATGACACCTGAAGTTCTCTCAGAAGACTATTCCATTCCATTTTCAAAAAAACGATAAACACCAGCTAAGATGAATACTTTTAGATTTAAACTTGAACCATATCAAGGAGCTTCAACACGACATACATGCCCTGCTTGTAATAAGAAGAATGTATTTGTTAGATATATTGATACAGAAAAGCAGATTACCTTTCCCAAAAATGTTGGGAGGTGTAACCGTGAAGAAAAATGCGGCTATCATTATACGCCCAGTCAATACTTTCAGGATAACAATTACATTTTACCTAAAACACGTGGAACCTCCCTCCCTTCCAACAGTGCTCCAGAAACCATTCAGGCGATAAGTTTTATCGATAATGATCTATTATACCAAAGCCAAAGATCCTATAAGGATAATAATCTGTTTCAGTTTCTATGTTCACAAATTGGGGAAACTGCAGCTCTGGAACTATTTGCGAAGTACAAACTTGGAACTTCTAAAATATGGGATGGGGCAACAATATTTTGGCAAGTGGATTCCAACGGAAATATTCGCACCGGTAAAATTATGCAATACTCACCCAAAACAGGGAAACGGATAAAACATCCGTTCAATCACATCTCCTGGGTACATTTCCGAATTAAGCACGAAGATTTTAAACTCAAACAGTGTTTTTTCGGCGAACACCTACTTAAAGAAGATATTTCGAAACCAATTGGAATAGTAGAAAGTGAAAAAAGTGCTGTAATTGCTGCCCATTTTTTAAAAGATTACCGTTGGATTGCTTCCGGTGGAAAATATGGAAGTCTGAATACCAGTAATTTTAAAATCCTATCAGATCAGAAAGTGGTTTTATTTCCTGATCAGGGTGCTTTCAAAACATGGTACAGAAAAGCCAAACTAATGAAAAGATATGGCATCGACATTCGAATTTCTGACTTTTTGGAAGGCTTAAGTAAGACTGAAAAATTACCAGCTGGTTACGATATTGCAGACTATTTAATCGAAAAACTAACACCGGAGACAAGGTACATTACAGAGCAAATGATAAAGCAAAATCCAGCTTTAAAATTGCTGATTAAAAAGTTTGAACTAGTGCCGGACGATAGTCTGAAGGAGGAAATCACCTTGAATTTCTCTCAACGAAAACAACTGAAATTATAAGGCCTCAAACGCTAATACCCTGTCAGTTTTATGCGAAGCAAGTTTATGTTTTGGTATTACCAAAACCCTTGCTTCTGCATCCCGCTGGTCTAAGTAGAAGAAAATGAACAGTTATAAAAAAGGTGGTAGACCCACAAAAATTGTCTCCGAAAAGAAAACTTATATCGTCAGTTTGAAGATGTCAACTGAAGAATATTATACGCTAAAAGGTAAAGCTTCAGAAGCCAAAACATCCATGAGTGAGATTATCCGACAGTCTATTGCTTCATGCACGATTATTCAAAGGTTGACACCTGAGCTGAACGATCATATCAGAAAGCTTTGCGGAATGGCTAACAATCTAAATCAAATAGCTAAGAAGGCTAATGCGGGAGGATACAAAAACGCCAGAACAGAGTATCTGTATTTAGCTGGTGAGATTGACAAAATCATTGACAAAATTAAATGATCGCAAAAATTATCAAAGGAAAAGGTTTTAAAGGAGCGGTGGAATATGTACTTGACAAAAAGAAGGCAGCCGAAATTCTTTCCACAGATGGAGTTAGAACCAAAAACTCCAAAGCTATTATTCAGAGTTTTATCCAACAGACAAACCTGAATCCCAGAGTGACCAAAACGGTTGGTCATATTTCTCTTGATTTTTCTGCGCAGGACAAGGACAACCTTAGTAATCCTAAAATAGTGGAAATTGCTCACGATTACATGAAGAGAATGGACATTAAAGACACCCAATATATAATCGTTCGCCACTATGACAAGGAGCATCCACACGTTCACCTGGTCTTTAACAGAGTAAATAATCAAGGCAAAACCATTTCAGATAAAAATGATCGCTTTCGAAGCGAAAAGATCTGTAAGGACCTGACTTTTGATTTCGGACTCTATTTCGCGAAAGGAAAAGAGAATGTAAAAGAACACCGTCTGCGAGAGCCGGATAAAACCAAATATGAAATATACAATACACTAAAAGAGGTTGTACCTAATTGTAAGTCATGGAACGCTCTGATTCAAGCCTTGAAAGAACAAGGAATACAAACTTCTTTTAAATATAAAGGGCGTACAGGCGAGGTTCAGGGAATAATATTCACAAAAAACAACTTCAAATTCAATGGTTCTAAAGTTGACCGGCAATTTAGTTTCTCCAAAATAAACAGGCAAATACAGCAAAATATTTCGCGCGAATCCCGCATCAATACAAAATATAGCCGTGGACGTGAAATGAATCCATTAGTAGATCTATCATTATCGGCATATAAATACAGGCATATTGACAGAGAAAACCATAGTTCTTCTGTAAATCTGAGGAAAAAGCGAAAAAACGGGGATCGAGGATTAAGCAGGTAATTAAATAATTGAATATGAGTAACAATAGTTTAATAGCAGCCATGTTTGAGGAAATCAAAAAGAGGCTATCAACAATTGAAAAAGAGATGGGAAACAACAACACTGATCAAAAGCCTAAAGAAGATACTCCAAAACAAGAGGAACGGCAGAAGTTTGTTTCGGCCCATACATTTTTGAATCAAATCCAACGGATAATAGAAATCTCGTTTCAAAAAAAAATTGATACGACTAACTCAGAAATTCAGCTAACTAAATCTGACATTACAAATCGTATTAAACAGTTAGAAACAAGTATCGAAAGTTTAAAATGTTTCCCTAAAAAGAAAAAAAGGAACCTTGCGGTCAGCGAGCTGAAAATATGGAAGATTGGATCAACTACTGTATTTGTATTGCTCCTGTTGTGTATTGGCGCCCTAAAAATTCAAAATGTAAGACTAATGAATAATGACCTGAAGTACAGATATATTAACTCACTTCAGGGAATTGATTCAATAGGTTTGAGAAATATGGAAACGGTGTTTCATATTAAGCGAGACAAAGAATTTATAAATGACATTCGAAAAGCTGTGGAAACATACGAATTGAATGTTAAAAAAGGGCTTAAGGACAAAGGAAATGTAACCAATCCTGAACCTGCAAATTCTTTTGATGAAAGCTTGCCAAAATGAACTCCATTCAATTTAAAGGTGATTCCAAATCACAAACAAAAGTATTCAATTCAATCCAAACAAGCCTGCGGTTGCAAAAGACTTCGGCATAAATACCATGATGTGTATAATCTACATCGGTTTATATGTTATTTGATATTCGATATTATCAGTTATTACAATTTCATATAAATTATTGTCAACCTTAACAATTTCACCAACGGATGATTGTGGTTTTTTTGAAGACCTGAAACGACAAATTCCATTTGGCATATCTGCTTTTAATTTAATGGTATTTTTATCCATGTAAACTTTTACAAATCCGTGTTTAACCGGAACCGATGCATCAAACCAATCTAAACCAGATAAGTTTGGTTCAACAAGGTACGATGTATATCCAGGTTCTAATGGCCGTATTCCGGCTATATACTTACCAGTGATAAGAATAGGGCCTGCATTCCACAAGTGACAGAGGCTTTTACCGTACGGTCGTCCGCTCCATCTATAATGATTTGCGCCTGCAAGGCTGGAATCAAAATCTTCCCAAAAAGTGGTTGCGCCAAGTTCCAGCATTCCCTTGCAATACTCTATCATTTTATTGACAGCATATTCATGTTCGTTCATTTCGCAAAGGGCAGACCATTCAAAATATCTATGAAATGGTGCTTTCACTTCCGGTATCGAATCGTTTAAAAGCACATGCTCTTTCACCAGTAATTTTTCCCGGTCATCAAGCAAATCCATTAAAAGCGCATAGTAATTTGCATACCTCGTTACCAGAGTGGGATTATAAGGACTTTGTTCCATTTTGTCCTTTTCCTTAACCGTATCAACGACATGGTGCACAAAGCCTTTAAGGCTGTCATTCCAAAGTGTTTCTTTAATTTTTGGTTTTAACCGGAATGCTAATGAATCGTATACAACAGCTTCCTCTTTTTTACCGATGATATTTGCCATTTCAGCCATCGAACTAAGGCTTTTCCAAAACAGCACCTGCTCAAGGGAAATTATCCCATAACCAGGTCTGATTTTACTCCAATCGATGAATACCCAATCAACACTCCAATCTACTTCAAAAAAACCATCATCATTTGTTTTTTCTAAACAATAATCCATCATAGATTTCATATTATCGAAGTTTGCATAAATAAAGCTGGTATCTGCTGTATAAAGGAAATGGTTGTAATTGTTTATAAACCAGTAAAAAGTATATTCCGGTATGGTGTTTATGTGATGTATGACTGGATCGTGCCCCCTAAGAGCTATAAGTGAACGGCGTACAATATCTTCATCAAAATAGTGGTAATAATTTAATGGAAGGCCAATAAACACATCACCCGACCAGCACCATCTGTCACGTTTAATACCATCTGTCATTAATTCACGGGTGTTCAATTCAAGTGTTCTTGATGATGCATTAAATATTTGGTTTAGTATAGTATCAGAACACTCGAATGTGCCTTTCTTTTTTATCGGTAGATATTCGTATAAATGAGAAACATTACCTATACTTATTCCACTATCAGGTTGAATATTTACATATCGAAAAGCCATTGGTACAGGTAGCGTGTCATTGGTTGGAGAAGTAAAATCAATGCTTCTTGTTTCCCAGGTTTCTGCAATTTTACCTGCAAGGGCTTCTTCTTTTGATTCGCCGTAAACGATTAGGATATTCCCCTTTCCTTTAATGTCTTTCAATATAACGCGTCCAAAAGTTTCTTGTCCAAAATCGACAAAAACCGAGGTGTCACTACGTTGCAAATTAAGAGGTTCAATCTCTTTTTCTAATAAGCTGAATTCTCCCGGAGGTTTGTCAGGCTTGTTAAAAGTCCAGACTCCTGGTGTATTCTGTTTGAAGCGCCAACCAAAACTAGCATTCCACGAGGTATCGGTTATTACGGTTTTGCCTTTTATCAGGAGCGAGGGTAAACTTTTATAATTTACGACTTCAACTTGAAGAGTGTGTGTACCTGCAGGAATTAGGACTTTTTCGGGATCAAAATCATAAATTCGATCACCGTTGATCATTAGCGTGAAATCACCATCGGCGTATATTGAAATGGTTTCCGGCCTGTTTACCGTAACTTCTTTGGAGAATAAAACTTTACCATAAGGTGCATCAACACGCCACAAGGGAGGATAAATTTGGTTTCGTTCTTTCCTGAGTAAGGATGTTTTTTTATTGAGGAAAATTCCAAAATCTCCCGGATACCAAATCCACCTGGCGCTATCAGAATAATCAACATCCTTGAAAGGGGGGAATTCCCAGCGGTCTTCGTTTTTTAGATAATTACCTGATGCAATAGCCCCGGTTGTATCCAAAACAGCCCAATCGCTTAATACAAATCCATTATCCTCAGTATCTAAACAATAGTAACTCTTATTCGTTTGTCCAAGTATGAAAAACCAACCTTTGAAGTTATTGCCCGGATTCGGCATACAACTGGTTAACAGCATGTCTGTGCCATTGTAATTGATGTCTGTTATAATTTGGGTATTTGAAACCTGGAAAGGAAAATAGTGAAGGTTATCCTTAATCCATAGATTATTATCTTGATTTCCCACTGTAAAAACATTCTGATTACTCAAATCCATATTAATAGCCTGAGAATCTGCAACAACCTGTGAGCTTTGGATTTGGTTGCTCAATCTATCAATAAAAATATCAAAGAAACTTGATGTTGCAGAATCTATTTCAGCAGTAGGCTTGATTAATACACATTCTTTTGTTTCCTGAAAAATTTTGTAAAATGGCCCCTGAAATGTATTACTACCAACTTCTTGGGCTACAATATTGAATGATACGATAAATGAAATAAATATTGTAACGAAATATTTGTCGATTTTCATAACGTTGGTTTTAAAAATAAGTATCTGAAAATTGTAAACAATTTTACACGTCGTTGTTATTCTAATAGTTATAGTACAAGATTCGAACTAAAGAACTTTTAATATTTGTAAGAGACTTATTGCTTTAATTTATAAGCTTAAACAGAATTTGATTTTCTATTGAATTACGAAAACTTATTACATAAGGTTCAACACAAGTCTTTTTTGAAACGCCACTGGTGCCAAATTATAATTGGTGTCTTTTTATTGAAAACAAAGAATCAAAATTTTAAAACTTAAAATCCGTAAAACCTATATGCACTACACAAAAAAGTAATTTCTAATTCTTTTGTTTTTGTGAAGCAAGACAGACACGAATCGCCGATACGAGCCAGCTTGTGAAAACATATAAAAAACCTCCGTTACCGAAACAACGGAGGGAAACTGTTTTGTTTTCTAGAACCAATGGATTAAATCATAAATGGTCTGGTTCCCACTACAGTTTTTCTAATTTCATGTTTGAAATTATTGTTATTCATTGCATTCATATCCTTCGCCAATTATATTTGTGGGTTCGGTAGCACTAGGTCCAAAAATAACCTGATTGAAGTTGTTTTTAATCTCAGAGTTTCTGACATTATTTAATAGTATTGTGGGTGCAGTAACTTCACAAAGGTCATTGTCCTTGATTACCCAGTTATTACCAACAATACAAGCAATTCCTCCATACATTCCACTACCTTGGATAGAATTATTCTTCACTTCAACATTACTCACAAATTGAATACCCATACCCAGATCTCCGGTAAACTGGATGGAATTATTTTTAATAATTGAATGTCCATCAGGTCCATCAACAGATACGCCCCAGGCATTTCTTTTTAGAAGAACAACTGGCCTCCAAGCATCTTTAATCTCATTATCCAAGATTGTCCAACTATGGTTTAGGAAAGAAAAGACACCAAATTGACACGATTTTAAATGTGAGTTTTTCACAGTCACCAATGCATTCTCATGGTAGAAAGCACTGGGAGCTATGCACCCGCTGGCATTTTCAACCATTACATTTTTAGCCTCAAATGTTCCGCTTGAATAACCAAAGGCGGCAAGCCCGTAAAAAACGCTAAAGTTGTTATAATTGTACTTTTCATCTTTATCACCCATTATGGCAATATTTTTATAACAAACATTCAGATTAATAGGATTTTCCATATCGTTGTCTAGGTTTACATAGTGAACATTGATGGCTTGCAACGAATTAAATTCCATTTCCTTAGCTTCTCCTTTCCAACGAAGATAAGGAGTACAGGGTTCATCCACCTGAATAGCCAAATCTGAAACCGTAACTGTTCTAATTTCTGTATTGTATTGGTGAGGAAAACAAAACATAAATCCCCCGTCATTTGATTCCAATTTCCAATTTATTGGGGGACTGTCGGTTCTGTCGAATACCATCCCCGGTGCCGTTCTGATAATGGTTTTACCCATTCCTGCACCTTTTAGTATTCCGTTGAAATCCCAGCAAACAACACTTTTGTGTAGGTAAAAAGTTCCGGCAGCCAGTTGCACCGTCGTGCCCGGCTCTGCATTTTGCAGTGCCTCGCTAATGTTTTGCCAGTCGGTTTCAGCTTTGGTCAATACATCAGCCGAAGAGCAGGGCTGAACCATTAATTTAACAGCCTTTTTCAGAATTGGATCGTTTTGATCCGGGATCATCTCATCTTTTTCACAGCTTGCAATTAGACCAATACAAGCAGCAAAAAACAATAGTTTTATAATCGATTTCATTTTTCAAGATTTTAAAGGTTAAAAATTTCTCATTTCACTAATTACAAACCGTTTTACCAACGGTAATCATGCCTGTACCGTAGTCAAGGTATAGTGTCCCAATGTAATGCGATCCCTGGTCGCCAATTAAATTGTATGTCCAGTAGCCTACCCAGCGATCAGTTTTAATCCATTTATCAAATTCTTTAATTTTAAATACTTCACCCGATTCGCTCTCTACAGTTCCCTTTATCTGGATAATTTCTTTAGCCAGAATAGAACCATTTTTAAATGTTTTAAACACAGTATGTACTGTTATTTCACCACCTGAAAGAATATCTACTAACTGTCCGTCACAAACAACGGGCGACCAGAAAGAACTCATCTTCCAACTCTGATCGGCATTATTTGCCTTATCCTGAGCCGGAATCGAAACAGTTGCCATACCAATAAAAAGGCATACCAACAGAAAAACTTTTGCTTTCATTTTATTAAATTTTTTAGGTTAAACAATGCGGATTTAATATGACTTAATCCATATTCAAGTTCTAAAAACCCCAATGGCAGTACATAGAAAGCTGGTTGCAAATGCTTGTAAATTCTGGGGCAGAAATGTTGAAAGTTGTACTTTGGTTGAATTTTTCTGATTTGACTATGGCTCCAGTTGTGGCAAACCCATTTTTTCACGGATAGCCATAAAACGGGGATTGGACCGCAGTGGTTTATATTCAAGAAAAGTGGTAGACGTTGCTCCTAAATATCCAGTTTCATACGCTATTTCAAGCATATCCATAGCATTTTCATACTCTCCTAGCATAGCATAAAAAATCGCCTTCGTACATTTAGGTTCAAAATTCTGCAACGAAGTAACCCACCTTTTGATTTCGTCGATACCTCCTGCTTGATAAACACTGTCAACTTGTTCTTTGCTCCATAAACCAATTATATCGGTTGATCTTCTCATACATTCCAAAACTCCAAAATCGTTTTTTGAGGCAAGGTATATATCAAATTCAAGGCTAAGTGCACGGATAAACTCACTATCCAGGTCAAGACACACTTGTATATCTTTTAATGCTTCATCAAATTGTTCCATATCGTAATAGAAACGAGCACTTTGATACCTAATGATTATGGAAAACGGATCTAGCTGCATTGCCTTGTCAATATGCTCCCGGGCTTCATCATTTCGCCCTAGAATGCTTAAAAGTTCTGCATAATACTGATGAGCAGTTGAATAATTGGGTTTAACCTCCAATGCTTTTTGAAATTCTTTTTCCGCTTCTTTCCATTTTCGTTTGTATGTCTTGTTTATATCTGCGACTACTGTATGTGCCTCAGCCAAGTCCGGGTCAATCTCCAAAGCTTTTTCTGCCATTTCATTCGACTTATTAAACCTGGCTTTTCGATCATCAGGACTATATAATGTTAACAGGTAATAATTATCTGCCAATCCTGCGTATGCCTGGGCATATTCAGTATCAATTTCAAGTGCTTTCTCGTAATATTCAATTCCTTTTAGAAGCTCTTCTACTCTTCGTTTTGAGGAATGGAAACGCCCCAATCTGTAAAGTTCAAACGCCTGTACACTTTTTGTTTCTTCCTTTTTCAAACTAGCTAATTCGGTATTTGTTAAAGCAAGTGATAATTCAGAAGCAATTTTACTGGCAATTTCACTTTGAATGCTGAAAAAATCGGACAAATTCCGGTCGTATTGTTTCGATAAAACGTGGTTGTCGGTTTTGGCATCAATTAGCTGAATTGAAATCCTGATATTGTCTTTCACCCGCTGAACCGAACCTTCCACCACATGACTGGCCCCAAGTAGTTTCCCAATCTCAGGAACTGTTTTTTCTCCTTTATCACGAAACATTTCAGACGATGTTCTCGAAATCACTTTTATTTCTTTAATGGTTGACAAGCGGTTCAGCAAATCTTCCATCACACCATCGGCAAAATACTGTGTGTTTTCAATTTCACTTAAACTGTCAAAAGGAAGAATGGCAATTGAAATTTCGGAACGATCGGTTTCTCCTTTAAAAAAATGAAGTCCTGCCCAAGTAAAAAAAGTTGCCAATAAAACAAAAACGAAAATTAATACCGACCATTTTATTTTTCTTCTGACTTTAGTTTTATCTCCAAACTGCTGACTAATCACCACTTTCTTCCCCTTTCGCACCTCGCCAGGAGAAATTTGATAGTGTTTTTTAAAAACCTTGTTGAAATAACTAGGGCTGTTAAATCCAGTTTTATAGGCAATCTCTGCTGATGTAAGGTTGCTTTTTTCAAGTAGATCTTTTGCTTTATCTAACCGTTTTTCTGTAATTATTTCAGTGGCTGATTTCCCTATTAACCGTTTGAGTTTGCGGTGCAACATCGAACGGCTTATATTCATAGCTTCAGACAACTTCTCAACAGTATATAACTCATCACCAAGGTTTTCATCAATGTTCTGATAAACTTGACTTAAGAATTCATTATCTTTTGATGATAAATTACCCATTATCTAGATTCTTACTTTTGTTCACTATACAATTGTAATAATCAAATTTACAAAATATTGAGATATTTTTCTGATTCAATATTTGAAAATAAAATTGAAAAACTGGATAGTTTGACATGAATTGTCAGAATGTTATATTTTGGACATTAACGACTTGCGTAGTTTGGGGTGAAATGAAACTTATTATCATAATGAACTTTTGACCAATACAATATGGGCCTTCATAAAATTGTGCATCATTCAATTTAAAGGTGATTCCAAATCACAAACGAAAGTATTCAATTTAATCCAAACAAGCCTGCGGTTGCAAAAGACTTCGGCATAAACGCCGCGCATGAATAGTCAAGAATTTTTGAAAACGATTATACTTTTGCATGAATACACCTTTCTCATACTTCGAAAGGAAAATTCATTGCAAAACAGCGGTAAAAACACTTGACTATTAACGCGCCTCCCCCGCTTCGATTATCATCGTCCGTTTATTCCGATTCCTTTTGCAATTCGGATTAAATTGATTTTTGAGTGTTTACGATTTGGAATATGAGCCTTATTCCGGTGGATAATCATTCGGAATAATGTTCATAAAACGTTTCTTCTAATTGCCTTTATTTACTAATTGTTTTTGTATTTTAGTTATTTTGTGACAAGTCGTTAGCACTATTATTATATTGGTGGGCAAGACAGCTTTTATGCAAGCAGAATAAAATACCACTGAAAAAGAAGAATAAAAGATTGCCAGTAATGGTAACCTTTTCATAATTATTTCAGATAATTATTCCTCTAGCTTTTTACCCTTAATTTCTTGGCCAAACTAACTGCATAATCAACATTGCAGTAAATTGTTTAGTAACGGATCCCAATCTGTGTTTTGTATTTGGAGCATTAGGAATATTCCATTCTATATTGGCTAATCCATACCCCTTCTTAAAAATAATATTCCCATGTTCTGCAACAAGAACGGAACCATTAAACTTATCGTACTCTGAATATAACTTAATTAATTCATCTAGTTTTTCCTTCTTGCTTTGACCGGAAGAAACAGTGGTAATTAAAAAGAAAAGGAAAAGTAACACACTTCCTAATTTCATTGGATTACAATAAGATTTAGCTTTCATACCTCTTTATTTCGTTTATATTCTTAAGTTACGGAACAACCCCCTGGATCACAACCCAAAACTACTCATACTCAATTAATTATATTTTTATTGAGAAGGTTTTTCCTATATTTGTTATTATAAAAAATACTATTAAAAAATGGAATGTAAGGTTGCCTGAGATGGTGGTTAATTTTATTTAATACGGTAACCAGTTACTCTAAATTCAGAATTTCCATATCCTGAAATTTTATCACCTTCAACTTTCAAATCCCACTCCTCGTTATACATTACTTGTTCAGAATATCTTTCAATGTATATTTCACTACCAGTAATTTCAACTTTATCAGCTAGCATTTTTTTCCCATTTTCAACAAACTCCGCTTCAACTTCTCCATCATCGTTTTTCCATATTTTGAGAGTTGCTTTTGTGTCACCTCTCGGAGAATCAAGTACAGTTATTTGGTATTTGCCAAAAACATTTTCATCTTCTTTCATCTTCTTTTTCTGTGCTGAGACAATCTGCATACACATGATAGCAATAAGTAAAGGCACTAATCTTTTCATTAAGGTTGAGTTTGATGTTTATTATATAGGATACAGAATCATAATTCAAATAGCTAATTAACTTGTTTTACAAGAGAATATAATTCGTTTATCGTGTTCTTTAAGTTAAAGAAGAAAGGACTTTATTTGAGAAATTCACCATCTTTATAGAATAGTTCCCCATCTACGATAATTTCACTGGATTTCATGTTACAGACCATATCAGTATGGACTGATGACACATTTTTTCCACCAGAATCAGGGAATCCATTACCCACCGCCAAATGTATTGTTCCTCCAATTTTTTCATCATAAAGCATATTTTTAGTAAATCGTTTAATACTATAATTTGTTCCAATTCCTAATTCACCTAGAACATTAGCACCTTTATCTGTTTTTAACATCTCAGAAAATAATTCTTCACCTTTTGAAGCCTTGCACTTTACAACTTTGCCATTCTTAAACCACAATTCTAAATCTCTAATTTCCTTCCCCATCACTATAGCTGGATAACTGAATTTTACCCACCCATTAGCAGAGTTTTCAATAGGAGAGCAATATATTTCTCCGTCAGGAAAATTTAGTTTTCCATCAGCTACAAGAAATGCCCTGTCTTTTATTGAAAGCGAAAGGTCTATTTCGGGTCCTTTTAACTCTATTTTATCCTTCCCCTTTAACCAGGCAGATAATTCACGTTGTCGTTTTGAATCTTCTTCCCATGATTGGGCAGGGTCTGGAGTGTTGAGTTTACATGAATTAAAAACAAACTCTTTGTATTCAACTGTGCCCATTTCTGCCTCCTGAGCAAGAGCATCAGTTGGGTAAGTAGCATAACACCATCGAAGCTCGTTATTACCGTCTCTTTCCATAAACCGTTCTGTCACTTTCTTATTGGCATTAGCAGTAATTTGAAAAAGTTCAGGATTTACATTATTTAGACTTTTGGTATTTGAGGTAGCTCCAATATTCAATAAAACATCGAAGTTATTTATAATGTAAAGGAAATAATCTTCTTCATAAGCTAATTGGTCTTTATTGGCGTAGGTGTAAAATATCTCATTCGAGCTGGGAATCTCACAAATAATTACTGGATAAGCACCTGCGAGTAAAGCTTCTCTATATAATGCGATATTCAGTTCATTAGCCTCTGACTGTGTAAAAATCGCAATTCTTTCATGAGGCTGTAATTCCAATGAATAATTGATTAGAACATCTGCCATCTTATCAGTTGGCGTAACATAAGATAATTCTTCCTGTGAAAAACAAAACACGCTGGACATGCATAGTACAATGAGAAAACAGTATTTATACATAGCAGTTAATTTTTGGTTTATAATTAACTGGTAATCACAAATGAAATTGGGAAAAGAATAGAGAAGTTACGAAATAACATCTAGAGAATCAATTTAAATTGTAATATATACATCAGACAATCAAATCTTTATGCTATATTTTTCATTATTTGAGCCGGATTTTCCCCTGAGAAGTTTATGAAATTAAAATCCTCTGAAAAAATGAAAAAAGGAGACTCAATAGTCTCCTTCCTAAATGTTAACCCCCAAACACACAATATGGGATGAATTCCCAAATGCGTATTAAATATATCGAATTATTTTCTTGATTCAAAATAGGTCGGTATCAACCAAGAATCACACCTTCTATTACAACCTAGTTGAAATGCTTTTATAGGTGGTTCAGATTGGAAACTATTTTAACCTTTTTGCGCCATGCTTTAGCTTGGCGATTAATTATGGCAGAATAAATCGGCTTTAGCTTTTAAAATAAAATTAAAGGCTAAAGCCATTTTATGTATGCCCACTTAGTTACCGCCTAAAGGACGATACAAAAAATGTAAAACTTCGCACAAATTTTTGTCTATATTAAAAACGATGCGAACCTTATTCCTATATTTATGGGTTACTGTTTTTTATGAAACAGTGCCTATTTTTGCAGTTCTTTTATAGCTTCCTCTATTTGTTGGTCGCGCCCTGCAGCCATTTTATCAGGCTCGTTTGCAACCTTAATATCTGGTTCCAATTGATTGTTTTCTAAAAACGGCTCGTTAAGCGGTTTCCATCCCCCCATTGGTATACCAAAAACAATTGTTGGATCAATCTGGCCTTCCCACCAAACAAATGTACCCGTACCTGGTACCGGCATTCCTAAATTTTTACCTACATCTTTTATTTTATAGGCAACCGGGAATAAGTGAGCATCGGAATAGTTACTTTCTCCCATGACTACAATAGATGGTTTTGTCCAGCGGTTGCGAGGTTGCGAGCCAATATGCTGGCCATGAGGAATGATATCCATATATTTTTTTCCATTTAAAAAATCAGACAATACATCGTGCAGGTTTCCTCCGCCATTAAAACGAGTATCTACCACAAGAGCTTCTGCTCCAATATGTTTTCCTAATGCATCTTCATAAACCGTTCTCATGCTGGCATCATTCATCGAACGCACATGGACATATCCCAGGCGGCCATCTGAAAGTTTTTCAACTTCTTTTCTTCTTGATTTTACCCAACGTTGGTATAACAATTCATTTTCTTCGCTCAACGAAATTGGTTTAAGCACTTCCTGCCAGCGTTCACCGGTTTCAGGATTATACAAGTCTAAGAGAGTATTCTTTTTTGCTTTTCGGTTAAGAAATTGGTAGAAATCTAAATTAGTCGACAAAACATTTCCATCAATCTTTTCAATAATATTACCTTTTGCTATTTTTGAAGCCGCTTTGTCGGCAGGTCCGCCGTTAAGTACTTCCGCAACTTTTAAGCCATCAGCATAATGCGAATAATCATAAAGAATTCCCAGCGAAGTGGTTTGATCTCCATTCTGTACATCGTGTCGATATCTTCCACCTGTATGCGAGGCATTTAGCTCTCCTAACATTTCGCTTAAAAATTCGGCATAATCGTAGTTGTTATTGATAAATGGCAGAAATTTTTTGTATTCAGAATAGTAAAAATCCCAATCAACTCCCTGCAGATCGGGAACATAAAACTTTTCACGCACCTGTCGCCAGCAATGTTCAAAAATATATGCTCTTTCCCTATCGGTTTGGAGAACCATTTCTCCTGAAGTTTTAATCGATTTACTTTTTCCATCTTTCACATCAACTTTCATTGGCTTACCATCTGCCAGAATAAAAATGAAATTGCCATCGTCTGACAATTCCATGGATGTTCTACCAGCGTTTATTTTTGAAAAGAGTTTGGTTTCTTTTGTTTTTAAATCGGTGGTCCACAGATTGTTTTTACCCTCAAAACGTGTCATATAAAATAATTTATCGCCCTCTTTAGAAAGTAGCCAATCACTTAGATTCGAGGTATGAACTGTTAACGTTGTTTTCCTGTCTAATAGACTTTCCCAATCAAATTTAAGATCCTCAACTTTTTCTTCACTGTCTTTATTTGCATCTTTCCCTTTATTAGCTTTTATAGAATCGTCTTTGTTTTCCTTGTCTTCTTTCTCCTTCTCTTCGAGTTCTTTTGCTAACTCAGCTTCCTCCTTGCTCAAATTAAATTTATCGAATGCTGCTTTTGTAAAAAAGAGACCGTAAATATTACCGGAACCGGTTCCTCCCTGTTCTGTTTTGTTTCCTTCTCGTGTAGAACCAAATAGCATCATTTTGCCATCCATAACCCATTTGGGGCCTACTTCCTGATAGCCACTTCGTGTTAAATTTTTTAATTCCCCTTTTCCAGAGGCATTTATCAATCCGATTTCTCGCTGAAATATGTTTTCTTTCGGGCCAAAGCTCACCAGTAACCATTTGCTGTCAGGCGACCAGGTAAAATATTGGTCACCATCGGAATAGGAGTAATTATAACTTGAAGGAAGAACCACCCTTGATTTTTTCGATTCAATATTGATGATTTTTAAGGTTGTTCTGTTTTCAAGGTAAGCCACTTCTTTCCCATCTGGTGAATATTCAGGTTGAAATTCTTCTTCTATTGTTGCAGTAACAACATCATCTTTCAGGATGGTTGACATATAGAAGTAAGGTTCTTCTTCCCGAATAAGAGATTTGGTATAAATATTCCAACTGCTATCTGATTCAGCAGCATAAATTAGGGATTTACCATCGGGACTAAAGCTCACGCTTCTTTCCTGCCGGGCTGTGTTGGTAATTCTTTTGGTAGTGCCATTTTCAATACTGCTCACAAAAATTTCACCACGAAAAACATAGGCAAATTCTTTTCCGTTGGGCGATAACCTGGCTTCAGTAAAGTTGTTAACAGGTATTCTTTTTTCAATATTTCCTCTTCCATCATAAGCGATAGTTACATTGACCTTTTTTGCCTCTTCCCCTTCTTTTAAAGTATAAACCTCTCCATGATAACTAAAGCAAAGTGTATTGTTTTTAGAACTTGTTAGGAAACGAACTGGGTGACTCTTAAATGTGGTAATAGCCTCATTAATATCCGGTTGGCTTAATGAACTTTTATGGATATTGAATGAGCCACTTTCTTCGCTTAGGTAATAGAATTTATCGTTGTCGTAAAAAACAGGGTTTCTGTCTTCTCCATTAAAATGCGACAACTGCTTATATGATTTGTTTACTATATCATAAACCCAAATGTCACGCGTAACCGACGAAGTATGATGTTTTCGCCAGTCATTTTCATATCCTTTCTGGTCGTGAAAAATAATTTTATTGCCATCTGGACTAAAGGTTGCATCATGGGCAGGTGTGGTTACTATTTGTTTAATCCTTCCTCCAGTCACTGGAACACTATATAACTCAGGCATTACTCCGGTTGGAAACTGTACGTTAGTATGTAGGTCCTGTCTTAAGGCTGTAAATACAATTTCGGAATTGTTGATGCTAAAGCTACTCGGTTTTTCATTGGTCGAATGAAAGGTCAATCGTTTAGCTTCTCCTCCCTTAGCAGGCATTTTAAAAATGTCGAAGTTTCCATAACGATCAGAAGCAAAGGCAATGGTTTCCCCGTCTTTACTCCATACCGCAGAATATTCGTAACTTTCACTTAAAGTAAGTGGAATTGCCATACCTCCTGATGACGAAACTTTATAAATATCGCCTTTGTAATTAAATAAAATAGTTGAACCATCAGGCGAAATAGCTGGATAACGTAGCCATAGCGGCTCATTCTGGGATAGGCTGTTAAAACTAAAAATTATAATACATACGATTGTTGGGAAGAATTTTAATTTCATAGGTATAAGTTTTCTGAGATAATTAGTATTCATTACTCATAATCAATTTAATAGGTTACAATATTTATTAAAAAACTCTTCCGTGCCGGGTTGAGAGCTCCCAGATCACTTAAACATGCGACCAAAATCGAACGCCTACTGCGTTCATCGTTGGTCTTTATTGAACGAATGCTCTACTCCTAGCCGAGTATTGCACCTACTATTGCAAACTAATCAACATGCTTTTATAGTTAGTTCGACTTGGGAACTTTTTGAACCCAAATTATAACGTTCAGAATAAGAATCCTTTGGTTCGTGTATCTGTATTGCTATGAATTCATGTACTGCGTTAGATTCAATTTACTGTAATAAATCAATCAAAATCTTGTTAAACAATTTTGGTTCCTCCATCGGTGGGCCATGAGTAGAGTTTTCCATCCAAATAATTTCTTTTTTGGGCGCACTCAAATTTTCAATCCATTCATTATCCAGCAAAGTCGGACAAGTCCAGTCATTTCTTCCATGGATTAGATAAACAGGTATGTCAAGTTCAGTTAAATTATCAAAATTTATATCTGTTAAATCATTAATTAGAAACTCAATGGAAAAAAAAGCTCCTTTCATCATGTCTTCTAATTTGTAATCATCATAATATGACCTTGCCTTTACAACTTGGATTTCGACATCTTGGTTGTGCACATTGTATCTTGCAACTAATTCAGATTCTTTCATTAATGCTTGGAGATCATTCGTGATTGATTTCTCATCCAGACTATCAAGCACAGCAATAGTAGTTGAGTCTCCTTTTTTTAAAGCAAGTTCTCTGAGCCAATCTCTCGTTAATTCTCTTCCCCTTTTGCTGTTTATAACTTGTGAAATTCCAATATAGGAATGGAACTTTTGAGGTTGAGCCTGAGCCATTTTTAGGCCAATGATGCTACCCCATGAATTTCCAGCCAAATAAATTTTTTCCTTTGAAAACTTCTTCTTCAATATTTCAACCAATTCAAGACCATCCTCTACGATTTGTGCCGTACTCATATCACCCGGATTCGGGTTTTTTAGATATGATTTCCCAGCTCCTCTTTGCTCCCAAATAACTAATGTGAGATTCTTGGAAATTTCTTTATTAAAGTATCTCAAAATGGGTATATCTGGAAACCCTGGCCCCCCATGAATCCATAATAAAACAGGATTCGAATCTGAGGTTTTCATAATTTCAATATATTGTTCAACACCTCCAAGATTTTGATAATATTGTTCCACTTTAATCTTATCGTTGACATCCTGCGCTAACGTTAAATTCATGCTAACAACGCCAATTATAATAAGAACAGATATTCTCAGAAAAATGCTTTTCTTTTTCATAATGTTGATCTTAACGATAGTTTTTTATTATTGCCAGACAAGCACATGTAAGATACTGAATATTAGAGAAATTATCAAATTATAAAGCATTGGATTATTTAAAGCAAACAACCTGAAAATCTGGTGGAGATTAAGGACGAACATGGATATAGTTATCTGAAATTTGCACAGATTTTAAAATGGCTTAAGGTTACCCCAAATTGGTTTTATGAATAAACCCCAAATGGTTCAGCTATTATCTTTATTGAACGAATGCTCTACTCTTACCCAAGTATCGCACCTACTATTGCAACTTAGTTGAAATGCTTTTATAGTTGGTTCAGATTGAGGAACTATTTGAACCTTTATAATAAGTGTAATTGGTTTATATTACTTGTAGGATAGAATTTTTATCGCAATACTCAAATCAATTATTCTGCTTTATTAGATTTACGTCTTCCAATTTTTGCACCAACGATTGCTCCTACTACTGACACCACAAAATTACTCACCCAAAACATCAATTCTGATAATGTTTCAAATTCTCTAAAAACAAACACTAATATAGAAATGATAGCCAATAAATTGCAAATGACCGGAGTATACCAAACACTTTCGGGGTGTGCCCTGCAGATAAAAAAACAGGCAATGGCAATTAAAATAATATACGAAGTATATGCTACTATTTCAAAAAAGTCATGGAACCCACTGACTATAAAAAGAAGTATAATTGATAAAAAGAACGTTAATAAAGACCACGCCCATGCTGGATACACCTCTAAGTATGACTCTTCGCCTTTTTTTCCCATGATTTTGAGTTTTAATTATTACTTCTATCTGGCATAACTATACCGCGTGTCAGCTTCTGGCATTTAACTCAATCAAAATAATCTACAATCTTTTGTTAGTAACTGACTATATCTACCAGCAATTAAATTTATTGCTAATTCAGCATCATATTCAAATAGGTATAGATCATTGCCTGCATTTCTGCCTGTTGTTTATTTGTCGAAGCAGCTCCATGTCCGCCTTCAATTGTCTCATGATAGAAAAATGGATGTCCCATGTCCGCCATTTTTGCAGCCATTTTCCTTGCATGTCCAGGATGTACCCGATCATCTTTTATTGAAGTTATAAAAAAGACTTTTGGATAATTTTTATTTTTAAACAGATTGTGATAAGGTGAATATTTCTTCAAATAAGCCCAGTCTTCCGGTTTATCTGGATTACCGTATTCACCCATCCAACTTGCCCCCGCAAGTAATTTGTTATACCTTTTCATGTCGAGTAATGGAGCACCAACAATTACCGCCTTGTATAAATCAGGTCTTTGGGTGAAGGCAACTCCGGTTAATAAGCCACCATTGCTCCAACCAAATAGACCCAAATGTTCAGGTGAAGTTATTTTTCTTGTAATTAGATCTTCAGAAACAGCAAATAAATCATCATAGGCATTTTGCCTCTTTTCTTTTACAGCTGCCTGATGCCATGAAGGGCCAAATTCTCCTCCACCACGGATATTAGCTAAAACATAAGTTCCTCCCTGCTCCAACCAACCGAGTCCTACTGTTACACTGTAATTAGGCTGTCGTGAAATGTTAAATCCTCCATAAGCATCTATTAGCAACGGATTTTTACCATCCAACTTCAGGTCTTTTTTATGAACAATAAAATAAGGAATTTTTGTTCCGTCTTTTGAGGTGGCCCAATTTTGCTCCACAATCAGGTTCGATGTGTTGAAATAACTTTTAAGTTGTGTTGATTTTTGTATTTTTTCATTTTGTGCATAGTACAAGGTAGACGGAGTAATAAAATTACTAAACCTAAAAAAGTAATCATTGGTTGTGTTATCGGAGGAAATCAGATTAATACCTCCAACATCAGGTAATTCTGTAATTTCTTCACCTACCCATTTATCATCAATCAAGCGGTACTTAATCAGCTTATTTTGGACATTTTCCATGATATTAACAATAATAAAATCTTTTGAGGTGCTCATGGAAACGATACTTGATTTATCATCTGGTATATAAATAAGTTTAACATTCATTTTCCCTTTTAAATCATCATCCATGTCGATACTTACCAAAGCTCCTGATGGATAGGTCTTGTCATCAACTTCCCAGTCTGATTGAAGAGCCAACATGAGTTCCATGTTATAAAACCCATGAATTTCAGCATCAACCGGGTTACTCAATTTTTTAGGCTCGTTTTCTTGTATATAATAAATTTCAGATTCGTAAAAAGTAATTGCTTTTATTAATCCTACGTGTTGCTTACTATTTGAGTAAAAAGAAAATGGCCACAATGCCACTATTGTGGAGTCAGCCTCTAAAATTGTTTTTGCATCGGCAATTGTAGTGCCGCGTTTCCATTTCTTAACAATTCGGGGATAGCCTGAAAGAGTCGAAGAACCAGCTCCAAAATCAGTGGCTATAAGCAATGTGTTTATATCTATCCAAGTGGCCTGGCCTTTAGATGCCGGAATAAAAAAACCATCTTTAACAAATTCTTTTTTTACTGCATCAAATTCCCGGAATTCACTTTTATCTGTTCCGCCGTCGGAAAGCGATAACAGACATAAATTATTATCGGGCTCGAACCAAATTGCACCTCCAAAAACCCACTTTTTATTTTCGTTTTTTGAAAGCTCATCAAGATCAAGAACAATTTCCCAGTTGGTTTTACTGGCTACGTAATCTTCTTTCAGCATCCGGCGCCAAACACCACGTTCGTTTTGCGCATCCTGCCAGAAATTATAAACATATTTACCGACTAGATTTGGGATGGCAATTTTTTCTTCATCATTATAAACATTCAGAAACTTTTCGCTCAAGGATTTGAACAAAGGCGTTTCTTTAAAAGTTTTTTCAGAGACACTGTTTTGCGCTTTTACCCATTCCAAGGACTGTACGCTCTCAATATCTTCGAGCCATAAATAAGGATCATCGGTTTCCTGTGCTTTCAGTAAAAGAACATTTAGCAAAAACATTGCAAAGGTTAGGATTGATAGTGTTTTTTTCATGAGTAATTTATTAATTGGTTATTATGCTTGCAGCTAAGGTATACGGTAGTTGCAGTGCAACTAACATTCTATAATACTCTACAGTTGTAAGTTGATACTATTAAGTCTATTGTTGTCTAAATTCGATCTAAAGAACATTGTATATTAGCAAGAGATTCTTTGCTTTAATTTATAAGCTAACAGAATTTGATTTTCTATTCAATTACGAAAACTGATAATAAAAGATTCAGAAAGGGGTCTTTATTGAACGAATGCTCTATTCCTGGCTGGGTATTGGACCTACTATTGCTACCTAGTCACATTCTTCTAAAGACAAAGAATAACTTATCCAATACACTCATCTGAATCATCGCTCGCGCAATCATAAAAGATTTTCGCATATCCTAATTAATGAAGCAACTGAAACAGAGACACCCTCATAGCTTCCAAACTAATCTTGAGTTGGTAACTTCTTGTAATTAACTCAATTATCAACTATATTTATACAAACCAATTTAAATGGGTGGTCATCCTAACAAACTAGCCAAATTCTGGCAGGAATTAAGACGAAGAAAAGTTGTTGCTGTAATCATTGTTTACGCCACAACAGCATTTATCCTTCTTCAACTTGCAAATTTATTTGAAAGCTCGTTAAATCTTCCTCCATGGTTTGATACTGTAATTACTATACTTTTACTAATTGGATTCCCTTTTGTCATTATTTTATCATGGATTTTTGATGTCTCTTTAAAAGGAATTACCAAAACAGCACCTAAAGAAACACCTCTGGTTGGCTTGGTTAAAACAGTATCAGAAAAATCAATTATTGTTCTTCCATTTGAAAATATAAGCTCAGACCAAGAGCAGGAATATTTCAGCGATGGGTTAACCGAAGAGATTATCACAGACCTTTCATATATTAACGATCTACTTGTAATATCACGTAGCTCTGCTATGACTTTTAAAGGTTCAAAACAAACCCTAAAGAAAATTGCAGCCAAAGTGAATGTTAGGTATGTACTGGAAGGTAGTGTTCGGAAATCAGGAAACAACCTACGCATTGTTGCCCAGTTGATTGATGCTCATACTGACACACATATATGGGCTGAGAAATACAATAAGAATCTTGAAGATGTTTTTGTTATTCAGGAGGATGTATCAACTTCAATTGCCCAAGCATTAAAGTTGAAATTAAGCGATGGCGAATTAAATGAGATTAAGAATCATCCAATCGAAAATATTAATGCTTATGAAGTCTACAGAAAAGCAGTAGATAAAATATGGAGGGGAGATGAAAAATCATTGAATGAAGCCCTCCTGTTATTGAACAACGCAATAGAAATAATAGGTGAGAATAAAATATTACTCGCTGGAATTGGTAGCGTTTATTTTCAATTAGTAAATATGGTAAACAAACCAGAATATATAAACAAGGTTGATGAATATATTCAAAAGCTCTTTGAAATTGATCCAAATTCAGCACAAGGACATATGTTAACAGGCTTAATCTATACCGAATTTAAAGGAAACAAAAAAGATGGAATTAAGCATCTAACATTAGCTTATGAGCAAGAATCAAATAATCCAGAAATACTTTTATGGCTTTCGCATGGCTACATGATGGTTGGAAAAATGGACAAAATCGGAGCACTTGTTGAAAGATTCAATCAGGTTGATCCTCTCAATCACATGTCATATTTAATGCTTGCCTATCAATTCTATTACAACGGTAATTTTAAATCTGCTTTAAAGACGCTCCTTAAAATTGAAAAGATAGATCCATTAAATATTTTATATCTATTTCATTTAGCGATGTTTTATATGCTAAATGGCACAAATAAGAGCTCGCTTGAAATAATTGAAAAAATGCTTAGATTTTATCCTGAGCATACTTTTAGTAAACTTTCAGCCATTCTTAAATACTCGATCCTAAAAGATTTCCAGAAAATTGATGAATACCTAACTGAAGAAATAAAAAGGGTAGCACTAAGAGATGGCCAGATCTCCTACTGGTTAGCTTCATTCCTTTCGCTAGCCGATAGAAAAGATATAGCGTTAAAATGGTTAAACAACGCTGTTGAAAATAATTTCATCAATTACCCATACTTAAATGTATATGATCCTTCTTTAGCTAATATAAGAGGTGATGAAAGATTCAAAAAGTTAATGTCTGAAACAAAAACTAAATGGGAAAACTTTGATGTTTAAATAAAAAAAGAGGACAAGTAGACCGATTTTTTGTTTAAATGTATCCTTATAGTTGAGTATTCTCACTTGGATATACATGCATAAAAAATGCCACTAAAAAAAGAAGATAAAAGGTTGCCAGGATTGGTGACCTTTTAATTTACGTTGTAAACAAAATCAAAACTTTTTCTTTTCCACATTTTACTTTCAATAATTAATACTACAGATAAAATTGAATACAGAATAATTGCAATTAATTCTGAATTGCCAATTATTCCAGAACTGCTATTAATCATTGCATGTAATATCATAACAGTCAATATTGAATATGACGATTTATTGTAAAACCATACAAAAATAACACTCATTGGTAATGTAAAAATCAGTCTTGGAAGAATGAGGCTAATCCCATTTGTTGAATAAATTCCATTGTAATAAAGGGGTAAATGCCAGAAAGTCCAAAGAATTGAAATTATCAACGCTGTAACCAGAGGACTAATCTTTTTCTGCAACTCCTTTTGTAAATATCCTCGAAATCCAAATTCTTCATTACCTCCAAAAAAGTAAAATACAGCTAATACTCCAATAAGCATGTGTGAGGGTGGTGATTTGATAATGTAGTCAGTTGTTGGAGCATTAATAAGTTTACCAATAAAGTAGCTAATTATAAAAATGATTGGAAATACAAAAAAGGCGATAAGATACCAATTGAGTAATCTTCTATTGAAGAGAAATGATTGTATATAATTCTCTTTAATGTTCTGATTTACCGCATTTCCTGCATTGATGCTGAGAATTAATACACTAAGGATAATAATGAAATAGCCTACTGCACTTATTTCATTCAAAGTTGGAAAAAATCCTCCTGTATCAGGCATCCCGAATTTTATCAAGTATAATCGAAAAATTATGACTATTGTGGAAACAGTGGCTACAATTAAAAAAATCCTGTTAAGACCAATGTTTAGTTTGGCATTAGAATTTATTATTTGCATCAGGTAACCTGCCACCAAAGGACCACAGCCCCCTAATAAGAATAACCCAAATTTAATATCCTTAGGAATAATAGGAATCATTATTAAAAACCAAAAAATGAAAGTGAATGAAAAGGTTATTAAAATGAATCCCCAAATTTTATACGATTTGAATAATCTGTTCATGAAGATTAGTTGACAATTTTAATCAATTTACATCATTTGTTCCATAAAATCAATATGTTATCAAGCAATGAATTTGCATCCATGTTAACATTTTTCTACCAAAGTAACACCTATGCCAGGGCAGCTAATATTAAGGATTGTTAAAGGCAGATTATAAAAGAGTCAAGATTAAATAGTTCAATTTTTGAAAATTAATTCTACTGTAGGATACTTAAAAAAATGTAATACCTTGCAGAAATCAAAGGAGAAATTAGCAACCACCTGTCAGTCAATCAGTTAAGCGCTTTGTTTGATTCGTATTTGTACACAAAACTCTTTAATGCTTTAGTTATAAGTGATTTAAATCTTCTGTATCGGAAAGTAACGATACAAAATAAACCCTCTCTAATCAAACGTTTCAATTGAATGTTGGATTCCAAAAACTTTGAGATTCAAACTTTTCTCATTTGACTTAATAGCATAAAGAGCAAGATTTAGAATTAAAGCTCTACACGCACAAATACAAGAAGAAATATAACTTTATACTGTCTTGCTCGTAAAAATTTATTTGTAAAACCAAATTTGAATTAACAGGCACAGTAAAAGTGTGTTAACTATATTTCGCAAAAGAACCGAAAAAATCAAATGAAAATAGAACTCCAGCATACTAGAATAATCATTACCTTTTTTTTATGCATTATTTCAATAAACATTCTAGCTCAAAAAAGCAGCATATTTTTGTTAAATAATAGTATTGAAATAAAGTCATTACAAATAGATAAACAAGGACTGGATAGTATAATAGAAATTACAGTTCAGTATCAGAACGAGGATCGTTTAAAAACAGAATTTCTTTATGATTCAAACGAAAAAGATACGGCTAGAATTAGGTATACATGGGATGATGCAACAAATGAATGGCATCGAAATTTGATGGCTCAAATCACTTATGACTCAATTGGAAGAATCTCAATGACAGAGTCTTACTTGTGGCGGACGGTATCTGATCATATTTTTGGAAATAGAACTGATTGGCATGAGTTATGCAAAATTGAATACAAATATGATAAGTCTGGAAATGAGGATTCTCAAATAGAATATGCCTGGCTTTCGAACGGTTGGGGCTTTTTTCAAAAATATGATTTCACGTATGATTCTACTGGCAATAAAACATCAATGATGCATTACTGGTGGGATAACCAAAACGATAAATGGATTGGTCTAGACAAATCTATTATTGAATATGATTCAATTGGAAATTCCACATTTAATATTCATTATTTCTGGGATGAGCAAAACAAAAAATGGATTTATGATATGCAAAACAAATTTACTTACGACTCTTTTCAAAATGTAATATTAAATGAGCAGTATGGATGGGATGCTTCACTGGATAAGTGGAATTTTCAAAATAAATCAGAATACTCATATGATTCAGGCGGAAATATTATCCTTGAAGCTATATCTTATTGGAGTAACTCCACTAATAACTGGGCTGGTTATAGCAAGGTTGAACATAAATACGACTCAAATAGCAATGAGGTTTTGAAAAAAGCTTATGGTAAAAGTGATGCAACAAGTACCTGGCATCTTTATGAAGAATACGAATGGTGGTACAATTTATCGTACGAGTATAATGAGCTTATATTACCACATGAACTAAAGATTGATAGTCGTTTGTTCAATAATCAATTAGTTCAAAAGATACACAAGGATTATAATTCCGATATTACATATCAAACCTCATATTTTTACTCCAATCATACAGTTACAGGAACCACTTCTGATTTACCTATAAATCAAATCCACATCTTCCCAAATCCAGCCTCCAATTCGCTCAATATCAATAATTTTTCATCAGGAGAACGGGCCGTCTTCTATCTATTTGATATAAATGGGAAGGTAGTGCTTGTTCAAAACCTATATGATTGTAATCAAGTTTCAACAGAATCATTAAGAAATGGTATTTATTGTTACAAGTTGGTTTTAGCTGGCACTGTTCAAAATGGGAAAGTCGTAATTCAACACTAAAACTAGATATCACCTTATATCAAAACAAAAAGTGCATCTCATCAACGAAATGCACTTTTTTAATCGGAAATTAATAAAGACTTTATCCCAACTTCATAGTATCCGGATTCCAAAGTACCGGTTTAGCATTGTAATAACTTTCGTTAGCCAGCAAAGCTGCGCCGGCAGCACGCAATCCGAAAACCGGGTCCTCAACGATTTCCTTCTGTCCGCGAACACCCTGGAAGAAATTATAGAAGTGATCGTAATGAGCACCTTTGTAATCGCGTGGAGCTTCGTAAGTGGTCTCGCCAAGATTCAGATCCGCTTTTCTTTCGTTGAGGTATTTCATGTCGTACTCTTCCTTTATTTTCTTTTGCATCTCTTCGGTGTACGCGATCAACGAATAACTCTGCGGTTTCATGTTCAGTTTCGAACGAATGAGTTTTACACTGTTTGATCCGATTTCCATTTCGCCTTCAGTTCCTACAAGGCGAAAACCGCCGCCACCACCATTTCCGGCAATAAAATTTACACGGAAAGCGGCATTAAAAGCAGCATGTGTATTCGTTTGCGGGAAATCATAAAGTGTAATGGATACATCAGGAACGTCACGTCCGTCGTCCCAGTAGCGCAAACCGCCGGTTGCCTGAGCCCTGTTCGGACCATTTGAGCTGATTACATAGTGCAAAGTGGAAAATGCGTGTACAAATAAGTCGCCGGCAACTCCGGTTCCGTAATCCTTGTAATTTCGCCAGCGGAAAAAACGCTTGAGTTCAAAAGGAACTTTAGGCGCGCGTCCTAAGAATGTGTCATAATCAACAGTATCAGGATTGGCATCAGGCGGAATTGGATATTGCCAGGCACCTTCAGCCGAATAACGGTCGTTAAACATGTCGAGCATTACAATTTCGCCAATCGCACCATCTTCGTACAACTGCTTTGCTTTTTCGTTACCCAGCGACGACATGCCCTGACTTCCAATTTGCATCACCTTTCCCGAATCTTTCCAGGCCTGAATCAGCGGATGACCTTCGTCGAAGTTTTGCACCATCGGTTTCTCGCAATAAACGGCCTTTCCGGCTTTTAAGGCCTCGGTACTGATTTTTATGTGCCAGTGATCGGGAGTTGCAATGATGACGGCATCAACGTCGTCACGATCAAGAATTTCGCGATAATCGCGGGTTACGAAAATATGATCGCCCCATAACTCTTTCGCACGCTGCAAACGACCTGTATATAAATCGCAGGCAGCTACCAATTTTACGCCGGGAACACGAAGCGCCGAAGTTGTATCGTAAATTCCTTGTATTCCAGCTCCTATCAATGCCAATTGAACCTGGTCGTTGGCCGAAAACTGAACCGGTTCAAATTCTCTTGATTTCAGCATGACCCGCTGGCTGTAGGAATTGGCTAAAACTGTTGGAGTGGTGGAAACGAGGGCTGTTCCGAGGACCGTATTTTTAATAAACGATCGTCGCGATGAATGACTTTTACTTTTCATTACTCAGATATTAGTATTAGTTAGTTTAAAATGCCGAAAACCTGATTTCTCAGGTTCGGTCTATACTTTACTACCAAAGTTATAAAAGATTCTGATAGAAGAAAAGTACAAGTCTTGAGCTATTTGTTTTCTGATTATTCAAATCCTCATTGAAGCGCAGGTAAAACGAAATTTTCAAGAATTCGGTTTTGCTTTACTTTCGATTTGAAGTTAGCACCGGTAAACACAACCACCGCATTTAAATCCGGGAAAACCATAATTTTCTGTCCGCCCCAGCCAAGAGCACAGTACATACGGCCATATTCTTCGTACTGTTTAGTCCACCAGGTGTAACCGTATCCAACAGTTCCCAAATCTTCTCCCGGGATTTTAATGCCATAATTCGGCCCAAATGGATGACCACATTTTTCTACCCACTCTTTTGAAATAATCTGCTGACCGTTCCAAACGCCATCGTTTAAAAACAGTACGCCAACTTTTAGCATGTCGCGCGGAGTGAGTTTTAAACCTCCGCCGGTACTGATTGCGCCGTTTCCAAATTTTAACCACCAATCATTCGATTCAATTCCGAGTGGCTCAAATAAATACTTCTCCGAAAATTCGTCAATATTCATTCCCGTTGCATTCTTTAGAATTTCACCCAGAATTTGCATGTCGCCACCCGAGTAGGTAAAATATGTTCCGGGAACAGCAATTAAAGGTCTCTCCAGTACAAATTCAACGGGATCTTTTTCGGAAAAATAAATACCGATGGCATCGTTTTGCGTACTGCTTAATGCAACGCTCCATTCATCCCATTGAAAGCCCGATGTCATAGTTAGCAGGGTTTTTATCGTTACATAGTTTTTATTGTCAGCATTATAGTTTTGGTAATTTGGCAGGTAATCGAAAATCGACTGATCAACACTTTCGATAAATCCCTTTTCAATGGCAATTCCAAAACATATCGACACAAAACTTTTGCTGGCCGATTGTAGAACATGCGGCGTAGTTGCATCCCAGGTAATATAATCACCTTTATGCCCCGGTGCATCCCACTGGTATTTATGTCCCTCGAAATAATCCTCAAAAACCAACTTATCATCTTTGTAAATCAGCATCGAATGTATTTCTCCGTATTTCCCCTTCTCAATGCGTTCTGCCGCATCAATTATCAGAGTTGAATCAATGCCTGATATTCCCAGCGATTCAACTTGTAGCCCATCTTTTATTTGCTCCGGAACTTTGTAGTTGTAGTTTCTGCTCGTGCTGTTACAGCTGGCAGCGGCCAGAACAAAAAAGATGATCGCTATTCCTGTTATTTCAATTCGTGTTTTCATGATTATTTTGCACTTTTATTTACAGGTAAAAATGGCGTAACCACCAAACCAACAGCTATTCCTATTAATAGTGCTGCCAGAAAATACATCACAGAATATTTTAATAAGATAAATCCTACTCCCAATCCAATCATCGTTGTTCCTCCGGTAAACCAGCTAGCTTTGTTTTCGTTTTTCTTTTTTGTTTTCATGATTTACAGTTTTTAATAATATGTTGTTAATTTTTGTTGATGTAAAGGTCCGACAAACGCCGACGCAGCACCAATAATTTATGCGTCAAACCATATGAAGTTTCGTGAGGAGATATAAATTATGAAGCATCACCATTAATTATGTTGCAGGATGTGATTTTAGACGCTCAAAAAAGGCAAAACAAACATCGTTATGCTTTTCCTGTTTATATTAATAAACAACGATTTCGCACTATGAAACATTTGAAAGATTTAGCCCTACTCCTTTTTATTTTTATCGCAACATTGGCGTGTACTTCATCCGACAAAACAGAAACAGCATTGCCCGATTATGAAACCGTACCGGAAATCAATTTACCCGATGGTTTTAAAATTCATGTTTATGCCGACGATGTGGACAATGCCCGATCGATGGTATTGGGCGATAAAGGAACGCTGTTTGTTGGGTCAAGAACTGCCGGAAATGTTTATGCGATAATAGATAAAGATCAGGATTACCAGGCCGACCAGGTAATTGTAATTGCCAATAATTTGAATCAGCCCAATGGAGTGGCTTTTTTGAATGGCGATCTTTATGTAGCCGAAATCAGTAAAATATGGAAATTCGAAAATATTGAAGATCATCTCAATTCGCCGCCTGATCCGGTTCTTGTTAGCGACAATTTCCCTACAGATGGTCATCATGGCTGGAAATACATCGCTTTTGGCCCCGATGGCAAACTGTACGTGCCCGTTGGCGCACCGTGTAATATTTGCCTTTCTGACGATGAAATATACGCATCAATTACGCGTATGAATCCCGATGGCAGCAATCATGAAATTTTCGCTCACGGAATCCGAAATACCGTTGGTTTCGACTGGCACCCTGAGGACGGGACACTATGGTTCACCGATAATGGCCGCGATTGGATGGGTGATGATCTGCCGCCCGACGAGCTAAACCGAGCTCCGGAGGCCGGCATGCACTTTGGTTATCCATTTTGTCATGGTTCAGGAATTTCAGATCCTGAATTTGGCGACCAGCGTAACTGCGACGAGTTTAACCTTCCGGTACAGGATTTGGGGCCACATGTGGCGGCACTAGGCATGCTTTTTTACACCGGCGATATGTTTCCAGATGAATACAGAAATAGTATTTTAATTGCGGAACATGGTTCCTGGAATCGTTCAAAACCTATTGGTTATCGACTTACACGTGTAGAGTTGGATGGTAATTCGGCGACATCGTACGAAACGTTTGCCGATGGTTGGATGCAAAACGGAAGTCCATGGGGACGGCCTGTGGATGTGATTCAAATGCCCAATGGTTCAATCCTTGTTTCTGACGATGCATCGGGTACAATTTATAACATCACTTACTCCAACGATTAATTTACTCCTGTTAAATTACTTCTTTGCCACAACACGCAGCGGTTGTATTTTGGCATAAGTAAAACTACGCCAAATCCATTCCAGTGGACCAAAACGAAAGTATTTCAACCATATGGAGCTGACAATTACCTGCCCGGTAAAAATAACTACTGCCAATATTGTCCAGGCCAGCGGACCAAATTGTTCGGCCCAGCCAAAACCAATTCCATAAAACAGAATAATACCAATAAGACTTTGCCCAACGTAATTACTAAAAGCTGTCCGTCCGACCGGAAGCACCGGTTTAAATAGTTTATGTATCCATGGTTTTTCGAACGCTAAAGCCAGCCCGATCATGTAAACAATGGCCAGCGGAAATACGGTAAACGAATATACAATGGTATAATATAAACCTTCCGACTGTAACGCGTAAAAGGCTTCTTCGTTTTTTACAAACAGAAAAAGCACAACGTTTAGCGGAACAAAAACCAGTGTACCGACAACAAAAATCCACAACAGTTTCTTTTTATGCTGCATCGCTTTTGTATAAAAGTCGGTTCGGGCAATTACAAAACCAATTAACATGGCTCCCAGTACTTTTGGAATACGACTTACAAAAAACAGGTATGCAAACCGATAAGGTGCATCGGCCCATGTAATTCCGATTATGGAAAAAATATTTTTCGTTTCGCTTAAAACCGGGGTTCTGCTGGTATCCTGATCGATTAATCCCTGCATTTGATAAACCTTTTCGCCGGCCTCGTATAAAATATCCGACGGCCAGTTGAGCCACAAGAATTGCATTTTTAGGAAATAAAGTACAATTGGCGACAGAAGCAAGAGAATACCGGTAGTCAGTAATGTTCGGTTCGAATAATTGCGCAGTGCCACCAGTATAAATCCGGCCAGTCCGTACATGAATACAATGTCGCCTTCCCAGATAAAAAACAAGTGTATTCCGCCCAGAAGCAGCATAAACCAAAGTCGGCGTCGGATAAACGCAGCCGTTGACGCATCGTCTTTTCGCGAGCGTTCGATCTGAATGGCAATCCCCCAGCCGAAAAGCAGGCTGAACATCGAATAAAATTTTCCTTCAATAAAAATGTACTGCAGCGTGCGCACTACATGATCAATTTCGGGGAAAGTAAAAATACCGTTAAAACCGGGTGTATAAAGTGAGAACCACCGAAGATTTACAATCAAAATCCCAAAAATTGAAATCCCCCTGATCAAGTCAAGGTATTCAATGCGGTTTTGTTTACTTATTGGCGCATTTGCTTTTTCGTTCTCCATTCTTGTTGTCATGCGTGTTCTTTAAAATAGATCGACAGCCGTCCACATCGTTTAATTTCCTCTGTCGTTTTATTCGATTTAACGATAATAAACCAAACGCAGGGAAAATGTTCAACTTAGCATTCATTTTTCAATAAATATTAATCTATTGTCGGAAAAACGGGAATAAAACAATAAGCTTCGTTGGCTGTTGCTTTCTGTAGAAACTTAATTGAGTCTGGTAATAACTGATTATAGGAATTAAAGCAGTTCGTTCCCATTGATGAGCGACCAAAACAGTCATTATTACTGAAGTTTGAATAGCTTATTACCAGGCAATAGCACTTTTGTATTGTAGCATAATTTTCTTCCGATTTGGAAAATGTTCGTACAGAAATGATGTTAACAATACATTATATTAACAAGTGGAGGGCAATAAAGGACAGGCTATTACGATTGATAGTTCTATTTTTGCGGCGCATGATTAGAAGACGTATAAAAACATACAAACAAAATAATCAGCGGGCATTTATGGCTATCAAAATGGCCTATGAGATGCGATCCGACAGGTTTGTCCCTCCTGTAACACTACTCTAATTTCTCTCTTCCCCCTTCCCTGTTTTACCGATTTTTTCACTAAACTAATTTATATGTTACGAAAATTTAGTTCATTATTTTTCATTATTTTATTGTTTGCCACAAATTTGTTTGCACAGGAAAAACCTGAGGTTACAATTGGTGGTGCCCTTCGTTTTAATTACAATCTTTCATCGTGGAAAGAAGGTCAGAAAAACCGAGGTGGCGATTTTGGCTACGATGTTTTCAGAGTGAATGCAAAAGCCAAATACAAAGGCGTAAAACTGAATGCTGAATACCGGATGTATTCCGAAGGTTTTGGCGGTGGTATGCTAAAACAAGGTTGGGTTGGGTACGATTTTACCCCCGAAAATAACCTTCAGATTGGTTTAACGCAGGTGCCTTTCGGGATTACTCAGTACAACTCGCACAACTGGTTTTTTGGTATTAACTACTACGTTGGTTTAGAGGACGATCACGACATGGGGATAAAATACACCCACAACGACGAGAACTGGATGTATGCCATCGCATTCTTTAAAAATGCCGAAGAGCTTCGTTTTGGAAGTGGTTCCGATGTTTCAGACAGTCGCTACTCGTACGATGTTAGTTCGTCGGCCGATGGTTTGTACCGAAATAAAGAAGTAAACCAGGTAAACCTGAAGGTGGCGAGAAAATTTGCGTCGGGTAACACCAATCATATGCTGGGAGTTTCTGCGCAGTACGGCGGCCTTTACAACCTCGACACCGAGAAAACCGGAGACAGTTATGCAATTGCAGCGCATTACGAGTTAAATGCCGGAAACTTCAATTTGAAAGTTCAGGCTACGAAATATAAAATGAACCCGGAAAATCCTGCCGATCAGGATAGCGAAGGTTTGGCAATGACCGCCTACGGAGCACCATATTTAGTGGCTTCGGAAGCTACAACGTACACCATTGGGCCTGCTTACTCTGTTCCGGTTGAATGGGGACCAATTTCGAACCTGCAGTTTTACAACGATTTTGGGTACATGGATAAGGCCAATGATTCGTACGAAGACAGTTTTATGAATATTACGGGAGTTTTGGTAACTGCCGGAAACGTTTACACATACGTTGATTTGGCGCAGGGAAAAGATCACCCGTGGATCGGGCCGGCATGGACAAATGGTCTGGCAGCCGGAACACCTGATGCCGAGTGGGAAACCCGTTTCAACATTAACATTGGTTACTATTTTTAATTGATTTGATCATGTCGGATAATAGAAAAACAAAAATTAAGGTTGAAGACCTGACACTGATCTTCGGCAAACGCAAACAAGAGGCACTGAAGTTATTGGAACAAGGTGTTTCGAAGGAAGAGATCCTGAAAAAGACGAAGTGCACCGTGGGTGTAAATCGTGCAAGTTTCGAAATAAAAGAAGGGGAAGTTTTTGTGATCATGGGACTTTCGGGTAGTGGAAAATCGACTTTAATTCGCTGCTTAAACCGCTTGAACGAGCCTACGGCAGGGAAAGTAATTTTCGATGATCACGACATAACCCGCGATACCAATAAAGAATTACTGGAAACGCGAAGAACGGAAATGAGTATGGTTTTCCAAAAATTTGGACTTCTTCCCCACCGTACTATTCTGGAGAATGCAGGTTTTGGTCTCGAACTTCGTGGCGAAGAAAAAGAAGCACGCGACGAAAGAGCGAAAAAAGCACTGGAAACCGTTGGATTAAGAGGATACGAAGCGCAATATCCGGCCGAATTATCAGGCGGTATGCAGCAGCGCGTTGGTTTGGCCCGTGCACTTGCAAACGATCCGGAAGTGCTGCTAATGGACGAAGCATTCTCGGCACTCGACCCGCTGATTAAATCAGATATGCAGGACGAGCTGCTTGAAATTCAGGATAAACTGCACAAAACAATTGTGTTTATTACGCACGACCTCGACGAGGCCATTAAAATTGGCGACCGCATTGCCATTATGAAAGATGGTGTGGTGGAGCAAATTGGTACTGCCGAGGATATTCTTACCAACCCGGCCAGCGAATATGTTGAGGCCTTTGTTGAGAAAGTAGACCGGAAAACGATTATTACTGCCGAGACTTTAATGTTTAAAAAGCATACTGCTCTTGAAGTTCACAAAGACGGACCGAAAGGTGCTGTTCGAAAAATGCGTTCTATCGCTGTCGATCAGTTGCCGGTTGTTGATGAGCACAAAAGATTCCTTGGTCATGTTTGGCTACAGGATGTTTTGGAGCTTGAAAAAGAACAGGCCAAGTCGATTGAAAAGGTAATAAACACAAACGTACCAAGTGTTTACAAACACTACACAGTTGAAGAAATGCTACCACTGATTACCGGAATCAGGCACCCGCTGGCGGTAATTGAAGAAGAAACAGGGAAATTCCTCGGCCTGGTTACACAAACCTCGCTGATTATTGAGGCTACCCGCTTCGAGAAAAAAGAAGTGATAAAATTGAAAGAACAAGCTAACGAATTATAGTATGGATAAATTAATAGACCTCGGAAAATATATTGAACAGGGAATTAACGTACTGGAAGAAAGCCTTTCAGGTCTTTGGGGAGCTATCGATGATGTAATTTCATGGACGGTAGATTTCTTAAACGACACGTTTCTGGCCATTCCTTTCATTGTAATTATTGCCCTTGTAACTTTTGGTGCTTACTATGCAAACGCCGGTAAATTGGCCTTTAAAAAAGAAGGTTTCAAAAAAGGCGCAAGCCTGGCACTGTTTGTTGTTCTTGGTTTGTTGCTGATTTGGGCAATGGGCTACTGGAAAGAAGCCATTCAAACAACAACACTGGTAATTGTTGCCACGCTTATTGCTTTGTTGCTTGGTATTCCTCTGGGAATTTGGGCGGCACGCAGTAACATGGCCAATGCCATTATCCGGCCAGTTCTCGACTTTATGCAAACCATGCCGGCATTCGTTTATCTTATTCCTGCCATTTTCTTCTTTAGCGTTGGAAATACGCCGGGAGTTATCGCAACGGTAATTTTCTCGTTGCCGCCGGCGGTGCGTTTAACAAGTCTGGGAATACGAAATGTGCCTGAAGATGTTATTGAGGCCGGTCATGCTTTCGGAGCCACCGACAAACAAATTCTGTTTAAAATTCAATTGCCACTGGCAAAAACAACTATTCTGGCCGGTGTAAACCAGGTAATTCTGCTTGCCCTGTCGATGGTTGTAATTGCATCGATGGTAGGTGCAAAAGGTTTGGGTAGCATTGTTTACCAGGGAATTCAGCAAAACGACATTGCCAAAGGTTTCGAATCGGGACTTGGTATTGTGGTGCTGGCCATTATTCTCGACCGTATTACGCAGGCTGTTGCAAAAAAATAAATTATAAATCTTAAAAAATTATATTATGCTGAACGTAAAAAAATTAGGAACTCTGTTTGTTGCTGCAACACTATTGTTTGCAATTACTTCGTGCTCAAACAGCGGATCGAAAAAATCGAGTGACGAACAAAAAAAGGAAGTAAGTATTCTTTACCCCAACTGGGCTGAAGGAATTGCTTTTACTCACCTGGCGAAGGTGGCACTTGAAGCCAATGGTTTTGAGGTGGAATTAACCAATCTGGAACCTGGACTGATCTACGGCGAATTATCAAAAGACAATTCAAAAGGTGACGTTTTTATGGATGCGTGGTTGCCGAATACACACAAAGATTACTGGGCCGATTATGGCGATAAACTGGTAAAATTGGGTGAATCATTTAGTGGCGGTACAACAGGTTTAGTAGTTCCTTCGTATGTAACCATTAACTCTATTGAGGAAATGAACGCCAACAAAGACAAATTCGATGGCGAGATTATCGGAATTGGTAGTGGTGCTGGTATTCATGCCAACACTGAAAAAGCCATTGAAGCGTATGGTCTGGATTTCGAGCAAATTACATCGAGTGGTCCGGCAATGGTTGCCAGCCTTGAGAAAGCCATTAAAAACGACGAGTGGATTGTTGTTACCGGATGGAAACCACACTTTAAGTGGGCTAAAAACGATTTGAAATATTTGGACGATCCAAAAGGTGTTTACCCAAAAGATGTTTGTGCAATTATTTCGCGCAGAGGTTTTGCCGAAGATATGCCAAAAGCAGGTACTTTCTTTAAAAACTTTAACCTTGAAGAAGCTCAGCTTTACGATCTGATGGGTAAAATTTCGGACGCTGGTGAAGAAGCTGGTGCGCAACAATATTACGATGCGAACAAAACAATGATCGACGGCTGGTTTAACTAAAACCGGTTCGATCGCAAAATTTTATACAAAAAATGGCAGGATAGATTTTCTATCCTGCCATTTTTTTCCAACGAAAGCGGCTTAAATAGCTCTCTTATGGTATTTTAAGTCCCGCTCAACAGCTTCTATCATTTTGCCGGCAATATCTTTATTCGAAGCGCCTTCTACTCCTTCAAGGCCCGGCGACGAATTTACTTCCAGCAACAGCGGTCCGTTTTTACCACGGATAATATCTACACCAGCAACTTTCAGGTTTAAGGTTTTTGCAGCAAGAATTGCTATACGGCGTTCTTCAGCAGTAATTTTGGTAATCGATGCTGTTCCTCCCATGTGAATATTTGCACGAAATTCGCCCGGGGCTGCAGTCCGCATAATACTTGCCACCACTTTCCCGTTTACCACAAAACAACGGATATCTTTACCATCGGCCTCTTTTACAAACTCTTGCACCAGAATATTTGCACGAAGGCTTTTAAAGGCGTTAATCAAACTCTCAGCAGCCTTTTTGGTTTCGGCCAAAACAACTCCTTTCCCCTGTGTACCTTCCAACAGTTTTACGATTAGCGGCGCACCGCCAACCATTTGTATCAATTCGTTGGTATCGAGCGGAGAATTGGCAAAGCCGGTTGTAGGAATTGGCAATCCATTATTAATGAGTAGCTGCAAAGCATACAATTTATCGCGCGATTGGGTAATTGCCGATGCAGAATTGAGTGTATAAACGCCCATTGCTTCGAAATGCCTCGTAAGTGCGCAACCGTAAAAAGTGGCACTTGGTCTGATTCGCGGAATAATAGCATCAAACTCATTTAAAACCCGTCCGCCACGGTAATGCATTTCCGGATTTTTACCATCCAGTTTTATGTAACAATCTTTAAGGTTCAGAAACTCCATTTCGTGGCCATGTTCCTGCCCGGCTTCCATAATTCGCGTGTTACTGTACAAATCCGGATTACTGGCCAGCAATCCTATTTTTAAGCCTGTGGGGCGTGTAATATTTGTAAAGTAAAACGATGCAATTCGCTCTTTGGAAAGCTCACCCAAATGGAACGATTCTTCCGGATCGACCAGTATTTTACCCGACATGGCTTGCCGCCCCAGCAGCATTCGGTAACCCATCGAGTCGCGGTTGGTAAGCGTAACCTCAATTTCCCACGCTTCACCTGCGATCGACAATACCGTTTTTATTACGAAGCGGACTTCGCTATTGCCACTCGAGCTTTTTACTTTTCGTTTGTCTAACAATGGCGCCTCGCAATGAATGGTTGTTTTTCCATCTTTTTGCAGCGGATGCACATCAAAACTGATCCACGGCTGACCATTTTTTTTAAACTGACTAATATTTACTGCATGCAGTGCTGAAGTTTTTGCCCCCGAATCGATCCGGGCTTTTACTCCCGGAATATTTAATTGCGGCAAACCGCACCACTCTTCACTACCAATAATTATTTTTTCTGTATCCATTTTTCTAAAATACTAATTATAAGGCTTTTTTGTAGCCTCAAATTGAAATTTTATTGGTTTAGTTAAGCGCTGCAATATAAATATCTTTTTCATGCGGCAAACACATCAAAAAGCAGTTACAAAAAAAATATGTTGAATAAAGTGATAGTATGTGTTACAGGAAATATTTGGGCATAAAAAAAGCCTGAAAAATTTCAGGCTTGTAAATTAGTCGAGAAAGCGACTCTATCTGTGATTTGTTTTGTGTTCTAAATTGTGCTGCAAAAATAGTGCATCTGCAGAAGATAAAAGCAAATAATTGTCTTAATTTCAGCTATTAAAAGGTTTGAAAATGCGGGCAAAATTGCCTAGCCATCATCAGCTTTTCTGAACCAAACATGAGCAAGGCGCTAAAAAAGTGAAAGCCACTTATCAAATAATGCTAAGCAGCTTTCTGTATATGTGGTTTTTTATTTTCTAATTATCCTGCCATTACAGCATCAACCTCTTTCATAATGGTACGTTTGGTTTTTACACCAACAATACGTCCGGCTTCTTTTCCGTCTTTTAAAATCAGCATGGTTGGAATATTGCGCACCTTAAATTTTTGTGCCAGCTGCTGGTTGTGGTCTACATTAACTTTTGCCACCATAAAATCGGTTTGGCTGTCGGCAATTTCGTTTAATGTAGGTGCAATAATTTTGCATGGTCCGCACCAGGGAGCCCAAAAATCGAGCAACACAACTCCGCGTTTTGTTGCCGCTTTAAAGTTTTTATTATTCAGCACTTTAATTCGTTTGCTGTTTGCCACCGGTTTGGCATTCTTCATTCGAAAATAATTTACTGCAATTAGCGCCACCAAAGCGGCCAAAACAACAGCAATTACAATTAATGTAGTCGACATAACTTTAATCTATAATTTTAATTTCAGAAGTAACTTCAATCGCTTTTCGGTAAAGCGCACTTACTCCACAATATCTTTCTTCCGACAAACTAACTGCTTTTTTTAGTTTCTCCAAAGGAAGATCTTTACCTTTAAAGGTATAGATAACATTCATTTTATAATACTGTTTCGGATGCTCGTCGGTCAAGTCTCCTTCAACAGTTACATCGAAATCTTCGAACTCAACACGCATTTTTTTCAGAATAGATACTACGTCCATTCCCGTGCATCCGGCAAGTGCAGTAAGCATAAGCGGTTTCGGGCGTGGTCCCTGATCTTCGCCACCAACTGCTTCGGCAGCATCGAGCATTATTTTGTGTCCGTCTACCTCGGCCTCAAAAGCCATTTTATCTTTCCAACTAACTTTTACTTCTTGTTTTGCCATAATTGAATCGTTTTTTAGTTACCGAACTGCTCGTCGAGAATGGCTGTAACCTGATCTTGTGTTTGAATACTTGTAGTCGCTTTGGCCACTTTCCCGTTTTTGTAATACATGGTAAACGGAAGTCCCATAAAACCACTGCACTCAGGCGCATTACGAATTAGCGCAGCCTCCGGATTATCAAAAGCCATAACCATAAATTTTACGTTGCTACGCTCTTTCTCCAGGCGTTCCATAACGTTGTATACCGGGAAACACATTGGGCCCATGCGGCCACAACATACCATTACATTCTCGTTTTCTGCCAGTACTTTTTCCAATTCTGCTGCCGATTCTATTTCGGGTAATCCTGTTCTTAATAGTTTCATCGTATTCGTTTTAATTTGTTATTTCTGTTATAATATTTTTATCCGATTCTAATTTTCCACAACTATAGGCCTCAATAATTTGCTCGGCCGAAACCATAGGAACACCAACAAACAAATTCATTTTCTCTGAGGTGAAAATTCCAATCAATTCTTTCTTTATGCGGTGAAGAATAATGTCGGTTATGCCATTTTTTCTAATCCACAACCGAACTTCTTCTGCATTCGAGAAGTCGATCGAGTCGCTTTCTGAAATAGTTGTGTTTTTTGATTCCATATCATAAAATGCGAAGTGCGAACATCCGCACAGGTACTCGCTAATTTTTTTGTTCGCTATAGGTATGGCTACTTTTTTCATCTCTTTAGGATTCTTTTGTCCGGTAAAAAACAGAGTGCCTAAATAGTAGTGCAACTCTGTTTTATCTCCCCTCTATTCAATCATTCTTAAATTCAATATCATTATGAAAAATCAACACGACAAAGATAAATGACGAGGAAATACCATCCGAGAAAATGACACTGAAGTCTGTCGGCTCATAAACTGAATTTTGACAGTTTCATTCCTGTCGTTTGATAGTTTAAGTACCTATAGATGTCTCAAAGTTTCGCCAATGCTCAATTTGAAATACAATTGGTATAGCTTGGTTAATCGTAATTCTTATGTAAATTTGGAGAAATATCAGATTCAGAATTGGATTTAACCGACAACATAAAAAACTTAGACAACCTGAATGCATACAAAACCCGCGTTCAGTATCTAAAAGGCGAAACGATTTTTAAACAGGGCGCCTTTGCGCCTTATGTAATGTACGTTGTTGAGGGGCTGGTAAAAGTATATCTGCAAACCGGTATTGATAAAAATATGAGTATCAGCGTGGCTTCCGAAGGCGAATTTCTGGCGTTTTCGTCGGTGTTTGGCGAGCCGGTTCACACTTATTCTGCACAGGCGATCTCGAACACGCAGATTTGTATGATCGAAAAGGAAAGCCTGAAAAAGATCCTGCTGGACAACCCTGAGTTTGCATTAAAAATTACTTCGCAGAATTATCAGAACGAACGACATTTGTTCGAGGTGATCAAAAATATTTCGTACAAACAAATGCGCGGAAAACTGGCTTCTGCCCTGCTTTATCTGGGCCAGGAAGAGTTTTTGAAGCAAAATATATTTGAGTTTCTTACCCGCCAGGACATTGCTGATTTTGCATCTATTTCGGCAGAAAGTGCCATTAAGTTTCTGAAAGAGTTTGAGAAGGAAAATATTATTACGCTTAATGGTAAAAATATTATTGTCGACGATGCTGCTCAACTGCTGAATATCAGCAAAAACGGCTAATAGTAAATGATTAAGTAATTCAGATTATCTCATCACTTCATTGTTTTTCACCCGGTATTTTTGTACTTTAAAATTCCAATAATATCGTCGCAAATGGCGCTGTTATTAGATTCAAATATTTTTGAAATAATTCAACATTTTTACTTTAAATGGTCAATCATCAGGAATCTTCACCGATCAATATAAATCCACCATCGAGGAGTAAAAATGTATTTTCCGACATCAAAAACTTCCTGATTAATAAACCCAAAAAGCCGACTTTAATAAAATTCGAATCGGAAGAAAACCGGAAAGAATATAACCGACGGGTGCTGCAACGTGTAGGTATTGATGTGAATAAAAACTTTGTTTTAAACGTTCATAAAATTGGCGTGAATGCCCCGGTTAGCTACATATTTAATGAATTATTGAACTGGAACGGAGATTCAACCTGCTGGCCTAATCACGTAGCCAAAGTTGAACGTATTAATGATGATATTGAGAATATCGAGATTCTTCCGTTTGGCCTAAAAAAGTATCCTTTTGGTTTTAAAAAGAGCTTTCTGGGGATGAACCTGATTCCTTTGTTCAACCTGCACTCAATCCGGATTAAAAGAACTCCCGACGCTTTTGATTTCGATAACGCCCGTTATTTATTATACGATTGCACCGGTGGATATCCGATTGGCATTTTTGTTATGTACGTACGTTCACCCATTGAAGAAATGGGAGAAATTGCCCAATCGCAGTTAATTTTTGCCGTTAGTTTTAATTTTTACGGAAAAGAAAAAGAGGCTAACAAGCTGGTAAATAAAATTTGGGAAAGTGTGCATAACCGGGTGACATCAAACGTTTTAAATAGGGTTAAACAGTTAAGTGAGTGGCGATTGGAAAAAATGGTTAACGATACGGAGTATCTATAACCAAGCACCCTCCAAACGAATTACTTTTCAATCCCTTTTTCAGGTCGGTGAAATATTCCATTCACGGTATTTGCCAGTAATAACACTATTGTTGCCGGATGCAATACCCGCCTCAAAATATCGGTGTACGGCGCACTTCCGGTAAAGGTGTCCCATAAAACCGAACTCATTCTTCTTTTGTCGTTTACCTTCTCCTGTTCGTTTACAACCATCCGAAATATTCCATTTTTCAGCGCCGAAGATCTTTGAATGATCGTGGTAACCCAAAAAATAAATTTGCCAATGGCATTGTCTCTGTTTAATCGACTGCACTCCGGTTGATAATGTTTTTTGAAATCAGCTTCCGAAACCCCTTTGAACAGCGCTGTTTTCGCGGCCGCTTTGGCAGTTATATAAGCTGCGCCAATTCCGTTCTTGTATAATTTTGATGATGCAGAGTCGCCGATCAGCACCACCCGATCAGAATAAGCATAATGCGCGTTTTTTATATTTATACCCGGAAAACACTGGCAGGGTGTAATTTTGTCGATATCCAGTCCTTTGGGAAAACATCGTTGAACAGCCTCGCTGTTTAAAAAGCTGTCAACTATTTCTCCGGTAATCTGCTTGCCCAATAAAACCAGTGTAACATATTGCCCTTTAGGAATTAGTGCACCAAATTTTATGTTTTTCAGGTTCAGAAGAAATACGTGCATCGAATTCCCAAAATATTGATTGATCAATTCGTTCCCCAGTTTAAATTCGCAGATATAAGTTCTTGTGGTTACAGGCGGAATAAAGGCCGGAGTAACTTTTTTAAACATGGAAAATGACCGGGGATTTAATCCCACCGAGCCAATAACAAGATCGTAACTTATTGAATTTGTTTTTGTTTGAACATCAACACCCGATTCATTGCGTTCAAGGCTAATAACCTTTTCATAAATCGTATTTACTCCTTTCTTTTGGCAGAGTTCCAATAAATAATTGTCGAAACTAACTGAATCGATGTTATCGCTTCCCAACGGTCCAAATCCCCTGAACATGGAAGCGATTTTTTGCTCTTTTAGTGGAGTTTGAATCAAAGTAGCACCTTGCTCCATGTGCAATTTATACGACTCAATTCCGCGCCGGATAACATTCGATGGAAGCACAATCCCATCGGTGGATAAAGCCTGAACCAATGATTCGGAAACTATTCCGCCACAACGGTTACAGCCTGCCGGACCGGCTACATGAAAATTCTTTGCTTCATAAATATCTATCTGGATGTTGATTCCTCTTTGTTCGGCAAAATCGAGAGCGAAGTAAGAAAAAAAACTTCCGGCCGGGCCGCCGCCAATAACAGCAATTTTAGAGCCATTACCGATTTTAAAGTTTTTGTTTTTTTTCACTTTCTCCAGGTTTAGTTTTACACAAAAAACAAGTGCGAGGGAAAAGTTTTCTCAAAAGTATTGGAGGGAAACCGGTTAATAATTTGAACTGCCAATGAATCTGAGTCCGGTATTTTATGTGATTTATACCTTTTAAACTCAGTAAAGGTTACAATCTATCCGATTACGCTAGTAGGGCTTCATGTGTCGGTGTAATAATTTGTGATTCGTTTTAGTTCATCGAATGGTTTGATAATAGAAAAAATCCATGTTCTTTTGTTGCAGATACTTTTTTAGTAGCAGGATTAAGATGAGACTTTCGGAAACACAAAAAGACCAAATATTAAACGAATTAAAAATTTCATCCATTCGCAGTAGCGGCCCCGGCGGCCAGAATGTGAACAAGGTAAACACGAAAATTGAGCTGCGTTTTAACCTGAATGACACCGCTGTTTTTTCCGAATCTCAAAAAGAAAGGCTGGACATTAAATTAAAGAATCGAATAAATTCAGATGGAGTAATTGTGCTTTTCGAAAGCAGCGAACGCAGCCAGTTAAAAAACAAACAGCAAGCCTTCGTTAAACTCATCGACCTGATTGAAAAGGCTTTAACTCCTGTTAAACGCCGAGTAAAAACAAAACCCACAATTTCGTCGAAATTAAAACGGCTGGAGAAGAAAAAACAACAATCAACTAAAAAACAGTTACGCCAACGGCCTGATTTGTAATCGAAAAATTGAAGACCTGTTAAATTGCTAAACTGATAAATTGTAAAGCGGCTTCATTCATTTCGTTTAATTTAATTGGTCATTCGCCAATCTCCAAGTATTTTTTGTTTCTTTGCTCCTCGATTTTGAAAATTAAATATGCAGGATATTTTAGAGAAAACAGGTAACGCAATCAGGAATTTCATCGACTGGTTCTATTTTCCATTTCTGCATTTTCTTCCCCGCGAGATTTTTCGTTATGCTGCCACCGGCGGATCAAATACAACTTTAGACATTATCCTGTATTTTATTTTCTATCGTTTTATTCTGAAAATGCAGATCGTCGACCTTGGTTTTGTAGCAATCAGCCCGCATATTGCAGCGTTTATGATGGTTTTCCCCATCACTTTCGCAACCGGGTTCTTCCTGGCAAAATATGTAACTTTTTCTTCTTCAGTAATTAAAGGACGAATTCAATTGTTTCGCTACCTGCTTTCCGTTAGTGGATCAATTCTGCTGAACTACATTTTTCTGAAATTCTTTGTAGAATATTGCGGCTTGTACGCCACGCTGTCGAAAATTATAACTACCATAATGGTAATTGTTTACAGCTACCTGATGCAGCGTTATTTTACGTTTAAAACCGGCAAAAGACTGCTGCCTGCCCGAAATCGTTTGTAAATATTTTCTCAGAGCTACATTAATTATTCGGATTGTACTATATTTATTAGCCGTATGGAAGAGTACCGCGTTAAATATTATCCAACCATTTTACAGGGCATTCACCTTGTAATTCTTTATATTTTTATTCAAACCGTAGTTGATTTTCCCTTGGCGGTTATCGATTATTATAAAGGCACTGAATACCTGTATAATCCTATCAAGAAAATTGCGCTTGGCGTTGGTTCGGTGGTGTTTATTCTTTACTACGGAATTAGAAAAGCCAAAGCACCTGTTTTGGAGATTTTCCCGTTCAAACTTTTTAATCCGCTGGTATTTATTCCGGTCGTAACATTTCTTTGGGGTGCACATAACATTCTCGAAGACGTGAATATCTGGGTAGAAAAAATGTTGCCCGCCCCACCCTGGTTTTGGGAACTTTTCGACCGTATTTTTGAAGGCGATTATGGTTTTATGGGCGCTTTTCTGAAAGTGGCAGTTGTAGCTCCAATTATTGAAGAGCTGATATTCAGAGGTCTTATTTTTAATGGTTTCCGAAAGAATTACAATGGTTTTGTTGCCGTATTTATGTCAGCACTTTTGTTCTCGTTGTTTCACCTGAATCCATGGCAAATGCCGGCTACTTTTCTGCTTGGGCTGCTACTTGGCTGGTTAATGTTGCGCACCAATAATATTTTAGTGGCAATTATCGGGCACTCCATAAATAACGCGATGGTGTTGCTATCCGTAACTTACTGGCAACAAATTCGCGAATCTTCCATCTACCTTTTAGAGCGTACAAACCTCTTGCTGCTTAGTGCATTTGTAATGGCGCTTTCAATCGTGATCATGTATTTTACAAGTATTCCGTGGTTTGGCAAACGCCGATAATTAACGCCTGTTCACCGAAAATATTCAACCCGAAAAAATGATAACACTATTTTTACGCCCGTAACTAATTATAAAATATGGACATTCTATTAATCGTTTTAGGAGCAATTTTTATTATCAGCGGAGTTTTAGGTTGCGTTTTGCCCATTATTCCCGGACCGCCTTTAAGTTATATCGGTCTTTTGCTGCTGCATTTTACCGAACGCTACCAATTCTCTTCAAAATTTCTGATCATTTGGGCCATTATAACCGTTGTAGTTTATGCGCTCGATTATTTGATACCTGCGTGGGGAACCAAAAAGTTCGGAGGCAGTAAACGCGGCGTTTGGGGCAGCATTATCGGTTTGGTAATAGGAATGTTCTTCTTCCCTCCTTTTGGCATAATAATCGGCCCTTTTGTTGGCGCTGTAGTTGGCGAACTTACTGCCGGAAAAGATTCGGGAGCTGCCTTAAAATCAGGTTTCGGATCGTTTATGGGATTTTTGGCAGGAACATTGCTGAAACTTATTGCATCGGGAATGATGACCTGGTATTTCGTAAAAGAAATGATTGTTTAATTATTTACACTATAAACAAAGCCTCGTTTATAATATTTTCATTTCAATTGAGTTTGATAATGAAGGGCAATGTTTTTAATAATACTTTTGTCGCGTGGCAAAAAAGACAACAAATACAACTTCCCGGACCAAAAAGCCGGTGAAAAGAAAAAAAAGCAAATCGAAGAAAACAGGTAAAAAATATCCGCTGCTAAGCTTTATTTTTAAGGCCGGAGTAGTACTCTTTTTATTTGGGTGTTTATTCTTTATCCTCGTCTTCCTGGGCGTTTTGGGCCCGGTTCCGTCAAAATCACAGTTACATCAGATCAACAACCCGCTGGCTTCGGAAGTATATTCTGTCGACGGAAAAATACTTGGCCGTTATTACGTTGAAAACCGTAGTTATGCCACATTCGATGAAATTTCGCCTAACGTAATAAATGCACTTATTGCTACCGAAGATGCCCGCTTTTACGAGCATCGCGGAATTGACGAAATTGCATTGGCAAGGGTACTTTTTAAGTCGATTATTTTGCGTAACGATGCTGCCGGAGGCGGAAGTACCATTAGCCAGCAAATTGCCAAGAACCTCTTCCCTCGGGTTGATTACGGACCATTTTCGATGCCGGTAAATAAGCTGCGCGAAGCAATTATTGCTTATCGTTTAGAACGGATTTATAACAAACAGGAGATTCTGGCTTTATACCTGAACACGGTTTCATTTGCTGAAAACATTTTTGGTATCGAAGTAGCAGCAGAGCGTTTCTTTTCCAAATCACCTAAAAGTTTGGATGTACATGAAGCCGCAGTGATCGTTGGAATGTTAAAAGCCAATAACTATTACAATCCGCGCACGCATCCCGATCGTGCTTTGGGTCGCCGTAATGTGGTGATCGACCTGATGGTGAAAAATAATTACCTGAATGCCGCTGATGCTGAGAAATACAAGGAAAAACCTTTGGGATTGCATTATCGGTTAATTTCCTATAATCAGGGACCTGCACCCTATTTTCTTGAGCGTTTAAAGCCCGAATTACTGGATTGGTGCGAAGACAACGTAAACGAAAACGGCGAACCATATAATCTCTATACTGACGGGTTGAAGATTACCACAAGCATCGATTATAATCTTCAGCGTTATGCACAGCAGTCGGTAAAAGAGTACATGCAAAACCTGCAAAAGGTATTCGATAACCACTGGAAATCGAGAGATATTTTCAGAGAGAATCCGGAGGTGTTAAAAAGTGCCATACAAAATCAGAACACCAGTGGCGCCAATTATTCCGAAGAGCTAAAAAAATATTCAGAAAAAACACATGCCTCGTTATTTACCTGGGACGGCGTTGAAAATGTGGAGGTTTCGCGCCTCGATTCATTAAAGCATTACCTGAAAATGCTGAATGCCGGTTTCATTGCCATCGACCCACACAGTTCGCACTTAAAAGCTTGGGTGGGCGGAATTGATTACCGCTTTTTTAAATACGACCACGTAACTGCACCGCGACAAACCGGATCAACATTTAAACCGTTTGTGTACCTGGCAGCTTTGGAAGAAGATATTTCGGCAGATACCTATTTTGTAAATCAATACAAGGTTTACGAGGAATATAAAGATTGGGCACCGCGGAACTCGCACAACGAATATGGTGGCTACTACTCGATGAAAGGAGCTTTGGCAAAATCGTTAAATACCGTTTCGGTTGATGTATTATTGGAAGCCGGAATTGATGAAACCATTGATATTGCACGAGATTTGGGAATTTCTGCTGACCTGCCCGATTATCCATCTCTGGCATTGGGAGTGGCTTCAGTATCGCTAAAAGAGATGGTTGAGGCTTTTGCAGGCATTGTAAACGATGGCAAACCGGTACAAGCGAATTACCTGTTGCAAATCGCTGATAAGAACGGAAAAGTCCTGGAAACTTTCAATTATGATTTGCCTTACGAGCCGGTTGTGTCGCCTGAAAATTGCCGGGCCGTAATTAATATGATGGAAGCCGTTGTTGACGGTGGTACAGGACGAGGTATCCGCACCATTTACAAAGTGCCGGGCGAGTTTGCCGGGAAAACAGGTACTACTCAAAACAACTCCGATGGTTGGTTTATCGGCCTCACGCCCGAGCTGGTAACCGGTTGTTGGGTAGGTGCCGACGATCCGCGTGTACATTTCCGCACAACAACATACGGACAAGGTGCGTACATGGCTTTGCCAATTGTAGGAAAGTTCTTTTATAAAACGTACCGCGACAAAAAATTTGAGCACCTGAAATACAGCACTTTCCCTGATCCGGAGCCGGAATTACTGGCCATGCTAAACGAACCGGAATACAAAGAAGTGCTGGATATTGAAAAACACGGATTTAACTTTGCCAGCATTTTCGGTAAGAAAGAGGCGGAAAACCTGAAAGACCGTCCGGATGTAAAAGCAGAAGACAAAGAAAAAGGCCAGCTTTGGAGAAAAATCAAAGGTATTTTTCGTAAAAAAGATAAGTAGTAAAATTACGCAAAGCGATCATCGGAACGATGTTTGGTTGGCAGATCTTCATCTTTTGAATCGAGCCAGCCACTAACGGCATCGGGCCGGTTATCCACTTGCCGGAAAAACGGTTTAATATCGATCAGTGGCGTTCCGTCCAACATATCGGCACCTTTAAACCATATTTTGTTTCCTTCAATTTTTATCAATTCAACCGTTGACAGGCCAATTGGCGACGGGCGTTTTGGTGATCGTGTGGCAAAAACACCGTGCTCTTTGTCGTCCATAAAAGGTTTTACTTTTAGTTTATAACCGTCAACCAAATGAAGATGGTAAAGCAAAATCAGATTCGAAAAACCTTCGAGCCCTTCCAAAGCCGCAGTTAAATGCGATTCCAACTCAATGATTCCGGTGTACTCTTTTGCTCCAACCGACTGAATTGGTATGTTGGCGATGGTTTTATGTGGTGTTGAAATTGTGCCGATTTTACTCAATTCCACTTTTTCTAATTCTTTCATAATCTGTCTTTTGAACTGATGCTCAAAATAATAAATAAAACCGACGTAGTTGTTGCTAATTTTTTCTTTTCTGTTGGCTAAAATTTTTTTAATTTTTACTTAAATTAGCATCCTTATTCGGGATGTAGCGCAGTCCGGTAGCGTACGTCGTTCGGGACGACGGGGTCGCAGGTTCAAATCCTGTCATCCCGACAAAGCTGAAAGCCTTTCGCAATAGCGGATGGCTTTTTTGTTTTGGTTTGAAGGGAAATTTATTTCACTGAAAGTAAAAACAAAAAGGACTGAACGAGCAAAGCGAGTAAGGCTTTTGGCTTTGAGCATCCCTCCCCAATTAGGATTCATTGTCAAATAAATCCCTCCATCTTTCAAATAAACAAGCAGCATTAAATTCACTACAAAAAACCACCCAAAATGGGACCGATCCGGTGACCTCTGAAATTTCCAAGCATAGAGGTCACCGCGATACCATAAAAAAAGAGGATCAACATCTTGTCAATCCTCTTTTTTATATTCTTTTTCAACGCTATTGTCCGCCACCACCAGCGGCTCCTCTTCTTCTGTTGGCTCTTCTTTCTTCCATCAATTTCTCATACTTTGCGAACTGCTCTTCAGTCAGGATTTTCTTAATTTCTTTCTGTTGATCTTCTCGCATTGCAGTCATTTTCTCCCGCATTTTAGTACGGTCTTCTTCACCACTCATTTCCTGGCGCATAGTTCCCATCTCTTTGTAGGAGGCCAGCAGTACCTTCTCCATTTTTTCGGCCTGAGTGTCGTTCAATTCCAGATCGGTTTTAAACTGCTCTGTTTGTCTTTTTGCCATTTCCTCCGGGTCGAACTGACGCTGTCCTCCCCTGTTTTGAGCCATTGCCATTGTTGTTCCAACCAGAACAACTACCAATAAAAATGCTAATCTTTTCATGCTATCTGTTTTTAATTCTAAAAATCAACAGATTAGACTGCATCTCAGCGGTTTAGTTTAATCGTCGGGAGACGGGATTAAATTTCGAAACTCAGATTTAATCCAAGAATATCAGCCGATAACCAATGATTCAGCACTTCTTGTCTTTGTAGCGCATAGTAGATTTTTATTTCTATGTGCTCCTTTTCAAAGGCGGTTAATCCGGAATAAAATCGGGCAAGGTGTGTATCGTAGCCATTCAGTTTTAGAAACGACTCTTCCTGTAAGTAGAATTGCATTCCCCAATCGGTAATTGCCGGAAATTTCATGCGTAACGACTGACGATATCTGAAGTAGTTATTTAAAACTTTGTAAGTTCGGTATTCGAAACGGTTGTAAAAATCAAATTCAAATTTGCCAAAATCGTGTCCCATGTTCACAAAAAGCATCGGGCGATTTTCCTGCAACCACTCACCAATCTGAAGGTTTGCAGAACTTAAACGAAAACCGGCACCGTATTCCAGCCAGTTTAAAACCTGGTGTCCAATAAGGATTTCACCGTATTTTAAATCGAGAGTTGACCGTTTTGGTGAATAATGGATTTTCTCCGCTACTGTTATACTTATCTTATCCCAGGGTTCTATTTCAACCTGGTTTTTGTTCCAAAGTTCAAATGGGCGGTCATCTTGTGCAAAACTGTTAAGGCCTGCAAGAATCAATAGTATTACGAACAATTTTTGCATGGATGCAAAAATAGAAAACAATATATTTTCCCTCGCAGGATTCTGCAATTAAAAATCATTCTTCATTTCAATTCTAAAAAACGACAATTCAGGCTAAAACTTTCTCATATCAGGTAATACTATTTATATATAAAATAAAAAACTTGTACATTTGGAACAAAATCGTCGAATAAAGAAAAAATAGTTATGAGCGCGAACTCGAAACAACAAATTATTGAAGCAGCCGGAATCGTTTTTGAACGTTATGGTTTTAAAAAAACAACCATGGACGACATTGCGTATGCTGCAGGAAAAGGTAAAAGTTCGCTTTACTATTATTTTAAGAATAAAGAAGAGGTTTTTGAGGCCGTTGTTGCCCACGAAGCCAGACAATTAGTTGCCGAAATAAATAAGGCAATTGATGCATCGAACTCGGCCGTGAATAAGTTAAGAAGCTACGTGAATATACGCATGAAACGATTTGTACAACGCGGAAACCTGGCAACTGCTTTAAACGATAATTTCCTGGCAACCTTCGCATTTATTGAAAAGATCCAGAATAACTACCGCGATTTTGAAGTTGAAATGATTGCCGGAATTATTAATGAAGGCATTGAAAAACGGGAATTTAAACCTGTTGACGCCAATTTTACCGCCGAAGCGATCCTTACTTGTATGATCGGTTTTGAGGTTCCACTTTTAACCAAAACAAAAACCACGGAAGAGTCGGTAAAAAAGATCAATAACGTTATCGATATGTTCTTTTACGGGATCTGTACCTAAAATTTTTTTACATCATTTTTCGAATATTTTAGATTATAGTTCAAAATATACAAACAATTAGAAAACAGAATAAAATGAAACAGAAAACAAACAATTTAAGAAAAGGACTCTACAGCCTGATGCTGGTTGGAGTTTTAACTATGGGAATTTCGCTGGTATCATCAGCTCAAATGAGTTACGGAATTAAAATTGGTGCCGGTGCAGCCTGCCAGTCAGATTTACTGGAATTGGCCAATAACTGCGATGTGCGTTTTAGCCCAACTATTGGTTTGGTTGGAAAATACCAGATTACAGAAGGTTTTGCCCTGAAAAGTGGTTTGGAGTATCAACAAAAAGGCCGCAGTTTTACCGAAGACAATTTAGATGTAACGAACAAACTTCAGTATTTATCGTTGCCCGTAAAAGCCGAATTTTCGGCAGGAGAAAAGGCCGGTTTCAAAAAAGGTCAACGCTTGTATTTTGCAGTTGGTCCGTATTTAAGCTACATGCTTGATGCTGAAGGAAAGCTGGATGATGCCAAGTTCAATATGAAAAGTGACACAAAAGATTTTGATGCCGGTTTAGGACTGGAATTGGGAATGGAGTTTCCGGTATTTAACCAAAAGGCTTTACAGGTAGGTTTAAACTACGATATGGGATTTGTTGAGGTATACAAATCAGAACCCGATCTGCACAACAAAATGGCCTCAATAAGCCTCGGATTGCTGTTCTAACAAATAATTGCCAAGCGAAACAGTGAAACAAAAAACATTCTGAAATCCTGGGAATCAACAACAGTGATGAAAGCAATCCGATTTTCAGTTGACTCTCCCTCATTCCCTCTCTATTCTTATGAAACAGACAAGGGATTAATGTAATTTTGTAGGTACTCTTTTTCTTTTTTTATTACAGCA
>NZ_CAJXTC010000003.1 GCF_913060805.1 uncultured Draconibacterium sp.
ATTTCAACTACTGTTGCAAAAGCGAAAGCATTGCGTATGTACGTTGAGCCACTGATTACTAAGGCAAAAGAAGATACAACACACTCGCGCAGGGTAGTTTTTAGCTACCTGCAAGACAAAGATGCTGTATCGGAATTGTTCCGCGAAGTAGCTGTAAAAGTTGCTGACCGTCCGGGAGGATACACTCGTATTCTTAAAACCGGTAGCCGTTTAGGCGACAACGCCGATATGTGTATTATCGAGTTGGTTGACTTTAACGAAGCTATGTTGGCTGCAAAAGAAGAAGCTGCTGCACCAAAAAAACGTCGTTCACGTCGTGGTGGTGCTAAAAAAGCTGACGCTACTGCACCAGTTGCAGAGGCTGAAGTTGTTGAAGAAGTTAAAACTGAAGAAGCTCCGGCTCCTGAAGCAAAAGCTGAAGAAACAACCGAAGAGCCTAAAGCTGACGAGTCAGCTGACGAAGCTAAAAAAGAAGACTAATAATTTTCTTTACCATATTGAAAAGCCGAATTGCATTTGCAGTTCGGCTTTTTCATTTATAATCGCTTAGATCTATCGTTTGGATCCATGAGGGGCATTTTGTGAGGTTTTACGCCATTAAAACCTATTTCCCCACCACTTCTTCAAACGCTCCAGAATCTTCACCTCAGCAGCGTTATTTTGCGGCTGGTAAATGCGGTTGTTTTTAATCTCTTTGGGTAGGAAATCCTGCTCCACAAAATTACCCTCGTATGCATGGGCGTATTTATAGTCTTTGCCGTAACCAATTTCTTTCATCAGCTTGGTTGGTGCATTTCGTATGTGTAGCGGCACAGGCAGGTCGCCGGTTTGTTTTACCAGTGCAATGGCATTGTCGATGGCTTCGTAGGCCGAATTACTTTTTGGCGAGGTAGCCAGGTAAATCGTACATTCCGATAAAATAATGCGCGATTCGGGAGGGCCAATTTTATGCACGGCATCAAAAGTGTTTTGTGCCATCAGTAAGGCATTTGGATTGGCCAGGCCAACATCTTCTGCAGCCAGTATCAACAAACGGCGGGCGATAAACTTAATGTCTTCTCCACCTTCCAACATGCGCGCCAGCCAGTACACTGCTGCATCTGGATCGCCACCACGGATACTTTTTATAAATGCCGAAATAATATCGTAGTGCATTTCGCCTTTCTTATCGTATATCGAAAGGTTTTTCTGCAGCTTGTCGGTTACCTTTTTATCGGTAATAACAATGTTATCGCCGTCTTCGCCAAGGGTAACCAGTTCCAGCACATTTAACAGTTTCCGGGCATCGCCACCCGAGTAACGCAGTATGGCCGAATCTTCGCGTAGTGTTATCTTTTTCTCCTTAAGTACGGTATCTTTTTTTGTGGCTTGTTTAATAATCTTTAGCAAAGCAGCCTTATCCAAATGCTCCAGAATATACACCTGGCAGCGCGAGAGCAGGGGAGAGATCACCTCGAACGATGGATTTTCGGTTGTTGCACCAATCAGCGTTATGGTACCATCTTCAACAGCTCCCAGCAACGAATCTTGTTGCGATTTGCTAAAACGGTGTATCTCGTCGATAAACAGTATCGGGTTTGGGCGACTGAAAAACTGTTGCTTTTTGGCTCTGTCAATCACATCGCGTATATCTTTTACCCCCGAGTTAATGGCACTGAGCGTGTAAAACGGTCGGTCAAGTGTGTTGGCAATAATACGGGCCAGCGTGGTTTTTCCTACTCCCGGAGGTCCCCATAAAATGAGCGAAGTTATTTTTCCCGAATCGATCAATTTGCGCAAAACGGCACCCTTCCCAACAAGATGTTCTTGGCCGATGTAATCGTCTAAAGTTTTTGGTCGTAAGCGTTCTGCGAGTGGCTGATTCATAATTCAAGTAAAAAGTAAATGTGACAAGGCAAAAGTAAAAAATCAAATTGAAAAGTATTGGGTATAAAGTTCACCCTTCGACTTCGCTCAGGATGACATTTTTCTTTCTTCGGTCTTCAAGCTCCGATCTTCGTGCTTTTAGTTACAGTAGCGTTTAATAATGTTGTAAGCTCCGTCGATTCCCAGCTCTCCGGCGCGGCTTAAATCCAGTGCTCCACCTTCTATATCGTCGAGGTAGATTTTTGTCAATCCGCGGTTAAAATAAGCTTCGGCAAACTCAGGCTCCAGGTCGATGGCGTGATTTAAATCTTCAACAGCACTCCGGTATTCGCCAAGGCGCAGTTTAATAAACGCACGGTTGTAATAGCCAAAAAAGAAATCGGGATCGAGGAACAGCGTCACTGCATAATCGTCGAGAATCTCCTGGTATTCAACAGTCGATGGTTTTTCGTTGTTGTTGTCGTTAATCTTTCCTTCGTTTAATGTCAGCGAATTGGTTGACCCAACTCCTGCCAAAAGTTCCACCTGTTCTTTTAATTTATATCGTGTGTTGGCACGCGTGAAATAGGCCAGCGAAGTTTTTTCATCCAACTCAATCGCTTTATCCAGGTCGGCAAACGCACTGTTGTAATCGCCCGTAAGACTGTAAAAAATACCGCGGTTTAAATAATTGTGCGCATTTTCCTGCACCTCGATCTTTTCGTTAAAGAACAAAATAAAGTTCTCGAAAACCGACTGGTACGTAGTCACCGGCTTGTTCGAAATAGAGAGCAATGGATTGTAGTTGTTCTCGGCATTTAAATCATCGACTACTATATTGTAATATTGGAAACGTTCGTAATCGACTGCATTTTTTTCGAAGGCTGTAATCAGGAACATCGGCTGCAGATCGATTACAATGTTTTTATTCTGAATGCGGCCATCGTCAACTTCCTCGGCTTCCTCCGGAATATCGCGGGTATTTTCAACCACCAGATCCATACGCATCCGGCGCCGGCGTTTTTCAGCTTCCAATTCTTCTTTGCGTTTTTGTTCAGCTGCTTTTTCATCGTCAACCGAGGCATTGTTTTGCTGCGACGATTGCTGCTGATTGTGTTGTGCCAGCGCCTGCTGGTTCGCCTGCGAATTTTGCTGATTATTATTTTGCGTCGAAGATGAATTCTGCTGTTGTTTGTTTTGTTGCTGTTGCTGTTGAGCCAACTGCTCGGCATTTATACGTCGCTGGCTTAAATCGAACTGCGGATTAAGACGGGCTGCAATTTGGTAGTCCTGCTCATAACCGGGGCGGTCCAAAATTTCGCGGGCCATAGCGCGGTTGAAGTAGGCACTGGCCATTTCCGGATTCAATTGTATGGCCATGTCGTAATCCATAATGGCACTTTCGTAGTCCTCCAGTTTGTGTTTCACAATACCGCGGTTGTTAAAAGCCAGGGCGTTTGTGGCATCAAAACGAATACTTTGGTCGTAATCGCGCAGTGCCGATGCATAATCTTCCAGCTCAAAGCGGGCCAATCCACGGTTTAAGTACGCAGCAGCATAATGCGGCCTGATGATAATTACCTGGTTCAAATCTGCAATAGCCCCTTGAATATCGCCGCTTACAATTTTTGCGTTGCTTCGGTTCATCAACGCATGTGTCGATTTTGGATTTACTTCCAGCGCTTTGTCATAATCTTCAATGGCACCTTCCAGGTCTTTTAGCGCCAGTTTGGCAATCCCGCGGTTGTTGTATATCGATTCGTCAGTAGGATCAAATTCCAGTGCCCGGTCGTAATCTTCAATGGCACGTTTATACAGTCGGAGGTTGTGGTAAGCCATTCCGCGGTTGTTGTAAGCACGCGGGTAGTACGGTTTTATTTCAATCGCTTTATCGTAGTCGGCAATGGCGCCACGGTAATCCTCCAACGAATGTTTGGCCGTTCCGCGGTACAAATAGGCCTCAGCCAGATAAGGTTTAAATTCAATAACAATATTAAAGTATTCGATTGCCCCCGTGTAGTTGCCAATTGATATGCGCGTACGTCCAACCCTGATAAAATGGTTGATGTTCAATTGCGCCTCGGCCAGGAAACTCATCGACAACAAGAGTGCAAAAAGTATGGTAAGTTTCTTCATCTATTTATTTCTTTCGTAACCTTTTCTCTGCAGGGTTACTTCGTCCTGTTTTACTAAACAAACAAAAATAGTATTTTCATAGTTGGAAGTAATAAACAGTTAGGTTTTTTAACGAATAGCCACTTAAATCTAAAATTATGTGTAAACGCTGTGCCTGGGGAACAAAAAACGAGTTGATGATAAAATATCACGATGAAGAGTGGGGTGTGCCGATTCACGACGACGATAAGTTGTTTGAATTCTTTGTACTGGAAGGATTTCAGGCCGGGTTAAGCTGGCAGATCGTTCTGAACAAACGCGAGAATTTTCGTAAAGCTTTTGATCATTTCAACCCGCAAAAAGTTGCAACGTATTCAGAAGATAAAATTCAAGAACTTATTCAGGATAAATCAATCATTCGCAACCAGCAAAAAATTAGGGCTTGTGTAAATAATGCGCAACGTTTTCTCGAGGTGCAAAAGGAGTTTGGCACCTTCGATCGCTACATTTGGAAGTTTGTGGATTACAAGCCGATTCTAAATAGCTTTAAAACGATTGGTGAATTGCCGGCCAAAACCGATTTGTCGGATGCGATTTCGAAAGACCTGAAAGCGCGCGGTTTCAAATTCGTCGGATCGACCGTAATTTACGCGCACATGCAGGCCACTGGAATGGTAAATGATCACCTGGTTGACTGCTTCCGTTACCTCGAAATTCAGTGACCTTAGTCACATAAATCGTTACATAACTTTTAATCTGAAAAACGACCTCTAATTTTTATTAAGTCTATCTTAAATTCTCTTTTCAAAAAAGAATAAATTGTTAATTTTGACGCTAATTCAAAAGAAGAGGGGTAATAATTTAATTATTAATTTGATGAAGTTGCGTTTTATTTTTACCGTATTGATTGCGGTATTCACACTGAGTGTATTTGCGGAGAATGATAAGAAGGAGGAGGAAAAAGGTTATGTTTTTGAAGACGAGATTTCATTAGCGGCCACGCCTGTAAAAGACCAATACCGTTCGGGTACATGCTGGTCGTTTTCGGGGCTTTCATTTCTGGAGTCGGAAATGATGCGTTTGGGAAAACCGGAGGTCGATCTTTCAGAAATGTTTGTTGTATGGCACACCTATTCCGATAAAGCCAAAAAGCACGTACGTGTGCACGGTAATCTGAATTTCTCGGCAGGTGGAGCTTTTCACGATGTTACCAATATGATTCGTGCGTATGGTATTGTTCCTGAATCGATTTACGATGGTTTGAACTACGGCGAAGAAAAACACGTGCATGGCGAAATGGATAATGTGCTGAAAGAGCATGTTGACGCTGTTGTGAAAAACGGAAACCGTAAACTGAGTACTGTTTGGCACGAAGCCATTGACGGTACTTTGGATTCGTACTTAGGCGAATTGCCACAAAAATTTGAATACGAAGGAAAACAATATACACCACAAAGTTTTGCCAGCGATTATGTTGGATTGAACATGGACGATTATGTGGAGATCACTTCGTATACACACCACCCGTTCTACGATAAATTTATTTTGGAAGTTCCTGATAACTGGTCGTGGGATGAAGTGTACAATGTGCCACTTGAAGAATTGGAATCGATTATAGATTATTCGCTGAATAATGGTTTTACCATTGCGTGGGCAGCCGATGTTAGCGAAAAAGGATTTGCTACAAGCAACAAAGGTGTGGCTGTTTTGCCGGCCGCTCCGGAAGAAAATATGGACGACGCTGAAATTGCAAAATGGGAGGCGCTGCCACAAAAAGACAAAGAAAAGGAACTGTATAAGCTGGATAATCCGGTACCGGAGTTGGTAGTTAGCCAGGAAATGCGTCAGAGAGCATTTGACGATTATGAAACTACCGACGACCACGGAATGCATATTATCGGTACTGCAAAAGATCAGGATGGACATACTTTCTACAAAGTGAAAAACTCGTGGGGCGATTACAATAAATACGATGGTTATTTTTACGCCTCTAAACCGTATGTGAATTACAAGACGATGTGCATTATGGTGCACAAAGACGGCATACCCCAAAGTATAAGAGAGAAACTTAAACTTTAATTTTTAAGCCCTTCAGTAATCCTGAGGGGCTTATTTTTTTCACAACTTCATGTTTTCCCTAGCTGCGCATTGGCTGCATAAAAAAATCGTTTACATTTGATGTCTCTAAACAAAACCGGCAGAAAAGGTCATCTTTTCACGAAAAGCATGAACAGGTGTAAATTAGCAATGAAGCGATTACTTATCATATTTCTTGTACTAACAAGTACACTGCAATTGGTTTCGGCGCAGGAAGACTGGTCGTGGTGGAACAACGCACACGGCTGGGAAAGCGGTGATCCGGGGTGGCGAAACTGGATGATCATTTCGCCTGCCTATTTCGGTCCTAACGCTTTGTCGGTTCCCGAGGTAAAAAAAGGTTTTATCGAAGGACATACGGAGTTTGAGCTTACCGTATCAAGCCACTTTTTTTCGGGCGATCCAACACAGGATATTTCGGGGCGGGCTTTCATCCCTTTTGCACAAAACAAAATTGCAATCGAAATGTATGGTGTGTTGCTCGAACACTATTCCTACACCGAAGAGATACGGGACGAACGTTTTTCGCGCGATAAAGACGGAAAAGGTTATGCCATCGGCGATTTCTATTTCTCTACGCTTATTCAGCTTTTTAAAGACCGTGCTTTCCCAAATACTATGTTTCGGGCGATATTAAAAACTGCATCGGGAACCAATTTTGAAGGTGCACGTTTTGCCGACACACCGGCTTATTCGTTTGATTTTAGTTTCTCGAAAGATTACGGCCAGCAGGAAACATTTTTATTTCGCCCACATGCCATGTTGGGATTTTACAGTTGGCAAACCAACGATGAGCTGAACCTGCAAAACGATGCTTTACTTTATGGTGCAGGTGCCGATTTTCAGAAAAACAACTGGCGTTTTACGCCATCGTGGTCGGGTTATTTCGGTTATAAAAATAATGGCGACCGGCCTATGCAACTGAACTTTGAACTTCGGAAAGAATACAATAAAAAGGCAATTTCAATAGAATACCAGCACGGATTACACGATTGGTTGTATAAAACCGTACGTTTTTCGTTCATTTGGAAACTTAATGGAATTGAGTAAGTTATCGTAAATCAGAATTTATAACTTTGCAATCGCAAAATCAAGCTTGTGTTGATGCAGCTTAAAACAGATAAGAACAGATCATGAAAAAGCTTTCACTCGTAATATGTGTTTGGAATGAAGAAGAAAACATTAAACCACTTTCAGTAGAAATAAAAGCAGCGCTCGAAGGAATTGACTACGAGGCCATATTTGTGGATGATGGATCGACCGATAAAACACGTGAAGAGATTCGGAAAATTAACGACGACCGATTTTTATTGGTAGAGTTAAAACGAAATTACGGGCAAAGTTCGGCACTGCAGGCAGGTATCGATCAGGCCGAAGGCGATTTTGTAGCCTTGATTGACGGCGATTTGCAAAACGATCCGGCAGATATTCCGATGATGCTGAAAATGATCGAGGAAGAAGAATGGGACATGGTTGCGGGTGTACGTGCCAACCGAAAAGATGGAATGTTCCTGCGTAAAGTGCCATCAAAAATTGCCAATTATCTGATTCGTCGTGCTACCGGTATTTATATGAAAGACCTGGGATGTACGCTAAAAATCTTCACCAACGATATCATTAAAAGTATCCATATTTATGGCGAGCTTCACCGCTATATTCCTGCACTGGTAACGCTTGAAGGTGCCACAAAAATTACGCAGGTTGATGTGAATCACCGTCCGCGTACTTTTGGTACATCAAAATACAACCTTAGCCGTACCACGCGTGTAATGAGCGACCTTGTATTGATGCTTTTCTTTAAAAAGTACCTGCAACGCCCGATGCACTTTTTCGGGCAAATCGGTATTTTCACCCTTGCCATCGGAGTGCTTATAAATTTCTATCTGCTCGTGCTCAAAGTTATGGGTAACGATATTTGGGGAAAACCACTGTTGTTACTTGGTATTTTGTTGGTATTGGGTGGTATTCAGTTTATTACAACTGGTATTATTGCCGAGTTGCAGATGCGTACTTATTTCGAATCGCAACAGAAAAAACCTTACCGTGTGAAACGTGTAGCACCTGCTAAAGAAAACATTTAATGTAATTTCGGTACCTTGGCTTTTTGTTAAATTATTATACCTTTAACAAACAATAAAACAATAAAGCCAATACAATGAAAACCCGAATTTCTCTAGTATTTCTTGCGCTATTCTGCTTAGTCACAGTCAATAGTATTGCCCAGGAACGTTATGTAAAAGGAATTGTAACCACTTTCGACAGTATAACTATTGTTGGTGCCGAAGTGATGGTGAAAAGCTCAAAAGAAGTTGTACAAACAGATACACTTGGACAGTTTGAAGTTAAAGTTGACGGTAAGGATAAACTGAAAATATCTGCGAAAGGATTCGTTAACCAGAATGTTAAACTGGAGGAAAAGACGAAAATAGTTGCCGTTAATTTGAAGCTTAAACCCGGCGACAAAGCCCGGGAATATGCCATTGGTTACGGCTACGTAAAAGATGGTGAGCGCCTGAATGCACTGGCCCAAATGACAAACGACGATGTCGATTTTTCACAATACACCAATATGTACGATCTGATGCGTGGTCGTTTCGCCGGTGTGCAGGTACAAAGCAACGGCGATATAATTATCCGCGGACAAAATTCGATAAACCTCAGCAGCGCTGCATTAATTATTGTTGATGGCATGCAGGTGGATAATACCATTATGAATACGCTGGTGCCTTCGCAGGTGAAAAGCGTTAACGTAATTAAAGATGGTAGCGCGGCAATTTATGGTGCACGCGGTGCAAACGGAGTGGTGATTATCGAAACCAAAAAAGGTAATGAAGATTAACGCACCTTCGTGTTAACCGGACTCCGTAGAATGAAAAAGGGAGACAGGATAATTGTTGAGCAGCTGCTCGATGCCAAGGTTGTAAACGTGTGGCAAGCCATAACTGACTTAGCCAAAATGAAGCAATGGTATTTCGATAATATCAACCATTTTCAACCCGAAATTGGCTCCGTTTCCCAATTCATAGTAAAGTCAGGGAAGAGAACGTTTACACACCTTTGGAAAGTGATTGATGTGAATCCACCAACAAAGATCTGTTATTCGTGGAAATACCTTGAATACCCGGGAGATTCTGTAGTTTGTTTTGATTTGATTGACGAGAAGGGGCAGGCAAAACTAACGTTATCGCAAACTGTTCTGGAAGATTTTCCGGATGATATACAAGAATTTAAAAACGAAAGCTGTAGGGCAGGTTGGAATTATTTTCTGGGAGACCGATTGCCTGAATTTCTAAAAGAGAATAAAAATAAACACAATGAGTAAAGCTGTAACCGTCGCAACATTCACGAGCAATTTCGACATGAAATACATGTTGTTCAAAGAAATGCTTGACGAAGCCGGCATCAAATTTATGCTGGTAAACGAGATCACAAGTACTGTTGATGGTACTTTTAGCGGAAGTCCTTCTAATATTGGTATCGAAATCCGTGTGATGGAAGAAGAATTTGAGGAGGCTATGGAGATTTATAACTCCATAAAATAGCGAAAACGAAAAAGCGATGTACCTTACAGAAAGTACATCGCTTTTTTTTTAATCTACCAGTTCATACCCCATTTCAACGCCTTTATTAATTGCAGGAATACCCTCGTCCATCCATTTTGGCATTGGCTCACCTTTTAGGTAGTGGTCGAAAAATTGCGCCATCCGAATCTGGAAATCGTGCATATCGCGAAGTTTTGTTGGCCAGTGGTCGGCTTCGTTGTAATTAAGCAACCAGCTTGGTTTTTGCAAACGTCGCAAGCCAATAAAAAACTCAATTCCCTGGTACCATGGCACTGCACCGTCATCGTCGTTATGCATGATCAGAATCGGCGTGTTGATCTTGTCGATAGTAAACAACGGCGAATTCTCGAGATAACGCAATGGAGATTCCCAAATCGATTTTCCGATCCGGCTTTGTGTGTGCTCGTACTGGAACGATCGGTTTAATCCCGATCCCCAGCGAATTCCACCATAAGCACTGAACATATTTACAACAGGAGCTCCCGATTCAATAGCTGCAAACATATTGGTTCGTGTTGCGAGGTAGGCAACCTGATAACCGCCCCAACTGTGCCCCTGAGCGCCAATATGCGCTTCGTCAACAAAACCTTTGTCGATTAACGAAGTAATGCCCGGCATCACACAGTTAAAAGCCGATTCGCCCGGGTATCCTTCTTTGTAATAAACATCAGGATTGAAAATGATATAACCATGACTGGTGTAGTAGTGATAATCGATGGTTGAACGATGATTTTCCGGCATGCGATAGCTCAACAGGTTTTGCGAACTTTTTTCGTAAAAATTCACGATCATCGGGTATTTTTTGTTGGGATCAAAATCTACAGGTTTGTGCAAAGTGCCTTCCAAAACCAAACCGTCGAGCGAGCGCCAGGTTACCAATTCGGCAGTTCCCCACTTAAATTCGTTTTGCTGAGGCGCAGCATCGCTAATTTGTGTTTCCTTTTTAAAACGCAGATCGGTTGCAATCAGGTTCGGGTAGGTTTCAAAATCCTCTTTTGTAAAAATGATCATATCATCATCCTTTGCTTTTTTGGGTCTGCTTAACTTGTAATTCTGACTGAAAATCGCTTCCGGAGCTTTGGTTTTACTCAGATCGAAAGCGTAGTAGGCATCGGCACGCGAAACTTCATTATTCCCTGTTAGTAGTACCGTTTCTTCAGGATCGATTCCTGTATTCGGTTCCGGATTAAAACGAACCAGTCGATAGCTGATCTTTTCAGTTCTGCCATTTTTTGTCAGATTTACCGGAGCGGCAGAATTTGTTGGATCCACTTTCCACAGGTCGTAACGATCGTAGATCAGAATTGCTTCATCGTCTTTAAGCCAACCTGCATCTCGGTACGAACTTGCCAACATTGGTCGATCGTTTAGCTCATCGGCTGCCTGAATCGTTTCTGGTTGTGTAATTTGATATTCTTTACCGGTTGCAATTTCGTAGGTATTCCAGGTGGTATCGACGGCATTGTACCAATACACAAATTTCCCGTCGGGAGAAACTGATGGATTAGCACGACAGTCGGTTTTAAACTTTTCAGCTTCACCTGAGTTGATGTCAACCAAATAAAAATCGTTGTGATACGGTCCGCCTTCCCACATCGTTTGCACTGCGTAGGGGCGGTTGCTGTAGGCCAGCAATTTATCGGCGTCGCCATTTTGTATTTCCCGTATTCGCGAAAATTGTTCTGTTTCCAACTGAACTGTTTTTTGTGCGTCGAGATGAACAACTGCCAAATAGGTTTTTTTCAAATCTCGTTTTTGATTGTTGAGCTGAACGGTTTGAAGTTGCTCTTCATTCCAGGTCCAAACATCAAGTGCAGGGATTTCTTCCTCCAGTACTGTAGTATCTTTTTCCGGTAAAATTGGAGCCGTTCCAAAAAACAAACGTTCGCCGTTATCCGAGAATGAAAGATTGCCGTTTTCACTTATTGCCCAGTTTTCAGGAATGGCATCGTTGGAGTTGTCGGCGACAACGGTTTCATTATCTCCGCCCCAGTAATAAAGTGCAAACGACGGCTTGTCAGCATCGGTTGTATCGGCCAAAAAAGCAAGTTGTCCACCATTGTCGGCAATACAAAGTTGTTCGAATTTTCCTTCTGCTTCCAAAATTGGAGAGAGTTCTTCATTCTTTAGATCAAGCAGGTAAACTCCGGCTGAAAAAGTACTGTCGCCTTCAGAAATAAAACTGATGAATGGCTGGTCTTTCGCCAGTTCGTAACTGCTAACTGCAGGATATGTTTTTGTTGATCCGTCGTCAAGATTTTTGATGAACAACGGATGCTTTTTGTCCTTTTTGTTTTTCGTAGAATCACTTGGATCTTCCGCCTGATAAGCGATCCAGCCCGACCATTCTTCAGGTACTTTAACCGATTTCAGGTTTTCAACTTTCTCCGATTCATTTTCATCGATATTGAAAACAACCAATTTATTCTGAGGCAGGTCTTCCTTTTTCGTCTTCTTCAGTTTCAGGGCGCGAATTGTATCAGCCGGTGGAACTTCCGTAAAAATCAGGAATTTTGAATCAGCTGTAAACTTTGCTTTCGTTCCGTAGTTGAAAGACGCTATTTCTTTCGCATCGGGAGTACTGATTTTCAATGTTGCATCACCTTTCCAAGGTTCTTCTTTCCAGGCAACGTATTTCCCGTTGTTCGAGAGATGTGTTTCGGTAATTCTGTTCCACTTCAAAATATCATCGAAAGTAAGTGGTCGTTTTTCTGTTTGGGCCGATAAACTTGCTGAAATGATTAAAAGAACAAGTAGTGACAAAATGTTTTTCATAGGACTTCAATTGTTGGTTTTCCCTAATTGGATTAAAATGCGTGTAAAAATGAACGGTTTTACACAAAGATTTGATGAAGATAAAAATATTTCCTGTTGAATAAGAACGTAACTTCACAAAGCTCTTAACTCAACGGGAAAATTAATGGGAGGTTCAATAGGGGAGTGAAATGTTTATGCTTCGGCCATTAGCATTCTGGCTTCACTTTTTAAAATGGCCGGAAGTTGAATGTGGCGGCGCTCAATGCTAAGTAGCCAGAATTTTATTTCGTCGGTTTTTAGGGTGTACAAAACTTCGCGAAATTGTTCTATCTGGTTGTTTGTGTATGAATTTTCGTCCACATTTTTATACTCGTCCAATTCCTCGTCGTCGTAATATTCAATAACCGATTCGTTCATTTTCATCTGATCGAATTCACAGATCTCGTGAGCACCACAACAGTCGGAAGGTGGAGCAACCACTTCTTCCTGTTTTGTCTCTGTCTTCCCGTCTTTTTTATTCGCTTTTACTAAAAGAAAAACACCAATAAAGGTGAGTAATAAAAAGCCAAATCCAATAATCATTTCCATGGTGCAAAAATAGCAATTTGCTACAAAAGATAATTGGCTTTGGGTAAAGGTTAAAATAATTTTAAGTGAGTTCCTTACAACTACTCTGAAAGTAGGTAAATGACGCCACGTTCTTTCAGGTATTGGAAGATGTAACTGAGGTTTCCGGGCTGTGCGCCAACTGCTTCGGGCGCGTTTACGCCAACCGAATTAAAGGTACCGTCGAGCACAAGGTTGGCAACCGAAGTACAGGCATAACCGGTTGTTCGTGCCATTGAAATGGTTTGCGTTTCGCGGTCGAATTTGTCGAGCAGATGATAGGTAAACGTTTTTTCTGCTCCGTTTTCCACTCCTTTAATAACGATGCGCATGATAGTAAAATCTTCCTCGCCGGGTTTCAGTTGCCACTTTGGAAAAAGTAATTTCGCCGTAACATCGATTGGCCGAACTTTTGCTCCGTTCACTTCAACCGGATCGTTCGAGAAAAATCCCGATTCTCTTAAAACGCGAAGGTACTCGATGCATCCCGGGTAACGCAGTGTTTTTTCAATCATGTCGGGCACATTTTTCATGGTTTGCATCAGCGAACGTAACCCGTCGGAATTCCACGATTCAAGTGTGCCAATGCCATCAAAATGAATTAATTCAGGATCGGAGAGTGCTTCTTTTTCTACCAGCTCGTAATTTTGGATATAACGTGCAGGACGGGTGTATTCTTCAATAACGTCGATGGGCGAGAACACGGCTTTATATTCATACGGCCACTCGCGAATAACAGGCAGACCGCCAACCAAACATTCGTATGATTTTACTGTAATTTGCTGATTATGATGCCCCAGAATGATATTTCCCATACCGGGAGCAACGCCACAATCGGCCACAACACAAACCTTATGTTTTTGTGCTAATCCGTTTAACGACAAAAAATCTTCGGGCATAAACGAAATGTCAACCATATTCTTTCCGGCTTCAATTACCGCTTTCATGGTTTGGTAGCCCATAAAACCCGGAACGGCGCCAATTACCAAATCGTAGTCGGCAACCAATGATTTTATATTTTCAGGTTGGCTCAGATCTTCCTGAATGCATTTTATTTCGGGGAACGCAGAAAACTTGTCTAATGCTTTTTTGTCAAAGTCGACACTGGTAACCTGGTGGTTTTTCGATAAATCTTTGGCAATTGAACTTCCTACAAGTCCGGCACCTAAAACAATTACATTCATCTTCATTCGGTTTAATTAAGTTTTGGTTTGTTATGTGTAATCCTGCTTAATCGAGCTGAATCAATCCTTTTTTCAATGCATATTTTACAAGGTCGGAGTTGGTTTTTAAATCCAGCTTTTCAAGAATATTTTGCTTGTGTGTACCAACTGTTTTTACGCTGATAAAAAGTTTGTCGCCAATTTCGCGTGTCGATTTTCCTTCGGCAAAAAGTAGGAAAATTTCTTTTTCGCGATCGGATAATTGCGAGTAAGAATCGTTATCGTCGGCACTCGAATTTAAGTAGCCGTTAATAACAATTTCGGTAATGTCTTCGCTCAGGAATTTTTTACCGTCGTGCACCGAGTTTACGGCATCGGTAAGTTGGCGGTAGGTGCAATTTTTTAAAAGGTAACCGTCGGCACCGGCTTCCAGCATTCCTTTTACATATTGTTTGTCGGAGTGCATCGATACTGCAATGATCTTTACCTCCGGCATTTTTTCTTTCAAAATCCGGGTCGCCTCAATGCCGTTTAATTTTTCCATGGCAATATCAACCAAAAGCACATCGGGTTTAAATGCTTCCACTTTGTCTATTGCATCCTGTCCGTTTTCAGCCTGGGCAATAACTTCAATGTTGTCAGCCGAGTGTAAAAGGTTGATTAAACCTTCTCTGAAAAGTTGGTGATCGTCAGCAACTATAACCTTTATTTTCATACTATTAAATTGTTTGTTGTTAGTATAGTGCGGAACCAGCAGTATTTTTTAGCCTATAATATTTTACCTGCTCGTTTCATATCTTTTTATTCTTTTGGTCGGTGGAAATTCTGGTTTCAATGCCCGAATAACCGATTATTAACAGCCTAATTTTGTTCGAGAGAATACGGTATTTCAATCTCGGCTTTTGTGCCTTTTTCCAGCGATTCAATATTGAATGTACCGTTTAAACTTTCAATTCGCTCTTCAATACTCAACAGCCCAAAACCACCTTTGTTTGATACCTCTTTCGACGGCGATTTGTCAATCCCAATTCCATTATCTTCTACCGAAATACAGTACATCCCGTTGTTGGTTTCCTGTTTTACGGTAACCTCTGTGGCTTCGGCGTGTTTATAAGTGTTTGCAAGCAACTCGCCAACTGTGCGATACAGAAAGATGTTATTCTCTTTGCTGAGTTGCGTACGTTTGTTCTCTACAATCAGATTTGTTTTGATGTTAAAGTCTTTCTCAAACTGTTCCAGTTTCCACTGAATGGCGGGAAGTAAACCCAGTTCATAAAGTATTGGCGGACTTAAATCGTAAGTTAATCGCCGCGATTCTTCAATGGCTTTATTGAGCAATTTTGAGGTAAACTTGATGGTGTTTTTTATGGCCGGCGAACAATCCTCGGCGTCAATCGACGACAAGTTCATAAATGCCAGCCCCAGTGTTTGACCCAAACTGTCGTGCAGATTTTCGGCAATGCGTCGTCTTTCGCGCTCTTCAACCAGCGTAACTTCCGAGTTTAACTTTTTAAGTTGCAACTGGTACGATTTTATACGCAACGCAACATTTATCTGGGCTTTTAATTCAACCTGATCGAACGGTTTTGAAATAAAAGAATCAGCTCCGGCATTCAATCCTTTGGTACGTTCAACACTGTCGCGACCCAAAGCCGATACCATTATAATTGGTATTTGTTTCGTCCGGTTATTCTGCTTTAACAATTTACAGGTTTCGTACCCGTCGAGATCCGGCATCATAATATCCAGCAAAATCAGATCGGGATTTTCATTTTGTGCAATAGTTATACCCTCCTGGCCGCTTAATGCGCCAATAAATTTAAAATCGGGGTAATATACCTTCACAATCTGCGAAATCAGTTCCAGGTTGATGTTATTATCATCAATCGCCAGGATTTTTTTCATAAATTCTATCTCATTGTTTGGTACCAACATAGCAAAAAATCACTTAGGGTTTTAATCTTCAAGCGTCAATTGGTCTAAAGATACCAAAACTGTCGGAAACAATGAAGCGCGGAGGTAATAAATACTTAACAAAATATCAGTAAATTACTGAGGGTTTTTTAGGAGTCAAGGAAGTTGATAGACTAATTCGTTTGCTGAGTGAGGATTGTAGTTGAAAAACGGGTGCTGTTTTTTATTAATTGTTTCTAATCAATCCGTACATAATTCCGATTCCGGCACCAATATAAGTTTGATTGCTGTTTACAACAACCATTGGCCCAACCGAGCATCCAACCGTTGAGTGCAAAGGCATTTCGAGCTTTGGATTTAAAACCAGGCTTAACTTTTTTGATGTTTTGGTCTCGAAATTATACTGGCTGTTTGAGTTTACCAATGCAAATTCAGGTTCGCGAAATGTGGCAATTCCCGGTCCGGCCTGAAGAACAACACGCATGCTCTTTTTATGATTCAGGCTCAGAATTCGTCCTACCATCATATGCAGGTTCTCAGCGTTTTCGAACGGTTCGGCCGAGGTGGCAGATGTTATGTTCGAGCCTGATTTCAGAAAATTATCGGATGGTGAAACCGCTGATTTGAATGTGGCGGTGTAGCCAACGCTAACTATATACTTGTTGTTGTAGGTATAGCTCAAACCGATATTCCCGGCTTGCTGGTTACCAACAACATATTCTCCCGACGAATATAAATTGTGTGGTTTCATTGCTGTCGTTTGATCGGTCCACTGGGCATGGCTTACCAAAGTAACCAAACTAAAAACAGTAATTAATAAAAGTGCTTTCATAGGCGAACTTTTTTGGGATCTTCAACTTGCAGTAAACATTGGGTTTGAAATGTTTACGAAAAGTGAAAGGCCCGAAATGATTTAATGATTTCCAATCACAATGTAAAATTAAAGACTCTGGGGTCGTTTTATTAAATAGTTGTGCTGATTTGTGGGGTGCGAACTGACCATAATGAATTCAGCAAAATGGAAATTATTCTAAACTTTGGGCGCTGGAAACGCCATTTATCAATAAATTGAAGGGTAAATAAATTATTAAAATGCATTGCCGGAACAGGACAAAACCGGGTGCTTGTTCTATTTTTGAGGGCAAATTTATTTCGGATAAAAAATCACAAATTATGAATATTTCGCTTAAAAAGATAACGCTGTTCTTGACGCTGGTTCTATTGTTTGCTTTTCAAAATAGTTATGCGCAGGAAACCACAATAACGATCTCGAAACCTGAACAAGCAGTTGAAGTGTCGCCGAATATTTACGGGCAGTTTATCGAGTATTTGCGAAACAGTATAACCGGCGGAATATTTCAGGAAGATTCGCCGCTGTCGGATGAAAACGGATTTCGCACCGATGTATTGGAAAAAATGAAAGCGCTGAATACTCCGGTGTTGCGTTATCCGGGCGGTACGGTGATGAAAATATACCATTGGGAAGATGGTATCGGGCCTCGCGAAGAGCGTCCGGCGCGCCGCAACCTGATTTGGGGAGGCGTGGAAGACAATCATTTTGGAACCGACGAATACATAAAATATTGCCGCGAGATTGGTGCCGAGCCCTACATTGTGGTAAACATGGGAACGGGAACTGCCGAGGAGGCCGCTAACTGGGTGGAATACTGCAACGGAACCGGCAATACGTATTATGCCAATCTGCGCCGAAAATACGGAACGGAAGAACCTTATAATGTAAAGTTCTGGAGCCTTGGAAATGAAGAGGCTGCACGCGAAGATGCCGGGCGTTTACAAGATCCGGAGAAATATGCCGAAGAATCGTGGTACTACGCCAAATTGATGAAATTGACTGATCCAACCATCAAATTATTTGTGGTGGCCGATCCGTTTAAGTTCGACTGGAACGATCCGGTTTTAGCGTCTTTGTCGCCGATTGTGGATTACATATCGCTGCACTGGTACGTGGGAAACAGCCCCGATGATCCGTATTCGATTTATAAAAATATTACCCGTTTCGATGCAAGTTTGACCGAGCTGGGAGATTACCTTCAGCAGTTTCCTGCCAAAGTGGAGAATTTCTCGAAATGGTACCGTTTTCCGCCACGCAAGGGAGCCATAAAAATATCGGTTGACGAATGGGGAATTTGGGACAACACCTGTGGAGGACAATACAACCTCGATTGCGAATATACCTGGAAAAGTGCGTTGGCAACAGCTTCATTTTTAAATGTGTTTCACCGGCAGGCCGAAAATGTAACCATGGCCAATTGGGCGCAATCTGCAAATATTCTGGGGGCAATTTTGGCCAACGACGAGGGTTCGGTTGAGCAAACAGTGTATTATCCGCTGCAGTATTTCAGGAAGTATGTTGGTGACCAGTTGATGAAATTTGAAGTCGAAGATATGCCGCTTCTTGCCGAAGATCAAACTATTGAAGCGATGGATATTTCAGCAACCTATAACAATGACAATGATGAACTTTGTGTTTTTGTAGTTAACCGCAGTGATGAGGAGCAAACTGTAAAACTGGATTTTGCTGATATAAAAATGTCAACTGCATCACTTGTTGAAATGACTGCCCCGAATGAAAACTCGCGCAATGCAATCGGTGAGGAGAGTGTGGTGTCGATCGATGAAAAACCGTTAAAAAAGAACGGAGCCATTAAACTGGCCCCGCTTTCGATAAATATTGTGGTTGTTCGGTAACTATTCCCACTCCGGAAACTGGGTTTTATTCAAGTCCAGAGCGGCGATGGTTTTCATATCCGAATCACTGAGTTCGAAATCAAAAATATTAAGGTTTTCCGCCATGTGTGCCTTTTGCGATGAGCGTGGAATGGCAACAATACCGCGCTGATAATGCCACCTCAAACTTACCTGCGCATTGTTTTTATTGTACTTTTTGCCAATGGCAGCGAGCGTTTCGTTGGTAAATAATTCGTTTCGGCCCTGAGCAAACGGCGACCAGGCTTCCATTTGAACACCGTAATTCAGTAACGATTTTCGTGCTTTGCTTTGATTGAAAAAAGCATGTGTTTCAATCTGGTTAACGGCCGGTTTTATGGTGGCATATTCCAGCAGTTCATCAATCTGGTGATCCTCGAAATTACTAATGCCAATGGCTTTTATCTTGCCCTCTTTGTGCAATTCTTCCATGATTTTCCACGAGCCTTTTACGTCGCCCCTCGGACGGTGGATGAGGTACAGATCAAGATAATCGAGGCCCAGTTTGTCAAGCGAAGTCTGGAAAGCAGCCTTGCCCTTTTCATAACCTGAATCATCTACCCAAAGCTTTGATGTAACAAACAGTTCTTTGCGGTCGATACCGCTTTTTTTGATGCCCGCGCCAACCGCTTCTTCGTTGCCGTAAACCGTGGCGGTGTCAATTAGCCGATAACCCAATGAAATGGCATCCGCAACACATTGCGCACCCGTTTCGCCATTCAAATACAAGGTCCCAAAACCTAAAATTGGCATTTGTACTCCGTTGTTTAAAGTTACACTTTCGATTGTGGTTTGTGCTACGGAGTCGTCGCCGGCACCAAAAGCTTTAGAACTGCTCAGCCCTAAAATTCCGGCTCCGGCAGCAAAAGTAGCACTTGCGCGGATAAACTCGCGGCGCTTCATTTCTTTTTGAGGATTCTTTTCGTCGGATTTTTCTTTCATGATCTAAGTTCAGTTTAATTGGTAATAGAATTCGGGTTTAAGTTACTGAATTAGAAACAAAACGAAAACGCTATTGTTCGTTTTTATAGAGGGGATATGTTTCAATGGAAAAGCGGCTTCGCCGGGATTATAAAGTTGTGGTTTCATTTCACAACTTGTGGAAATTGTACCCGCATAACTTTAACGTAATTGCTTTAAATCAGCGATTTCCGTTGTGGCACATTATTTTCATAAATGACTTACACAGGCATTTTCCTGCAAATAAAATATTCAGATTATGAGTGAATTAAAAGAAAAGCACTGTACACCGTGCAAAGAAGAAACAACTCCGCTAAGTGCTGAAGAAATCAAGCATTTTAAGGAGAAAATAAATGACGACTGGAAAGTAGTGGATAACAAGAAAATTCGGAAGAGTTTTTCTGTAAAGGATTTTAACGCAGCCATTGCGTTTGCGCAAAAAATTGCTGTGTTGGCCGATGAGGAAGATCACCACCCCGATTTAGGTGTTCACTATGGTTCGGTTGATGTTGAAATCAGTACGCACAACATTGGTGGCTTGTCACCCAACGACTTTATTCTGGCCGCCAAAATCGATGAAATTTAGCAACGATTTAGAACAGGATATAAGGGAAAACAAGAAAACAGAATTAAAGGAGGAGTTATGAATTATCGCGTTGAAAAAGACACACTGGGAGAAATAAATGTACCGGAGAAAAAACTTTGGGGAGCGCATACACAGCGGTCGTTAGAGAATTTCAGAATCGGGAGGGAGGCATCGATGCCTGCCGAGATTATCGAGTCTTTTGCGATTATTAAAAAAGCAGCTGCCCGGAGTAATCACAAATTGGGAATACTTTCTACCAACAAAAAGCAGTTGATAGAAACAGCTTGCGACGAAATTTTAGCCGGAAATTTGGATGACCATTTTCCGTTGGTAATTTGGCAAACCGGCTCGGGAACGCATACCAACATGAATTGTAACGAGGTGATCGCCAACCGGGTAAAACAAATTGTGGAAAACGATTTTCAGTGGGAAAACATCGTGCTGCACCCAATTGATGACGTGAACAAATCACAGTCATCAAACGATACTTTTTCGGCTGCCATGCACATTGCTGCTTACAAAAAGCTAACAGCTTATTTGTTGCCGGCGCTTAAAGAGCTGCATGATACTTTTCAAAAGAAATCGGAGGAGTTTAAAGCGATCGTAAAAATTGGCCGAACCCATTTTATGGATGCCGTTCCGATTACTTTAGGCCAGGAATTTTCTGCCTATTCTACCCAAATTGAAAAAGGAATAAATGCATTAAAAAATACCTTGCCCGAATTGCAGGAGCTGCCATTAGGTGGAACTGCTGTTGGAACGGGATTGAATGCTCCGGAAGGTTTCGACGATGAAATTGTAAATGAAATAAGCCACGAAACAGGACTGCCATTTACAAAGGCCAAAAATAAGTTTGCATTGATAGCCGGGCACGATGCTTTTGTGCAATCGCACGGTGCAATAAAGCAGTTGGCCGTCAGTTTACTAAAAATTGTAAACGATCTGCGTGTAATGGTTTCGGGGCCGCGAGCCGGAATATCAGAATTGAATATTCCCGCAAACGAAGCCGGTTCGTCGATTATGCCGGGGAAAGTGAATCCAACACAAATTGAAGCGCTTTCAATGGTTTGTACCCAGGTTATTGGTAACGATACAACCATTTCGGTGGCCAATTCTTACGGGCATTTTCAGTTGAATGTTTTTAAACCTGTGCTGATTGCTAATTTCCTTGAATCGGCAACATTGCTTGCAGATGCTTGCAAATCATTCAATAAAAACTGCTTGGTTGGAATAACTCCCGATACCGAAAAAATTGATGCGCATGTAAATAATTCGTTGATGTTGGTGACTTCGCTTACGCCGCATATTGGCTACGACAAAGCCGCAAAAATTGCCAAATATGCCCATGCCCAAAAGTGTAGTTTAAAAAAGGCTGCAGCAGAATTGAAACTGGTTGATGAAAAGCAGTTTGATGAATGGGTAAAACCCGGTGAAATGACACGTCCGAATGTAACACCAAATAAGAACAAGTAATTAAACAGAATAATGGAACACAAGATAGAGATTAAACAAAAAAACTGGTTAACGCATAATGTAATGCAATTTACCCTTGAAAAACCCGAGGGATTTTCGTTCACAGCCGGGCAGGCGGTTGAAGTAACACTCGATGATCCGGAATTTAAAGATAAAGCAGCACCGTTTACCTTAACCAGCTTAAATATGGATGAAGATTTGGAATTAACGATAAAGTGTTATCCAAAACACGAGGGAATAACATTGGCACTTTCAAAACTGGAAAAGGGTGATCATTTATTGATTTCTGATGCCTGGGACTCGTTTAAAAATAACGGGCCGGGAGTATTTATTGCCGGCGGAACCGGGGTAACTCCCTTTATCGCACTTTTGAGGCAAATGGAAGTTGATGGAACGGTAGATGGAAGCCGGCTGATATTTTCGAACAAAACAGAAGACGATATTTTTCTGGATGAGGAGTTTAAGAGAATATTGGGGAATAATTTTATAAAACTGCTGACGCAGCAAAATAAGAAGCCTCATTACTACGGAAGAATTGATAAAGCTTTTCTTAAAAATATAGTTGGAGAATTCGACCAACCGTTTTACCTGTGTGGACCTGAAAATTTTGCTGCCGATATAAAAGGCTACTTAAAAGAATTGGGGGCCGGCGATGATTTGGTGAATATCAGTTTGTAAGAATATAAATGCCGTTTCGGCATTTTTTTTTGCATAAAAAACCGGTTGGGCAATTGAATGCCGCAACCGGTTAAACAACAATTGATATTGGTGTATAAACCTGAATTCGATTTTTAAATATTATCACAGAAAGTCATAATTGCGTCAGATTTCCATATAGAATTATGCAGGAATAACGGGTTATTTTAAAGAATTCTAAATGGAAAGATGGCGTGAGAAGGACTTTCCATTCTTGGCTTTGCTCTTTTTGCCATAAACTTCCAACAATTTTCTTGTATTATCCCGATAGTACTTCGAAAACCGTTGAAAGTTTCTGTCTAAAAATAGCTAAAGCTGTGAGCTATTTTAACTTCGAACTCAGGTTATAATTAATCTTTAACCCACTCCCGGGCTTCGTCAATGGCCGTAAATTCAAAATATTTTACCTCGCCTGAAATAAATGGTGCGGCCAGTTCTGACCACAATTTTTCCCAACGCGATTTTCCAACAACCGCAATTTTCTTCATGTGATTAAAATGTTTCAGATAGGTTTTTACATCTTCCCAAAATGCTTTTGGCGAAATCCCATCCACATAATTTAGCTGGACATACAATTTAACCTTTCCAAAATCTTTAACCGCCTTTTCAATCAACGGCGTAATTTTGTTGTAGTCTTCCTCTGTCAATTTTCCTTCAACTTCAAGAGCAATCAACTCTTCTTTTGTAATATCAATTATTTTAAACATAGCTTTAATTTTAAGTGTTACTTGATTCCTTTTTTCAGTAATTGTGCATTTATGGCAACAATAACGGTACTTAGGCTCATTAATACTGCTCCCAATGCCGGGCTGATCATTATTCCATAGCTGATCAGAACTCCGGCAGCAAGTGGAATTGCAGCCACATTATAAGCGGTAGCCCAAATAAAATTCTGTATCATTTTCCGATGGGTTTTCTCTCCGAAATGCAGCAGCGCCGAAATATCTTTAGGATTACTGTTCACCAAAACAATGTCGGCTGTTTCGGCGGCAACATCAGTCCCCGAACCTATGGCAATTCCAACATCGGCAGATGCCAGCGCCGGAGCGTCGTTTATTCCGTCGCCGGTCATGGCAACAAACTCGCCTTTATCCTGAATCACCTTGAGTTTATCCAGTTTCTGGTCGGGCAACAATTCGGCAAAGTACCCGTCGAGTTGCAGCTTGTTGCTAACTGCTTTTGCAACGTTTTCGTTGTCGCCGGTCATCATATAAATTTTAATTCCTTGCTTTTTTAACATTTTTACCGCTTCAAACGATTCCTCCCGAATCTCATCGGCGAGTGCGATAACTCCGGCCAGTTTATCTTTTGCCAAAACAAAAACAATGGTTTCCTGGCTGTCGGTATCCACTTCTTCCGGAATGTCAATGTTGTTTTCTTCCAGGTAACCGGGACTAACAACCTTAACTTTTGTGCCATCTACATTTCCTTCAATTCCTTTTCCTGTAATGGTTTCAACATCCGAAACTTTCGGAATTTCGATACCTTCATCTTTTACCTTACGCAGAATTCCTTCGGCCAACGGATGCTCCGATTCGGATTCCAAAGCTCCCGACATTGCCAGAATTTGTTCGTCGGAATAAGAGTCGGACAAGCTTTTAACGTGGGTTACTCCAAAGTTTCCTTTGGTTAGCGTTCCGGTTTTGTCAAACACAACAACCGAAACTTTTCGTGCATTTTCGAAAGCCGTCCGGTTCCGAATAAGCAGTCCCTGTTTTGCCGATACCGATGTAGAAATTGCTACCACCAGAGGAACGGCAAGACCAAGCGCGTGTGGGCAGGTAATTACCATAACACTTGCCATGCGCTCGAGCGCAAAGACAAACGATTTACCCAGCACCAGCCACGTTGTGAGTGTTCCAAAACCAACAGTTAAGGCAATAATGGTAAGCCAAAACGCAATTTTATCGGCAAGATGTTGTGTCTTCGATTTTTTATTTTGCGCCTCTCGAACCATCTGAATTACTTTATTCAGGTAAGCTTCTTCACCAACCTGTTCAACGGTAATTTTTAGCGAATTGGTACCGTTCACCGTTCCGCCAATTACTTCATCATCTTTCGATTTGCTTACCGGTTGTGATTCTCCGGTTACCATCGATTCGTTTATATTACTTTTCCCCTCAATAATTTTTCCGTCCACCGGAATTTTCTCTCCGGGACGAACCAAAACTGTGTCGCCCGATTTTAATTCATCGATTTTTACATCGCGCGTATCGTCACCTTCTATTAAGTGCGCCTCACTGGGCATTAAATCAATTAAACTTTGCAGCGCTCCCGACGCGTTTACCACCGATTTCATTTCAATCCAGTGGCCCACCAGCGTAATATCGATTAATGTGGCCAGCTCCCAGAAAAAGGAGTCGCCTTTTAATCCAAAAGTTGTAGCTGTACTGTAACCAAATGCTACGGTAATAGCTACCGCAATTAAGGTCATCATGCCCGGTTGCTTTTTCTTCAACTCGTCGGCTAAGCCGGTAAGAAAGGGCCATCCGCCATAAAAGAAAATGATTGCAGATAAGGCAAACAGAATGTATTTATCGAAACTGAATTGAATTTCGTAACCAATTATTTGCTGAATAAGTGGCGATAAAACAAGTATTGGAACTGTTAGTACCAGCGAAATCCAGAATCGTTTCCGAAAATCGGCGATCATGTGTTTATGATGTTCCGTATGATCGTGATGTCCGTTTTCTTGGTGGTTGTGTTGTGAGTGGTCATGTTGCGAGTGCTTATGTTTTTCGTGGTTCGAATTCATAGGTATTTGTTTTCTGATGAACAGTTATTTTGGGGACTATTTTCGTCGAATCTTTTAAGCGTTCTCGGTGCTTTTGCTCGGAATGAGGCTGTAAAGAATTGTTGTTAATTGCTCTCGGTTCATTCCCAGTTTCAGCTCCAGATGATGCAGGAATTCATTCTCATAACCCTCAACATAAGTAAGCTCCTCGTTTGATAATTGCGGGTATTTTTCTTTTAACCCGAGTTTAATAAACGACCAGTTGTTTTTTATTGAATTGTTTGTTTTCATCTGTATAAATTTTAATTTGTTACAGCTTTAAGTTGGCCAGAAACGTGCCACGAAGCACTATCTGTATGTATAATTTTATTTCCGTTCTGAGTTTCCGATATGCCGCTAATTATGCGGAGTTGCATACTGAATTTGAAAATAAACAGCCTACTGATTAGTGTGGAAAGATGTCACACTCTGCGGAAAAATAGCACGATTTTCAAGGATCTTGAAGCACCCGAAATCCCGACTAAAGACGTGTTTAATCTGCCATCTCGTTTGGTACTTTTTGCTCCTTGTTTTTTTCGTCAACAGCATATTTGATTTTATATTCCAGTTGACGAATCTGACTTTCCAATCCTTTAATTGTTTTGTCTCTGTTTTTAATTTCGTGATTCTTTTTTGCACGATAGGGTAGCGACAATATAAAACTGGTTATGGCGCCAAACGTAACGGCAATAATTATCACCAGCGACAAATTGGATTCGATTCCCCATTTCCAGAAATTAATCGAAACCACCGACGAGTTGTTCAGCGCGAACAAAACAACGCCCAGTATAACGAGTAATATTCCTATAAATGTTTTTTGCATGGCTATATATTTTGATTCATAATTCTCAAATCTGCATCGTGTGGAGATTGGATGGGACGAAAACATTGTTCGCTTTCAGTGAATATCCTTTGTCTTTTACATTGTTTATAAGGCAATATGCGTGCCCGGACATCCATTTCAAGCCTTCTTCAACAGAAAGTGGGTAAATACAGGCTTTTAATTGCCAGTTGGCACATTGGAGCTTTTTAACGTAGAAGTTTTCGGTTGTAGAATTTTATAGAATAGTGTGGAAAAAATTCACTTTAAACAGCGTGTTTGCAGGGGATTTACCAGTTGCTGGCGCATGGCATAGTATTTTCATAATATCCTACTGTTGAATTAAAAACAAGTAACATGAAAATGAAAAACATCGCAATGAAAGCATTTACAAAACAGATGAACTTGATTTTTATCCTATTACTTTCTGCCACTATTTTGTCGTGTAATTCTTCGAATAAACAAAACGACAATAAAGAAGAATTGGCCGAAGATCTGCAGGAAGTAAAACAGGATGTTAATGCTATTCTGGAAAAGGATAAAGAGGAGTTAAAAATGGAAGTTGACTCTGCGATTACCGAATTTAACGAAAAGCTTTATGATTACGAAGATGAGTTAAGAAAAGGTACCAAGCAGGTAAATTCCGAGACGGAAGAGTTGGTTGAAGAGCTAAAAGTTAAAAGCGACTCATTAACCACTCGGGTCGACGAAATTAAGGATCAGGGAGAACAAACCTGGGACGAATTTAAGGAAGAGCTACAATACGATACCGAAAATTTTAAGAAAAGTGTTGAAGCATTCTTTGAAGATAATATGTAAAAAGTAAGAAAATGAAAAAAGCCCCGGCAACTTTAAAGTTGTCGGGGCTTTTTGTTTTACTCAACAATTAGTTTCCCTTTCATTCCGGCCTGGTAGTGTGCCCTGAACGTACAAACATATTCGTAAGTTCCTTTTTCTTCGGGCACATTAAAAACGATTGAATCTGTTTCTCCGTCGCCCAGCATTTTTGTTTCGGCAATTACTTTACTTTCAAGTGCCGGATCGATAAAATCATTGTCTTCGTGCTGAAGTCCTTTGTTTACAAAGTTCATCCCATCGGTGCCTTTCTTTAGCAGCACCCAGTTATGTGCCATCATGCTTTTATCATTGATGTTACTAACTGTGGTCAGCGTAATTTTCAGCTGCTCTCCGGGCGATGCTTTAATCGTTTCAACCGTAAAGCGCAGATTGTCGTGGCCTTCAATTTTAATCTCTCGTTGTGCCCAGGTGTTTGCTGCAAAAAGTAGTAACAGCAAAACCGGAGCAAGTTTTTTTAGTAGTTTCATCTGTATAAATTTTAATTTTTTTATGATTTAAAAATTCTAATTTGACAGATGGAACCGCTCCATCCGTCGCTCTCACATAAAATTTATTCATTCTTGTTTGTGTAACTTTTGAATGAAAAATTTCATGTTCGTTTCATATCGTTATAATTTTACTTGTTTTGGTGGGGGACAGGCGGTTTTATCCCACGGTGATTTCGTTCACCACCTCGTTTACACCTTTGGTGTGCAAGGCCTGGTCCTCAATTTCTTTTCTGATGGGATCGTTGGCCACACATCCCGAAATGTAAACGGTACCTTTCTCCACCTCTGTAATAATTTTGTTCTCGTCGATCAGGGCACTTTTTTCAAAAGCATCTTTTAGCGCCTGCTGAATGTGCTGGTCGTTGCTTATCATTTTCGGATTTACCTGTAAACGATTGTCCAAATCGATGACTCCCTTGGTAGAGCTTACAATCTTTTCGGCAGCAATGCTCTCGCTTTCGTTCGATACGTGCCCCGATAACACTACCTGACCCTTGTTAACCTCCACCACAACATTCCTCGGATTGATGCTTTTTTGCCATTTAAAATATTGTTGAATATTGTCTCTGATCTCATTGTCGGAAACGGCCGGCTGATTGGGTTGAAAATTTACCTGCAGATCGTTTACCACGTTAAAATCTTTGGCTACTTCAGTGGCATCGCGGAGTGCTTCAATTTTTGCACTGAAACTGGGCACGTGCCCCTGCAGATGAACTACGCCATCGGTAATACTTACAAATATGTTGTTGATATTCACTGCATCGTTATTCGTTAACCGGTCGATGATGTTCTTTTTAATAATTTCTTCTGGTAATGGTTTCATAATATATCTGTTTTTCTGTTTTGCATATAAATGTGTGCGATATCTGTACCAAGCAGGTGATTTGAGGAAGTATATTTTTTGAGTAGTTAAACCGCCTGTAGACAGCAGTTTGTGGCCGCTTTGTTCTTGGGCAAGAATTCGCTCGTCGGAAAGATTGTGGAAAGATTGGCCGCTAAGTGTGTAATATTTCAACAGGATGTGGAATTATATAAAGTGTGTTTTTCGCATTAGTCAGCATTGTGATTCACGGCTGATATTCGTAACTTAATTAGAACTAAAAACCGACTTGTTATGCTTACACAATATTTATTGCTTGCCGTTTTTGGAATTGCCATGGCGCACTTCGAGGGGGTGGTTGTAGTTTATCTGCGAAAAGCCATCGGATTGCTGGATTCAGAAACGGAAGCGGGAAACAAAGAATTGCTGGAACAGATTCCGAAACGCACCATAAAAATTGAAATGACTCGCGAAGCTGCCACCATTGTTATGCTGGTTACACTGGCATTGCTGGTCGGTACTTCCTGGCTGGATAAGGCAATGGTTTTTTTGTGGACCTTTGCTTTCTGGGATTTGTTTTATTACGTATCGTTGTATGTGGTAATAAAATGGCCGCCACGGCTTACCACCATCGATGTGTTATTTCTAATCCCGCGCCCGTGGATTGCCCCGGTTTGGTTTCCGGTTGGTGTATCAACCATAACCATCGTATGTATTGCTGTGTTTTATTTGTTCCCGGGACTGTAAAAAAGAACATTAATGATTCCTAATATTACCAACTGAGATGAATGTTTTAGACCCCACCTAACCTCCCCAAAGGGGAGGAAATGTCCCCCTTCGGGGGATTTAGGGGGTTAATAATTTGCACTTTAACTTTCTGGAAACAGCACTCAATTCGGACAAAGGTTATTAGCGAGCCGCTATTTTAAATGTATTCAACGATGTTGCAGGCAAAACAGGTGAAATAAACGAATCCCCAATTTTGATGTTTACCGTTTTACTCGCTTCATCCTGGTTTCCTGCAATTACAATTACAGAACCGTCAGGATTTTTAAATGCCAAAAGGTCGTTGTAATCGCCGCCCGTTTCAAGTTTTACTGCTCCCGGCAAAACATAGTGGCTGGCGTGTTTTAATATGTAGTATTCGTACGAATAGCGATAACTTTTATTTTCCGAGTCGACTACCACCAACGAGTTTTGTTCCCATCCCCAGCGGCTTACACCACCTTCCAGCAACGAAGTGTTCCAGTATTCGTAAACCGAAACACCATTGTTCAGGTAATGCTTCATCAAATCCCACGAATGCATGGCTCCGCCCCAATCGTTTTTACCGTCGCCACATTCCTGCTCCGTTTGGAACATCGCCAAATCAGGATAACGTTTGTTTAAACCCGGCAGTGCATCTTTTCCGGCCCACTGAAAACCTACTCCTTTTACATATTTTGACGATTCCGGATCTTGTAGAATCGTGTCAACCAGCGCTTCGTTTGGGCGCTCCATTGTCCCAAAATACACATCAACTCCCAATTCATTCATGGACGGTCCTAAATACGAACCGATAAAATTGGACAAACCGGCAGCCGTCCAGCAGCAGCTCGGAAATATTTGTGCCGAGTTAAATTCGTTTTGTGGCATTACCGCAAAAATATCAATGCCTTCGTTTTTATAACCTTGAATAAATTTTGAGAAGTAAAGCGCGTAAGCTTCCAGGTACTTATCTTCCTGGATAAACATATCGGTACCTTCTTTTCCTTCGCGGTCGATCGGCAGATCGTTCTGATATAAGGGATTGCCGACATTGGCAAAAAAGCCACTCAAAGCTGCGGTGTCGCCTTGTGCTTGGCGTTGTTTGGCATACATTTCAGCCATGTTGGCCATACGCTGCGATGAGGTGCTGGCATAATGTTTATTGTATTTCATCCACGATGGAGGGCTCCAAGGCGATGCCCAAATCTTAATATCGGGATTGTATTGTTTGGCGTTTTTGATAAAAGGAATCAGTGTGTTTTTATCGTTTTCTATCGAAAAATTTTCCATGGCAAAATCGCTATCGGTTTCGTTGTACGAATACCAGTTTAAGGCAAAATCGTTAGCAGCAACCGGCATACGGCAAATGGAAAAATTGGCTCCAAAACCAGGCGAAAAAAGCTCGTTCATTATCGACTCGCGATCAGCGTCGCTTAACTCATTTAGCGATGTCCAACCCAATTCGTTAAAACAGCTGCCAAAACCTACAATCTCTTGTTGTGTTTTTTCGAGATAAACTTCGGCACTGGTATTTTCGGCAGAAGTTGTTGTTTCTATTTGTGAAGTTTTCCACTGAGTGGTGGGTGTTGTACTTACCCAATCAACCGGAGTTGTTTTGTTGCAGGCTGAAAATAAAAGGAGGCTAAAAATTACGATGGTTAAGTTCTTCATTTGGTTTATTTTGATTTGCCAAAATACAAATTATTTTCAGGCGTTTTAATCTCGGTTAGGTAAGAAATCGCTAATCCTCACGAACATCACGAAATGCTTTTCTGTTTTTTTTGTTTATCATTGCAAATTCAATTTAACTAACTGATGAAAGCGCTAACTAATGAGATACTACAACTTTTGAATAACCACCAAGAGGCTGCTTTTGAAGTAGTTTTTAAATTGTACTATCCCCGTTTAGTGTATTTTGCCAAAGAATTTGTTCCCGATAGTGAAGCTAAAAACCTGGTTCAGGATGCCTTTATTTCCATGTGGGATAAAAAGCCACAGTTCATCAACGAATCGCAGCTGCAAAGCTATTTGTACACCAACGTAAAAAACAACTGTCTGATGTTTTTGCGTCACGAAAAGGTGAAGAAAAAGTACAAATCAGAGGCAGCTTTTCAGAAACAAAACAGTATTTACACCGAAGCTTTATCGGGCCTCGATACGTCTACCGTTACTTTTCAGGAAATAGAATCGATTATTGAAAAAACACTTTCGGAGCTACCTGATCGTTGTCGAGAAATTTTTGTTTTAAGCCGCATGGAAGGCAAGAAAAACAAAGAGGTAGCCGAAGCCTTAAATATTTCAGTAAAATCGGTTGAAGCACAGATCACCAAAGCCCTGAAAACACTTCGGGTTTCGCTCAAAGATTATCTCCCTTTAGTCGCCTGGCTGCTTTTTAATATAAATCAGTAAAAAAAAAAATATCTGCACAATGCTCAGATATTCAGTGGTTTATGTTGGTGTTTGTCAGGAAATTTCAAAAAAATAAAATTTTAAGCTAGGGTAATTGCCTGGTTGGTCATTATATCAGTAACATACGAAAAATGGATTCGGAAAAACTAATACATAAAATCACAGAGAGTAAGTCGCTAAAAGATTCGGAAGAGCTTTTAGATTATATAAATGAATCGGGGGAGAATACCAAAGAGTATATCCGTTATAAAACACTTTGGGCGATGCTGCAAACCGGAAATGAAATGGACGAAGAAACCATTAACAAAGGTTTTAGTGCAGTAAAACGAGGTGTTAAAGGCCACGGTAATTCAGTTCTACTGAATATTGCAAAATACGCGGCAATTATAATTCTGGCCGTTTCAGCAGGTTATCTTGTTCAGTATGCCGATTTCAATAATGAAATTGCCATGAACGAGGTTTTTGTACCTAAAGGAAACCGCACCTCTGTGGTGTTACCCGACGGATCGAAAGTTTGGCTGAGTAATGGAACAAAGCTGGTTTACCCCGAAAGTTTTGTTGGCGACTTTAGAGATGTACATCTGGAAGGAGAAGGTTTTTTTGAAGTAACACACGACGAAGATCACCCCTTTATTGTAAACGTGGGGCAACACCGCATAAAAGTTTTAGGGACAAAATTTGCTGTGGTGGCATACCCCGAAGATGAAGAGGTAAAAGCGGAACTGGTCTCAGGAAAAATTCAATTTGATATTCATTCTGGTGCTACCGAAGAGAGTTACAAGTCTTTTATGGTAAAACCTATGCATAGTTTAGTTTATGACAAAACCTCCGGGAAGGTTTATGAATCAATCATCCCGGATGGTTTTCATGATTACTGGCAAAAAGGAACTTATCGTTTCCGGAATGAAACTTTTGATTCGCTGGCAACAAAAATTGCACGTATCTATAACGTTGAAATCATTTTTAACGACGAAGAACTTAAAACGCGCACTTTTACCGGAACCTTAAGCGTAGACGACAATATTTACACACTGATGGAGGTATTTAAAAGTGCTTCGGGAAAACCTTTCGAATACTATTTTGACAGTGGAAAAATTTATATCGACAAATAACTAAAACCAAAAGCGTATGTAGGGAACCAAATTTATGAACTAAAAACGGGAAATGCCTGGCCGCACTTCCCGTCTGTCAGGAAACACGCCTAATGTTTCCTTCTGAGAATCAATAAATAAGCCAATCGGCTCAATTATCGAACTTTAACACGTTAAATGTATGAAAAAAACTAACATTTGCAATGGGGAGAGTTGTATGCCCCATTTCAAAAAACTATTAAGAATTATGAAGATCACATGTTTGCTTGTAGTGATTGCATTTGTGCAAGTTTCGGCCTCCACCTATGCCCAATCAACGAAGTTAACATTGGACATGAAAAATGCCAGACTAGCTGAACTATTTGAACAAATTGAAAAAACCAGTGAATTCCGCTTTTTTTATGACAGTGACGAAATTGATCTGTCGAAAAGAGTATCGATCACTCAAACGAATTCCAATATCGTAGATATTCTGTCGGAAGTTTTTGCCGGAACAGAGTATACCTACGAATTAATGGACCGACACATTATTGTCAAACATTCAGAAGTATATAATCCTGCTACCGGAATTGCCAATGCTGCTCAGCAGAATGGGATTACAGGTACAGTTACCAGCCGAAGTGGTGAGCCTTTGCCGGGAGTAACCGTTGTGGTTAAAGGAACCACAAAAGGTACGGTTACACAGATTGATGGTACATACTCGTTGTCGAATGTAAAACCCGGAGCTATTCTTGTTTTTTCTTTCATCGGAATGGAAACTCAGGAGATCGAGTTAGGCAACCAAACTACTGTTGATGTTGCATTGAGCGAATCAACTATTGGTTTGCAGGAAGTAATTGCTATTGGTTACGGTACGCAAAAGAAAGAGTCGTTAACAGGCGCAATTTCCGGTGTTTCGGCAAGCGATATCGAGCAGGTACCTGCAGCGACCGTTGGTTCTGCACTGGCGGGTAAAATTGCCGGTGTTTCTTTCCGTATGCCCGACGGACGTCCGGGTGCACATGCTACCATCCAAATTCGTAACATGGGCGATCCACTTTATGTAATCGACGGAATTCAGAAAGATGCAGGTCACTTTAATAACCTTTCGCCAAACGATATTGAAAGTATTAGTGTACTGAAAGATGCATCGGCAGCAATTTATGGTGTTCGTGCAGCAAACGGTGTAGTTGTAGTAACTACCAAACGCGGTAAAAAAGGAACAAAAAATACAATTAATGTAAACGCTTATACCGGTTGGCAAAACTGGTCGCGTTTCCCTGAAACTGTTGGGGCTTACGAGTGGATGCTTGGAAAAGCTTACTCTGAAATGAACCTTGACGGACATACCAACATTACCCGTGAAGAATTGGATAAATGGCAGGCAGGTACCGAAACCGGTTACAGAAGTTTCGACTGGTACGATTTTATCATTCAGCCTAATGCGCCGCAATCGTCGGTAAACGTTAGTACTTCAGGAGGATCGGATAAGATTAACTACTATTTGTCGTTAACACGTTTGGATCAGTCTTCTGTTTTAGGTCGCGAATTTACATTCGGACGTACCAATTTCCAATCGAACCTTGATGCTCAAATTACCGACCGTTTTAAAGTTGGTGTTTCAATAAACGGAAACATCGAAACACGCGATAATCCTGGTGTTCCGGGTGGCGACGATTACTGGGCACCACGTTTTGCTTTGTTCCGCAACCGTCCTACCGAAAGACCTTATGCCAACGATAATCCGGAATATATAAACAACATCGGTCACATGGCTGAAAACTGGGGATTGTTAACGAAAGAAAACTCTGGTTACTGGACAGAAGACTGGCGTGCGCTTCAAATGAACTTCGTGGCAGAGTACGACATTCCAATCGACGGATTGACCTTTAAAGGAACCTATTCGTACTTTATTAAAGACCGCATTATGAACGGTCATGAATACACTTACGAAGCTTATTCGTATTTCCCTGAAACCGATGAGTACAAAGTAACTTTCTCGATGATGAATCCATGGCGCGAGCGTGGTACACACAAACAATTTGAGAATGTACTGATCGGTCAGTTGGATTACGTGAAATCATTTGGCGATCATAACATTGCAGCAACCGTTGCAAACGAGCGTATCGAGCGTCGCGATTTAGATGTTTGGGTTCATGCCGTGCCAAAAACCAACGCACTTCCGCTTATTCAGTTTCCTGATATGGATACTTACGACGACAGAGATTACGAAAGTGCACGTATTGGTTACATTGGTCGTTTTAATTACAACTATGCCAATAAATACTATTTCGAATTCGCGAGTAGGTATGATGCTTCATGGAAATTTGTATCAAGCAATCGTTGGGGATTCTTCCCGTCGGTTTCGGGAGGTTGGAGAATTACCGAAGAGAATTTTGCTAAAGCATTGTTGGGCGAAAGCTCATTTAACCTGAAAATACGTGGATCGTATGGTGAGTTGGGTGATGATAATGTAGGCATTGGTGATTTTGATTATTTAACCGGTTACAATTATGCATCTCAGGCAGTTGTAATGGATCGCGAAATTATTACAGGAGCCCGCGACCGTGGTGTACCAATCACATCTATTTCGTGGTATACCAGTAGAATATTGGATATTGGTGCCGACTGGTCGTTATACAATGGCAAGCTGAGTGGTACGGTTGATTATTTCCACCGTAAACGTGATGGTTTGCGTGGTAGAAAATACGATATTCTGGTGCCAAACGAGTTGGGTTACGGCCTTCCGGATGAAAACGTAAACAGCGATGCTACAATGGGTGGTGAAATGTCGATTGCTTACGATGGCAATGTTGGCGATTTCCATTATTCAGTAGGCGGTAATGTTTCGTATGCAAGAAATAAATTCCTCGAATCGTACAAACCACGTTTTGGTAACTCGTGGGATCACTACCGTAATTCGCAGGAAGATCGCTGGACAGGAACTTTCTGGGGATATGAGGTTATTGGACAGTTCGAGTCGTTCGAGCAAATTAACAGCTGGGCGGTAAACAACGACGGAGTTGGCAACCGCGATATGCTTCCTGGCGATTTGATTTACAAAGACGTTAACGAAGATGGTGTTATCAATGGTTTGGATGAACGTCCGATCGGTTTCCCAAGAGACCGTAACCCGATTGTAAACTTTGGTATCAACCTAAGCGCTCAGTACAAAGGATTTGATATGAGAGCTGACTTCTCTGGTGGATCAGTGTACTCATACAACCAGGATTGGGAAATGCGTTGGCCTTACCAAAATACCGGTAACTTGTTAAAACAATTCTACGATGACCGCTGGCATCGCGAAGATCCGTACGATCTGAACAGTGCCTGGGTACCCGGACGTTATCCTGCTTTGCGTTTCAATACAGGATGGCATAATAACTACAATAAACAATCAACTTTCTGGCTTACTAATGCAAGGTACATAAGACTGCGTACGTTTGAAATTGGTTATACATTACCTGAAAAACTGATTGCAAAAGTTGGAATGCAACGTTGCCGACTATATGTAAATACATACAACCTATTCTCGTTGGATAACGTGAAGAGCTTAGGTGTTGAACCGGAGATTATGGATCAGAACGGATTACAGTATCCGCAAAACAGTATGGTAAATGTGGGTGTAAATCTTTCATTCTAAACTTAAAACTGAATTGACATGAAAAATAAGATATTATATATACTGATAATTCTACTGGCCTTTAGCTGGGGCTGTAACGATGAAGACTTCCTTGATAGGGAGCCAACTGACATTCTTTTGGATGATCAGGTGTGGGGAGATCAAGCACTGATTTTATCGGTAGTAAGTGACCTTTATTTTAGAATTCCGGAGTACCAATCTGCTCAGGGATGGTGGAACTTTGCCGATTTCGACGAAGCTTTTGCCTCAAACTTTGGCGATTACTGGCGTCATAAAAACAACGACTGGGGATATGGCGAATGGAGTCTTTGGAACTATGGTTATATCCGTGAGATCAACTTGTTTATTCAAAAAGCTGACTCGGATTTGACAAGTGAACTTGATCCTGCAGTAAAAGCACGTTTTATTGCTGAAGGACGTTTCCTTAGAGCCAATGCTTATTTCGAACTGGTAAAACGTATGGGGGGTGTTCCGCTAATTCTGGAACCAATGGAATATGATTTTAGCGGCGATGCATCTTATTTGCAACATCCGCGTGCAAAAGAGGCTGAAGTTTACGATTTTGTTCTTAGCGAACTGGATGCTATTAAAGGTGATCTTCCAAACGATGTAAATGTTAAAAGCCGTGCTACACAAGGTTTAGCATTGGCTATGAAAGCACGTGTTGCAATTTATGCTGCATCAATTGCAAAATATGGTGCAACTACTCCAAACGTAAGTTTGCCTGGTGGCGAAGTGGGTATCGATGCAGGCCTTGCCAATGGTTATTACAACCAGGCTTTAACTGCTGCCAAAGAGTTGATCAATAGTGGAACCTATTCGCTTTACAATAAAAAAGAAGACTTGTCGGAAAACTTCGCCAATATATTTATTGATAAAGCAAATAACCCGGAAGTAATTTTTGTGCGCGACTATGTACAGAGCGAGCGTAACGATGGTAGAGCAAATAACTGGACACTTTGGAACCAACCCTGGTCGGGTGCCGAAGATTTGGAAGGTGGTCGTACCAATCCTTCTTTGAATTTGGTTCAGTCGTTCGAAATGTTGGATAATAGTTTTGCTACTTTCCAAACAACTACTGAAGAAGGTGATTATATTTTCTTCGACGATCCGATTGATATGTTTGCAGGCCGCGATGCTCGTTTAGCAGGAACGGTAATTCTTCCCGGATCGAAATTCAAAGGTAAAGACCTTGATATCTGGGCCGGTTATCAATTGGCTGACGGAAGTATTGTTACAGGCGATGAGTTTGGTCAGCGCAAAGTATTGCCGGGTTCAGAAACTCCTGTGCAGGTTGTTGGTTTCGACGGACCAATCGACGGACGCGAGTTCAGTGCACAAAGTGGTTTTTACGTACGCAAGCATATGGATGTGAACACCGGTTCCGGTCAGCGTGGTTTGAAATCCGACAGATGGTGGGTACGTTACCGTTTAGCAGAAACTTACCTTATTGCTGCCGAGGCTGCTTTTGAATTGGGTAATGCAGGCGAAGCTGCCGGTTACATGAACACCGTTCGCAGTCGCGCAGGGTTTACAACTGATTTAACTGCCGACGATATTACTTTCGATCGTATTGTACACGAGCGCAGAGTGGAGTTGGCCTTTGAAGGTCACCAACTTTGGGACATGAAACGCTGGCGTTTGGCGCATATCGTTTTCAATGGCGAGCAAGCTGATTTAACTGATCAGCCATGGAAAGCAGATGAGGTTAGCACACGCGTATTTGGTTTGTGGCCATACAAATACCACGAACCGGGAAGTGCGAACGATGGTAAATGGATCTTTAAACAAGTGTTGCCGGGTCAGGTAACCGGTGCCGATCGTTTCCGCTTAGGTAACTACTATTCGTTCATTAACGACGATATCAGAAATAACAATCCGCAAATTGTTAAGAACCCTAATCAATAACCTTTAAAGGAGAATACAATGAAGAAGTTAAAATTTATATTCACATTACTTGTTGCTACTGCGATTTTCGCATCGTGCGACTGGGATAATTACGACGAACCGGAATCATTCCTGAAAGGAACTATTGTATACAACGGCGAGCCGATTAATGTAAGCTACAACGATGTAAACTTCCAGCTTTGGGAGCCGGGATGGGAATTGTCGTATCCTATAAATGTTGTTATTGATCAGGACGGAACTTATTCAGCACTGTTGTTTAACGGCAGTTACAAACTGGTTTTTCCTGACGGACAAGGCCCGTTTCGTACTGTTGGAGCAGATACGCTTGATGTTAATTTGAACGGCGATCAGAATATGGACATCGAAGTGGAGCCATATTATATGATTCGTAATGCACAGTTTTCGGCTTCAGGCGGAAATGTAACAGCTACTTTCCAGGCCGAAAAAATCATTACTGATGCTGATGCCCGAGATATTGAGCGCGTAAATCTATACGTAAACAAGAGTCAGTTTGTTGATTTCAGAACAAATATTGCCAGCACCGAAATCGGTGGCGGCGACATCGCTGATGCAAACTCTATCAGTATGTCGGTTGCAGTTCCTGAAATTACACCAACACAAAATTATGTGTATGCCCGTGTGGGATTAAAAGTTGCCGGACGTGAAGATATGATCTTCTCGTCGGTACAAAGAATAGATCTATAACCAACTATCTGTTGAGGTTGTCCCGGTGATTGTGCCGGGATAACTTCATTGACAGCCTTTTTTATTTAAACCAACTATTTTTCATTTTAATCTGAAATCAATGTTTAGAATACAATTTTGCGGTATTGTTTCAATACTTGCCTTACTATTTATTGCCTGTTCGCCAACCGAAAAAGTGAACGAAAACGTTAACAAAGAATCGTTCAGGGCACCGTCTTATCCCCTTATTACAATAGATCCATACACCAGTGCCTGGTCAAATGCCGATCAGTTGTTCGATGCTCCGGTTACTCACTGGACCGGAAAAACTCACTCATTAATTGGTGCACTGAAAGTAGATGGCGAAGTTTATCGTTTCCTGGGAAAAGAAGTTATTCCTCCGAAAGTTATTTTGCCCATGGCGAATTACGAACAATGGGAAGGTAGTTATACGGAAAAACAACCAGCGGAAGGTTGGGAAAAAGCCGGTTTTAACGATTCTGCATGGAAAATAGGAAAAGGTGCTTTTGGTACTTCAGGAATGCCGGCTTTGGCAACATCGTGGGAAAGTAAGGACATTTGGGTGCGCCGCTCATTTCAATTGCCTGATGAATTGGGAGCTGAAGATATCTACCTGATATACTCGCACGATGATATTTTTGAATTGTACCTGAATGGTGAGCAGCTGGTAAAAACCGAATACGAATGGCACAACAATGTACTGCTAAAACTCGATCGTAATAAATTAAAGCTTGGTGAAGAAAACGTTATAGCAGCACATTGCCATAACCGCACCGGCGGAGGTTATGTGGATTTTGGAATTATCCAGGAACGGAAAGAAAAAGAAATTTTTGCAACAGCTGCAATTCAAAATAGTGTTGACATAACAGCAACAGCTACAAAATATAATTTCACATGCGGACCGGTCGATCTTGAACTTTCATTCGTGTCACCTTTATTACCCGATGATCTTGATTTGTTATCGCGTCCGGTAAATTACATTAATTACGAAATTGAGGCCAACGACAACAAAAAACACGATGTTCAGATTTATATCGAAACCACTCCCGAATGGGCTGTAAACGATTTAAGCCAGGAAGTAATTTTAACCACCGGAGCTCAGCAAAATATTAGCTGGGTAAAAGCCGGAACTGTAGAGCAGCCGGTTTTAGAAAAAAAGGGTGACAATGTGAGAATCGACTGGGGGTATCATTACCTGGTAACTGCCGATAAACCTGAAACTGCAGTTCGTATTGGCGATTACCTGCTTTCGAAAAAACAATTTACAAACAACGAATTACCGGAAGGTGGTGTTGATGAGTTTACTACAAAAATGAGCCAGTCGATGCCGGCGCTTATTTATACTGAAAACCTGCAGGAAGTTAGCGACCAGTCAAAAAGTGGTTATGTAATGCTGGCTTACGACGACATTGAATCCATCCAGTATTTTGGAGATAACCTAAAAGCCTGGTGGACAAAAAACGGAGCAGTAAGTATCGAAGATGCTTTAAAAGCTTCAGTTGCTGAACGTGATAATATTCTTTCGCGCTGTGCAAAACTTGATAAGGAAATCTATTCTGAAGCATTTAAGGCAGGTGGCGAAAAATACGCCAAACTTTGCGAGCTGGCATTCCGCCAATCCATTGCTGCACATAAACTGGTAAAAGATACAAAAGGAAACATCCTTTTCCTTTCGAAAGAAAACTTCAGCAACGGTTCTATCGGAACGGTTGATGTTACCTATCCTTCAGCACCATTATTTCTGAAATACAATCCTGATTTGCTAAAAGGAATGTTGAATCCGATCTTCTACTATTCCGAAAGTGGCAAGTGGACGAAACCTTTTGCAGCCCACGATGTAGGTACTTATCCTTTGGCTAACGGACAAACCTATGGTGGCGATATGCCTGTTGAGGAATGCGGAAACATGATCATTTTAGCCACTGCGATTGCTGATACAGAAGGAAATGCCGACTATGCGGCCGAACATTGGGATGTTTTAACAGTTTGGGCAAATTACCTGCTCGAAAATGGTCTCGATCCGGAGAATCAATTGTGTACCGACGATTTTGCCGGTCACTTTGCACACAACGTAAACTTGTCGGCAAAAGCGATAATGGGAATTGCCGGATACGGAAAACTGGCAGCCATGTTAGGGAAAAACGATATTGCTGAGAAATACACTTCTGAAGCAAAACAAATGGCGCAGGAATGGATAAAAATGGCCGACGATGGCGACCATTATCGTTTGACATTCGACAAGCCGGGAACCTGGAGCCAGAAGTATAATTTGGTTTGGGATAAACTGCTGAACTTGGGAATCTTCCCGGAAGAAGTGGCTCAAACAGAAATTGCTTATTACCTTACCAAACAAAACAAATACGGCTTGCCGCTTGATAATCGCAGAACTTATACAAAATCAGACTGGATTATTTGGACAGCTACGTTGGCTGATGATAAGGCTACTTTCGAAAAGTTTATCGATCCGTTGTATGGTTTTGTAACTGAAACACCTGACCGTGTTCCAATGAGTGACTGGTATGAAACACCCGATGCTAAACAGGTTGGCTTTCAGGCACGCTCGGTAGTTGGCGGATATTTTATAAAAATGTTGGAAGAATAGGCGAATGAAGAATACGCTTTTCATATTTATACTCGTGATTTGGGCATTGCAAGCTAATGCCCAATCACAGGTTCCGCTAGGCGATCCATTCATTTTGTATCACGAAGGTGCTTATTATGCTTATGGAACGCAATCACCTGATGGTATTGCTGTGTATGTTTCAGATGATTTGAAAAACTGGAGAATACCTGCTGAGGAGAGAAACGGTCTGGCTTTGCACAAAGACGATGTGTATGCCGAACAACGTTTTTGGGCACCGGAAGTATATTTTGTGAAGGATAAGTTCTACATGTATTTTTCGGCTGATGAACACATATGTGTGGCCACGGCTGACAGTCCGCTTGGGCCATTTAAACAGGATGTGAAAAAGCCGATGATTGAAGATGAGAAGTGTATCGATAATTCACTTTTTATCGACGACGATGGAAAGGCCTATCTTTCTTTTGTACGATTTACTGATGGAAATGCCATCTGGATTGCAGAGCTGGAAGATGACTTAACGACCTTGAAAAAGGAAACCATAAAATCCTGTTTGCATGTTTCGCAGGATTGGGAAAAGGAGATGGCACGCGTTAACGAAGGTTCATTCATTGTAAAACACAATGGAATTTATTACATGAGTTATTCTGCGAATCATTTCGAGAGTCCAAAGTATGGTGTTGGATTTGCCACTGCCAAAAACATTATGGGGCCGTGGCAAAAATCTGATCAAAATCCAATCTTACAGAAACCGGGCAGATTGAAAGGAGTGGGGCACAGTGCCATGTTCAGAGATGCGAACGGGGAGTTGCGGATTGTTTTTCATTCGCATCACGATGATAATAAAATTCATCCACGCCTGATGCACATCGGCAGCGTTTACTTTGAGAATGACAATGGCGAAGAAGTAATGAAAATTGGCGATGATGTTCTTTCGCCAACCCTGGAAACGAAATAAAATGAATTTGAAGATTTACATAACACTTTTTTTACTGGTAATTTTTACCGCTTGTGCGAAAAGCGAGAACCCGCCCGCTGAAACTGATTCGGTAGAGACAACCTTTGCCAACCCGGTTTGGGATGGTGCCGATCCGTGGATGGTAAAACAGGGCGACGATTACATTTACTGTTTCTCTATTAACAACGGAATTGCAGTTTCGAGTTCCAAATTCATGACCAAAAGAAATAAGGCGGAATACATTTGGAAAGCACCTGCATCGGGTTGGAACAGCAACTGTGTTTGGGCGCCCGAGATTCATTTTATCGATGGACACTGGTATGTTTATTATGCTGCCGGCGTTTCGGGACCACCTTTTATTCATCAGCGAACAGGGGTTTTGCGCTCGGTAAACGATAATGTTTATAGCGAGTATGAAGACATGGGGATGTTAAATACGGGCGACGATCCGGATGATATCACGAAAAACATTTGGGCTATTGACATGACAGTGCTTGAACATAAAGGGAAACTGTATGCGATATGGTCGGGTTGGCTGGAGCAAATGGACACTGATGCCACATCGCAGCACCTTTTTATTCAGGAAATGGAGAATCCATACACCTTGAAAGGAAAGCGGATTTTGTTGTCTTCGCCAGAAGAAAGCTGGGAAACCGGTGGCCCACTCAATTTAAATGAAGGTCCTCAGGTTTTGAAACATGATGAACAGGTATTTATCGTTTACAGCTGTCGTGAATCTTGGTTGAAAGAATACCGACAGGGAATATTGCAGCTAAAAAATCCGGATGCCGATCCGCTCGCTCCTGAAAGCTGGATTAAAACAGGTCCCGTTTTCGAAGGAAATAATTCGGTTTATGGTGTTGGGCATGTTTCGTTTGTAAAATCGCCCGATGAAACGGAGGACTGGATTATCTACCACTCGAAAAAAACAACGGAGCCCGGTTGGGATCGTGATGTGCGAATGCAACCATTTAATTGGAATGCCGATGGAACTCCTGATCTTGGAGAAGCGGTAAGAGCCGGCAAAGCGATACAACGTCCATCGGGAGAAGTAGAAATAGAACAAAATCAAATAAACGAATAAAATGAAACGAACAGGAATTTATCTTTTGGCGATCATGCTGGTTTTGGGCGTTGCCTGCCAATCGAAAAAAGAAACACAGGAAGCTACCGAAGCAAAAACAGCTGAAGTTGTTTCGAAGAAATGGACACAGGAACAAGCTGATGCCTGGGCCGAAGAAAACGGATGGTTACGCGGAAGTAACTTTAATCCGAGTACTTCAATTAACCAATTGGAGGTTTGGCAGGCTGAAACTTTTGATCCTGAAACCATTGACCGTGAACTGGGGTGGGCCGAAGAAATTGGCTTGAATTGCATGCGCGTTTACCTGCACCATGTAGCATGGGGGGTTGATAAAGAAGGATTTAAAAACCGCATGAATCAGTATCTCGATATTGCTGACAGCCACGGAATAAAAACCATTTTTGTGTTTTTCGACGATTGCTGGAATGCCACTTACGAAGCAGGGAAACAACCGGATCCTAAACCTGGTGTTCATAACTCTGGTTGGGTGCGCGATCCGGGAGATTTGCTTTACGAAGATGAGAATCTGGTAAATGTTTTGGAAAACTATGTAAAAGATGTTCTAACTACGTTTAAAGATGATAAGCGAATTGCCATTTGGGATTTATACAACGAACCCGGCAACTCAGGCTACGGCAAGCGTTCAATGCCACTACTGAAAAACGTGTTTAACTGGGCCTGGGAAATTCGTCCATCACAACCGGTTTCGGCAGGTGTTTGGAATGCTTCGTTAACCGACTTGAATAAATTTCAGTTGGAGAATTCTGATATTATCACCTACCATAACTACGAAGGTCCTGAGCAACATCAGGCTGCCATCGACACCTTAAAAACAAGAGGCCTGCCAATGGTTTGTACCGAATATATGGCACGCCGTAATAATAGTTATTTCCAGAATATTATGCCAATTCTTCACAACGAAAATATTGGTGCAATTAACTGGGGATTGGTTGCCGGAAAATCAAATACAAAATATGCATGGGACGAACCAATTCCAGATGGATCGGAGCCGCCACTTTGGTTTCACGAGATTTTCCACCCTGATGGAACTCCTTACAGCCAGGAAGAGGTTGATGTAATTAAAAGTTTAAGCGGCGTAAATTAGTTTTACTAACATTAAAACCAGTGGTAATGAGCATGCGATTTTATTTGTTCCTCATCGTAATTATTTCTTTTCTTCAGGGATGTCAACCTCAAAGTTCAGTATTGAAAATTGAGAATCCGCTGCCGGTAGAGTTTGGCGATCCATATATTCTGAAAGCGTCAGACGGAATGTATTACATGATTGGAACCGGTGGAGTAAAAGACGGCTTTAAAATGTATTCATCTACCGATTTACAAAACTGGAAGGACGAAGGCCGCATTTATCAGGGGAACACTAACGACTCGTGGAATATTGCCAATTTTTGGGCTCCGGAGTTGTATGAAAAAGATGGTAAGTTTTATCTGCTTTTTAGTGCCGATTGGCGTGAAAATCCAACCAACGAATTAGAAAATTTCCGAATTGGAGTCGCCGTCGCCGATAATCCAACCGGGCCATATTCCGATTTGATGGATCGCCCGATTTTTGACCCGGGATACCCGGTAATTGATGGAAACCTATGGTTTGAAGACGGAAAGACATATCTCTACTATTCACGTTGTTGCTACAAAAATCCAGTTGAAAGTGAAGTGGCCGATTGGGCTCGCGAACAAGGACTTTTCGACGAGATTGAAGAGAGTTGGGTATATGGCGTTGAAATTGAAAACGATTTTTCGGGAATAATCGGCGAGCCGAAATTATTGCTGCGTCCTCCGGTAAAAATGGATGATCAGCAAGCAGAATGGGAAAGCCGCTCGGTAACTTCAGGCGAGGTAAACCGCCGCTGGACGGAAGGTTCATACATTATTAAAAATGAAGATACCTATTACATGATGTACTCTGCCAACTATTTTGGCGGAAAGAATTATGCTGTTGGTTATGCAACTTCTCAATCTCCACTCGGGCCTTTTAAAAAGGCAGATAATAATCCTGTTTTACAGAAAAATGTAGAACAGGGCGGGGTGGTAACCGGTACTGGTCATAATTCAATAACGCTGGCACCTGATGGGAAAACCATGCTTTGTATTTATCACGGACGAACTTCAGAAACAGGTGATGAACGTGTTGTTTTTATCGATCCGATGGAAATAACCGCCGATGGGAAACTTGTTGTGCACGGTCCTACTACCAAATACGATAAATGATCTGAATAGAACTAAATCAAAACATACAAAATGAACCAATTAAAACTATTTATAACTGTGCTGCTGTTTGGCTGTTTTTTAATGGCTTGCAATCCGAAAAAGTATACCGAAAATTTAATATGCGGAGTGTTAAAAGAATCCGATTTTAAAACAACCATTAACGAAAAAGAAACCGGTTTGTACGAGTTGAAAAACGGAGATCTTACAATGGCTTTAACTAATTATGGAGGCCGCATCGTAAGTCTGTTGGTACCCGGAAAAAATGGAGAGACAGCTGATGTTGTGCTGGGTTTTCCATCAATTGATGCCTACCTGAATGCCAACGAAGTATTTCACGGGGCATTGATCGGTCGTGTAGGAAACCGAATTGCAAAAGGTAAATTCACCTTAAATAATATTGAGTATACTTTGCCTATTAATAACGATCCTAATCATTTACACGGCGGCCCCGGAGGATTTCATAATGTGGTTTGGGATGTGAAATCGGTTAACGATACTTCCATTGTTCTCAGTTATCTGTCTAAAAATGGAGAAATGGGCTACTCCGGAAATTTAAGTGTGGAAGTTACTTATCAGCTGACACCCGAAAACGAAGTGCAAATCGAATACATAGCAACTACAGATCAAAGTACTCCGGTGAATTTAACCAATCACGCTTTCTTCAACTTAAAAGGAGAAGCTAACGGAACGATAAATGATCACCTGTTAACGATCAATGCCGATAAGTTTACTGCAGTAGATTCAACTTTAATTCCGCTGGGAGAAAATGTTTCGGTTGAAGGAACGCCATTCGATTTCAGAAAAGCAAAAGCCATTGGTGCTGATTTGGCATTACAAAGCGAAAACGAACAGTTGCAAAATGGTTTGGGCTACGATCATAATTTTGCACTCAATAAAGCAGAGGCTGGCAAAATGACTTTGGCGGCAACCGTTGTTGAACCGGCAAGCGGAAGGAAAATGGAGGTCTTCACAAAAGAGCCGGGAATACAGTTTTATGGCGGAAACTTTATGGATGGCGCGGATACCGGTAAATATGGAAAGTCGTTTGATTTTCGTGAATCGTTTGCATTGGAAACACAACATTTTCCTGATTCGCCAAATCAGTCTGCTTTTCCGTCAATTATTTTAAACCCGGGAGAGACTTATTCAACAACGAGTATTTATAAGTTTAGTGTAATAACGGATTAACTAAAAATTGTAGATGCGCAGTTATTTATTGTAAATTGCGTATAAATCATTAACCGATTTGAGCATGCTTAAACCAACTAAAATATGCCGCTTTTTAATGGCTGTATTATTTATTGCAGTACTTGTAAAAACCGGTGACGCACAAAATTACCAGGTAAAACCTGTACCTTTTAATCAGGTAACAATTAACGATAGTTTTTGGGCTCCTCGATTAGCTTCTCATGCAAATACTACCCTCGAAACCTGTATTGCGCAAATGCAGGACTCAACCGAGCGCATTAACAACTTTGCCCGCGCTGCCGGAGTTATGGAGGGACAGCATGAGGGGATTTATTTTGATGATTCGGATGTTTACAAGGCGATGGAAGGTATTGCCTATTCCCTGATTAACAATCCAAATCCGGAAAGGGAAGCTTTGCTGGATAATTGGATCAAACTGATTGCCGGTGCGCAGCAAGAAGATGGTTACCTGAATACTTTCTATACCCTGAATCATCCTGATGAGAGGTGGACTGATATGGAAAAGCACGAAATGTATTGTGGCGGACACATGATTGAAGCAGCCGTAGCTCATCATAAAGCAACCGGTAAAGAAACATTTTTGAATGTTGCCATAAATTTTGCCGATTATCTGGACGAAAATTTTGGCCCCGGCAAAAAACATTGGGTGGCCGGGCATCAGGAGATCGAACTGGCACTGGTAAAACTCTATCACGAAACAAACGATAAAAAATACCTCGATCTGGCTTATTGGTTATTGGAAGAGAGAGGCCATGGGCACGGACACGGCGAAATTTGGGATAAGGAACACTGGGGGGCAGCTTATTGCCAGGATGATGTGCCGGTTTCAGAGATTAGTGAAATAAAAGGACACGCCGTTCGGGCTATGTATTTATTTACCGGAATGGCTGATGTTGCAGCAGAAAAAGAACTGCCCGAATATGTTTCCGCATTGGAGCGGGTTTGGCACGATGTGGTTGATCGAAATATGTACATTACCGGTGGTATTGGCAGCTCAGGATCTAACGAGGGCTTTTCGAAAGATTACGATCTGCCCAACAAAACGGCTTACTGCGAAACCTGCGCTTCCATAGGAATGGTATTGTGGAATAACCGCATGAACCTGTTTTCGAAAGATGCCGGCTACATTGATGTGATGGAACGATCGATGTATAACGGTGTCCTTTCAGGAGTGTCGCTTGATGGCGATTTGTTCTACTACGTTAATCCATTGGAATCGGATGGTGATCATCATCGTCAGCGTTGGTTTGGATGTGCTTGCTGCCCGAGCAATATTTCGCGTTTTATTCCTTCGGTGGGAAGTTATATCTACCTGACATCTGAAGAAGAGGTATTTGTAAATCTGTATATTGGAAGTCAGGCTCAATTTGAAGTGGGAGGGCAGAAGCTTACCCTTGTTCAAACTACAAATTACCCCTGGGAGGGAGAAGTGGAATTTACGGTAAATCCGGAGTCTTCGGCTTCATTCGCTTTAAATCTGAGGATTCCCGGATGGTGTAACCAATACGAACTTTGGGTAAACGATGAACGAATAAGTGGTCAACAGGAAAAAAACGGGTATGCGCAACTGGTTCGTACCTGGACTAAAGGCGATAAAATTAGACTGAAAATGGCGATGCCGGTTGAACTGGTGGCTTCCCATCCCAAAGTTGAAGAAAATATTGGAAAAAGAGCCGTTCAACGTGGTCCGTTAGTATACTGTCTGGAACAAACCGACAACAAACAGCTTAATCTGGACGAAGTTGCAATTGCTGAAACAACAGCCTTTTCTATTTCCGATACCGATAGAAAATTGAAAGGAATGAAGGCAGTAAAAGCTGTAACAAATAGTCAAGCATTAACTTTTGTACCTTATTTCTCGTGGGATAATCGCGATCCGGGGAAAATGAAGGTGTGGATTGATTATAACGAATAAATGTTAAGCCGATGAAGAACACGATACTCATAATAGCAGTAATGTTCCTTTTTACTTTTTGCGCTCAGCCTGAAAAGAAAAAGGAAACAGCTTACTATCAAAATCCCGTTATCGGCGGCGATTTTCCCGATCCATCCATTATTCGGGTAGGAGACACGTATTATGCCGCAGGTACCAGTTGCGATTTTGCGCCAAACTACCCTCTTTTCGAGTCAAAAGACCTGATAAACTGGAAACGTATTGGATCGGTTTTTAATGAGCCGCCAGCCTGGACTGCCGACGATTTTTGGGCACCGGAGTTGTTTTATCACAACGGAACCTTCTTTGTTTATTACACCACAAAACGAAAAGACAACCGGATCGCCTGTATTGGAGTAGCTACCACAAAAGATATCAGCAAAGGATTTACCGATCATGGAATTCTTATTGAATGGGGTGAAGAAGCCATTGATGCATTTGTTTTTCAGGATGATGATGAAAAGCTTTACATTACCTGGAAAGCTTACGGGCTAACTCCGGGGCGCGATATTGAAATACTGTGTTCGGAGTTAAGCGATGACGGGATGCAGCTTGTGGGCGATCACTTCACGCTCACCGATTTCTCGAAAGGCTGGCAGGGAGCCGGCGATGAAGGCCAATGTATTGTAAAACGTAACGGTTGGTACTACATGTTTTATTCGGTAGGAGGCTGTTGTGATAACCGCTGCGATTACCGGGTACGGGTGGCTCGCTCGAAAAATCTTAGGGATGGATGGGAACAATTTCCTGAACCCATTTTGCAGGGTGGCGATGAGTGGCGCTGCACCGGCCACGGAACCTTGGTAACCGCTCCCGATAACCGGTATTTTTACATGTACCATTCGTACAATGCTACCGATTTTGAATACATTGGTAGGCAAGGTATGTTGGGCGAAGTGCTTTGGAACGATGAAACCGGATGGCCTTATTTCAAAAACAGCACCCCGGCACTGAAAGCTGAAGTGCCTTTTGAAAATACCCACCAGGTAATCGATAGTGTTTTTATTGATGATTTTTCCGACGACAAGAATCTCGAATTTTGGTCGTGGGAAGTTAATCATACAAAGCCCGGAATAGAAGTTGAAAATGGGCAGTTAGTACTGACGGCCACCGAAGCAGGTGTTGGTTTTGTAGGATTACGTCCAAAATCTGGTAACTATCAACTGAGCTCAGAAATTATTCAAAACGAAGAGAAAAGTGGTATTGGGATATACAGTAATCGCCAGAATATGATTGCGCTGGTTGTAAACCGTCATCAGCTGGAATTATTTCAGGTAAACAATGGAGAGAAAGAAGTCCTGGCAACAACAGAGCTTGAAAATGCGGGGTCGGTATACCTAAAATATGAAGCTACAAATGCAAGGCATTTTCAGTTTTTTTGGTCGCTCGATGGAAAAGAATGGATACCGGTTGAAACAGCCTCGGGTCTTCAGGTTGATGGATCGTTTATTGCCCAGTGGGGTTATGCTCCGCGCGTCGGTTTTATATTTGGAGAGGATTCCGGAAGTTCTTTTGCTTACAACGAAATAAGGGTGAAATACAACTAATCTGATATAAAATGAAGTTAAGAGGTTTTTCATTTTTCATATTGCTTATCGGCCTAAGCATTTTTTCGGTGGATGCGTTTGCCCAAACAGCCGGGAGGCGAATGTTTTTCTCCGACTTCACCAATGGAACAGTCATCTTTAAAGGTGGCACAAAAACAGCTGCATTACTCAATTACGATACGTTCGAGGAGCAAATGATCTTTAAAAATGGCAATGAAATTATGGCACTCGCATCTCCCGAATTAATTTCTTCCATTGAAATAAATGATCACACTTTCGAGTGGCTTGAAGGCGATGTTTTTCTTGAAAAAATAGATACTGCAACAGTAATTATCTATAAAAGAAACCGCAATCAGCTAATGTCGAAAGGCAAAGGCACTGCCTTTGGCGGAGTTTCAAACACTTCGTCGGTACAGCCGGTTAATAATTTGCCACGCGGGTACGACAAGCAGGGAACAGAATTGAGTGTAAATGAAGATTTCGATCTGATGTCGGATAATCTGTTTTACACCAAAGAAAAGACAGGCTTCAGAAGTTTAGCTTCTCCAAAACAATTCTGTAAAACTTTTGGTGGCGACAAAAAGGAAGTGACAAAATATATCCAGACCGAAAAATTGAATTTGCAGAACGTGAACGACGTTATAAAAGTTATTGAGTATTGTAAGAATAATCAGTAATTGAAATAGGAATAAATTAAAGAAAACGAAATAGCATGAATACAAGATTAAGATTTTCAATCGTGTTTTTGGGGCTCATACTTTTAAGCCTGTCAACATTTGCCCAGAAAAGAACCGGCAACAATCACAACCCGGTTTTTGAAGGATGGTACGCCGATCCGGAAGGAATCGTTTTTGGTGATGAATATTGGATTTTTCCAACGTATTCAGCGCCTTATGATGAGCAGGTATTTTTAGATGCATTCTCATCGAAGGATTTGGTGACCTGGGAAAAGCACGAACGCATCATTGATACCGATGAGGTAAAGTGGGCAAAAAGAGCCATGTGGGCACCGGCAATCATAGAAAAAGACGGAAAGTACTTCCTGTTTTTTGCTGCCAACGATATTCAAAGTGATGAGGAAGTTGGCGGAATCGGAGTGGGAATTGCAGATACTCCGGGAGGTCCGTACAAAGACTACCTCGGAAAACCGCTAATCGACAAATTTTACAACGGAGCGCAGCCCATCGACCAGTTTGTATTTCACGATAAAGATGGTCAGTATTATATGTTTTATGGTGGATGGCGTCATTGCAACATCGCAAAAATGAAAGATGATTTTACGGGATTTGTTCCTTTTGAAGATGGTGAAACTTTCAAAGAAGTTACGCCCGAAGGTTATGTAGAAGGTCCGTTTATGTTTATCCGCAACGGCAAGTATTATTTTATGTGGAGCGAAGGGGGCTGGACCGGCCCCGATTACAGTGTGGCATATGCCATTGCCGACTCGCCTTTCGGACCATTTAAACGTATTGGAAAGATTCTGAAGCAAGATCCAAATGTGGCTACCGGTGCCGGACACCACTCGGTAATTCACGTTCCCGGAACCGACGAATATTACATTGTTTATCATCGCCGGCCATTAAGCGAAACCGATGGAAACCACCGCGAAACCTGTATCGACCGAATGTATTTTGATGAAAATGGTCTGATAAAACCGGTGAAAATTACTTTCGAAGGTGTGCAGGCCCGGCCTTTAAATTAAACCTAAAATAATCAGAACTTAAACCAATGAGACAAATTGTAGTACTTTGCCTTGGCATCATTTTAATTTCTTTTTCAACTGTTGGAAAAGATAAAAGAAACAGCCATTATATTAGCAATCAGGCACCTCTGGTGAATCAGCCTTATACCGCATTGCCATTGGGAGCTGTAAAAGCAGAAGGTTTTTTACACGAAATGTTAAAACTTCAGCGTGATGGATTAACCGGTCACCTCGATAGCATTTATGAAGTTGTTTGCGGCGATAACAATGGTTGGCTTGGTGGAACCGGCGATGGTTGGGAGCGCGGGCCATACTGGATTGATGGACTTGTGCCACTCGCTTACCTGCTGGACGACGAAGAACTAAAAGCAAAAGCCCAGAAATGGATTGATTGGAGTATCGATAATCAGCAGGAAGATGGTTATTTCGGGCCGCGACCATTAGCCGAAGGATATGAGCATATTCCCGGCACGCAGCAAGATATGCGTAACGACTGGTGGCCAAAGATGGTGATGCTGAAAGTATTGCAGCAATATTATATGGCGACGGGTGACGAGCGCGTGATCACTTTAATGACCAACTATTTTAAGTACCAGTTAAAAATGCTTCCTGAAAACGAGTTGGGCTATGTAACTTATTGGGCCAATCGCAGGGGAGGCGACAACCTTGCAGTGGTTTACTGGCTTTACAATATTACCGGCGATAAATTTTTGCTTGAACTTGCGGAAGTCATTCACGAACAAACTTTTGACTGGACAAATGTGTTTGCCGGAGACATGATTAGAAAATTGAATCCGTTGCCCGATTTACATTGTGTAAATGTGGCACAGGGATTAAAGGAACCTATCATTTATTATCAGCAACATCCTGAAGAGAAATATCTTGAGTCTGTTAAAAAGGGATTGGAGTCGTTAAAAGATGTGCATGGTTTTGTAAATGGCATGTATGGTGGCGATGAGCGTCTGCACGGTAATGATCCTACACAAGGTTCGGAGCTCTGTTCGGCAGTTGAAATGATGTTTTGTTTCGAAAATATTATTCCAATTACTGGTGATGTTTATTATGCCGATTACCTGGAGAAAATTGCCTACAACGTGCTGCCAACCCAAAGTACCGATGATTACATGCGCAAACAATACTTTCAGCAGGCGAACCAAATTAAGGTTTCTGATGATGAACGAAACTTTTTTAACGACCGCGAAGGACGAAATGTATTTGGAACCACAACCGGTTACCCATGTTGTTTGACAAACATGCATCAGGGATGGCCAAAATTTGTGCAAAGCACGTGGTTTGCAACTGCAGATAATGGTTTGGCAGCATTGGTTTATGGGCCAACTTCGGTTACTGCAATGGTTGGTAATGGCGAAGAAGTGACCATTACAGAAGAAACCGGTTACCCGTTTAAAGAGCAAATTCAGTTTACTGTTGAATGCGATAATGCAGTAAAATTTCCATTTCATCTGCGAATTCCGGAGTGGTGCAAATCATTCACATTAAAAGTAAACAACACGACTCAGCAGGTTGAAGCACAAAATGGAATCGTAATTCTTGATCGTGAGTGGAATTCGGGCGACAAAGTTGAGTTGAATCTAGGGATGGATTTCAGGTACAGTTACTGGCACGAAATGTCTATGGGAGTTGAGCGCGGCCCACTGGTTTATGCGTTGAAAATTGATGAAGAGTGGCGCGAAGTAACAAACGATAAATACGATGATACTTTTTGGGAAGTGTTGCCAAAATCGCCGTGGAATTATGCGTTGCTTAAAAGTGAGATCGATGCAAATAAGTTCAATGTTGAAGTGAGTGACGAAATAGCTAAAAATCCGTGGAATCTAGAAAATGCACCAATCATTGTGAAAACAAAAGGCAAGCGTCTGCCGATCTGGACAGAGGATCGTAATATGGCCGGAAAAACACCTTCGCCATCGTGGCCATACAGGATTGTTGAGGAAAATGAAGAAGAAATTACTTTAATTCCTTATGGCTGCACAACATTGAGAATTTCGGAATTCCCTGTGAGTGAGTAAAGCGAAAATTTCCCAATCACTTGGAGTGAGGCATTTTGAAATGAATTTAAACAGGTGTAATCTCGCTAAGAAGTAGTTATGACAATAGATAAATCAAGAATGATACCTCAAATTGTGTTTTCAGTAATTTTTCTGATGACGACGTTCGTCGTTGCAGCCCAGCCTGAAATGTATTACGGAGATACTTCGCGTTTGGGAAGACCTTTTTCGAAGGATCCCCATGTTATTCGCTTTGATGGAAGATATTTAATGTATACAAGTGCTCCACCTTCAGAAACCGAAGAGAATGATATGCAAGGGTGGGGAATAGGAGTAGCCGAAAGCACCGATCTTATCAACTGGCAAAAAATTGCCGATGTACCTCCTTCGGGAGAACTGGAAGCAAAAGGAATATGTGCTCCATGTGCTCTGGTAGTTAGCGATACTGTTCATCTTTTCTACCAAACCTATGGCAATTGGAGAAACGATGCCATTTGCCATGCCTGGTCTACTGACGGAATTCATTTTACTCGCAATACAACAAATCCAATTTTTCATCCAACGGGAGAATGGACCAGTGGCCGTGCTATTGATGCGGAAGTCTATTTACTTAATAATCAATATTATCTGTATTTCGCTACGCGCGATCCCGACATGCGAACACAGATGATGGGCGTAGCAGTTTCTCCGCTTGATGGGGATTTTAAACGTGAAAGTTGGATGCAGAAGTGTGATAAACCAATACTGGCCCCGGAATTTCCGTGGGAAGGATTGTGTACTGAAGGAGCTTCAATTATCAAAAAAGATGACTGGCTGTATATGTTTTATGCCGGAGCTTACAACAACAAACCTCAGCAGGTTGGAGTTGCAAGGAGCCGTGACGGACTGACGTGGGAAAAATTATCAAATAAACCTTTTCTTACTAATGGCGATCCCGGAACGTGGAATTCAAGCGAGTCGGGGCATCCGCATATTTTTGAAGACCAGGATGGAAAGACTTATTTGTTTTTTCAGGGAAATAATGATAACGGAAATACCTGGTTTATCTCAAAAGTAGAAATAGGCTGGAATGATAGCGGACCTTATCTTAAATGAATTTTTAAACCAACTAATATTTTTGAAATGAAACAAAGTTTTATTGTTCTGATTTTTGCGTTGAGCGCATTAACGAGTGTCGCCCAGTGGAAGCCGGCGGGCGACAAAATTAAAACCCAATGGGCTGAAAAAATTGATGTAAATAATGTGTTGCCGGAATATCCGCGGCCAATTATGGAGCGTGCCGACTGGCAAAATTTGAATGGTTTGTGGAATTACGCCATAACCGATGCCGGACAATCGCAGCCTGCAGAATTTGACGGAGAAATTCTGGTACCTTTTGCAGTTGAGTCAAGTTTGTCGGGTGTTCAGAAAACAGTTGGCGAAACAAAAGAATTGTGGTACCAACGCACTTTTACTGTGCCTTCGTCGTGGAAGGGTAAAAAAGTATTGCTGCATTTTGGTGCCGTTGATTGGAAAGCTGAGGTTTGGATTAACGACATAAAAATAGGATCACACAAAGGTGGCTACGATGCCTTTTTGTTTGATGTAACACCATTTATAACCAAGTCGGGCGAGCAAAACCTGGTGGTAAAAGTTTGGGATCCATCGGACAGAGGTTACCAGCCTCGCGGAAAACAGGTGAGTCGTCCTGAGGGAATTTGGTACACTCCGGTTACCGGAATCTGGCAAACCGTTTGGCTCGAGCCAGTAAACGAAAAACATATTACCGATGTTGTTGCTATTCCAAATATCGACAACGCAAGTTTAAAAGTTGATGCTTCAGTTTGTGGTGCAACTTTTGGCGATGTTTACGAAGCAGTTCTGAAAGATGGAAATAATGTCGTTTCAAGTGGAAAAGCTGTTGCCGGACAGTCTGTAGAGCTGGCGGTTCCAAATGCCAAATTATGGAGTCCCGAATCGCCATTTTTATACGACTTGGAAGTAAAACTTATCAGCGACGGAAAAACTGTTGACGCCGTTGAAAGTTACACTGCAATGCGTAAAGTTTCAAGCAAACGCGATGAAAACGGAATTGTACGCCTGCAATTGAATAACGAAGATTATTTCCAGTTTGGCCCGCTCGATCAAGGCTGGTGGCCTGATGGATTATACACTGCTCCAACGGATGAGGCTTTGAAATATGATATTCAAAAAACCAAGGATTTTGGATTTAACATGATTCGTAAACACGTAAAAGTAGAACCTGCCCGTTGGTATACTCATTGCGATGAGTTGGGGATTTTAGTGTGGCAGGATATGCCAAATGGTGACCGTTCGCCACGCTGGCAAAACCACCAGTATTTCGATGGAACAGAGAACAAACGATCTCCCGAATCGGAAGCTAATTATCGTACTGAGTGGCAAGAGATTATGAATGAACACATGTCGTACCCGTCGGTAGTTTGCTGGGTACCGTTTAACGAAGCCTGGGGACAGTTTAAAACCGAAGAGATTGTGGAGTGGACAAAAGCGCATGATCCAAGTCGTTTGGTAAATCCGGCAAGTGGCGGAAATCATTACCGTGTTGGCGATATGTTAGACCTGCACAATTATCCCGGTCCGGAAATGTACCTGTACGACGGAAGCCGGGCGACTGTATTAGGCGAATATGGTGGAATCGGTTTGGCACTTGAAGATCACTTATGGATGACCGACAGAAACTGGGGTTACGTTCAGTTCAAAAATTCAAAAGAAACGACAGACAAATACATTGAATATGCCGAGGAACTCTACAAAATGGCAAAGACTGGTTTTTCTGCTGCAGTTTACACACAAACCACCGATGTGGAGGGCGAAGTAAACGGATTAATGACCTACGACAGAAAGGTGATTAAACTGGATGAAAATCGTGTTCGTGAGATCAACCAGAAGGTTTGCAAGGTTTTAAATGAATAGTTTTTATAGGTTCAGATTTCGAATAGAATGGAATAGTCGATTCGTTTTAGTTAGAAATCAATTTGATTTGGTTGGAATCTTCGGGATTTATTTCCGAAGATTCTTTTGGTATACTTTAAATTCATAAAATGAGATATATAAAATGGATTTATGTGCTCGCGCCGATTTTATTGCTGGGATGTCAACAAGATAATAGTTCGGATAATTTAGCACGTGCAGAAAAAAGTCTGACTCAAATTCTTGACCGCTACCCGGCAGGACGGAATAATCTTTTCAACGAGTATTATCCATACAAACACGAAGATCAGGCCACTTATCTGGCTGAAACCGATAGTGTAAAAGAGAACCGTGTTGCGTATTTATGGCCAACATCAGGTATGTTTTCTGCAGTAAGCGCTTTGTTGCATGCAACAGAAAATGAGGATTATCTTAGTTTGTTGCAACAAAAAATTCTTCCCGGTCTTGAAAATTATTTTGATGCTACCCGTTCCCCGGCTTGCTATCAATCATATGTCAGTAACGATGGTCACAGCGATCGGTTTTACGATGATAACATCTGGCTGGCAATTGATTTTTGCGATTTGTATCGAATGACTGGTGATGAAGATTATTTGAAAAGTTCTGAGCAACTCTGGGATTTTGTAATGAGCGGTTGGGACGAAAAATTGGGAGGTGGCATTTATTGGTGCGAACAAAAAAAGCGATCAAAAAATACCTGTTCAAATGCTCCGGCTTCGGTTCTGGCATTAAAACTTTTCGAGGCAACAAATGATAGCAGCTATTTAAAGCAGGGAGTTGAAATATACGAATGGACGCAAGGTAATTTGCAGGACAAAAGTGATTTTCTGTATTTCGATAATATTGGTCTCAACGGAAAGGTAGACCGTAGGAAATTCACCTATAATAGTGGTCAGATGTTGCAGGCCTCGGCTTTGCTTTATAAGCACACAAATGACAAAAAATATTTAATTGAAGCCCAAAATATTGCAGCTTCGGCAATCAGTTATTTTACAAAGGATTTTACCACAGAAAGTGGCCAAATAATTCGATTGTTCAAGAACACCGATAACTGGTTTAATGCGGTACTTTTTCGTGGTTACATCGAACTTTATTTACTGGATAAAAATCCGGAATATCTTAACATTTTTCAACAAAATATGAATCAGATCTGGACTGCGGCAAGAGATGAGAACGGATTATTCAGTAAAGACTGGAGTGGTAAAAATGAAGATGAATACAAATGGTTGCTTGATCAGGCCAGCTTGGTGGAAATTTGGGCTAATTTAGCGGCTACATTATAATTTAAATCAACATGAACAATAGAAGAGAATTTATTAAAACAGGAGTTCTTGCAACCGGAGGTTTGGCATTGGTTGGAGGAAAAACTGCCTGGGCGATGTCAGGATCGACATACGTGACTAATCGCCCGGCAGCAGGCGAACGTAATTTTGTGTCGAAAGCTGTGGAAGAAACAATCGCAGCAGCAAAAGCAAAAATCAAAGATCCGAAACTGGCCTGGATGTTCGAAAACTGTTTCCCGAACACTTTGGATACGACAGTTGAGCACGGAACATTGAACGGCAAACCAGATACTTTTGTAATTACCGGTGATATTCATGCCATGTGGTTGCGCGATTCTACCGCACAAGTTTGGCCTTACATGCCGTTAGCCAATGAGGATGAGAAATTAAAAACTTTGCTTGCCGGAGTTGTTCATCGTCAAACGCAATGTGTTTTACTCGATAGTTATGCCAACGCTTTCAACAAAACAAAGGAAGAAGAAGTACACTGGATGAGCGATATGACGGATATGAAACCCGGTTTGCACGAGCGCAAATGGGAAATTGACTCCTTGTGTTATACCGTTCGTTTGGCCTATAATTATTGGAAAACTACCGGCGATAAAAGTGTATTTGATGCCGACTGGCAGAATGCAGCAGCTTTAATTGTAAAGACATTTAAAGAACAACAGCGCAAAGATGGCCTGGGACCTTATAAATTTCAGCGCGAAACACCTCAGCAATTAGATACGGTTGCCAATCATGGTTATGGTCGCCCACTTAAACCAGTTGGGCTGATCAACTCCACCTTCCGTCCATCGGATGATGCTACAACCTACGGCTTTTTAATTCCTTCAAATATTTTTGCAGTTGTATCCTTGAGACAGATGGCTGAAATCAGCAATGAAGTAACAGGTGATAAGGCGTTTGCAAAAGAATGTTTGGCGTTGTCAAAAGAAGTGGATGCGGCAATTAAGGAATATGCCATTGTTGACCATAAAAAATACGGTAAAGTTTATGCATTTGAGGCTGATGGTTTTGGCAACCATACTTTTATGGACGATGCCAATGTGCCAAGTTTACTGGCTTTGCCCTATCTCGGCTTGGTTGACAAGGAAGACAAAATTTACCAAAATACACGCAAGCTGGTTTGGAGCGAAGACAATCCATATTTCTTTAAAGGAAAAGCTGCCGAAGGAATTGGCGGTCCGCACGTGGGATACGATATGGTTTGGCCAATGAGTATTATTATGCGTGCGATGACGAGTTCGGATGACAAAGAGATTAGCTGGTGTATTAAAACATTACGCGATACGGATGCCGATACCGGTTTTATGCACGAAACTTTCCATAAAGATGATCCTGCGAACTTCACCCGATCGTGGTTTGCCTGGGCAAATACTTTGTTTGGCGAGTTGGTTTTAAAATTGATTAACGAAGGGAAAGAGAACCTGTTAGAAGTTTAATTTTCCATACAAAAACAGCAGTTAGAGATTCTCTGATCTCTAACTGCTGAAATAAAACTATGAATAAAATTATCTGTCTTTTCTTGCTGGCCTTGGCACTATTCTCCGGATGTAAATCTGATGAGAAGCCGAAAAAACCTAATATCGTAATCATCATGGCCGACGACCTGGGCTATTCGGATATTGGTTGTTACGGTGGCGAAATACAAACACCCAATTTGGATGGTTTGGCCGCAAACGGTGTGCGATTTACGCAGTTTCATAATGCGGCACGTTGTTGTCCAACACGTGCGTCGTTGCTAACCGGAAAATATCCACATCAGGTGGGACTTAATCTTAATGGGCAAACCCTTTCAAGAAATGCTGCAACCATTGCCGAGGTGCTAAAAGAAAATGGCTACCATACAGGAATGGCCGGGAAGTGGCATCTTTCTGAAACCAAAGGATTACCCAGTCATGAAGAGCAACTGTTGTGGCTTTCTCACCGCTTAGACAGCAGTATTTTTGCCCCACTTGAATCGTATCCGAGCAACCGTGGTTTTGAGGAACATTGGGGTGTAATTTGGGGAGTGGTTGATTATTTCGATCCGTTTAGTTTGGTGCACAACGAAGAAGCCATTGAAGAAGTTCCGGATGATTTTTATATGACAGATTTTGTTACCGACAAGTCGATCGACATGGTTGATGAATTCAGTAACGACAATAAACCTTTCTTTTTATATGTCGCCCACACAGCGCCACACTGGCCGTTGCATGCGTTGCCCGAAGACATTGCCAAATACAAAGGAGTTTACGATGAAGGCTGGGATGTTTTGCGTCAAAAACGTTATCAGGGATTGATCGAACAGGGCATTGTAGATCCGGAAAATGCTCCGTTGGCAAAAAACGAATCCGGCAAATTGTGGGCCGATTGCGAGCGAAAAGAGTGGGAAGCAAAACACATGGAAGCGCATGCAGCTATGGTCGATCGTCTGGATCAGGGAGTTGGCCGCTTAATTCAGAAACTTAAGGAAACAGGTGAGTACGACAATACTGTTATTCTTTTTCTTGCCGATAACGGAGCATCGCCCGAACGTGGTTACCCACCGGGTTTCGATCGTCCCGGACATAATCGGGAAGGTGAAGAAATTGTCTATGGAGATTTTGATCGTCCCGGAGATGAGCTAACCTGGGGATATTTGGGAGATGCATGGGCAGGCGCTATTAACGCACCTTTTCGTTACTGGAAAAAGGAATCGTACGAGGGCGGAAACTGTACGCCATTCATTGTTCATTGGCCGGCCGGTTTAAAAGGAAAAGAGAATACCATTAATCAGGGAGTAGGGCACGTAATTGATATTTTACCCACCTGTCTTGAGTTGGCAGAAGCCGATTACCCCTTAGTTGTGAACGGTTTGGAAACAACGCCGGTTGAGGGAAATTCCATCATCCCGCTTTTAAACGAGGAAATAACAACAACCCACGATACGCTTTTCTGGGAACACGAAGGTGGCAAAGCTTTACGCATTGGCGATTGGAAAATATCGGCACTGAGCAATGGAGATTGGGAATTATTTAATATGGCAAGCGATCGCACCGAAACCAATAATCTTGCCGAAGAAATGCCCGAAAAGGTGGAAGAAATGGTAGCTGTTTGGAAACAGGAATATAAACGAATATTTCCGTCGAAAGAATAATTCTCGCGATACTTTTTGTACCCGAATAGTTAAAGGTCTTAAGAAATTGTTCTTAAGTTTGTGATCAACTAAAACTAACTATTCCATTATGATATCGTATCAAACAATTCTGTCATTTCTGATTCTTTCAGTACTATTAATTTCGTGTAATTCAAAAGAAGAACAAACATCTACCTATTCTACACAACCAAATATTGTTATCATCTATCTCGATGATTTGGGCTATGGCGATGTAAGTGCTTATGGTGCTACCGAAATTCAAACGCCTAATATCGATCGTTTGGCAAGCGAAGGCGTAATGTTTACCGATGGGCATGCATCGTCGGCAACTTGTACTCCAAGTCGTTATGCACTGTTAACCGGCGTTTATCCATGGCGCAACAAGGATGCAAAGATTCTGCCAGGCACTGCGCCGCTGATCATTGATACTGCTCAGATAACCATTCCCAAAATGTTAAAAGAACAAGGTTATTACACCGGTGTTGTTGGTAAATGGCACTTGGGTTTGGGAACCGGTCATGTAAACTGGAATGAGCACGTTTCGCCCGGACCAAACGAAATTGGTTTCGACTATTCTTACATTATGGCAGCTACGCAAGACCGCGTACCAACTGTTTATCTTGAAAATGGTTTGGTTGACGGACTCGACCCCAATGACCCTATCGAGATTGATTATCAGAAAAACTTTGAAGGGGAACCAACAGGTCTTGATAATCCGGAGTTGACGACCATGGAATGGCACCACGGGCACAATAATTCAATTGTGAATGGAATTCCACGCATTGGTTTTATGAAAGGTGCCGAAAAGGCAAAATGGAGCGACATAAATATGGCAGATCATTTTCTGGAAAAGGCACAAAACTATGTGAAGCAACACAAAAACGAGCCTTTCTTTTTGTACTACGCACTGCAACAGCCACATGTTCCGCGTACTCCAAATCCGCGGTTTGTTGGAAAAACTGATTTGGGGCCGCGTGGCGATGTGATTGTAGAGGCCGACTGGTGTATCGGAGAATTTATGAAAACCCTGGAAGAAGAAGGAATTCTGGAAAATACATTGATTATATTCTCAAGCGACAACGGCCCCGTTTTGAATGACGGCTATTATGATGATGCTGTTGAACGAATTGGCGATCATGATCAAAATGGAGGATTACGAGGTGGCAAATACAGTTTGTTTGAAGCCGGTACGCGTGTTCCGTTCATCACGTATTGGAAAGGAAAGATCGAACCTATAAAATCAGATGCTTTGGTTTGTCAACTCGATATTCTGGCATCATTGGCAAAGCTAACAGGTGTTGAAGTAAGTTCAACCGACAGTCAGGATTTATTGGATGTGTTAACGGGAACATCGACAAAAGGACGGGAAGAGTTGGTTTTGGAAGCCTCAACGAGAACTGCATTTCGCAAAGAAAACTGGTTAATGATTCCGCCATACAACGGGCCTGCAGTGGCAGCGCATGTAAATATTGAATTGGGGAATTCACCAGAACTTCAGCTTTACGATTTGAGCAGCGATCTGGGACAACAAAAGAATCTTGCGAAGGATAATCCGGAAAAACTAAATGAAATGATCAGGGATTATAAGGAGATTGTAGGAGCTCAGAATTTGGAGGTGGAGGAGTTGGAATTGAAATAGGAGGTCTATAATTTCTACATCTTTGATCAAAATAAAAAAAGCAACAAACTAAATTAGATTGTTGCTTTTTTGCTGGGTGCCCAGAACAAGACTCGAACTTGCACGGGAAAATCCTCCCACAAGGCCCTCAACCTTGCGTGTCTACCAATTCCACCACCTGGGCATTAATTTTTTTGAACGTGCCTGCAAAACTATAAAATTTCTTTAAACCTTATTACTTCAATTTGTTTTTTTGCAGTTCCTCGCACTTTCCAGCCAATATTAATTATTGCGTTCGTATTGTTCTTCCAGTTCAACATTTTTAATTGTGCCATCAACAACGGTCACAGTGTAGCGCGATGTTTTTTTGACCTTAGGCGTAACCATCGGATCGAGAGCAAGTTTATGCTGGCTGATTTCAGTGCTTTCCAGCATTTCTATTTTTTGGAAAATATAAATGTCACCACTTTCCTTGTTAAAAACGGTTTGAGGTTTTCCCAATTCCGATTCTAACGACGACAACGGTTTGCCAACATATGTTTTTTGCAGATTTCGTTGCGAGCTGCACGACACCAAAATGACCAAAGCAACAATAAATAATAAAGCTCTCATGTACTTAATTTTGCCCAAAGAAAACCAGAAAAAATGAAATCCGCCGGCTTTTAATCCTATTTAACGTTTTTGGTGTTAAAAAACTGTTGTCTTATTGTTGAAACTTAACCGACTTGCCAATTAATATTTTTTATCTTTGCAGCGTGTTTTACAACATGTTCTTAAATTAATATTTCGCTGCAAAATGATCCAATTCTTTAAAACTCAAAGTAACAGTATTATCGCAGTTTATTCTGCACAGCCCTTGGGCGACGAAAATACCGAAAAATTGGTATGGCTATTTTCAGGAGCCGAAAGTTTAAAACCTCAGCAAATGGATGGCTGGTTTGTTGGCCCGCGTAAGGAAATGCTTACGCCGTGGAGTACCAACGCCGTTGAAATTACCCAGAATATGGGTATTGAAGGCATCCGCCGCATGGAGGAATTTTTCGAGGTAGAAAACGAAAAAGCAAAGTTCGATCCAATGCTTCAGGCAATCTATAAAGGGCTTGATCAGCAGATTTTTGCGATCGACAAAGAACCCGACCCGATTTTAAATATTGAAGATATTGCAGCGTACAACGAACAGGAAGGGTTGGCTTTAAGCGACGACGAGATTCAATACCTGAATTCGGTGTCGAAAGAAATGGGACGCCCGCTTACCGATGGTGAGGTTTATGGTTTTGCCCAGGTAAACTCGGAACATTGCCGCCACAAAATATTTAACGGAACCTTCATTATCGATGGAAAAGAGATGGAATCGTCGTTATTCCAAATGATTAAAAAAACATCGAAAGAGCATCCGAATAAAATTGTTTCAGCATACAAAGACAATTGTTCATTTGTACAAGGTCCGGTTGTTGAGCAGTTTGCTCCAAAAACACAAGACAAACCCGACTTTTTTGAAGTAAAAGATATTGAAACGGTTCTTTCTTTAAAGGCCGAAACACATAACTTCCCAACCACGGTTGAGCCATTTAACGGTGCAGCAACCGGTACGGGTGGTGAAATTCGCGACCGTATTGCCGGTGGAAAAGGAGCTTTGCCAATTGCAGGAACAGCAGTTTATATGACTTCTTACCCACGCACAGAATCGATGCGTTCGTGGGAGCAGGCAACCGAAGAACGCGAATGGTTGTATCAAACTCCGGAAGAAATTCTGATAAAAGCATCAAACGGTGCGAGCGATTTTGGTAACAAATTCGGTCAGCCGCTAATTACCGGTTCGTTACTTACTTTCGAGCATTTCGAAAACTTCGTGAAATACGGTTACGATAAAGTAATTATGCTTGCAGGAGGTATCGGTTTCGGAAATAAAAAAGACAGTCTGAAGGACGACCCTGAAAAAGGCGATAAAGTAGTTTTGCTTGGTGGCGATAACTACCGCATTGGAATGGGCGGTGGAGCTGTTTCGTCGGTTGCAACCGGTGAATTTGAAAACGCCATTGAGTTGAATGCTGTGCAACGTGCCAACCCTGAGATGCAAAAAAGAGCTTACAATGCCATCCGTGCATTGAGTGAAGCTGATGATAATCCAATCGTTTCCATTCACGACCACGGTGCAGGCGGTCACCTGAACTGTCTGTCGGAACTGGTTGAAACTACCGGTGGAAAAATCGATACATCGAAATTGCCTGTTGGCGATCCAACGCTTTCGCAGAAAGAAATTATTGGTAACGAGTCGCAGGAGAGAATGGGACTGGTTATGAAACCGGAACATGTTGAATTGCTTCGTAAAATTGCTGATCGCGAACGTGCACCGATTTACGAAATTGGTGAAACAACCGGCGACATGCAGTTTACTTTCGAGAACTCAACAACCGGCGAAAAATCGATCGACTGGCAGTTGGGTTACATGTTCGGAAATCCTCCGAAAACAATAATGGAAGATGAAACCATCGTTCCTGAGTTTGACGAATTAGAATACAACTGGGAAGAAATATATGACCTGGTAGAACAAACTATTCAGTTGGAGTCGGTAGCAAGCAAAGACTGGTTGACCAACAAGGTTGACCGTTCGGTAACTGGACGAATTGCCAAACAGCAATGTGCCGGCGAATTACAATTGCCATTAAATAACTGTGGTGTTATTACACTCGACTACCAGGGGAAAGCCGGTTTTGCAACTGCAATCGGTAATGCGCCGGTGGCTGCTCTTGTAGATGCTGAAAGAGGTTCGGTGCTATCAATTGCCGAATCGCTGACAAATATTATTTGGGCGCCAATGCCTGATAAAATCAAAAGTGTATCGTTGAGTGCCAACTGGATGTGGCCGGCTAAAAATCCGGGAGAAAATGCCCGAATTTACAATGCCGTAAAAGCTGCCAGCGATTTTGCCTGTGCCTTGGGAATCAATATCCCGACCGGTAAAGACTCGATGTCGATGACACAGAAATACAAAGACGATGTGGTATTGGCTCCGGGAACGGTAATCATTTCATCGTCGGGCGAAGTTACCGATGTGAAAAAAGTTGTTGAGCCTGTATTGGTGAACGACGAAAGTAAAGAGATTCTTTACATCGACCTGTCGTTTATGGAACGCGCATTGGGTGGAAGTGCTTTTGCACAGTCGATCAATAAACTGGGTAAAGTTGCTCCAACGGTTGTCGACCCTGCAAAATTTGTAACTGCATTTAATAAAGTTCAGGATCTTATCGAACAAGAACTTATTCTTGCCGGACACGATGTGGCTTCGGGAGGTTTGATCACTGCATTGTTGGAAATGTGTTTCGCCAATGTAAAAGGCGGAATGAAAATAGATGTTACTGCTTTCGAGGAAGAAGATCTGGCGAAAATATTATTGGCCGAGAACCCCGGAATTGTTATTCAGTGTGCTGATAACGACGAGGTGAAAAAGCAACTGACTGAGGCCGGTGTTGACTTCCTGTCGTTAGGTTTCCCGGTTCCTTACCGCAAAGTAAGAGTCGTGAACCGTACGGTTGAAGCCGATTTCGATATCAATACACTGCGCGATTTGTGGTTTAAAACGTCGTATTTGTTAGACCGTAAACAAAGTGGAGAAGAAAAAGCGCTAGAGCGTTACCAGAATTATAAAAATCAGGCTTTAAAATTCGATTTTAAAGATTTTACAGGAAAAGCTGCCGACTTGGGCATCGATCTGAAACGTCGCACTGCTTCGGGTGTAAAAGCTGCAATTATCCGTGAGAAAGGTGTTAACGGCGATCGCGAAATGGCATATGCGATGTACCTTGCCGGAATGGATGTGAAAGACGTTCACATGACCGACCTGATTGCAGGACGCGAAACACTGGAAGACGTAAACATGATCGTTTTCGTTGGTGGTTTCTCTAATTCCGATGTTCTTGGTTCGGCAAAAGGTTGGGCCGGAGCATTTAAATTCAACGAGAAAGCAAGAGTTGCATTGGAGAAATTCTACCAACGTGAAGATACGCTGAGTTTAGGTGTTTGTAACGGTTGCCAGGTAATGGTGGAGCTCGGCGTTGTTTATCCGGAGCACAGCATTCAGCCAAAAATGTTGCACAACGAATCGGGCAAATTCGAATCATCGTTCCTGAATGTTGATATCCAGGACAATAAATCGGTGATGTTGGAAAATATGGCCGGAATGAAACTGGGAATCTGGGTGGCACACGGCGAAGGTAAATTCTACCTGCCGTTTAACGAAGACCAGTACAATATTCCGATGAAATACAGCAACGAAGGTTATCCGGGTAATCCAAATGGATCGCACTTTAACGCTGCGTCGTTGTGTTCGGATAATGGTCGTCATTTGGTAATGATGCCTCACCTTGAGCGTGCTTTCAAACCGCACCTTTGGGCCAATTACCCTGCCGACAGAAAAGCCGATGAGGTTGCACCATGGATTCAGGCTTTTGTAAATGCCAAAAACTGGATTGAAGAGAGAACGAAATAGGAAAGTTTTGAGATACAAAAAAGCCGCTTCAATTATTTTTGAAGCGGCTTTTTTATGGTTCAATAATTTTTATTGTACGATCATTTTGGCCCCCAGTTCATCGGCAAATTCTTTACCTTTAAACTTCTCAACAATCTTTAACGCAAATTTGATGGCTACGCCGGCACCTTTTCCTGTGATTATGTTTTCGGCTTCTTCCACCGCTTCTCCGGTAATAATTGCTCCATGTAATTCATCTTCAAATCCCGGGTAACAAGTTGCTTGTTTTTCTTTAAGCAAACCCAGGTTACCAAAAACCATTGGAGCAGCACAAATAGCGGCCAGTGGTTTTTTCATATCTTCAAAATTCAAGATTTGTTCTCGCAGGCCACTGTGTGCTTTTAAATTTGCTGAGCCCGGCATTCCTCCCGGAAGCACAATCATATCGATGTTATCGTAATCCAGATCTTCAAATAAAGTATCGGCTTTAACGGTAATTTCGTGTGCTCCGCCAACTTCCATAGAATTATTCATGGAAACAACGGTAACCTCAAAACCGGCACGGCGAAGTACATCAATAATACTTATGGCTTCAATTTCTTCAAATCCTTCGGCTAAATGAACTGCAATTTTCTTCATACTCTTAATTTATAATTTGAAATAATACCCCTCTGTCAATCCGCGCTTAAGCCTTACGCTGACGTCTCCACTAAAATTAGGGAAAAAATAAGGTATAAATTATTTTATAAAAATAAAAAAGATTTAGGGTTCGCGCAGGAATAAGGATGTCTTCTTTTTAAAAGATGACATCCTTTTATTCCATAAAAAAAGGCCTTCAAAATTGAAGACCTTTTAAAAACCAATACACGTTATCTCTATTATTAATTTTCTGAATATTCGTTTAATGCTTTCTCAAGTTTTTTACGGGTAAAGAAAATGCGGCTTTTAACTGTACCTAAAGGTAAATCAAGTTTTTCAGCAATTTCTTTGTATTTGTATCCTTCTAAAAACATGCGGAAAGGAACGCGATATTCATCTTCTAAAGCGTTAATGCTTTTGTTAATTTCTTTTGAACTGTAGAACGAATCAGGCGCAGGATAAACTTTGTCTTTCGAGAACATCAGATGGAAATCGTTGTTTGTACCATCAAAGGTGTTCTTTGTTTTTACGTTTCTACGGTAGTCATTAATGAAGGTGTTCTTCATAATGGTGTAAATCCATGCCTTGAAATTCGTGTTCTGTGTAAACTTGTCACGATAAGTTAATGCCTTAAGGAAAGTCTCTTGCAACAGATCGTCAGCTCTTTCCGAGTCAGCAGTTAAACTTAATGCATAGTAATGCAATTTGTCACTCAAGCCGAGTAAAGCGTTATTAAATTGAATCTGAGTCATGGCGTCTTATTTTTAATTTGTCTAAACAAATTTAAGTCAATCGGGTCCCTTTTTGCAAATAAAAGCTGACATAAATCAGTTGATTCTATCTATGCTGGATAAAGATTCTCTATTGCGGTAACGTGTTGATTGGTCAAAGGTTACGGAAACCATTGTTAAGTCTGTGTTTCCATAGGGAATAGCTGTTATAGAGGTTGTCGATATCTGGTTGTAAAGCTTATATTTGTCATTCGAATTTGCGGCAGGATGAGTCGATAATCTAAAAAACTTACAAAATTGAGTGCATGCTGTCGTTTAAAATTCAAACAGAGACATTATGAAAAATTCAAATTTTAATCATGATGCGCCATCTGTTTTAACTTTCAGAAAGTGGGGAAGGAAGAATTATTCTTCTTTTCTAACTGTCAGGAAACAAGTTGTCATTTCAGTATTATCGGTAGTTTATTTGCTATCAGCACCGGTAATTACAATGGCTACTGTTCAAGACACTTCTGAAGTTAAAATGGAGTACGACCTTGATGAGATCGAGGTTAGTGCGCAACGAACACCTGCATTGTATTCGCAGGTTGCACGGATAATTTCCGTGATTGAGAGTAAAGAAATTGAGGCGGCGCCTGCTCAGAGTGTTCAGGACCTGTTAGAGTATGTTGCAGCTATCGACGTACGGCAACGGGGAACTGAAGGAGTACAGGCGGACGTTAGTGTTCGCGGTGGTACTTTTGACCAAACGTTAATCCTGCTTAACGGCATCAACATCACCGACCCGCAAACCGGCCATCACAATTTAAATCTTCCAGTTAGTTTAGCCCAAATCGAACGAATCGAAATTCTCGAAGGACCGGCTGCACGTGTTTACGGACCCAATGCTTTTTCGGGGGCTATTAATATTGTAACGCGTCAGTCTGCAGATTCTGAAATTTCTGCTGCTGTTTCGGGTGGTAGTTTTGGTTATTTCGATGGAAATTTAGCTGGCTCGTTTTCAACCGGAAAAATGCAGCACATGCTTGCCTTTAACGGAAAACGATCGGACGGTTACACCAACAACACTGATTTTGATGAGCTGAATGGTTTTTATTCCAACCAGTTGAATACCGAAAAAGGTGTGTTGAAGTTTCAGTTGGGCCTTTCGGAAAAAGGATTTGGTGCGAACAGCTTTTACACGCCAAAGTACCCCAATCAGTACGAAGCCACAAAAACATTGTTCACCTCGCTGAAATGGGAAGGAAACGGACCATTGCACCTCACTCCGGTGGTTTATTACAGGCGGCATCACGATCGGTTTGAACTGTACCGAACCGACAAGTATCAACCAACGAACGACGGTTACAACGTTTGGCAAAACGACACACTGCCGGGCTGGTATTCGGGGCACAATTATCACCTAACGAATGTTTATGGCGCGAACCTGAACTCGTGGGTAAAATGGGCGGCCGGAAAAACTGCATTTGGTGTTGAATTCCGCCGCGAACAAATTTACAGTAACACGCTGGGTATCGATATGGACGAGCCAAAAGATGTCCCGGGAGAAGATGCACAATTTACCAAATCGGATGACCGGAATACGGTTTCCGGATTTTTGGAACATGCCTATTACATTAATAACTGGACGTTCACTGCTGGATTGATGGCGAATTACATTTCGGGAAGTGACCTGGGATTAAATGTCTTTCCGGGAATTGATGTGAGTTATAATGTATCGGAAGCTGTGAAAATCTATTCAAGTTACAACACTTCATTACGCATGCCAACTTTTACCGACCTTTATTACGATGGTCCGTCGAACATTGGTAACCCCGATTTGAAACCTGAAAAATCAGCCACTTTAGAAGGTGGTTTAAAACTACGGTCGAAACTGGTGCGCGGACATGCAGTACTGTTTTACCGCCACGGAAAAGATATTATCGATTGGGTGAAAGAAGACCCAACATCAGAAATATGGCAACCCCAAAACTTAACCGAAATAAATAACCTGGGAACTGAAATTCAGGCACAGAGGCTGTTCCGAAATGAGTTTGGAAATCGGTATCCGAATTTGCAAATCAGTTACCTATATAATAATGTAGAAAAAGGCAATGCCGATTTTGTGTCGAACTATGCATTGGATAACCTTAAACATAAACTGGTTGGATCGCTTAGCGAGCAGCTGGCAAAAGGTTTAACACTCGATCTGCATTTTGTTTTCCAGGACAGGGAAGGAAGCTACACCCAATTTGAGAATAAAATGCCTGTTGGCGAAGTGGCTTACGATCCGTTTTGGATTTTCGATGGTAAGCTGAATTATACGAGAAATAAGTTTAGAATATTCGCTTCAGTAAACAATATTTTCAACAAAAAATACAACGATATTGGCAATGTTATACAACCGGGCCGATGGTTTAAAACCGGAATAGCGTATAAAATTGGCTTTAATTAAGTTGTTTTTATGTTTGGTTTAAATTCTTAATTATTAATATTTTGAGCCGGGAGTTTGCTTAAGGAAGCGGGCTTCCGGCTCTTTACTTGACGGCACTCACTTTTTGAAATCTACAAAAATTGTATCTTCGCCGAAAATTAGATAGTCATGTTAAAAGGTATATTAGCAATTTCAGGACATTCGGGGCTGTTCAAAATGCTTGCCGAAAGTAAAAACAGCATTATTGTTGAATCGTTAGACACAAACAAACGTATGCCGGTTTATTCAACCGCAAAGGTATCGGCTTTGGAAGATATAGCCATTTACACTTACGAAAGTGATGTGCCGTTAAAAGACGTTTTTAAAGCCATTTCTGATGCAGAGGATGGCGGAGCTGCTCTCTCTCACAAATCATCGGGAAATGAGTTAAAAACTTATTTCGAAAAAGTACTGCCAGAATATGATCAGGATCGTGTATATGTTTCTGATATAAAGAAGGTGTTACAGTGGTACAATGCTCTGCAGGAAAAGGAAATGCTTGATTTCTCAGAACCTGAAGAGGAAGAAACAACTGACGAAAAAGAAGATTAAAACAGTTTATAATTGTTAACGGCTTTGGGATTTCCCAGCGAGTCGTTTCGATCAACAAGAATATTAAAAAGTTTTGCAGTGGCAAGCGCATCGCCGGCAGCGCGGTGCCTGCCATTGATCTCAATTCCCAAATCGGTACATAGTTTTCCTAACGAATAAGATGGGTGTCCGGGAAGTAATTTTCGCGACAATTTTACCGTACACATCGTTTTTCGATGATAGTCGTAACCTAAACGCGCATATTCTTCTTTAATGAACTTATAGTCGAAACTTGCATTGTGTGCAACAAAAGTCCGGCCCATTGTCATCTCGATAATCTTTTTTGCTACCTGGTAAAATTTTGGTGCCGTTCTCACCATCTCATTATCTATTCCTGTAAGTTCTGTAATAAAAAAAGGAATATCCATTTCTGGATTTATCAGCGTGGAAAAGGAGTCAGTAACCTCTTGTCCATTATGTTGGTAGATGGCAATTTCGGTAATTTTACCGTTTTTATAACTCTGCCCGGTTGTTTCTATATCGATTATTGAAAACAAAATGTTTAATATTTTGAATTAATTGAATTGAAATCTTTAAATTTGTTAAAAAATATTATTAAGCATGAAATTAAGGCATAGAACTTTTTTTGATTCGTGGAAATTAATTTCTAAATTGCCCTAAGAATTCAACAAACAACAAAAAATAATTTCAAAACTATGAAAAAATTTACTCTTTTCTTATTTGCATTGGGTTTGTTCATTGGTTCTGCCATTGCTCAAAATTCCGATAATAAATGGGCCATCGGTGTAGGACCTGGTATTGACTACAATATTGAAACAGATGATACCGGTGTTCTCGCTAATTTCTACATTAGCCGCTATTTGAGCCCAAGATTTGATTTAATGCTCGATAACAGATTGTCTTTCACTGATGGAGGTACAGATGTATTTGCTACCTTACTTAACCTGCGTTTGAAACTTTATAATGAAGATATGGCAATCCAGCCATTCCTTTTTGGTGGACCTGGTTATATGTGGGATAATCAGGCAGACGGTGTTACATTTGATTATGGTGCCGGTTTGAAATTCCCTGTTGGCGAAAAAACATCGCTATTTATAGCAGGTTCATATGTTAATAGTATAGAGGGATATCATTCTGGGCAACCGGAAAAAGGATGGACTGACGAACATTTCATGGTTACCAGTATCTTGGAATTTGCCATGGGTAAAGCCAAAGATGAAGATGGTGACGGTGTAAGTGATCGTAAAGACGAATGTCCAGGTACGCCTGCAGGAGTACAAGTAGATGAAAAAGGTTGTCCGATCGACACTGACGGTGACGGAGTTCCTGATTATAAAGATGACTGTCCTACAGAACCTGGCCCAGCTTCTTTAAATGGTTGTCCTGACAAAGATGGTGACGGTATTGCCGATAAAGATGATGAGTGTCCTGATACTCCTGGATTGGCTAAATTCAACGGCTGTCCTGATTCAGACGAAGACGGAGTTCCTGATCCAAAAGACAAATGTCCTGATACACCAAAAGGATGTCCTGTTGACGCTGACGGTTGTCCGCTTGATTCAGACGGCGACGGTGTAATCGACTGTGAAGACGATTGTCCTTCAGAAGTAGGTCCTGCAAGCAACAATGGTTGCCCAGATTGGAGTGAAATTTCAATTCCAACTATCTACTTCGATTTCGACAAATCAACTCTGAGACCAGAAGCTCAAGCTGAATTGGATAAATTAGCTGATCAATTGAACGCTGCTAAAGAATACGACATCGTAATTGGTGGTCACACTGATGACATTGGTACAGAACAATACAACATGGGACTGTCTGAAAGACGTGCTCAGGCTGTTGTTAAGTACTTACTGAGAAAAGGTGTGAACAACGCTTATGTAGGTTCTAATAACTATGGTGAAACTAAACCGGCTGTTCCTAACACAACATTAGAGAACAAACGCAAAAACCGTAGAGCAGAATTTGAAGTTGCAAAAGTTCGCAAGTAAGCTTTAATTAAATATTATCGAAAAGCTCTGTCATTTGGCAGGGCTTTTCTCGTTTATGGCTGTAATGTATTATATTTGCGGTCTCAAAAAAATAAGCTTGATTATGAGTATCGAAAGTTTGATTCAGAAAGGAACCGTTGAAGGAATGAAGTCTTTATACGGTGCAGATTTACCAGAAAACCAGGTACAGGTGCAGAATACCCGAAAAGATTTCGAGGGCGATATAACCGTTGTGGTGTTTCCTTTTTTACGATACTCAAAAAAAGGACCGGAGCAAACTGCCGAAGATCTTGGAAAATACCTTGTTGAAAACATTGAAACCGTAGAAAACTTCAATGTAATAAAAGGTTTTCTGAATTTGGAGATCAGCCAGAATTATTGGCTCGGCGTTCTTAAAAGTAGCTTTGCGAATTCGGAATTTGGATTAAAACCGGTTACCGACGATAGTGAGTTGGTAATGGTTGAATACTCGTCGCCAAACACCAACAAACCGCTTCACCTTGGCCACATCAGAAACAACCTGTTGGGATTCTCTATCTCTGAGATTTTGAAAGCCAACGGTAAAAAAGTGGTAATGACCAACATTGTAAACGACCGTGGTATCCACATCTGTAAATCGATGTATGCCTGGAAACAATGGGGTAACGGAGAAACTCCTGAAAGCATAGGAATGAAAGGCGATCACCTAGTTGGAAAATACTACGTTGAATTCGATAAACATTACAAAGCTGAAGTTGCTGAACTGGTTGAAAAAGGTGTTTCGAAAGAAGAAGCCGAAAACCAGGCACCATCAATTATTGCAGCCCGCGAATTGCTTAGAAAGTGGGAAGCAAAAGATGAGGAGACAGTTGAGCTTTGGAAAATGATGAACAACTGGGTGTACGCAGGTTTTGACGTAACTTACAAAACACTTGGTGTTGGTTTCGATAAAATTTATTACGAGTCGGACACTTACCTTATTGGTAAAGAAGAGGTGTTGAGAGGTCTGGAAGAAGGTACTTTTACAAGACGCGAAGACAACTCGGTTTGGGCCGATCTTACCGGTGACGGATTGGATCAGAAAATACTTTTACGTAGCGATGGTACCTCGGTTTATATGACCCAGGACATTGGTACGGCCAAAATGCGTTTTAACGATTATTCGATCGACAAAATGGTTTACGTGGTGGGTAATGAGCAAAACTACCACTTCCAGGTGTTGGCTATTTTGCTGGATAAACTTGGATTTAGCTGGGGAAAAGATTTGTACCACTTCTCGTATGGCATGGTTGAATTACCATCAGGAAAAATGAAATCTCGCGAGGGAACCGTTGTTGATGCCGACGACTTGGTTGACAACATGGTGGAAGTAGCCCGCGAAATGTCGGCTGATTTAGGAAAACTTGATTCGCTAACAGGTGACGATGCCGAGAATACCTTTAAAATGATTGCCCTTGGTGCGCTGAAATATTTTATTCTGAAAGTAGACCCACGTAAGAATATGATGTTCAACCCGGAAGAATCGATCGATTTTAACGGAAATACCGGGCCATTTATTCAGTACACTTACGCACGTATTAAATCGGTTCTGCGCAAGGCTGCCGATCAAAATATTACTATTGACGAGAATGTGACTGTTGAATCGATTTCATCAAAAGAAAAGGATTTAGTGAAACGTATTTCGTTATTTCCTGCAGCTGTGGAAGAAGCCGGCGACAATTACAGCCCGGCAATTATTGCCAACTACTGCTACGAATTGGTAAAAGAATTCAACCAGTTTTATCACGATCATACAATACTTGGAGAAGCTGACGAAAGTGTGAAAAACTTCCGTCTGGTGCTGGCGTCAGCCGTTGGGCAGGTGGTACAAACCGGTATGGGCTTGTTGGGTGTTGAAATGCCAGAAAGAATGTAGATCCAATAATCAGAACAAGCGCTAAATAAGCATTACAGATAGCTGTATCATATAACAACCCGTTTCAATATTTAATTTGAAACGGGTTGTTTGTTTATAGCTTTTTATATCAATGTGATTTTAGGTCGAAAAACCTTTTAAAAAAGAAAGGAGGCCATCTTCAAAGCCTCCTTAATGTCTTTTGCAATTTGATGTTGCACTTCTGATTTAATGGTTGAAAGAGGTTTGCACTTCCTTCCTTGTCCACTTATATATTCTGAAAAATGGGGAAAGGTAACCTTTAAATCTTTAGATATGTTGCTATTTAAAACCGTTCTAATTGGAAAGTTTTGGTGGCTAACGGCTTATAAAAAATCGCTCCAGCGTTTTAATAAATCACGTTTGCAACTTTCGGCAATAAACGGATCGTTTACCGCTTCTTTTACTTTTTCATCAAATTCATCGGCATAAAGTAGGGTGTAAACTTCGTGTATCGATAGCGATTGTTTTTTGTCGATAAGCTCCATGCTGTCGCCGTGATTTACGTGGCCATTTTCCAAAATCCTGACATAAACACCCGAAAAACCGGAGTCGACAAACTGGCGTACAATATTGTTATCGTTAAACCTGAACTGCAGTTTAAAACAAGGTTGGCGTGGTTGGGTAACCTGTACGACGGCCTCACCAATTTTATAAGTGTCTCCTATATTTATTTCCTTTTCGTGCAGACCTTCCACTGTAAGGTTTTCGCCAAACATTCCCCAGGGCAATTCTAAATCAGGATAAAGGTTTTGCCAGTATTGGTAATGATCCGCTGAGTAGAGGTAACATGCTTTATCAACGCCGCCATGGTATCTGCGGTCCATCACATTGTCGTGTTTTACATCTTCTTTACCCAGAAAAATCCCCTTGTCAACACCAAATTTGTACAAACCGGTTGGGACCTCTTTTCCCTTCCATTCAATTATCCGGGCTTCAGCAATATTTGTTGAGATGATTTTCATTTTTGTGTTATTTCGATCCGTAAGTTGACGGAGAGAAATCTGGTTTAATTGGCTGCAAAGTAACAGATCTCGCAGTCATTCTTTCTTTAAGCTAACAGAGCGAACTGCTAACTGCGACTGTAAACTGATTAAGCTATCTTCCGTTCCTTTTTAATGTTCTCGTAAGCCTGATTTACTTTTTGGAATTTCTCTTTTGCAGCATTCTGCACTTCGTCACCCAGTGTGCTAACTTTATCTGGGTGGTATTTCATTGCCATACGACGGTAAGCTTTTTTCACATCGTCGTTGCTGGCCGATCGGTCAATTTCAAGTATTTTGTAATCGCCATCGGTATTAGGAACAAACATGGCCTGAATCGATTCAAAATCGTTATTTCCGATACCCATCTGATTACAAATATGTGTAATCAACTTTTGCTCTTCCACATCAACCTGACCATCGGCATGGGCAATTCCAAACAAAAAATGAACCAGCTGCAGGCGTGCCGAGTAGTTCATGTTTGCTTTTATCTGCTGGCAAACTTCGTTAACCGGAATGGTTTGTTGCAGCAGGTCGCGTAACATTTTAATGGCTTCCTGTGCCGAGTCTTCGCCAAAGTTGTGCACCATAAATTTCTTTACATAGTCGAGCTCCGATTTCAGCACTTTTCCATCGGCTTTCATTACGGCAGCCACCAAAACCAAAAGGCTCATTACATATCCGCCGGTGGTAGTTGTTCTGCTCGAGTAGCCAGTTCGTGTTCCACGTTGCACGGCTTCCTGGCCGCCATCGAATATCGAACCTATCGTAAAACCTATAATTGCGCCAATAGGACCGCCGGCAAAAGCACCTAGTCCGGCTCCTATCCATTTACCAAATTTTGCCATATTCTTTTAATTGTTTATCGATTTCAATGATTTGAGGAATCAATAATGTTTTGTTGTCGTTTTTAATTTCTTTTGAAGCGAGTTCGCGTTTCTGCTCATCGTTCCATTGTTTGCCCATCCGTTCTTTAACAGCTTCAACTGTTGAACCATCTCGCTTCGTTACGCGGTCGATCCGCATATTTTCGGGTGCAGTTACTAAAATCGTATAATCCATCATTTTATAGAAACCGCTCTCAAAAAGAATCGCCGCTTCGTGAACGACGTACGGACTGTTTTGCTGGTCTGCCCAAATCATAAATTCCTGCCGCACCACGGGATGAATTAAACCGTTTACCTTCTGCATCTCTGCGTTATCAGTAAAAATGATGCCAGCCAGCTTTTTCCGGTCAATTATGCCGTTTGGTGAATAAATGTCGTGGCCATACCAGTCAATAAGTCCGGTTTTGATTATCTCATGCGAATTCACCAGTTTTTTTGCCCAAATGTCGGCCTCAAAAACAGGAGCTCCCAGAAGCTTGAAAACCTGGCAAATTACCGATTTTCCGCTTCCAATTCCACCTGTAATACCAATCTTTAAAGCCATTTTTTAATACGTTTCAATGAGGTATTCTACCGATTCTGGAGTAAAGCGCGAAATCTCAACAAACGATGGTTTATCGGCTATGTTCACCCTCAGGCGGCTTTCGCTGTTACTAATCGATGCATAATCAACCACTGCCCGAAAGTCGGCATCCGAAATATTGTCGAATTCACTCAAGCCTACAATGCAGTTAAGCGTGAGTTCCGATGGGAACAATTTAATCCTCACATCGGCCGGTTTGTTGATAACCTGTATAGGAAGGCGAACCTGTTTTTCGGTGTATTTTTCCACATCAATTTGCAATAGCACCTCGGCCGGAACAACAGTGGTGGGCTCCGGATGAATGAGTTTTACATTTCGGGTAATCGTTTTATCCACTTCTTCGAACGACCGTTGTGTAGTGGAGAGAAAACGAACCGTATCGACTACCGACGCGGGACCTGTAATTTTAACTTCCGAAGGTTTTACCTGCACCGGATTTTTTAGATTAAACTGAGGTTTAAATTCGATTGAAACATCGGCTTTTACCGGAACCGTTTTGGTTTTTAAGCTGTCGAGAACGATTCGGATGATATCAGGATTAACCTGCTGCAGGCTAATTTCGTTACTAATCTGGCTCGAAATTCGTCGGATTAAAGTATTGCTTGCTACCAGATACGTGCCGTTGTTCGACTCCAGATTCTGCGTAATATTCGTCAGGTTTAAAATAATGGGCGAATACGAAAAATTGAGTTTATGGCGCAAAAGAGTAAAACCGTGTGCATCAACTTTTAGATCAAGTTTTTCAGGAGGTTTATTGGCCAAAAACTGGTGGTTGGGCGGACTTACATACCGAACGGGGTAAGCGATAGTTGTAGAGTAATCTTTTTCCAAAGCATTTAAAAACCAGAGCACTGTGGCGATAACCACGCAAATTAAATAAACGATTACTCGTTTGTCGTTTTTAAGTTGCTCAATTTTTAAATAGCCCGTTATTTTTTCAATGTTCTTGTTCATTCCGGTAAAACAGCAAAATTAACGAAAAGTAGCAATTAATACCGACATCAAAAACGAAGCTTGCAAAATTCCTCTTGCAAGCTTCGTTTTTTAAGAAATGTATATTTCAAAGTTTTAAATTCTCAAACGGTTTTTAAATTCCGGGGATACTCGATTTTAAAGGCGTGAAATTTGAGTCGTCGATAACTACTGTATTACCAACTGAAACATCGCGCGCCGAGAACAAACCCAGAATACGTTTCCCGTCGTTGGAACTCAGGTTGCTTGGTACATTTGCGGGCGGAACACTAAACGGACTTCCGGCCCAAGCCTGATCATTCAGTGCCCAGTAAAAGTCGTATACTGCCGATGAAATTGAAAGTTGTTCTACACGTATGGTGTCTCCATCATGCAGAATTTTATCTTCCTCTTCTTCTTCCCAGTCAAGATAGATAAGCATGTCGTAAATGTAATTACCGTCAACCAGTTCATCGCTGGCAAAAGCCAGATCCTCTGCATCGTACAGAAGCTCGTCGTTAATGTAAATATCCCATTTATAATAATGCCCCAAGCCAGGCGTTTCCTGCGAATTAATGAAAATACCCAGGTATTCGTAATCACCTATATTACTTAAATTTACTTTTACTGTATCCAATATCTCAACTTCCTGTAAATAATCTTCTGCAGTAATTACTGTTCCGTCCGGTGTTGTAATTGTTAAGGTGTATGTGCGGCCGCTAACTCCCGGATAAGTAGTTCCGGCAGGCAATACATAAATTCCTGTAGTTCCTTGTTCTTCGAGTGTTACGGAATTTGGCGAATCGGCATTGTCGCTTAACACAACCACGGCATTATTGATTACCGGGTTTTGTGCTGTTTGATTTACCGCAAGCGTGCGTTCCAATTTTACATAAACGTTGTTTTCTGCTTTTGTGTTAATGTACGCTTCAACGGCTATCAGGTCAATATCTTCGTCGTTTAGTTCCACGTCAACCACATCTTCGCAGGCGGTTAATGCAACAATCGCAAACAGAAGAATGATAATTCCTTTTATTATTTGTGCTGTTTTCATGGCGTTTAAAATTTAAAGTTATAAGTGATTGATGGGATAGGGGCTCCGATAATCGACAGGCGGATAAATTCCGTTTGATTCGGATTATCTTCGTTTGCTCCGGGAGTAATCGAATAGGCATTTCTTCGTCCGTAAACATTGTACACCGATACGTTTATCGATTGTTTAAAACGTCGGTTCACATTTTTTTTAAAGTCGTAAGTAAACGACAGGTCAAGTCGGTTATAATCAGGAATCCGGTTGCTGTTGCGGGCCGAATATTCGTATACCTGGTTTCCCTGAACATAGTATTTGGCCACCGGGTACGATGTTGGATTTCCGGTTGCATAAACAAAGTTGGCTGCAAAATTCCAGCGGTCGTTCAGTTGGTAACTCGATACCAGCGAAAGGTCGTGAGTGCGGTCGTACGACGATGGGTATGGATTTCCGTTGTTGATACCCGGAATTTCGCGTTCGGTTTTCGACCATGTGTAACCCGCCCAACCGGTAAGTTTTCCTTTCGATTTTTTCACCAGTGCTTCCAATCCTTTCGAAGTGCCCGAACCGTGCAGCAATTCAGTTTCAATTGCATCGTTCAGGAATAGTTCAGCTCCTTCAATATAGTCCAAAACATTTTGCATGTCTTTGTAATAAACCTCAACCGATGTTTCCCACATATTTTGCTGAAAGTTTCGGAAATAACCTAGCGACACCTGGTCGACTTTTAGTGGTTTTATGTATGTGCTCGATGGTAGCCAAATATCCAGCGGAGTAGGCGACTGCGTGTTCGAAATAAGGTGCAGGTTTTGCACCATCCGGTTGTACGATCCTTTTACCGAGCTGTTCCGGTCGAGCGTATATTTCATGCTGAAACGTGGCTCCAAATGTACAAATGCATCACCAATTTTATCCTTCTTCCCGTAGCTGATGGTTTCGATAAGTTCATTTTCATCAGGATTTTCAGGATCCTCGTAAATGTTTACTTCTCCTTTACCAACCTGCTGGAAATGACTTAAGCGCACGCCGTATTGCATTGAAAAACGATCGGAGATCTTCTGTTCGTTCGAAAGATAAACCGCACTTTCAATGGCGTTGTAGTGCGCCAGTTCCATATCCGAAAACATCGAGTTATCGCCGTTGGTAGTAATCTTACCCGGGCGGAATTCATGTCTGATGGTATTCACCCCAAACTTTACGGTGTTTTGGGGATTTGCAAACCAGGTAAAATCCGCTTTTCCGTTGTAGTCTTTTATTCTTGATGACCAATCGAAGTTATCAGCATTCTCTCCCGGAACTCCAAGTTTGTAATCGTAGTTGGAAAAAATGGCCGAAATATTCATAAAAATCTTATCGCCGAAAATGTGGTTCCAGCGGGCTGTTGCGGTGGCATTTCCCCAACGCATGTACATCGATTCGCCCATCTCAAAAACATCTTCGCCCATATACCCCGAAAGATAAATGCGGTTATTGTTGTTGATAACGAGATTCGATTTTCCATTTAAATCGTAGAAATACATGGTGTTATCTGCCAGCTCATCTATACCGGCAGCTTTACCTAAAATATCGTAGTAAGTGCGGCGTCCGGCCAGTAGGAAACTCCATTTATCTTTAATAATTGGGCCTTCCAAAGTTAAGCGGCTCGACAGGTTTCCAATTCCGCCATCGAAACCAAACTGTTTGGAGTTACCATCTTTTTGGCGGATATCGATTACCGACGATGCTTTTCCGCCGTATTCGGCCGGAATACCACTTTTGTACACCTGAATATCTTTAATGGCATTTGAGTTAAATACCGAAAAGAAACCCATCAGGTGCGAGGCATTGTAAACCGGTGCTTCGTCAAGGATCATCAGGTTTTCGTCGGGGCCACCGCCACGAACGTACAAACCCGAACTGGCCTCACCGCCACTTTGAATACCGGGCAACAGCTGAATGGTGCGGATAATATCCACTTCGCCCATAAATGCCGGAAGTTTCTGAATGGTTTTCACCGGAAGTTTTTCCATTCCCATTTCAATACGTTCCACATTGGCATTGGCAGCTTCGCCGCTTACAATAATCTCTTCCATTACTTCGGTGTTTTCCTGTAACGAAAGCGAAATGTTTAGACTTTCCCCGGCATCAATCTTCTGTTTAATGGTTTGGTAACCGATAAACGAAACCTGAAGCGTGTAGCTTCCTTCGGGAATGGTAAGAGAGTAAAATCCGTAGGCATTTGATGCGGTGCCCTGTTTCAGTTCTTCAACATAAACCGTAGCACCAATCAGCGCTTCTCCGTTGGAAGCGTCTCTGAGGTAACCACTTAAGGTAATGTTCTGTGCTTGTACTGCAACTCCGGTTGTAAGGAGAAGGAGTAACATCATTGTTTTCATCATTTTTTGGCTTTTGTTTCTAATTGTTTTCTGTTTTTGGATGTTTGGCTGAACATCCACATTGTTTTCTAGCTCCAACAAAAGTAATACATCATATAAATCTGCTTTTATAAATCCGACCAATGGACGTTTTTAGTCGACAAGCGATACGAATTTATATTTTTGTTGTTTCTGTAAATAGTGACAGCAAAAAATGAGGAGGGTTACAGTTTAAGGAAAACTTTTTTGAAATTAGTGTTGAATAATAACCTTTTGCGAGTGTTGAAATGCATCGGAACTAACGGTTACAATATAGGTTCCGTTGGTAAGGTCTTGAACAGTAATTCGTTCGTTGCTGTAGGCAGTTTTATAAACTTTACTTAGCTGACCTTTTGTATTATAAATTTGAACGGTTAATTGCTGGTTGAATTGTTGATCGGGGTGGAAAAACTGGAACGATGACGAGGCAGGGCTCGGGAAAATGTAAGCCGATTCGGTAGACAAATGGCTGGTGTTATCGCGCCAATCGCGAATGCCGTTATTGTTTGAATCGATTGGATTGCAGCTACTGGCAGTTGAATTTTGCCAGTCAGAACCTTTTGTCATTTGGTCAAAAAAATCGTCGAGCCCATCTCGGTCCTGGTCGGCAAACAATAACTGAATACCGGCCTTATTTTCCAAGGATAAATTGGAAGCTTCAATCAAATCACTTACACCGTCGCCATCCGAATCTTTATCTATCATATCGGGTAGCCCATCTCGGTCAGTGTCAACCGGATTGTAGCAAGTGCCACCCATTTCTGTATCGTAGGCATCGTCCCATCCGTTTTGGTTGGCATCAATACCTGAAGGCGCAATGTAGTTATGTTCCTGTTGCCATTCGATGTTATCGGTTATTCCATCGTTGTCGCTGTCGATATCGAAATTATTTGGAATACCGTCATTGTCGGAGTCCAGTCCTATTCCGTCTAGATAATCCGGAAGTCCGTCGTTATCATTATCCATGTCGGCGTAATTCGGAATGTCATCCAAATCAGCATTTTCTATAACTTTAATGAATACACTTCCCAATGCACTGTATTCATTGTCAGTAAGTTCTTTAATGTAATATTCGAAACTGAAGTTACCCACAAATTTTTCCGGTATCTGCAATCTGAAATGCCCGTTTTTCTCCATTGTAAGCAAAGCCTCTCTCGGAGAAGCAGCAAAGATGATCTCAATTTTGTCTCCGTTCGGATCATAATCGTTAATCATTACGTCTCCGTAAAATACCAGATCGTATTGGGCAGCAAGAATAAAGGTGTCGTTTTGAGCCACAGGTGGAACGTTCCAATCATTTTCGCTGGTTAGATTCGATGCTCCGAGAATTGTAGAAAAACTAATAAGAAGTACCAAAAGGAGCACGCCCTGTTTCCATATTTTGGCCTGTATTTTCAAAATGGGTTCGTATTACACAAATGTACGCAGATACTGAGGGGGTTACACAATAATAATTGCTGAATTGGAGGTGTAAGAAGTTTGTTTTTTTTGCGTATATAGCTTAGCGAAGCTAGGCATTATTGTATTATCTGTAAGGAAATATAACCTTATAGTAGGTGTTATATTGAGTGTTGTCTAAGGAATTGAGTGATAAAGCTTCGCTTACTCTATTTTAATTGTGATGAGTTTCGAACAATAAGCTCCGTTTCCATCATAATCGTTTCGTAAGTTTGGGGTTTTGTTTTGCTGCTAATTTGTTTGATTAATAGTTCAGCAGCTTTCTGCCCCATCTCAAAACCGGGCTGTTTAATGGTGGAAATTGAAGGTGTTACCAGCTCGCTAAACGGCTCGTTACTAAAACCCACAATAGCAATATCTTCAGGCACTTTAATGCCCTTTTCATTTAGATAAATAATGGCACTCAATGCTGTGGTGTCGTTGGCACAAAAAATGGCATCGGGTCTTTCTTTTGTTTTCAGAATCTTCTTAATGGCATTCAGTCCGTCTTCGCGAGTAAGGCTGTTGTGCAAAATCTGGTCTTCGTTAATCTCAAGTCCTGCATCGCTAATTGCCTGTCGGTAACCGGCTTCACGTTTTGCGTAGATTTGCAGGTTGAGAGGTCCGCCAATATGCGCCACTTTTTTTCGGCCTTGTTCAATCAAATGCTGCGTAGCCCGGTAGGCTCCGCCAAAATCGTCGACAACAATTTTATGCGCCGGAATTTCTTCAACGATCCTGTCGAAAAAGACCAGTGGAATATTTCTTTCCGAAAAAAGTTTCAGGTGATCGTAGGTTTGGGTTTCCATTCCAATCGACAAAATCAATCCATCAACACGGTTCGAAAACAAAGAGTGAGCAATGGTACTTTCCTTTTCCAGCTTATCGTTCGATTGCGAAATGGTAACCGCAAATCCCTGTTTGTAAGCTACCTCTTCAATTCCGGAAATAACCGATGAAAAAAAATGACGATTGATCAGTGGAACAATTACGCCAATAGTATTGGTGCGCCGGGTACGTAAATTTGCCGCCATAACATTGGGCCGGTACCCCATTTCAATGGCCGCTTTTTTGATCTTTTTCCGTGTCGCTTCGCTAATCAGTGGATTGTCTTTTAAGGCACGCGAAACAGTGGAAGCCGAAATATTCAGCTTTTTGGCGATATCGTGAATTGTAATTTCCGGTTTTTGCACCATTTGTAGTGTTATTTAACGGCAAAGTTAAGAATATTTTTAATCAATGCAATCGATTGCAATTCTATTTCTTTCTTCTTACATTTGCAGAATTAGATCGTTTTAAGAATAAAAAATTAAATATTATGGCAACAATTTATGAAAGAAGGTATGCTTATCATCCTGAGGATTTTAAGAAATACGATACAGAAAAAATCAGAAAAGAGTTTTTAGTGGAAAACCTGATGGAAGAAGGTAACGTTCGTATGGTTTATTCTTCGATTGAACGTTACATTGTTGGTGGTGCAGTTCCAACAACCGACGACCTTCCGCTGGAAACTATCGACCCGCTAAAAGCTGCCTATTTTTGCGAGCGCCGCGAAGTTGGTGTAATGAATGTTGGGGGCACCGGAACTGTTGTGGTTGACGGAACGGAGTACAAAATGAATTACAAAGATGCTTTGTACATTGGCCGTGGAAGCAAAGAAGTTACTTTTAAATCGGATGACGCAGCCAAGCCTGCACACTTTTATTTTAACTCGGCGCCGGCACACAAAGAATATCCAACCAAACAGGTAACACTGGCCGATGCCAATGTGCTGCATTTGGGAAGTCTGGAAACATCGAACGAGCGAAATATTAACCAGCTGATGATTAACACGGTTGTTGACACTTGCCAGCTGCAAATGGGAATGACTGAATTAAAACCGGGAAGCGTTTGGAACACCATGCCGGCACATCAGCACACTCGCCGTAACGAGGTTTATTTCTATTTTGAAGTTCCTGAAGAACAGGCTGTTTGTCATTTTATGGGCGAGCCACAGGAAACACGTCACATCTGGATGAAAAACGAACAAGCGGTGATTTCTCCTGAGTGGTCGATCCACTCGGCTGCCGGAACGTCAAACTACATTTTTATTTGGGGAATGGCAGGCGAAAACCTGGATTACACCGATATGGATGTTATTCAACCACAGGAATTGAGATAGGATACTTCGAAATCAATCAACAAAATTAACTGAAAATGATACAGGAATTATTCGACCTAAGCGGAAAAGTTGCACTGGTTACCGGTGGAACCCACGGCATTGGAATGGCCGTTGGAGTGACGCTGGCAAAGGCAGGCGCTAAAGTTTGTGTGAATGGTCGCTCGGACGATAAATTGGCCGATTGCAAAACAGAATATGCCAAAGCGGGAGTTGATGTTTATACCATAAATTTCGATGTTACCGACGAGGTAGCTGTTGATAAGGGGATTTCGACGATTGAAAAGGAAGTTGGCCCGATTGATATTCTTGTAAATAACGCAGGAATTATAAAACGTATTCCTATTCTTGATTTAAAAGTTGACGACTTTAAGGAAGTAATTGATATTGATTTGGTTGCTCCGTTTATTGTGGCTAAACGTGTTGCTCCTAAAATGATTGAGAACCGTTCGGGAAAAATCATAAATATGTGTTCGATGATGAGCGTTTACGGCCGTAATTCAGTGTCAGCTTATGCTTCGGCAAAAGGTGGTTTGAAATTGTTAACAGCAAATATGTGCTGCGAGTGGGCAAAATACAATGTGCAGATCAACGGAATTGGTCCGGGTTACATTGCCACGCCGCAAACTGCGCCGATCCGTGAGGGAGCTCATCCGTTTAACGATTTGGTGATGACACGTACGCCGGCAAACCGTTGGGGCGAACCCGAAGACGTTGGAAATGCAGCCTTGTTTTTGGCATCGAAAGCTGCCGATTTTGTAAACGGACAAGTGCTTTATGTCGACGGTGGAATTTTGGCCAATTTCGGTTACGTAAAAGGCGAAAACGATATTTAGTAATTAACTGGGAAATAGTGTATTGGAAACAAAAGTGCGAAATGGTAGCTTGTTTCTGATACACTTTTTTTATTCAATAAAACTAAACCAATCATGAAGAAAATTATTCCATTTGGTATTTTGTTTCTGATACTGTTTGCTTCGTGTACGCAGCAACCTAAAGTTTCGCTTAAAAATCCTTTGGCGGAAGAACGAAGCGATGAAGTGATCGTATTTTCCCGCGAAGAAATTGCAACAAAAATTGCGTTGGAAGAGGGCAAATTTCCTGTTTTTAAGACCAGTGATAAGACGATTCCCAGCCAGGTTGACGATTTGGACGGCGATGGAAACTGGGACGAAGTTGTTTTGTTGATGGATTTGAAAGCCAATGAAACTGTGGAAGCGACAATCGAATTGATCTCTGAATCGGATTATCCAAAAGTTGAAAAACGCACCAATCTACGATTGGGAATTCATCAGGAAGACGGATCGTACAAAGAAGTGGATTACTACGAAGCTGTTCCGGTTAGCGAGCCTTTTAAAATTATTGCACAAGGAGAAGGCGTGACCTGGGAAAATGACAAGATCGCATTCCGGGTTTATTTCGATTGCCGAAATGTAAAAGACTTGTTCGGTAAACGCAAACCGGTAATGGTGGCCGACGATGTTCATACGCCGGCTATTCCTGATTATCATGTTTTGAACGATTGGGGAATGGACGTTTTGCATTGTGGCAGCTCACTGGGATCGGGTGGAATTGCGTTAATGAGAAATGATTCATTGTATCGGTTGGGATCGACCGATGTTTACGAATACCAAAAAATAGTTGAAGGTCCGATCCGTTCGGTTTTCGATTTGAAATACGCAGGGTGGCATGTTGATGGTGAAGAGATGGAAGCTGTGGAACGCATTACCATTTATCCCGGGAAATACTGGTTTGAGTCGGATGTAACGGTTTACGGATGTGCTGAAGGCGATCAGATTGTAACAGGTATTGTTACCTCGCAATTGAAAAAGGATCCGTTCCAATTTGAGGTGGCTGATTTTACTTGTATTGGAACCCACGATGTACAATCGTTGAATAATGATGAGCTAGGAATGGCAGTGATTGTTCCTAAAACAGAAGCTGGTAAAATTGGACGGACCAGCGATATTAACTGGTTTGAAAAAGGTTTTAAAACTGTGCCGGAAAAAGGTTTTAGCAACATCATTTCAGAAACGTATTACATCGGGCAGAAATGCAAAGATGCCCAATCGGCGAAACATCATTTCTTTTCGGTTTGGGGACTGGATAAAGACCAATGGAAAACGGAAGAAGGTTTCCGGGAGTACATTTCTGACGAGGCTGGAAAGTTATCTTCACCAATTCAAAAACTTTAGTCTAATTGTGATAAAGTTACACTGAGCGAAGTCGAAGTGTAATCCAACAATCTTCGACTACGCTCAGATTGACTTTCGAAATAGAAATTCAGCAGGTGAATATTATTCCTTGCACCGTCTTTCACGGCGGTGATATCGAATAACAAGATGAAACTGATTTTTTTAGGATTTTTGTGAAATTTAGTTTACAAAAATCCTAAAAAAATCTATGATTAAAGGAGCTTTTTTATCACCGCTCTAAAGAACGGTGCAAAAGATAGTCACCTGCTGAATTTTTTATTTTAGAAACTTCAGAGTTCCCCCTTTTTGGATGTCTTCGTGATTTATTTTCGTAGCACTTTCTTTACCGTTTAATTTAACGGAAGAGAAAACGTTTGACGATGTTGCTCCGTCGGCTTTTAATACAAACTTTCCACCCGGATAATAATCCTTATCCAGATTAAGTGTTACCTGCTTAAATATTGGCGACGACAGTTGATATTCGTTGCTTCCCGGGCACATCGGGTAAAAACCCATTGCACCAAAAACATACCACGCCGAGAGTTGTCCGGCATCGTCGTTTCCTGAAAGTCCGCCGCGACCTAATCCGTATTCTGTGCGCAGGATGTATTTTACTGTTTTTTGCGTTTTGTCCCACTCGTTGGTGTAATTAAACAGGAAAGGAATATGATGACTGGGCTCGTTGCCGTGCCAGTAAAGTTTATCGTCAATAAGATTGTTCAGCTTGTCGCTAAAGGTATTTTCGCCACCCATTAAACCGATCAATCCTTCAACATCGTGCGGTACAAACCAGGTGTAATGTTTTGGTGTGCCTTCGGTAATAAAAAATTGCTCGGTATTGGCATTAAAATCTTCGTAAAAATGCCCGTCGGCATATTTTCCGTTTACCCAGCCCTGGCTTTCATCAAATACATTTGAATAATTGTACGAGCGGGTAAGCAGATCATTATAATCGTCGGTTTTTCCCAATTTCTGCGCCAATTGAGCCACGCACCAGTCGTTGTAAGCATATTCCAATGTTCTGGAAACCTGCTCATTGGTGTGAAAAGCATCGGCAACTACATCGTCAAGTGGAACATATCCAAACTCGATATATGACGTTAATGCACGGCGTCCTTTTCCATCCTTATAAGCCTCTTCCTCCGGTGTTTCGTAGGCATTTTTTCGCATATATCGGTAGGCCTTTTCCAAATCAAAATCGAAACCTTTCATGGCCGCATCGCAAAGTATCGAAGTACTGTGGTCGCCAATCATTGCCGATGTGTAATTGTTCCACATCGGGAAAATAGGAAGCCAATCACCATCTTCAGCTTTTTCAACAAGCGATTTTACCATGTCGTTGTATTCTTTTGGGGCAATAAGGCTCAGCAATGGCATTTGTGCCCTAAAAATATCCCAGTTCGAGAAGTCACCATAATAATCAAAATCGCTGTTGTTTTTGGTTTCGTATTGTTTCGAAAAAGCCGGGTAGTCGCCGTTAACGTCGCTCATTAAACGCGGGTGAAATAATGCATGATAAACAGCGGTGTAAAATTTGGTAAGTTCTTCCTGGTTTTCCGATTCCACATCAATACGTCCGAGGTAATCGTTCCAGGTGTTTTCCGTATTTTGTTTGGTGGCATCAAAATCCCAGTCGGCAATTTCGGCCTCCAGGTTTTTACGTGCATTTTCGATACTGGTAAACGAGGTGCCAACTTTTAGTTTTACGGGAGAATCACCCTCGGTGCTAAATGTTACATAAGCACCAATCTTTTGCTCATCCTTACGTTCGGTGGTTCCGTGTTCGTATTCAAAATCTCCCCATGTACCGTATTTTACGATTTCGTGGTCGAATTTAGCCACAAAATAACCTGATATACCTGCCGGTTGATCTTGGCCGCTATAAATTCGATAGGCCGGATTGTAGCCATAGACTTCCTGTTTTTCCAGGTCGATTTTTATGTATCCTTTGCCTTGATCGCTGTTGATGTCGAACATGATGGTAGGATTTTTCTCCTCTAACCACGAGAAACGAAAAAAGCCGCATCGTTTGGTTGCGGTCATCTCCGACAAAATGGTTTTCGCCGGAAATAAAAATGAAGCGTAAGCCGGCGACAGATTTTCGGTTTTCATTAAAGTCATGGTTTGGCGCTGCACCGGTTGAAAGCTAAAACTGGTTCCCAGTTGAGTAGGGTAGATGGTAAAAGAACCATAATCCTGCGTGCACGATCCGCTGAGCCAGTGTGTTGCCCGAAAACCTTGAATCATGGTTTGGCCCGTATAAAAAGGCGCAATACATTTTTCCTCGTTATCGTAAATTTGCGGCGTCCATTGCGTCATTCCGAAAGGAGCTGTTACTGCCGGAATTGTTTGTCCGTTACTCACATGGTCTCCGGGATGATCTTTCGCTGCTAAGGTTGATGCCGGCCCCGTTCCAATTAGCGGATCGACATAACTCAGGTAATTTTTTTCGGTTTTTTGCGAGCAGGAAAACAGGAGTACAAGTATAAGCAGATACCAGTTCTTCATTTTTAGTTAGATTTTGTTAGGAATGCCAAATTTAAAATTTTCGGAAAAAACGGATACTGATTTTCAGATTAAAAAATAAACAGTTGAATCCATCCCTGTATGATCTCCCCGGTTTCAGGATCGAGTTGCGAGCCGTACATACTATGAGGAATGGAATAAACGATCAACATAACTATCGACGCTACAATTGTAAATACAGGGCGTTCTTTTTTACGGTTCATAACAAATGCCAGTATCCAGAAAATAAAGGCTACCAGTGTTTTATTATCGGTTAAGTCCCAGGCAAATGGAACGCCGGCCCAGGCTTCGCCAAAAGCATGCAATTGAACCATTGGTCCCAAAATCATACCGCCAATAAGTAGGGTGACCAGTGTAACGGTGGTGTAAAATTTATAACGTTGATGCCTGAAAACAGCCATGATTCCGGCCAGGTTTCCGAGCAGCATGGCAAAGAACATAAAAAAGATATGTGGTGCCAGTATCGATGAGGGAACAGCTCCTTTAAAACGAATTACTACCAGCGATTCTTTTGAGTAGGCAGTGGTGCCGGTGTCGTCGGTAATTTCAATATAGTATTGAATTTTACCTGCAGCCGGCTGCTCGGGTACCGGTGCAAACCATCCTTTTTCTTCGGTAATATTAAAAACCTTATTCATCAGGTAGGAATCAACCGGTTTCTCTTTATAAACAAAGTCAACCGATTGGTAAGGATCATTCGAGAGGAACTGTTTATAAAACAAACGGGCATTAATATTTTTATCGTCGATAGCCAGTTTTACCTCTGTGTTGCTGCCTATTTCGATGCTGCGTACCAGTTTAACTTCGTAACTGGTATTGTTAACTTCTACCGGTAGTTTTTTGTCGTAAGTGGGGCCTGTTTTTCGTTGGTAGATAACAGCAGCAAGGGTAATAACAATGGCTAATAACCAATAAAGTACTTTTTTCATTCTTAGCAGTTTTGAATAATAATACAATTATATAAATGATTTTCTGAATAACTAGGGCATGAAAAGGATACATGTCATTTTTATAAAAATAGTTTACTACTTGTAATTGCGTGGGTTAGGATTGGTTTTCATTGTGTCGAAGTTACATTTATGTTTTCTAATACATTGCCTACATAAACGATGTTTAAATGAAAAATATATTTTAGCAAGCAAATCAAAAATATTCGACTAGTATTTTTGATTATAGACTAAAACTAACGAAGATTACATTTACTAACTAACTAATTAATTAAACTTATGGATGGACCACACTGATCCTTATGTAGAATTGTAGGTTCACTACAATTCAATTCAGAATAATTTTTATTCAAATTTCTATTTATTAATACCAAAACTTAAAATCTATGGAAAAAAATCCTTTAAGAGGTTTTTTAACCTTGCTTATGATGTCTGTATTCATGGCATTTTCTCTAGGTTCTTATGCGCAAACAGCTGTTACCGGTACTGTTACCGGTGAAGATGGCGTGGGGATACCTGGTGTGTCGATTGTGATTGTAGGAACTACTCAGGGAACAATCACCGACATTGATGGTAATTACACGTTAACGTTACCTGATGGTGCAGAGAAATTGACTTTCTCTTACATTGGTATGTTAACACAGGAGGTTGAGATTGCCGGGCAATCAACAATTAACGTAGTTATGAAAGCCGATGTGATCGGTGTTGACGAGGTAGTTGTTGTAGGTTACGGTACTCAAATGAAAGAAGAATTAACAGGTGCTGTTTCTTCTGTATCAGCTGAAAAGCTGGAGACTACATCAGAAACCAGTGTTGCCAGTCGTCTTCAGGGACAGGTTGCCGGTGTGACTGTTACTTCTGCCAACCGTCCGGGTGCTGATGCTACCATCCGTATTCGCGGTATTGGAACCATTAACGATCCTGATCCATTGTATGTTATCGATGGTGTACCTTCAGGACCTGGTAACAACATCCCTCCGGGGGATATTGAAAGTATTTCAGTATTGAAAGATGCTTCTTCGGCTGCTATTTATGGTACACGTGGTGCAAACGGTGTTGTAATTATTACTACCAAACGTGGACGTGCAAACCAACAACCTAACATTAACTTCTCGGTTCGTACGGGTGTTACCAAAGCAACAAACCAATACGATTTGTTGAACACACAAGAGTATGCTGATGCTGTTTGGTTACAATATGCTAACCAAGGAGTTGCTCCAAATCATCCTCAGTATGGTTCAGGTTCTTCTCCGGTAATTCCTGATTATATTTTACCTGCTGGTGCCATGTCTGGCGAAGTTGATGAGTCTTCTTACAGTTATCCAAATGGTACAATATTTAAGGCAAATAAACAAGGTACTGACTGGTACGATGAAATTTACCAAACCGGTATTATTCAAGAGTATGATCTTTCTGTAAGTGGTGGTGGTAAAAATTCTACCTACGCGTTTTCTGCCAATTACCTGGATGAAGAAGGTATTTTGAAATGGACAGATTTTAAACGTTATACCATGCGTATGAATGCGGATGCCAAATTTAACGACTGGTTAAAAGTTGGTGAATCGGTACAGGTTGCGTATATCGATGAACATGGTGCATTTGGAGACAATGGTGAAGGAACTGCAATTTCGCATGCCTATCGTTCGCAACCAATAATTCCTGTTTATGATATTAGTGGTGTGGAATTTGCCGGTAGTAAAGCTAACGGAATGGGTAACGCTGCCAACCCTGTACAAATTCTTTGGGATGCACGCGATAACAATGGTAAATGGATGCGTATTTTAGGTAATGCATTTGCTGAAGTTACTTTGGCCGAAGGTCTTACAGCCAAAACATTATTTGGTGCCAACTGGAGCCAGGGTAATACTAAAAATTATGTACTGCCTACTTATGAGCGTTCTGAGCCAAATACTGTAAATGGTGTTGACTTCTTGTCGCAATACAGTTTGCAATGGAACTGGTCGAACACTTTAAACTATAGCAAAACATTTAACGATGTTCATAAGCTGAATGTATTGGTTGGTACCGAAGCAATCGACAATTACTGGCAAGACTTAAATGCAAGCCGTCGTGTATATTTCTCTGAAGATCCTAATTACATGCAACTGGATTCAGGTGAAAGTAACAAAGAAAACGATGGTAATGCATCAGAATGGTCTATGTTCTCGGTATTTGGTCGTGTAAACTACAACTACATGGGTAAATATTACCTGGAAGGTACAGTACGTCGTGACGGTTCTTCTCGTTTCAGCGACGATAATAAATATGCTGTTTTCCCAGCTGCCTCAGCTGCATGGGCAATCACCGAGGAAAACTTCATGCAAGGATCTCGCAGTTGGTTAGATATGTTGAAATTGCGTTTAGGTTGGGGTATGTCGGGTAATGACCGTATTGGTAACTACAACTCGTACTCAACTTATGCAACCGATGCTTATCGTTCGTCGTATGCTATTGACGGATCGAATACCGGAGCAGTTTCAGGATTTATGCCTTCTACATTGGGAAGTACCGAGGTAACCTGGGAAACTACAAAAACTATAAATATTGGTATCGATGCTAATATGTTGGATAATCATTTGGCTATAGCTCTTGATTTATGGAAACGTAATACTGAAGACATGTTGTTCCGCGAACCTATTCCTCAGGTGATGGGTATTGCAACGGCTCCTTATGTTAACGTTGGTGAAATGGAAAACAAAGGTTTTGATTTTGAAGTATCGTATAACAACACTGCTGTAGGTGGCGATTTAACTTACAATATAAGTATGAATTTGTCGCACTACAAAAACGAGATTTTGAAACTTTCAGGAGATCCTGACCGCTACGTAGACGCAGCAACAGAACGTCAGAAAGTATATACCCGTTTTGCGGCCGGTACTGCATTCCCTGAATTTTATGGTTACATTGTTGATGGTATCTTCCAGACTCAGGCTGAAGCTGATGCTCACGCACCTTATAGCGATACTGACTACAACCAGCCAGGTCACTTTAAATACAGAGATGTAAATGGTGATGGAACAATCACTGCCGCTGACAGAACATTTATCGGAAGCCCACATCCTGATTTAACCGGTGGTTTGAACATGAATGTTGGTTATAAAAACTTCGATTTAACCATGTTCTTCTATGCCAGTATTGGTAACGAAATGGTTAATTACGTAACTCGTTGGATCGACTACGGTCAGTTTACAGGAGGTTTAAGTAAAGATGCATTGTACAACACTTGGGGAAGTCCTTACCTGGATGACAACTCAAAAGCTAAATTACCTATGCTTGACTTAAGCGACATTTCACAGGAACCATCTACTGCATTCATCGAAGCTGCATCGTACTTGCGTTTGAAAAACTTACGATTGGGTTATACTGTTCCTAAATCGTTGCTTGACAGAGCCGGTATTAAAAGTTTAAGACTTTACGGACAGGTATCTAACGTATTTACTCTAACCGGTTACAGCGGTCTTGATCCTGAAGTAAATGCTTCTGGTACTTATATGGGTATGGATATGGGTGCATGGCCTACACCACGTCAGGTTATGTTCGGTGTTCAACTCGGTTTATAACAGTTAATTTAATTTGAATATAAAACAGATAAGAATTATGAAAAAACTATCAATATTAATGGTTGTAGTGTTCTTACTAACCATGTCATATTCATGTTCTGAAGATTTCCTTACCAAGGAACCTCCGGGCTCATTATCCGAAAATCAGCTCTATAGTGCTGATGGTATTGAAGCACTGCTGATTGGTACCTATGCGATGGTAGGTGGTAGTTCTCTTTGGGAAATTTCGTGGGGAGCATCCATTCAAAACTGGACTTATGGTTCGGCCGCCTCAGACGATGCTTATAAAGGTTCAGAGCTTACCGACCAGTCGCCTGCAAACGACATAGAGCATTGGGTGGTACAGTCTACCAATAACTACCCTGCAGACAAATGGCAGTGGGCTTTTGGTATGGGAGTTGACCGTGCCAATAAAACCTTGAGAATTATTGATTTGGTTGAATCAGAAGGAGGTATTACAGCTGATGAGGCTAATGCATACAGAGCAGAAACCCGTTTCCTTCGTGGTTTGTTCTATTTTGAAGCACGTTTGGTATTTGGTGATTATGTTCCAATATTGGACGAGAATGTAGAAGATCCAACTCAGGTAAGTAACGAGAATGCTGATGGTGCAGTTCTTAAATTTATCACCGATGATTTGGCTTTCGCTGCAAGTAATCTTCCAGCATCACAAGGTCAGGTTGGTCGTGCAACAAAATATGCTGCAATGGCATTGGCTGCAAGAGCATATCTGCAAGACTTGAAATACACTGAAGCAGAAGCATTGATTGATCAGATTATTGCAAGTGGTGAGTTTACTCTTGCCGGTGACTTTATGGATAACTATAACATTGCAACTAATAATAACGAAGAATCAATCTTTGAAATTCAGGCTAATGTTAACGATATTAATGAGTCACTAAATGCTGAAATGGGGATTGGTTTGAACTGGCCTCACGGTGGCGACATCGGTATGTGCTGTGGATTCCACCAGCCTTCTCAAAACCTGTTTAATGCCTACAAAGTAGATGCAAACGGTTTGCCAATGTTCGATACTTTTAACGATACCGATTTGGCTAACGACCAGGGTGTTGCATCGGAAGATGAATTTATTCCTACTGATCATGCTTTGGATCCACGTGTAGACCATACAATTAGCCGTCGTGGTATTCCTTACAAAGATTGGGGTATTAACAGGGGAAACAACTGGATTAGGTATCAGGCTGATGGTGGGCCATATTTGCCTGTTGCAAAACCATTCTTTAACAAATCGGAGCGTTTTAGCTTATCTACTACTACCGGATGGCAAACCGGTATCAATGCCAATAATTATCGTTACCTGCGTTACACTCATATTATTCTTTGGAAAGCGGAATGTGCAGCAGCAGCTGGTCATTTAGATGAGGCTTTAACTTATGTAAATATGATTCGTCAGCGTGCAATGGATAGCGAGCAAGTAATGGGTAAAGTTTTAATTAATAAGTTACCTGGTGGTTCAGATGGCGTATATCCATGGGGCTTCAATACAACAGATGCTGATTATATGACTGGAGGAGATGTTGACTGGACTCAACCAGCCGCAAACTACCAAATTGGTTTATATACATCGTTTGCCGATGCAAATGCAGCAATGGAAGCAGTACAATGGGAGCAACGTTTAGAGTTGGCTACCGAGGGTTTCCGTTTCTTCGACTTGCGTCGCTGGGATAATCTTCCTAACAAAATTGGTGGTAAGAGCATGGCAGAAGTGCTAAATGATTTCGCTCGTGGTGATGAGAGAGTACGTACATCAGAGGCGAGTATGGTAGGTTATACTTTTAGCGACAACGATAAGTATATGCCAATTCCACAGGCTCAGTTAGATCAACAAATCGGTATTCTGGAACAACGTCCGGAATACAAGTAAATAAATAGAGATTTGGTTTGAATGAGAGAGGGGCTGAAAAGTCCCTCTTTTTTTATACATTTAATCAACCAAAATCACAACCGCTAAACCATTAACTATGAACCTTTACAAACGTCTGGTAATACTCATTCTTGTTCTGGCATCTAGCTCTTGTTCTGATGATTTTCTTACCAAAGAACCACCTGGAATTGATTCTGAAAATTATTTTATGGATGCAAAAGGAATTGATGCTTTGCTCATTGGTACTTATGCCATGGTTCAGGGCAGTTCATTATGGGAGACTTCTTGGGGAGCGTCTATTCAAAACTGGACTTTTGGTTCGGGCGCATCTGACGATGCTTATATAATTCCGGATATTACCACAAGTAGCGATGTTAATCGTATAGAGTATTGGGATGTTGCAGCAACAAATACCTATTGCGAGGATAAATGGAAGTGGGCATTTGGTATGGGGATTTTTCGTGCAAACGATGTACTTCGGGTGTTGGCAAAAACAACAGATATTACCTCGGAAGAAGAGACAGAGTTTGAAGCGGAAGCACGTTTTTTGCGGGCACTATTCTATTTTGAAGCCTGGCTGGTGTTTGGCGATTACATTCCACTTATCGATGAAAATGTGAAAGATCCTTCTTCTGTTTCCAATGTTAACGACGATGGAAACGTATTGAATTTTATTATAAACGATTTGAAGTTTGCCTGGGAAAACCTTCCCGATACGCAGGAAGAAGTTGGACGCCCGACCAAATATGCTGCAATGGCTCTGGCGGCTCGTGCTTATCTCGAAGAATTGGAATATGCGCAGGCAAAACCTTTGCTCGACGAAATTATCGCCAGCGGGAAGTATGCATTAATGCCCAACTTTTTTGATAATTTCAGAATAGAGAAGAACAATAACATCGAATCGATTTTCGAGATTCAGGCAACTGTAAATGATGTAAATGAATCGTTAAACGCCGAAATGGGAATTGGATTAAATTGGCCCCACGGAGGTGATATTGGCATGTGTTGCGGGTTTCATCAAACATCGCAAAACCTTGCCAATGCATATAAAGTTGACGAGAATGGATTACCGCTTTTTGACACCTTTAATGATACCGATCTGAAAAATGATCAGGGGCTCCGTTCTGATGAGCATTTTACGACGGCAAGCGATTTACTCGATCCAAGAATTGACTGGACCATTAGCCGCCGTGGAATTCCATTCCTTGACTGGGGGATTAACCGTGGTTATGATTGGGTTCGGCATCAGGTTGATGGTGGCCCGTATTTACCGGCCATAAAAACTTTTTTCTACAAATATCAACGTTACACTTTATCAACAACCACCGGCTGGATGACCGGTATAAATGCCAATAATTATCGCTATTTGAGATACGCACATGTATTGTTGTGGCGGGCCGAGGTGGCTGCCGCAGAAGGCGATCTGCCTACTGCACTTGATTTGGTAAACCGCATAAGGCAACGTGCCGGAAACGAAGTGGTAATGGGAAAAGTGCTGATCGATTCCTTGCCTGAATCGGTTTATCCGTGGGGCGAAGGTACCACTGATGATGATTTCCAAACCGGCGGCGCTGTAGATTGGGATCAACCGGCAGCCAACTACAAAATAGGCTTGTATACTTCGTTCGCAAATGCCGACGAGGCGATGCGCGCAGTGCAATGGGAACAGCGCCTGGAATTTGCTACTGAAGGCCGACGCTTTTTCGACCTGCGGCGCTGGGATAACTTGCCCAACAAGATTGGAGGAATGAGCATGGCAGAGGTACTAAATAATTTCAGAGAGAGTGATTTAAGGATTCGGTCATCATATAATTGGCTAAATGCGGAATTTACCAATGATGAAAAATATATGCCGGTGCCTAAAGATCAACTTGAAATGCAGCCCGGGGTTTTACAACAACGCCCCGAATATATTGGCGAAGATTAGTAAACATAAAATAGAGCTTAATTCTTTTATAAATATTCCCCTTCAGTCAACATCTCTTTGTATATGCACAATAGATTTATATTTTTACGGTGATTTGCCGATTGTGCTATCCTAAGTTCAGTGGCAAATTTTAATTTTTTATCTCAACTTTTAGAATGGCACTGAATTATCTTTTCATTTTCTTTTTTGTAGTCGCTTTTGTAATTGCCCTAGTGAAGCTTGTGTTTTTAGGCGATACACAGGTTTTTACCGATATGGTGCAAGCCACTTTCGATATGGCCAAAAACGGTTTCGAAATTTCGCTGGGACTAACCGGTGTGCTTACGCTGTGGATGGGGATTATGAAAATAGGGGAGAAGGGCGGAATCGTTCATGTGTTCTCGAAAGTGATTGGGCCGTTTTTTAATAAGTTGTTTCCTGAGTTGGGGAAAGAACATCCGGCGCACGGTTCTATTTTGATGAATATTGCAGCCAATATGCTTAACCTCGACAATGCCGCAACGCCAATGGGTTTGCAGGCTATGAAAGAAATGCAGGCAACCAACCCCGATAAAAAAACGGCGTCGAATGCGCAAATTATGTTTTTGGTGCTGAATACCTCGGGACTTACCTTACTGCCCATAAGTATTATGGTTTACCGCGCGCAGCTGGGCGCTGTAAATCCATCCGACATCTTTATTCCAATTTTATTGGCTACCTATTTTTCTACCATTGCCGGACTGATTTCGGTAGCCCTTTACCAGAAAATAAACCTGCTTGATAAAACCATTTTGGCCTACCTTGGTGGATTAACGGCCATTATTGTTGGTATCATTTGGTACTTCTCAACGCTCGATAAAGATGCCATTACACAGGTATCGAACGTGGCCAGTAACTTCATCTTGTTTACGGTAATTGTGGCCTTTATTTTAATGGCCTTGTTCCGAAAAGTGAATGTTTATGAGGCTTTTATTGAAGGGGCAAAAGACGGCTTTAAAACGGCGGTGAAGATTATTCCTTACCTGGTAGCTATTTTGGTGGCTATTGGTGTATTCCGTGCTTCGGGAGCTATGGACTGGGTAGTTGCCGGTGTTACGTGGTGTTTTGAGCAAATGGGCGTTAATGCCGATTTTACACCGGCCTTACCAACAGCTTTAATGAAACCGCTTAGCGGAAGTGGTGCCCGCGGAATGATGGTAGATGCCATGACAACTTATGGCGCCGACTCGTTTGTAGGCCGAGTGGCAAGTACTGTGCAGGGCGCTACCGATACTACTTTTTATATTCTGGCGGTGTATTTTGGTGCCGTTGGAATTAAAAATACCCGTTACGCCGTAATTTGTGGTTTAATTGCCGATTTTACCGGAATTATCGCATCGATATTGCTGGCGTATCTTTTCTTCTATTAATCATTGAGGTTCTCGTAGTTTTTTTGGAGTTTCAAAAGCATGTTTTCAACTATCCGTTGATTGGTAAAGAATATACTTTATACTGAAAGAACCATACAGGTTAAAGGGATAACTTAGTAGTGCTAAAACATACATTGAACAAGCTCAACCTGTCTTTGCGCTACTTAAAACAGTCTTCGCATCACACAAAACAGTCTTCGCGCCACACAAAATAGTCTTCGCACGACTGTAAATAGTCTTCGCACGATTGTAAATGGTCTTCGCACGACTGAAAACTGACTTCGCGTCAGGTGAAGAATGCTCCGCGCTACCCAAAACTGACTCCGCGTCAGGTGAAGAACGCTTCGCGCAGGCGAAAATGTGTTCCGCGCTACTTAAAATGAGCTGCGCTCTAACTAAATTGTGTTTCGCTTAAGTTTGAAAATAAAAGTAAATTAATCTATTGAATCGTAAACCACGACCTTATTCCACAAGTGTTGGTTTTCCTCTACAAACTTTAGGTGAATAGGATCAACCTGGTACGAATCCTGGTCGGCCTGACTATCGAACATTGCCATATACGAAACCGAATAGGAATGATCTACTACATCGCGATCTTCGGTAGATGCCGGAAAACCAATATGGCTCAGTTTAATTGTTTTTACTTTAGTGAGTTGATTCAAAGCTTCAACCAGTTGTGTTTTATGCTGTTCATTTGCCGGTTCTTTAAGCCAAAAGAATACATGATGGATCAGCGCATCTTTGATTTTTACTTCTCCGGCGGTGGCGCTTTTCGAAAAAGGGAGTATAGCCGATAAAGTAACTCCCGCAATAGCTTTTTTTAAAAATGATCGTCTGTTTTTCATCTTAAAACTTATTTACGGTTTGTTTTAATAAAACCAGCTTGGTTAGCAATTGCTCTAACAAATCAAGTCGCAACATATTGGCACCATCCGATTTTGCTTCAGATGGATTTGGATGTGTTTCAATGAAAATACCATCTGCACCAACTGCGATTCCGGCGCGTGCAACAGTTTCAATCAATTCCGGTTTGCCACCGGTTACTCCGCTCGATTGGTTGGGTTGTTGCAGCGAATGCGTAATATCGAGAACTACCGGCACATTCATTTCTCTCATTACAGGAATTCCGCGGTAATCCACAACCAAATCCTGGTAGCCAAATGTTGTTCCTCGTTCGGTAAGCGCGATGTTATCGTTGCCGCTATCGCGCACTTTGTTTACTGCAAATTGCATAGCTTCGGCCGAAAGAAACTGTCCTTTTTTGATGTTTACCACTTTGCCGGTTTTTGCAGCGGCCACCAGAATATCGGTTTGGCGGCACAGAAAAGCTGGTATCTGCAGCACGTCAACATATTCGGCAGCCATCGCGGCTTCGTCGGCCGTGTGGATATCGGTAACCACCGGAATATCGAAAGTCTCTTTTACTTTTTGTAGGATCTTTAATGCTTTTTCGTCGCCAATTCCTGCAAACGAATCGATGCGTGAACGGTTAGCTTTTCGGTACGAGCCTTTAAATATGTACGGGACCTTGAGTTTCTCGGTAATGGCAACTACTTTTTCAGCAATTTCCATAGCCATGGTTTCGCTCTCAATGGCGCACGGGCCGGCCATTAGAAAAAAGTTGCCCGCGTCGGCATGTTTAAGATTTTTAATCGTAGGAATCATGTTCTGAATTTTAGTTGGTAAAGGTAGTAAAAGAATGATTTCTTACTGCACTCTAGCATAATGTCAATAGTACTTAGTCAGGCCGTCATGCTGAATTTATTTCAGCATCTACGGAAAGATGGGATTCCGAATCCGTCAATTGACGGACGGAATGACGTAGCCGAAATGTGGGAATAGACATGACACTAATCGGCGTCAACATAAGCCTCGTATTCCCAGCCGCCGCCAAGCGCCAAATAAAGTTTTACTACCGATTGCAGGTAATTCATATACGAATCCGACACTTGCAACTGCGCACTAAACAGCGAACTTTGCAAATTGATAAATTCGAGAAAAGTAGTAACTCCTTCTTCGTAGCGCACCCAGGCCAGGTCGAGTGCTTCCTGCGAAAGATCGAGTTTTTGTTTTTTTATCTCTAATTCTTTTTGGTACGAATCAATGGCAATCACAGCATCCTGTACTTCCTGCAGAGCCAGGTAATACGACTGAATGTAGTTGTTTACCAAAATATTGTATTCTTCCTGTTGCACGGCAATCGATTTATTTATTCTTCCTGCATTGAATATCGGCCCCAACAAATCGGCAGCCAGCTCGGTAAATATCATCGACGGATCGGTGATTTGTGCCCCCACATCAAGCGATAAGGTTAGGTTAGGATAACGCAAAGCTTGCGTGGCATCGATAACACGTAGTTGTGCTTTTAATTTCTTTTCGTTGATAAGGATATCGGGGCGGCGTTGTAGCAAATAAACAGGGACACCCAGCGGCATTTCCGACGTAATTATTTGTCTTTCGAGTGGCAGTCCGCGCGGAATAGATTTTGGTGCCGATCCTAAAACAATGCTAATGGCATTTTCCAGTTGTCCGCGGGCACGAATCAAAGACTCCAGCGTAACTTCGGCATCTTTCACTGCAATTTCTGATTGGTTAACATCAACTTTCGAAACAAAACCGCCTCGGTAGCGTGCACCGATAATGTCGTGAAAATCGTTCATGTTCACGATCATATTTTCGGCCACAATAATTTTATTGTCGATATCGCGCAAAGTAAAATACAAACTTGCAATTTGCGTTACCAGCGTTGCTTTCACCTGTTGATAACCAATTTCGGTAGCGAGGTAAGCCTCCAGTGCGGCATCGCGCTGGTTGGTGAGCTGCCCCCAAAAATCGAGTGTATACGAAACATTTGCCAATGCTGCCACGCTGCCTTTAAATGTTCCCGACGACAAGGAGTTTGCCGAAGTGGACGCACTTCCTCCGTAGTTTACCGCCGGAATCAACATGGTTTTTGCAATTTCGTACTGCAACTCCGACTGTTTTATCGAGGTCGCCATGTTTTGCACCTGCAGGTTGTTTTCCAGTCCTTCGCGAATGAGTGAAATCAGTGTGCTGTCGTTAAAAATTTGCCACCAGTCAACATCCGAAAAACTGCTGCTGTCGGCAACTGCGTCAGTATAAGTTTCCTGAATTTCAATTTCAGGTTGAGTGAATTTCTCGTGAACATTGCACGAAAAAACAAACATTCCGAGCAAACAGGTGATAAGCGAATATGTAATTTTATTCTTCAATTGCTGAGATTTTAGGATTATTAAAAGTTGTCACCACAACATAGGCCAAAGTGGTGTAAACAATGGCAATTCCGATCTGGAACAAACGATTCCAGAGTTCGCTGCCTGCTCCACTGGTTGAGGTGGAAATTATTCCCATAATCACAATAAAAGTATTAAAACTTGTTGCGAAAACAGGTGCTATTTTTTTGGTAGAAAACAGGTTGATCAAAAAAAAGAATGCTACCGACAAAACCAGGAAAATATAGAACAGATAGGCGGGTACAATAATTAGCAGTTGATAGGCCAAAACGCCAAAGAGTCCTCCCAGCATGTTGGCTGCAATTATTACCAATCCTTTTTTTGACTGGTAAACAAATGGATCGAAACCGAGGATGATTGTAAAAACAAGTGTAAGCGTTCCTACGGTGGCGTTAAAAAAATAGAATAGTACCACCAAAGGGAAAATTACCAGCACACCGTTTAGCGCTACTTTGTTCATGTCGAGCGGATTTGGAGGCGCTGCACTTTTCTTTTTTGTGTCAGTGGCACTTATTGGTTTATCGGGAAATAACGCGAACGCTATTTTTACGATGATCAGTGCAATGATCAGATTCAGCAATAAAACCTGTAGAATTATTCCACCAATTGCGTTGGCAGTTATGCTGTTAAACGGTATGAGCACAACCAACATTAAAAATACCAAACGGATAGGGGCGGGTATTTTTACCAGTTTGAAACTCCAGAAAATCGACAGGGCGAGTAATGGCAAAATTACAAGTGGGTAGTCGATTATACTGTTGCCCAGAAATACGCCGATAGACCCAAGAACATATATTAAAAACGGGACAATAATTTCCTTTTTTAACCCGAGTGCCTGTTTCCCCGGACCGATAAACATCATGGTTAAAATGGCGGTCAGGTGAGGAGCCGGATAACCCACAGTGGTGGCAAAAACCAGAGCAAGCGAAACGGCAAATACAGCACGTAAAACCGGGTATTCGTTTCTTAAATCAGCAAAATATGTTTTGATCTTATCGGACATACGAAAGTTTCGACATGATTCTGATGCGTAAACGGGCAATCATATTCAGTAGTGGTTTTGTGCCGGTATAAACTACAATTTCGGCCTGGCTGCCCTGGCGTAGTTTGCTAACAATTTCTTTGTCTTCCAGCTCAATCATTACCGGAAAACGTTGCGGATCTCGCAACCAACCCTGCGCCGATGACACTTTTGGCAAACCATTCGGGTTGGTATTGTCAACCGATACGCCGTATGCAATACTGGTAAGTTTACCTTCGAAAACTTTACCGGGTTCAATGTCAAAAATCAATTCCACTTTATCGCCAAGTTCCGCTTTTGCGAGGTTGTTTTCTTTAAGATTAGCCTGAATCCACATTTCGCTGTTCGATACCAGCGACATGAGTGAATGCCCTGCTGCGGCAAAATAGCCATCTTCAATGTTAAAACTTTCCACAATTCCGTCGGATGGAGCAACCACAGCTGTATAACCCAAATTTATTTGCGCATTCTCGAGATTGTTTAATGCGGCTTTTATTGTAGGATTACTTTCGTTAAGTGGTCCCAGAGCTTCGGTTTGACGCTCCAGATCGGCTTGTGATGATTTTACCGATTCGATTGCCTCGAGGTATGAAGCTTCCGACCGGTCGATGTCGGCCTCCGAAAGAGCTCCTTCGTTTTCGGCCAAAACACGCTGGGTGCGTTCCCAGTTTTTTGTCGATCGTTCGAGTTTAACTTTTGCGCGGCTTAAACGTGCCTGCGCCGATTTTAACGACGACTCACCGGCATCAATCGACTGAATGGCTTTTTCAAGGTTCGATTCGGCAACTTTTACGGCAATTTCGTACGATGTTGGATCGATGATAAAAAGCGTGTCGCCTGCTTTTACCCGCGAGTGCTGGGTAACATTTGTTTTTATAATATAACCGCTAACCATCGGGGCCACCGGCAATACGAATCCTTTTACCCGCGCCTGATCGGTATGTGGAGTATGACGATCGGAGAGGACATTGATTATAAAAATAAATACCGTGATGATGAGCACGATAAGACTTATTTTCTTTACCGGACTTTTTTTCGCTGGTGTTTCCTGTTGTTTGTTTTCAACCGGATCTTGTTCTTTTGGTTCAGTTTTATCGCTGCTTGCCATTTTGTTCTCGTAATGTTTTAAATATAATTTGAATCAACGAATACATCAGTGCTGTTGACCATCCAATTAGCATAATTCCGTTTATTGCTTCAATTCCTGAAAATATTTTCCACTCCGAACTGATTGTCATATCGCCATAACCAAGCGTTGTAAAAGTAACTATCGAATAATAAAAAATGTCGTGGAAACTGGCAAAGTCGGGCTGTATTGCAGGGATGAGATATAAACAAAAGGCCCAGATCAATGAGTGGATTGCATGCAGAAATGTTAGAAACAAGAAGGAATAAACAAGCAGGCGTAATATTCGCAGGTTGTTGAGGTGTTTTTTCCACTCGTTAATAACACTTACCGTTTTTCGTGTGAGGTAAATATTTGCCCACGCCTGAAGGACAACATTAAAGGCGATTATGGCAAATCCAATGAATAGAATTTTAAACATTTTAATTAAGATTTTTGAATAACAGTATAATCGCCAGACAGAAAGGTCGGGAATTAAACTTGCGTTTTGTTAAAATTACATAATACTAAAACGTAAATCAAGAGCTGGAATGAATTTCTGTTGATTGTTTTTGAAGTTGACGGGGGGAGTAGGGGGTTTCTATAAAACACAAATGGGAACTATTCTGTTACGAATAGCTCCCATTCACTCTCCAGTAACCGAAGTTACTATTGGTGCCAGGTTACGGTTATTACGACCGGCGTTGGCTTTTTCTTTCGAATCGGCTTTTGCCTTAACGTTCCGGCTTAGCTTTCTACGGCTCGGCCTTCCGGTTGTCCTTTCGGTAATCGCGCTTACCTTCCTGAACGAAGTGTCTTTCAGTGTATTCAGCTAATCCCTAAGGATGTCCCCTTTCCAATCAACGGGTTTGAGTTGCCTCGTTTTCGTTGTGCAGTTTCGCAGCTAAGACCTTGATCTTTTTACTTCCTGCCTGATGACCCAATCTTGAAAGAACTTCTGGAACTTCTTTCAGATGATTGCCTGAACTTTGATACTCCAGAATATCGCGTTCAAACTTCAGCTTTTTCATTGTGCCGCCCCGAGGGGTGGGATGAAATGGTTCCGGTTCCGACTAAGAAACTTTTCCCGTTTCCACAATTTCCAAGCAGCCTTTTATCGCTCACCTGATAGATCAAATATACAGCGAAAAATAAAAAATGCAAGTGATTTTCAGTCGTTTATATCCACCATGAATTAACCGCGGTTATCAACAATTGTTAATAAGGTCGTTTAGTATTTTATCTGCGCTACACACCTATTTTATCCACAACCACTGGAACTTGATCGGATCAGCTTCGGTTGGACGAATACTGAGTTCGATAGTGTAAAAACCTTGCTTGGGGAAATCGATCGTACCTATTTTATTCGACTCGAAATTATCGATGTGCCAATTCTGAATAGGCTCACCAACTGTTTGCCCGGTTGGATGCACCGAATGATACAATTCTTGCCCTGCAGCCTTTAATACAATCTGGCTATTGTTTCTGTTGCCCTGAAAACTATACGACACATCTACTCTTTTTGCACCCGGTTTGTCAACGTATATTTTCCAGCTAAAATCAGTAACTCCATCAGCCGCTACAAAAGCCGGAACCGTTCCGTATTTTGCCGGAGGCGTAATTTCCATTGATTTGGGTTGCGGGTTCTGATTTCCGGGAAGCAATGAATAACCACCGTCAGTTGTTTTGGCAACCAGCCCGTCCGTTATCTCCGGTTTCGATTGGTATTCAACAACTAACACCGAAACATACGGATCCGGTTGGTCAGAAGGTAACGCGACTTGTGTGAAAGCGCCGGAGTGCGAAAAGGAGAGGGGCGATTTCTGCTTATCGGCCAACAGGTAAATTTTTTCAGGACTTGCTGAAATGCCGGTTAGGTTCAGATGTTTGTTCAATGGCCAATTATAAACATGCAGGAATAATTTAAAAGTGTTTCCATCTTGTTTGCAGGTAATTTTTCCCCAGTCGTGCAGATCTTTGTCCAGATCAAAAGCTTCGGCGCCGTAAATCGATTCGCCGTTTACCTGCAGCCATTTTCCCATTTCAAGCATCCGCTGCGAAATTTCGTAAGGTACATCGCCGTTGGCACGTGGCCCGATATTCAGCATAAAATTACCATTCAGACTAACGTTGCCGATTAACGATTTTAATAATGTGGTTGTGGATTTCCATTGCGAATCGGATGAGTGAAATCCCCAGGAATGTGCAACTGTTGCCGGCGATTGCCACGGGAAATCTTCTTTCTTGTCGCCAAGTTGGTTGTCGCCCAGTGTTTTGTAATCAATGTCGGGGTCTTCTTCAATCGACAAACCCAAACGTGAATTAACCAGGCAGTTGGGCTGCAACTCTCGAATCAGTGATTTTAGCTGAAGCAATTGTTCTTTGGTAACGATACTTTCGGAGTGGTGGATCCACATATCGAACCAGAGCATTGAAATCTCTCCATAATTGGTTAACAATTCGGTGATTTGTGGTATCACTTTTTGCTGCCAGTAGCGGTCATAGTCACTTTCCGAAATTTTATAAATCTCACGTGTATGATCCCAACCCAGCGGGTGTTCCCAGTCAACCCAGTGCGAATAATACAGACAAAGTTTAATGTTGTGTTTTTTGCAGGCCTCAGCCATTTCTGCAATAATATCGCGTTTTGGGTTGGTGTAATTGCCCAAATCGTAATCGCTTACTTTGCTGTCCCACAAACCAAAACCATCGTGGTGTTTGGCAGTAATGGTTATGTACTTCATTCCCGACTTTTTCGCCAGAATTACCCATTCTTCGGGATCAATTTCGTCCCATTGAAAGCGGTCGAGAAGCGTAACATATTCGTCGCGATCAATCCGGTTTCGGTATAAAATCCATTCGGCGTAATCGTTGTCGTTGCGCAGTTTTTCACCTTTCCAATAACCTTCAGCTCCGCTGTACACCCCCCAGTGAATAAACATTCCAAAACGCGAATCAGTGAACCATTGGGCGCGTTCGTTGGTATTTTTCTGGCCAAATGAAGGTAAACTGCAAAGCAGACAAACAATAACAATCAGGTTTTTCATAAGTCGGTTAGTTAGTTTTAATAGGTAATATTGCACTACGACAAGCGGTTTTTAAAATCTTCGTATCTAAATTTTCGAACGATGTCTAGTTTGTCATCCTTTGTCCAGATGGCAATTGCCGGATGATTAACACCGTTAAACATGGTGGTTTTTACCATGGTATAATGAATCATGTCAAGGAACACAATTTGCTCGCCAATTTGCAGTTGGCGGCCAAAATCGTATGCTTCCATAAAATCGCCGGCAAGGCAGCTACCGCCTCCCAAACGGTAAAGATGCTGGCTTTCTTCTGATGGATCTTTGGCTCCAACAATTTTCGGGCGATAAGGCATTTCAAGCGTGTCGGGCATGTGGGCTGTGAATGAAACATCCAAAATTGCAGTTTTTACGCCTTTGTGTTCCACAATATCCTGAACGGTTGATACCAATACTCCGGTTTCCCATGCAATTGCACTGCCGGGTTCCAAAATCACTTTTACATCGTATTTTTTTCTGAAAGCAGTGAGCAACTGAATTAAATGTTGGTGATCGTAACCTTTACGTGTCATTAAATGACCGCCGCCCATGTTCACCCATTTTACCTGGTGCAGGTATTTACTGTATTTGTTTTCGAGGTTCTTAAGTACTTTTTCCAGGCTGAATGAATCCGATTCGCACAACACATGAAAATGAATGCCTTCAATACCCTCGGGGAGTTCATCCGGCATTTCGTTGCTGCCAACACCTAAACGCGATCCCGGTGCACTTGGATTATAAAGATCGGTGCCAACATCAGAATATTCAGGATTTACGCGAATTCCGCAGGAGATTTTGTGATCAGCAGTTTGAGTACGTTCGTAATATTTCTCAAACTGTTTGACTGAATTAAAAACAATGTGGCTGCTGTAACTCATCAATTCATCAAATTCATGGTCGAGGTACACCGGCGAATAAAGATGTGCACGGGTTTTCATCTCCTCGAAACACAAACGAGCTTCGTACAACGAGCTGGCTGTTGCACCCTTTAAATACTCACGCACAATGGGGAAGGCGCTCCACATGGCAAATCCTTTAAATGCAAGGATAATCTCAATCCCAGCTTCTTGTTGAACACTGTTGATCAGTTCAAGATTTTTACGAAGCAGTTTTTCATCGAGCACAAAAGCTGGCGACGGTATTTCTTTATAATTCAAAGTCTGAAATTTTAGCGGTTAAATAAAAAGCCCCAAGTTATTAACCCGGGGCTCGAAGCAAGTATGTTGTTACACTTCAAGATCGCCATTAATCTCTTCGTTCCACGGCAGTCCGTGTTCTCCGATTTTTTCCATAAACGGATCCGGATCGAATTCCTCAACGTTAAATACGCCTTTGCCCTGCCATTTTCCGGTAAGCACCATCATGGCACCCAACATTGCAGGTACACCTGTCGTGTATGAAACGCCTTGAGTACCAGTTTCTTCGAATGCTTTTTGGTGACTACAGTTGTTCCAAACGTAGTAGGTTTTTTCTTCGCCGTCTTTTACACCTTTAATGCGGCATCCGATCGATGTTTCGCCGGTGTATTTATCGCCAAGATCTCCCGGATTTGGAAGTACCTCTTTCAGGAACTCCAACGGAATAATGTCAACACCTTTGTATTTTACCGGATCAATGCGGCTCATTCCAATATTCTGGATTACACGAAGGTGAGTCAGGTATTCCTGGCCGAAAGTCATCCAAAAACGAGCCCGTTTTAAACTTGGGAAGTTTTTGGTCAGCGACTCCAGCTCTTCATGATAAAGAACGTATGAATCTCTTGCACCGATATTCGGGTAATTTAATGCCTGTTTAATTTCAAAAGGTTTGGTTTCTACCCATTGGCCATTTTCCCAGTAACGTCCGTTTTGAGTGATCTCGCGGATGTTAATTTCCGGGTTAAAGTTGGTGGCAAATGCTTTACCATGGTCGCCGCCGTTGCAATCTACAATATCTAGGTAGTGCATTTCATCAAAATGATGTTTGGCTGCATGCGCCGTATAAATGCTGGTTACGCCCGGATCGAATCCGCAACCCAGCACAGCCATAATGCCTTTTTCTTTAAAACGATTGTGGTAAGCCCACTGCCAGCTATATTCGAATTTAGCTTCGTCTTTTGGCTCGTAATTGGCAGTATCTAAATAATTTACGCCGGTCTCTAAACAGGCATCCATAATCGGAAGATCCTGGTACGGAAGCGCAACATTGATAACCAACTCCGGCTGAAACTCTTTAATCAGCGCAACAGTATCGGCAACATTATCGGCATTCAACGACGCCGTTTTAATTCTGCCTTTACCCACTTCTTTTGCTATTACATCGCACTTAGAAACGGTACGGCTGGCCAATAAAATTTCTGAAAAAACTTCCGGGTTATCTGCACACTTGCTGGCAACCACACGGCCAACACCACCTGCTCCAATTATTAAAACTTTACTCATTTTCTTGTTTAATCATTTTAATTCAATAACATAAAATTATTCATATGAATATTGTAATTTCGTATGAATATTGCAAAAAATCAGAGACAAATTAAGCATTTTTTTTGATGAGTGAAACTTTCGAAAATAAAGATTTTAATACAAATGGTGTGGGGCTGAAAAACGGCAACTTTATTGGGCTTCCGTTTGATGAAAAAACTGCTGAAGTTGTGCTGTTTCCGGTGCCGTGGGATGTTACAGTTTCGTATGGAGAAGGAACGGCAGAGGCTCCGAAAAAAATTCTGGAAGTTTCGTCGCAGCTTAATTTATTCGATTTGGATGTAAGAGATGCCTGGAAACGCGGCATTTATTTTCAGCCGGTAAGCGAGGCGGTTATGAAGATCAGAAATCAGCTTCGTCCAAAAGCTGTCCGATATATCGATTTTTTAGAAAATGGGGGAGTTGTTGCTGAAAATGCAGAAATGCAACAAACTTTATTGGAGATTAACGAACAGTGCGAGGCCATGAACTTTTTTGTGTATCGTGAAACCAAAAAATTGCTCGATGCCGGTAAAATTGTGGGATTGATTGGTGGCGATCACAGTACGCCGTTGGGTTATTTAACCGCACTGTCGGAAAAATACGAGCGTTTTGGCGTGGTTCAGATTGATGCGCATCTTGACCTGAGAAATGCTTACAAAGGATTTACCTATTCGCATGCATCTGTTTTTTACAATGCTGTGCAAATGCCCGAAATTAAAAAGCTGGCGCAGGTTGGAATTCGTGACTGCTGCGACGAAGAAGTTGAGTTTGCCGAAAATAACGACCGCATTAAAATGCATTTCGATGAGCAGCTGAAAGAAGAACAATTTAATGGTGCAAGCTGGGACGAACAATGCAACGAAATTATTAGCGAATTACCCGGCAATGTGTATATCAGTTTTGATGTTGATGGTCTGGATCCGAAACTTTGTCCGCAAACAGGAACGCCTGTTCCGGGAGGGGTCGATTACAACCAGGTTGTTTATCTGTTTAAAAAGATTTTGAAAAGTGGCCGCCGCATTATTGGTTTTGATGTTTGCGAAACTGGAAATGCCGAGTGGGATGCCAAAGTTGCCGCCAGGATTATATATAAACTCAGTTGTTTGGCCGGTTAATTTTGATTGGTGCCACTTATTTTCTTACTTTGAAAGAACGTTTCCATTTGTTTGGAATATTAAAATAGAAGAGTGTTTGGGCAGATTTCATTTTCTGACGCAATTATTCGAAAAAAATATTTTTATTTGCGTTTTGAAAAAAATACAAAAACACTAATAATTTTTATGGCTACGTAGATGAAGAATACTTATTTTGATTTGATTGAGCAAAGCTACTACTTTCCGCAGGAAGGCTTTGATTTAAGAGGTGATTCGTTAACCTTTCACGGAATCTCTTTAAAATATCTGATTAAAAAATACGGTACCCCGTTTAGGTTTATATACCTGCCGAAAATTGGGGAACAAATAAAAAAATCGCGTAACCTGTTTAACAAGGCCATTAAAAAGAACAATTATAATGGCAAATATTATTACTGTTATTGTACAAAATGTAACCACTTTTCGCATGTGGTTAACGAGGCATTAAAACACAATGTAAACCTCGAAACTTCATCATCGTACGACATCGATCTGATCCTGCATCTTTTTAAGGATAAAAAAATCGATAAGAACCGGAAGATCATTCACAACGGATATAAAACGCAGGAATACCTTACGAAAATCATTGAACTGCAACGACTTGGTTTTAAGAATAATATTATTGTTTTAGATAGTATTAACGAGCTTGACCGAATTGAAAAACTGGCCAATGGCGAAACAGTAAAAGTGGGTATCCGCATGGCGATAAACGAAGAATCGCAGTCGGCGTATTACACCTCTCGTTTGGGAATCAGGCACACTAATATTCCGGAGTTTTTCCAGCAAAAAATTAAAGGCAAGAAAAACATTGAATTGAAGATGCTTCACTTTTTTGTTGACTCGGGGATTAAAGACAGTTTGTATTTCTGGGGCGAGTTCCAAAAAGCAATGAAGCTTTATGTGGAGCTGAAAAAGCAGTGCGACACACTCGATTCGTTTAACCTTGGTGGAGGTTTTCCAATTCGTAACCACCTTGGTTTTGAGTACGATTACGAGTACATGATCAAGGAAATTGTTTCGAATATAAAAACGGCCTGCTCGGCTGAAAATTTACCTGATCCGGATATTTACACCGAGTTCGGAAAATATACGGTTGGCGAAAGTGGAGCAATAATTTTTGAGGTGTTGGAGCAAAAACAGCAAAACGATACCGAAAGCTGGTACATCATTAACAACAGTTTAATGAATACCATTCCTGATTCGTGGTCGATTTTTGAGAAGTTTATTTTGCTGCCTATCAACAAATGGAACAACGAATACAAACGTGCCAATATTGGCGGTATCAGTTGCGACCACTCGGATTATTACAACTCGGAAGACTTTAACCAGGAGGTTTTACTTCCTGCTTATTCTGATGATGATAAGGAGCCGTTGTACCTTGGATTTTTCCACACGGGAGCCTATCAGGATGCCATTAGTGGTTACGGCGGAATTAAACACTGTTTAATTCCGGCACCAAAGCATGTAATTATCGATCGCGATGAGAAAGGTAATTTCTTCGATTATGTGTATCGTAACGAGCAGTCGGCAGATGAAATGTTCAAAATTCTGGGGTATACCAAGGACGAGGAATAGTTTTCAGTCTCAGTCTCAGTTTACAGCTTTAGTTGTTTGTCATTTCGGGATAGAGAGAAAAATCTTTTCCCGGGTGTCGTTATATTTGATTAATCTTATTATGTGATCGAATGGAGATGCGTATTTAATTTCAAACATCAATCTTTCATCAATCTCCATCAATCCTTTCCGGCGGCATAATGGCTTTGCAAAATCATTCAACCTTTTTCGGGGAACTGTGTTTTTCTTAAAAAAAACTATATGTCAGTTACTGAAATTATAAAAAACCGAAGAGCGACACCGCCACGTTTATTTGCAAAAAAAGACTTGCCAAACGGCTCGGTGGAGGAGTTGCTGAGAAGTGCCAACTGGGCACCAAATCATAAAAAAACGGAACCCTGGCGATTTAAAGTGTACCGTGGCGAAGCCAAAGCCAAACTGGCTGCCGATGCCAAAGCCTTACTGCTGGAAAAACAAAAGGAAGGATATCCGGTTGCTCCGGAGAAAATCGAAAAGTTTGCATCAACCATTGAGCGTGTACCTGTGGCAATTGCGGTAATTTTGCAGCCTGATTCTGCCGGTCGTTTACCGGAGTGGGAAGAAATTGCGGCGGTTTCTATGGCAGTGCAAAATATGTGGTTAACAGCAACTGAAATGGATCTGGCTGCCTTTTGGGCAACGCCGGGTTTTATCGAGTTGTTCGATGAATTGCTTGAGCTGGAAAACAACCAAAAAAGTATGGGCTTCTTTTACGTTGGGCAGGTAATGATGGATTTTCCTTCGCCGGGACGTCGAGACTGGAAGGAAAAAATTGAATGGAAAGATTGAAATTGTTACCTTCAGCTTTTCAAAAATTCTGAATCATGCGTATACTGGGAGTCTTTTTATTTCTTGTCATGTGTTTCACTGCACTGGCACAAACCGATCAGGATTTATCAACTTTGGTTGACGGGAAAGATTTTCCGAATCCTGTTTTTATTTCACCTGATCCGCCAAAGCCGATTAAAGGCTGGGAAATGACAAGTGTATCGGAAGAAAAGGTGCTAAAAGGAGAATATCCCGGTGAGATTATCAAATTCAGATTTAAAGGAACTGCTATTGGTATTTTGGTATACTCCGACAACAATTCAGGAATTATTGAGTATAGCCTTGATGGACAACCCTGGTTTGAGTTGGATGTTTTTTCAAATCAGCAGGATGCAACATTAAAAGGTTTTACGCTGGATAAAGATTTAAAAAACAGAAAGCACACACTGCAAATTCGGATTGTCGAAAAGCGGAATCCTGAAAGTTCAGGAACCAGCATTGCATTACGATCATTTTATTTCAACAAAGAATAAAAATGGAGCTTCATTTGAAGCTCATTTTTCTTGTATTCTATTTTATGTTTTCAAGCACATCAACCAGGTGTTTCCAAAACTTTTCAGTGGTTGAAATGTCCAGCCTTTCATCGGGCGAGTGAGCTCCTTTTATAGTTGGCCCAAAAGATACCATGTCGAGGTGTGGGTACTTCTCGAGGAACAATCCGCATTCCAATCCGGCATGAATAGAGCGAACAACCGGTTCGTTACCAAATAGCTTTTTGTAAGACTCAACTGTGGTTTTTAAAATGTCAGAATTCGGATTTGGCGTCCAACCCGGATAACCGTCGCTATGTTTTACCGTGGCTCCGGCAAGGTTGAAAACAGCTTTTACGGTTTCGGCGGCATAATATTTTCGTCCTTCAATTTCGCTGCGCTGACTGGTAGTTACTTCTATTTTATTGTCGTTAGTAAATTTAACCGAAGCCAGGTTGGTTGAGGTTTCCACCATGTCTTCCATACGCGAACTCATTTCCAAAACACCATGCGGACAAGCATAAACAGCATTTAAAAGTTTGTTTTGTGTATCTGCATCAACCACAAAAGTCGGTAGTTCAACTTCTATACAAGTGATTTCCAGTTTTGGCTCTGCAAACTGAAATTCATCTTTTATCGAAGCCGCCATTTTGTTGAATGAAGCCAACACTTCATCTTTTTTATCGACAGGAATTGTGATAATTCCATAAGCTTCGCGGGCAATGGCATTACGTAGATTTCCGCCGTTAAATTCTGCAAGACGGATTTCAAAATCCTCGTTCCAGTTCCACAAAAAGCGGTTGAGGATTTTGTTAGCGTTTCCACGGTTTTTGTGAATATCGTCGCCAGAGTGACCACCTAAAAGTCCGCTAACTGATATTTTTAAACCGATTGCGTTTTCGGGAGTTTCTTCCTGTTGGAAATCAAAAGTAGCGAGCGTATCTATTCCTCCGGCGCACCCTATAAATAGTTCACCTTCGTCTTCCGAATCGAGGTTTAACAAAACAGAACCTGAAAGAAAGCCCGGCTGCAAATTAAAAGCCCCTGTTAATCCGGTTTCTTCGTCAACGGTAATCAGACATTCAATTGGGCCGTGTTTTAACTCATTTGAAGCCAGCACCGCCAGTTGCGCTGCAATACCAATTCCGCAATCGGCTCCCAGTGTTGTTCCGTTTGCTTTCACCCACCCGTCAACAATCATCGGCTCAATGGCGTCATTATCAAAATCAAATTCCTGGTCCGAATTTTTTTCGCAAACCATGTCCATATGCGTTTGAAGAATAACGGTTGGCGCCTGCTCCATGCCTTTACTGGCAGGCTTTTTTATCACTACATTCCCAATTTTATCAGTGTTTGCTTCCAGTTTATTTTGCTTTGCAAAATCAAGTAAATATTGTCTTATCTTCTCCTCTTTTTTCGATGGCCGTGGTACCTGGCAAATCTCCTCGAAATAGTTAAAAAGAGGTTGCGGTTTTAACGCTGCTAATGTTTTCATTTTCTAGAAATTTAGAAGTACAAAGTTGGAAAAATGAAAGGAAAAATTTGTTGACAGATGACAGGTCTGAAATCGGTTAGTTAATACGAGTGTTTCCCGGTATCCCAGCCTTTTTTACTTAATAGTTTTTCGCCAGATTCTATTGCTCCGCTCTCAATTTCTGTACCCATCGAATCGTTCCATCGGTTGAGATAGCCAAACAAAGCAACCACTCCGGTTATTTCCACTATCTCGCCTTCATCCCAATACTTTCTTAAGTTTTCTGCAATTTGGTCGTCAACACTATTTGGAATAATAGACGCTGCAAATGCAAAATCAAGTGCTGCACGTTCAGCTTCAGAAAAGGCCGGCTGCGTTTTATATTCCCAAATGTTATCGAGTTTTTCCTGTTCGGCGCCGTAACGTTCTGCAGCTCTGATGGCGTGTGCCTGGCAATAACGACAGCCTGCGGCATTGCTGCTAATGTAGGCAATCATTCGTTTCAAAGCACTGGTAACACGTCCCTGGTTTTCCATCACAGCCTTGTTCATTTCGATAAATGCATAAGCAATGCGCGGCCGGTGATGCATGGTTTTTACGCTGTTGGGACAAAATCCAAGTGTCTCTTCGTAAAATTCGATCAGTTGTTGTAATTCAGGATCAGAATCTCCGGTTTTTGGAGCTACAAGTGGTTGTTTCATTTTCTAAAAAATTATTCGTTAATGGTTCCTCGCTGGCTTAATAGAATGGCGAACGGACGTGTGCCCGGAAATTCCGACATTATAATTATCAGTATAACAGTGATTGGTACACTTAAAAGCATGCCTGAAATTCCCCAGATCACGCCCCAAATGGCCAGCGTTAGAAATACTACCAGCGGGCTGATGTTTAACGTGTTTCCCATTAGTTTCGGTTCAATGAAGTTGCCAACTACCATTTGAATGGCGCCAACAATGGAGAGAACCAATATTCCCGGAGTGATTTCGCCAAACTGCAGGATGGCAAATATTGCAGGAAAGGCTGTTGCAATCAATGATCCGATAGTTGGAATAAAATTGAGAACAAAGATCAGAAAGGCCCAGAAAATTGGTGCATCGATACCAATAAAAAGTAAGGCAAAATAACTCAGAAAACCAGTTAAGAGACTGGTCAGGGTTTTCAACGCAACATAGTTTCCAATGGAGTGATCAATTTTATCGACCAGTTTTTTTACGTGCTCATGACGTTCTTTATCCGGGTACATGGCCTTTAACTTCTTCGGAAAAATCGGCTCTTCCAACAGTAAAAACAGGAGGTAAAGTAACACGGTGAATGCGTTTCCAAACAACCCTGTTAAAGTGCTTAACAGCGACGAAAGAATACTCCCGAAGTTCAGATCTTTTGCAAAATTTCCGGCCATATTCATGAGGTCGATATCGAATTGCTGGTTGATCTGCTGAGCTATCTTATTTACGTTGGCTTCGTAAACCGGCAAGGTTGTCGACAGCGTTTTAATGTTTTTTGAGATCATGGTAACGGCAAGTGTCAAAAAGCCAATCAATACCAATGCCGAAAACAGGGTGATGATCCATTTGGGCATGCGGCCAATGAATTTCACTTTCACCAGTAATTTTTTAATTACCCGGATGAGGAACCAAAACAGAATGGCCAAAATAAACGGGATAATAATTGACTGGGCGTAAATACAAACCACAACAATTGTGATAAGGACTAAGAAAATGTAGATTTTTTTGCTTGTTTCCATGATCAGCGATTATTTGGGGAAAATACAAAAAACTTTGTTGCCTGTTTGTTATTGCTTAAATTTTGTATGTTTGTTGTAGTTTTTACAATAAGTATGCTATGACCTTTAAAATTAAAGAACTTACCGGACTTTTAACCCTCCTCCTGTTATCAGTTTCATTACATGCACAAGTGTCGCTTCCATATGTTTTTAGCGATCATATGATTCTGCAACGCGAAAAGCCGATTCCTGTTTGGGGATGGGGAACACCCGGAGCAGATTTAACTATAACCTTTGCTGGGCAGGAAGTATTGACGACCACCGATGAAGATGGAAAGTGGAGGATAAATTTGGTGAAAATGGAAGCCGGTGGTCCTTATGAAATGAAAGTTTACGAAGGTGAAAATGAGGAGGCATCAGTCGTTTTTCAGGATGTGTTGATAGGTGATGTGTGGTTCGCATCAGGGCAATCGAATATGGAATGGCAGGTGCAGCAGGCTGATGGTGCTGATGAGGAAATACCGGCAGCTTTAAACGAAAAGATTCGTCTGTTTAATGTGCCTCACGATATAAGTATCACTCCGCTGGATAATACTCTGGAAACTGCGTGGAAAGTTTGTGATTCGACCAGTGTTGGAGAAGCTTCGGCAGTGGCCTATTATTTTGCCAAGAAATTGCAACAAACCACTAATATTCCTATTGGTATTTTACAAAGTAGTTGGGGTGGAACGCCGGTTGAAGCATGGACCAGCCGCGAGATGTTGCTTTCGGAACCGGTGATGCAAAATAAAGTATTGCAGAATGATACGGTTACTGAAGATCATTTTGTAAAAGATAGTCTTAATCTGGTCAAGTTCTGGGATATCGTTTACAATCCAAAAAATGGAATGGACACCATAATTCCTAATCCTGATTTTAAGGACGGTGACTGGAAAACAGTAACTGTGCCGGGTAATGTTAGCGAATGGGAACCTGAGTTTTACGAGGGCATGATCTGGTTGCGAAAAACAATCGAATTGGATGCGCAGTTTGTTGGCAAAGAATTGACTTTGAATCTTGGACATCCGGAAATGAATTACTCGCTGTATTTCAACGGAGCTGAAATCTGTAAAACACAGTGGAATGCCAATCTTACCCACGATTATAAAATTCCTGCAGCGTTGTTACAAAAAGGTGAAAATACCATTGCATTACGAATGGCTGCTTTGTGGGGAGGGGGAGGAATCAATCCTCCGGCTGAAGAGATTTATCTGAGCAACGGTGCTGAAAAAATAAGTCTCACCGGCGAATGGAAATACAAAAAGGATCTGGAACAAACGATTCCGACCATTCATAACTTTCAGTACTATCCATCTTATTTATATAACGCGATGATTAATCCTGTTGTGCCATATGGTTTAGCCGGTTTTATCTGGTACCAGGGGGAGGCAAACGAAAATATGGCTTACGATTACAGAATGCTTTTACCGTTGATGATCAACGATTGGCGGATACGTTGGCAGCAAGGATTTTTGCCATTTCTGTGGGTGCAGTTACCTAATTATATGAAAAAGGATGCTAAACCGGCTGATGGGAAATGGGCCGTATTGCGTGAGTCGCAAACCAAAACTCTACAGTTGCCAAATACCGGAATGGCTTGTATAATTGAATTGGGAGAAACAGATAATATTCACCCCACCAATAAAACTGATGTGGGAAATCGTTTGGCAGCGGTGGCTCAAAAACTGGTTTATAACATGGATGTTCAGGCATCCGGACCGGTTATGAAATACTACAAAATTGAGGGCAACAAAATCCGCATTCAGTTTACTGAAATTGCGGACGGATTATCTACATCGGACGGCGAAGCAATTACAGGTTTTGCCGTTGCCGGTGAAGATCAAAAGTTTTATTGGGCCGATGCAAAAATTGTTGCTGATGAAATTATTGTAAGTGCCAAAGAAGTAGAGAACCCGGTTGCAGTGCGCTATGCATGGGCAAATAATCCGGATTGTAATTTGGTTAACAGTGCGGGATTGCCGGCGCTTCCGTTCCGCACCGATAATTGGAGAGTCATCACTCAAAAATAATACAGGAGATTATTTAAAACCAATAGCAGCCAGTCCCACCCAGTGTTTGGTAGTCGCAATGGCAGTTTTACCCATTTTTAAATCCTGCACCGGTATTTCCGGGTGGCTGATTGTCGTTTCATACGCCAGTGGAATTCCTTCCAACGATGCAGCATTGGTAAGCTGCTGAAAACGGTTGGCCACTTTTAATCCCATCGGAACCGAATACCGGCCACACCACGTCCATTTGTATTCTTTGAAATTGTCAGCCTGAACAGTGTAGTTTATAAACTGATCTGTTTTGTCGTTGCTAAGATCTCCGGTGAAACAGTTTGCTATAATTTCGTGCTCGTATTCCATCGCTTTTTCATATCCGATGCTATCGCAGCCAAAGCGGGCGTAATTATTACCACCCCATTCTTCGCAACCATAATGAACTGCATCGGTTGTTATCAGCAGTGCAATATCTTTTCCCCATTCTAATTGCTGAGTGCTTGTAATATCTTTTAATGCCGCAGCAAATGATTCAGCAATGCTGTTCATTCGACCTTTTTCCATGTAAGGAACAAGCACGCTTACTATTTCTGTTGCTTTGTTTTGATGCTGTAGAAATGGAATCATTGACTCTATTGATTGCTCCACAAGTTGCATGCTGTCGTGAACCACATAATATTCGTCCGGCATTTTTTCCATTAACTGCTCGCGAATTGGAGAAACTTTAACGGTTCCATACGGTCCTTGCCAGGCATCGAAACTATCAAATACAAGTTGGTTTTCGAGTTGAAAATTGCGGGCTTTGTGTGCCACTCCAAAAATGATCAGTGTTTTTGCCTTCAGGTTTTTCAGCACTGCAGGATATAACCAGCCGGCGTATGCATAGTCGTCGTGCGGACAGATGGCAGTGCGCCAAACGGTATTTTCTGGTTGCGCTGTTTCTGCTAATTCTTCACCAAACTGCGTTGAAATTCTCGATACGATAGAATCCATCTGCCAATCGAGATGCGCAAAACCAACAGTGTCTACTACAGGACGAATATTTTGTTTCGCCTGTTGTGTTTTTGTGTTAGTGCTACAACTGCAAATCGCAAGCAATGCAAACAGACTGAAAAATAAATGGAGTATTTTCATAGAACAGATTTTCCGCTAACTAAAGATCAGATGCTGATTTTAGCCGACTCAGCTAATCCCCACTCTTCTTTCATGGCAATTCCAAGTTTCTCCAGCTCCGTTAAAATAGGTTCGTAAATGGTTTTAGAAACCGGAATCTGAACACCTTTATCTGTAATTTTTCCATCCAAAATCATTTTAACAGCAATGGCGGCCGGTAAGCCAACTGTTCGTGCAATGGATGTATCTTCTTTGGTAGCAAAATCCAGCAATCGCGATTTCACAACTTCTGTACTTCCGTCGGCATTTTCAACCAAAAACGAGTGGAGCATAATTACCATATCGCGGGCACCTTCGGGCAGCATCATTTTTTTTAGCATCAGATCAGTTACCATGTCAAAGTTCGATCCTTCATCCATTGCTACCATATAATCGCTGAAAAGACCCAACCACTCCATCGCTAAAATAGCTGGACTGTCGATCGGCAATCGCAGGCGTTCAGCAGCTTTCTCTTTTATGTTGGCCGGATATACTTCGAGCTGACGGGCCATAATCTTTTTGTAGGTTTTTCCGGCAAAACTTTGTTTGTCGTAAGTAAAAAGTCCCAAAGATTTCATGGCGTCCATAATCTGGCACCAATTCGGGTAACGGAAAGTGCCGCGGTACATCGTTGCAACATCTTTCAATCCGTAAATATCAATGTATGCCAGCGAGTCGCGATTTGGGTAAACCTCCATTTCACTAACTTCGGGGAAATCAATTTTCAATGGATTCTTAAAAAGGTCTTCTGTTGGTAGCTCAACAACTTTGCCGCCTTTTAAATATTTTGCACCGTTGTTTCCGGCCATGATCACACCTTTTGGCGACCATGAAAATTTGTATTTAAACGGGTTGTTAGTTTCTTCGGGTGCTGCCAGCGCGCCGCATAACGAGTAAAACTCCTTAATCTTGCCACCTTTGTCCTGCACCTTGTCGATAATTCGCATGGCAGTCATGTGGTCAAATCCCGGATCTACACCAATCTCATTCAGAATAATAATTCCCGCTTCTTTTGCTTCCGCATCCAATGCTTTCATTTCGTCGGAAACATACGATGTGGTTACCATGTTTTTTTTGTGTTTGATACACAATTTGGCAACGCTAACATGATGTGCGTATGGCAGCAAACTCACGGTTAAATCGTGCGATGCAATTAACTGGTCGAGTTGAGTAAGATCATCGGTGGTCCATTGCAGCGCATTGCCGTTGGCGCGGTTTCTGATTAATTTTTCGGCTTTTGCAATTGTGCGGCTGGCAATGGTTAATTCTATTTGGTTTTCAAGAATATAATCGGCAAGCGGTTTGGCTACCATTCCGGCGCCAAGTAATAGTACTTTCATCTTATTAAAATTGTTTTTCTAAAAGGCATAAGATGGAACTCGCATGATGGTTATAATGCCTATTTGTGACAATCTTTTTCATGCTCGTTTCATCTTTTCTGCTTTCTGTTGTTTCCAATTATTCAAACGAAATTTTTATGAATTCGTTCGATAATTTTCACCCTGGTTTTTATCTGAATTTATTGTCCTAATTAAAAAGTAAATGGATTTTTAGCTGATTCAATAAATTACTTTTTTTCAGCCCCTTAAGTTGGTGAAAAATTATTTAACAAAAGATGATATCTGCCATTTTTATAAATTATCCTAAAATTCATGGACTTTTGACATAAAATTTCATAAATTGTGCACATGGTACAATCGTATTCATGTCCTGTATTTTTCTATCAAGGCATGCCTGAATGCCTCGATGACGATACGGTTTCACATTAGCTGCAACCGCAGCATTTTTTATTCCACAACTCTTATTGACGCTTGTCAATACTTTTTACTGAATTAGTTCCTTTCAAATCGGTGTCGATAAGACGGATTCGGAATGAAGCGCAACAGCCTGCCTGCATGGTTCGTATAAAACTATGTATGTGCGATTGTGTGTTTTTATGAAATTTTCAAAATGAACTTTTAATATCAAAAGAGATGATCAGTACGAAAGAATCATTAAACGTTGATGAAATGATGCGTGCTTACGATTTTACGCCCGAAACAATACAAACTATTAATAGTGAGGAACTTTTGCCTGCTGGCTTAATTCGCCGACTGCAAAAATGTTATCCTAAGTATTCCCAATTTTCAAAACAAAAGGAACCACTTTTTAAAGGGAAAACACATTATTCAGGATTGATCGGTTTTCGCGAAATTTTGCATGTACTAAAAGCAAATGGTGTAGAGATTGACCGTATAAAAGAACGCGAGTTTTTCCTGGAAGTGTACCGTTTTATGGCTACCAAACATATCCTGAATACCATCGATTGGAGCAACTATAAAAATGATCCGAATTACTACCTGGTATTTCCACAGCCGGATATGATTAACAAAGCAGATGTACAAAAATACCAGGATGCCGAAAGCGATGACGAACGACGGAAAGTTGTTGAAGCGTACCAGTTAAAAACCAATCCGCACGACGGCAAACAGAAGCTGAATAAACCTTTCTTTTACAATGAAGAGGGGCAAATAGAAATTCTGGAAGGTAGCCAGCATAAATATCCGCCAATTAAACTAATTCTGGATGCCGGAACACAAAACTGCTTTGCTTTTTGCACTTACTGTTTCAGGCATGCGCAGGTTCGTGGCGATGAGGACATGTTTGTGCAGCGCGATATCCGCCAGGTGCACAATTACCTGAAAAAACACAAAGAGGTTACCGACATTTTAATTACCGGGGGAGACGCGGGCTACATTTCTTTTAAGCGTTTAAAAGAATACCTCACTCCAATTTTAGAAGATGAAGAGCTACTGCACATTCGCACGCTGCGGATCGGTTCACGGGCTATCACTTTTCATCCTGAGCATCTGCTCACCGATCAATTCAAAGAAATTTTGGAATTACTGAAAATGACCGTTGAAAATGGTGTTCAGGTAGTTTGGATGTCGCACACATCAACACCGCGTGAATTGTTGAATCCTGGAGCAATTGTTGCCATTCAGCGCCTGAAAAAATATGGCATCAAGGTGAAAAGTCAGAGTCCGATTATGAACACGATTAGTTTGTATAAGGATGAAAATGGGAAAGTGGATGTGGATCGTTCGGCACAAAACTGGATCGATTTGGGAAATATTATGGCCATGGTTGGAGTCGGTTTCCATTCGATGTATTGCGCAAGGCCAACCGGCGAGCATCATCATTTTACGGCTCCATTGGCCGACATTACTAAAGTATTCAACAAAGTATATCGCAGTCTGGCGTCGATAAATCGTCCGTCGCGTTACATCACCATGACTTCCTCTGCAGGAAAGACTTCACTGATGGGAACAACTGTGATTGACGGTGAAAAAGTGTTTGTTCTCAAATTCAACGAAGCCCGGAACATGGAGTGGATGGACCGCGTATATTTTGCAGAGTACGATGAGCAGGAAAATACGATAGAAAAGTTAAAGCCATACAAGGCCGACAAATATTTCTACGAAGATGAACTGGAAGAGATTGAAGGAAGGCTGGAAGAGGCGTTAAAAAGAGAATCGTTAAAAATGGCAAGACATGATTAACAAGATCGTGAATTCGGCAAAAGAAGCGGTTGCCGGAATTTTCGATGGAGCAACCGTAATGATCAGTGGTTTTGGTGAAGCCGGCAGCCCGGTGGAATTGATTCACGCATTGGTCGATCAGGGAGCAAAAGACCTGACAGTGGTAAGTAACAACGCCGGAAGCGGTCATGTTGGTCTGGCAGCACTCATCGAAAACCGACAGGTGAAAAAGATTCTCTGCTCTTTTCCACGTACCGCTATTTCTGTTGTTTTTCCCGAGTTGTATCGGGCCGGCGAAATAGAATTGGAGCTGGTGCCGCAAGGGACGTTAGCTGAACGAATTCGTGCCGGAGGTGCGGGAGTTCCTGCATTTTATTCACCCACAACCGTTAACACGCCTTTGGCAGAAGGCAAAGAAATACGTGAGTTTAATGGCAGGCAATACGTGATGGAAGAAGCTATTCATGCCGATTTCGCTTTGGTAAAATGTTCAGCTGCCGATAAATACGGCAACCTCATTTACAACAAAACAGCCCGCAATTTTGGGCCGGTTATGTGTATGGCAGCCAAAACAACAATCGTGCAGGCCAAACAAGTGGTTGAACTTGGAAGTATCGATCCTGAACATGTTGTAACACCGGGAATTTTTGTTCATCGTGTAGTAGAAATTTCCAATCCTGCAGACGAATCAAAATTGGTTGCCGAAAATGTAAAATACCATGGAATCAGACAATAAAAATATAGGATGGAGCACCAGCGAAATGGCGCAAAAAGTTGCCATGGACATTTACGATGGTGCGTATGTAAATCTGGGAATCGGCATTCCTGAAATGGTTGCCGGTTTTATCCCTGAAGGTCGCGAGGTGATCTATCATACCGAAAATGGATTGCTGGGTATGGGACATGTTGCTGAGATTGGTGGTGAAGATCCGGAATTAGTGAATGCCGGTAAAAAATATGTAACGGCTATTCCCGGAGCGGCTTATTTTCATCATGCCGACAGCTTTGCAATGATACGCGGCGGCCACATCGATATTTGTGTGCTCGGTGCTTACCAGGTATCGGAAGAAGGCGATCTGGCCAACTGGTCTACCGGAAATCCAAATGATATTCCTGCAGTGGGCGGTGCCATGGATTTGGTGGCCGGGGTGAAAACCATTTTCGTGATTACAAAACACACCACTAAAACCGGCGAATCGAAGATTGTAAAACAGTGCACTTATCCTTTGACAGGGAAAAATGTGGTGAGTCGCATCTACACGAATTATGCAATAATTGATGTCAGAGATAAACAGCTTTACGTGCGGGAACTGGCTCCCGGAGTGAGTTTTGAGTTTTTGCAAAAACATACTGAAGCAACATTAAATCAGTAAAAAAAGATGGCTAAAAAAGAAAATAGCGAAGAAATCTATAACAAGGCGCGCCAGGTAATAAGTGGCGGTGTAAGCCGGAATACGGTTTTCCGGATGCCTTATCCGAATTATGCCAACAGTGCGTCGGGCTGTTATATTACCGATATTGACGGTACCGTGCGCACCGATTTTGCCAATAACATGGCGGCACTAATTCATGGGCATTCGTTCCCGCCAATTGTCGATGCAGTTATTGAACAGCTAAAAAAAGGAACAGCATACACGCTTGCTTCCGAAATTGAAGTTGCTTTTGCCACTCACCTGATCGAACGCGTGCAGAGTTTTGAGCGTATTCGTTTCATGAATTCAGGCACGGAAGCAGTAATGGCCATGATTAAGGCATCGAGGGCGTTTACCGGCCGGCCAAAAATTGCAAAAGCTGAAGGTGCTTATCATGGCACTTACGATTTTGCCGAGGTCAGTCAAATGGCAGATCCATCGAACTGGGGAAAAGAAGATCGTCCCAGCAGCGTTGCGCTTGCTCACGGAACACCGCCATGTGTAACAAAGGACGTGGTCATTTATCCATACAACAACATTGAGCGAACGTTGAATATTTTGGATAAACATGCTGAAGATATTGCCTGTGTTATCGTCGATCCGGTTCCTCACCGCGTGGGTTTGGTACCGGGGAACAATGATTTTATTGAAGCACTTTACAGCTGGACACGTAAAAATGAGGCCTTGCTGGTTTTCGATGAGGTGGTAACTTTTCGTGTGAATTATGGCGGAGCACAGGAAAATTATAGTGTGAAACCGGATCTTACTTCGTTAGGAAAGATTATCGGTGGCGGATTTCCTGTAGGTGCTGTTGCCGGAAGAGCCGATGTGATGCAGGTGTTCGATCCGCATGAAAAGAATCTTCTGTTGCCTTATTCCGGAACGTTTTCGGCTAATCCGATAACCATGACTGCCGGTTATCAGGCAATGAAATATTATGATGCGGAAGCGGTAAAACAGCTAAATCTACTCGCCGATGTGGCGGTTAAGCAGATTCGTGAAGCCATTAAACTCGCAGATGTTCCGGTTTCAGTAACAGGCGCCGGTTCGATGTTTCGTATGCATCTTCGTCCCGCTCCGCCCACAACATACCGTGAGGCTTATCTGGACAAAGAAGGCAAAAAGCTGGTTAATGAATTATTGGATTTCATGTATTACAAAGAAAATACCTTGATGATCAACACCTTTTCGTGCATGCTTTCAACAGTCATGACACAAAAGGAAATCGATCAGTTAACAGAAGGGCTACACAGGGCTTTCAAAGCACTAAAACCAAAGATTGAAAAACTAAACAAAGTATAACTATGAATGACGTTTTTATTTGCGATGCTATACGCACGCCGGTTGGAAAATATGGAGGTTCGCTGTCTGCGATTCGGGCAGATGATATGGCGGCCATTCCCATAAAAACTTTGTTGGAGCGTAACAATCAGATCGTCCCGGCAGCGTTTGATGATGTGTTAATAGGATGTGCCAATCAGGCGGGAGAAGACAACCGAAATATTGCACGGATGGCTTTGTTGCTGGCCGGAATGCCGGAATCGGTGCCCGGAGTGACGGTGAATCGTTTATGTTCTTCTGGAATGGAAGCTATTGGAATTGCAGCGCGGGCAATAAAAGCCGGTGAGGCGGAGCTGATAATTGCCGGCGGCGCCGAAAATATGTCGCGATCGCCATTGGTAATGCCAAAAGCTACACAGGCTTTTTCCCGAAATGCGGAAATCTATGATTCCACAATCGGCTGGCGTTTTGTAAATGATAAGTTTCAGGAGAAATATGGAACAGATCCGCTGATTTGCACGGCCGAAAATCTGGCCACAGAGTTTCGGATCAGTCGGGAAGATCAGGATCTTTTTGCACACAACAGTCAGCTAAAAACGGCTGAAGCACAAAAAAACGGAGCACTGGCGAGTGAAATAATTCCGGTTTCTATACCACAACGAAAGGGAGATCCGATAATCTTTGAAAAGGATGAACACCCGAGGCTGACTTCCCTTGAAAAGCTGGCATCGTTGAATCCGGTTTACGGTCCGGGAACAACAGTAACTGCTGGTAATGCTTCCGGTATTAACGATGGTGCAGCGGCCGTAATTGTAGCTTCGGAGGCAGCAGTTAAGAAGTTCAATCTGACGCCGAAAGCCAGAATTCTGGGAACTCAGGCTGCCGGAGTGCCACCACGCACCATGGGAATTGGACCGGTACCGGCTACCAATAAGCTTTTGAAACGACTGGCAATGACTTTGGATCAGATGGATATTATTGAATTAAATGAAGCATTTGCAGCTCAATCGCTGGCTTGCATCCGTGAGTTTGGAATGGCAGACGACGATCCCCGATTGAATCCGCTTGGCGGAGCAATTGCACTCGGTCATCCGCTGGGAATGTCAGGAGCACGTTTAGTTACAACAGCAATTTACCAGCTGCAGAATTCAAACTCAAAATACGCGCTTTGTACCATGTGTGTTGGCGTTGGTCAGGGAGTTTCAATAATCCTGGAAAAAGCTTAAAAAACGTGCGAATGAAGCTTATGATATTATAAAACGTATGACCCCTCCGGCCTCCCCAAAGGGGAGGAGAAGTTCCCCCTGGGGGGATTTAGGGGGTCAATAAGAAGAGGAAATATTTACGAAAAACATAAAAATACTACAATGAAAATTGACATCTCAAAAGAATTAAAACAGTTAGGAATTAATGAAGTTAATAATGGTGTTTGCACCGGAACAGAATGGAAAACAACGTCCGGTGCAGCAGTTGAATCGTTTTCGCCATCGGATGGCGAATTGATTGCAACCGTAAATCAGGCAACAGCAGCCGATTATCACGAGGTCGTTGAAAAAGCGAAAGACGCTTTTAAAGTCTGGCGAATGGTGCCGGCTCCGAAACGTGGCGAGATTGTGCGCCAGATTGGGTTAGAACTTCGTAAATATAAGGAGCCACTCGGAAAACTTGTTTCGTACGAAATGGGTAAAATTTATCAGGAAGGTCTTGGCGAGGTGCAGGAAATGATTGATATCTGCGATTTTGCTGTTGGCCAGTCGCGTCAGTTATATGGTTTCACCATGCATTCGGAACGGGAAAAGCACCGCATGTACGACCAGTATCATCCGCTGGGAATTGTGGGTGTGGTTTCGGCCTTTAACTTCCCGGTTGCTGTTTGGGCGTGGAACGCAATGATTGCTTTGGTGGCTGGCGATGTCGTTATCTGGAAACCATCGTCAAAAGTGTTTTTATGTGCCATTGCGGTACACAACATTGTTGCCAAAGTTTTGCAAGAAAACGATGTTCCTGAAGGAGTTTTGAACCTCGTTGCTGCCGGCTCAAAAGAATTGGGCGACGAGTTTTTCAGCGACAAAAATATACCGTTGGTGTCGTTTACCGGCTCAACAAAAATTGGGAAGAAAGTTGGCAGTCTTGTCGGTCAGCGTTTGGGAAAAACCATTCTGGAACTTGGTGGAAACAATGCTATAATAATCACTCCTGAAGCCGATCTGGAAATGGCACTTCGTGCGGTTGTTTTTGGTGCAGTTGGTACTTGCGGTCAGCGTTGCACTTCCACACGCCGCATTATCGTTCACGATTCGGTTTACGAAGATTTCAAAAACCGTTTGATTGCCATTTACGAGCAATTGCCAATTGGTCATGCTTTGGATGAAAAAACACTGGTGGGTCCGCTGGTTGATCGTTGGGCGGTGGATACTTATTTGGCCGCCATTGAAAAGGTAAAAGCTGAAGGTGGAAATCTCCTGATTGGCGGAGAAGTGCTGTCGGGAGAAGGTTACGAGTCGGGTTGTTTTGTAACGCCGAGTATCGCCGAAGTGGAAAATCATTATGAAATCGTTCAGGATGAAACTTTTGCTCCACTGCTTTATATGCTCAGGTATTCGGAACTCGAGGAAGCCATTCGTTTGCACAACGATGTGCCACAGGGATTGTCGTCGGCAATTTTCTCAACGCACATGTTGGAAACCGAGAAATTCCTGTCTCATGAGGGCTCGGATTGTGGAATTGCCAACGTAAATATTGGAACGTCGGGTGCCGAAATTGGAGGTGCTTTTGGTGGTGAAAAAGAAACAGGTGGTGGTCGCGAGTCAGGTTCCGATGCCTGGAAAGCCTACATGCGCCGCCAAACAAATACAATAAATTACAGTACAGAGCTTCCGTTGGCTCAGGGAATTGAGTTTAATGTGTAGTAATATAGTTAGTGATACCCTTACTCAGAGTGAGGGTATCACTAAAAAAGGAATTAGCGAAAAACTATGAAAAACATATTAATTTTTGGAGCCGGTAGGTCGAGCGTATTTTTGCTCACCTACCTGGCCGAACGTGCGGCAAAATATCACTGGCACATAAAAGTTGTTGACGCCGAAGAAAGTGATCTGGCAAAAGCGTTAAAATTGCCTTTTTCCATTTTAAATGTGCGCGATGAATTTGCCCGAGACCAGGAAGTTCGTGCTGCCGATCTGGTAATTTCCATGTTGCCGGCGCGCTTTCATAAACTGGTGATGCAATCATGTCTGAAATTCTCGAAAAGCTTGTTTACCGCTTCGTACGAAAGAAAAGAAATACAACAGGTTGAAGAGGAAGTGAAAAGTAAAGGCTTATTGTTTTTGAATGAATGTGGTTTAGATCCCGGATTGGATCACATGTCGGCTATGCGCGTGATCAACGAAATAAAACAGGAAGGCCATCAGTTGGAGGCTTTTGAATCGTTTACAGGTGGTTTGGTAGCACCCGAATCGGATGATAATCCGTGGCATTACAAATTTAGTTGGAATCCGCGAAATGTAGTGTTGGCCGGTCAGGGCGGACCTGCAAAGTTTATTCAGAAAGGAAAGGTGAAATACATTCCTTACAACCGATTATTTCGCAGAACTGAGTTGATTGAGATTGATGAATACGGCTGGTTTGAAGGTTATGCGAACCGCGATTCGATGAGTTATATCGAAAAATATGGATTGCAGGAAGTTCCCACAGTTTTTAGAGGAACTTTGCGGCGCCCGGGTTTTTGTAAGGCGTGGAATGTATTTGTGCAATTGGGAGCTACCAGTGACGAGTACTACATTGACAATGTGGAAGACATGACTTACCGCGAGTTTATCAACTCCTTTTTGTATTACCATCCTGCTACGGTCGATCTGAAATTGTATCATTCAATGCAAATTCCGATGGACTCGGAGATCATTCCAAAGCTGGAGTGGTTAGGTATTTTTGAGAACCGGAAAATAGGTTTAAAACGCGCCACTCCTGCCCAGGTAATGGAAAAGTTGCTTTCGGAAAAATGGCAGTTGATGCCTGAAGACAAAGATATGGTTGTGATGTGGCACAAGTTTGAATACCTGGATCGCGACACTAAGGAGAAAGTGGAGAAGAACAGTTCGTTGGTGGTTATTGGCGAATCGGGAGAAAAAACAGCCATGGCAAAAACAGTTGGTTTGCCGCTTGCCGTTGCAGCAAAATTGTTTCTTACCGACAAATTAAACCACTGCGGAATTTATATACCAACGCATCCCGATATCTACGAACCCATTTTAGATGAACTGGAAGATTTTGGAATAAAATTCACCGAAACGGAGAAAGGGTTGGTAGGTCAGGGAAATGTGGTTTAAAAGGAGAGACTTCTCCTTATTTTACCAATTTTAACACGGATAAAACGGCACAGTGGTCGGAAGCGATTTCGTCGCAAATAACTTTAGTTTCTACCACTTGCCACTTTTCGGCAGGCCTGAAAAATATGTAATCGATTTTGATTTCAGGATCGTCGGATGGATAAGTTAAGGCTCCCTTTTGATCGCTTGCAGTCCAGTATTTATTTAGGATTGAGATTGGCTCGCTGTTGGGAATCGCATTTAAATCGCCGGCTAAAATCGATGGGTATTTGCATGATGCGAAAACCTCGTTAATTGTATTTACCTGATCAATTCTGTCGGAGCTGGTTTCCTGGTGCTCCAAATGCGTTCCGATAAAACTGATCGTATCGCCCGATTCCAGTTGCACCAGTACTTGCAGTGCCGCGCGTGGTTCATTTTCCGGGGAATGAGGAAGTGGAACATTTTGGCTCGAAAGAATGGGCATTTTTGTCAGGATCCCTTCTCCGTATCCGCCACCATCGTATGGCATGGCAATACCAAATAACGGTGACATTTTAGTTCTCCATCCTAATTCGGTAACCAAATCGTAGTTTCGGGCACGATTAGTTTTAAAGTCAACCTCCTGCATGGCTACCAGATCGGGGTTTGTATTCCTAATTACCGATGCGATCTTGTCCAAATCAAAATCGCCTTTGGTTGTTGCTCCGTGCAGAATATTGAAAGTTAATACTCGAACCGTTATTTCATTCTCTGAAGTGTTTTGTGCAGAAAGTGCATTGAATGTAAAAACAATAGTAAGTATAGAAAGTAGCAGTTTCGTAATTTTCATAGATCATAAATTAGCGGTGTGAAGTTAGAGATTAAATTTTTGAAATTCCATTTTTAATATAACTTTGATTTCAAACAAACTTTACCTGAAATGATGACCAAAAAAATCAACTTATCCGCGTTTATTTTCTTCTTTTTTATATTGGTTTCGTGCCAGAGTGAGCAGCAAAACTGGACACATTTTCGTGGTTCGAATATGGATGGCCATGCCAATGTAGAAACTGCTCCGCTGCATTGGAGCGATACTGAAAATGTAGTTTGGAAAGTGCCCGTAAAAGGATTGGGCTGGTCGTCGCCTGTTGTTTTTGATGGGCAGGTTTGGGTGACTTCGGCTGAAGAAGATGGAACCGAATTTTATGTCAGTTGCTTTGATCTGAATTCCGGTGAACTTTTATCTGAAAAAACATTGTTCAACTCTGAGGAGCCGCAGCGTATTCATCCCACCAACTCGTATGCAACGCCAACACCGTGTATTGAAAAGGGTAGAGTTTACGTGCATTACGGAAGTTTTGGAACGGCCAGTATCGATACCAAAAGTTTTGAAGTGATCTGGAAACGCGATGATATGCCTTGCGAACACATGCAGGGACCGGCTTCATCGCCAATAATTTACAAAGATAAATTGATCGTGCATTTGGAAGGAACTGAAGATCCTTACGTGGTTGCGCTGGATAAAGAAACAGGAGAAATAATCTGGAAAAGTGTTCGCCCAAAAGAAATATACGATCCGTTGCAACCGGTTTTTAGGAAATCGTACCAAACGCCGATTGTGGTTACTGTTAATGGAAGAGATTTACTGATCAGCAACTCGTCTTTTATGTGTTTTGCCCACGATGTAAATACCGGCGAGGTGATTTGGACTTTTCAGTATGGCGATGATTCAACGGTGAGTCAGCCTTTGTTTTATAATGGTCTCGTTTTTATAAATTCAGGATGGATATTTGAAGATGGAAAACCAAATTTTACGCGTGAGTTTGCTATCAATCCGACAGGAAAGGGCGATGTAACAGAAACGCATCAGGTTTGGATGTACGAAGACGAGGTGCCACAAATTCCAACGCCGGTAATTGTCGACGATAAAATGTACATGGTTCACGATCGTGGAATGGTAACTTGTTTGGATGCAATGACCGGAAAAGTTATCTGGAAAGAAAAATTAAGAGGCAATTTTAATTCGTCGCCGATTTATGCTGGTGGAAATATTTACTTTATCAATGTAAAAGGATTTTGTACAATCATAAAACCCGGCGATTCATTTGAAAAAGTTGCCGAAAACGATCTCGGTGAAACAGTAAAAGCAATACCTGTTTTTGTTGGCGACAAAATGCTTTTACGAACACAAAACAACCTTTTTTCAATTAAATCAGTGAGACTATGATTTTGTTTGCAAAATCATTTAGCTGAACTGATCCCGAGCGAAGTCGAGGGATCTCATCGATTTTTAATCCCCGCATCCTGATACAAAGAGCATCATTAATAGATTTTTTTATAAAAAAATCGCGTGATTTCGTTCAAAATCAAGGTTTGCTTCCGCGAACTGTTGAAAAATACAACACCTGTTGAATAATTCAACATGGGTATAACATGCACATTATCAGTATTGAAGGTTGTATTCTCAAAATGACTGTTGAAAAATACAACACTTTGTTTTGCTTTTAAAATGGCAAATAAGTGTATAATGTGCAGAAAGTCAATGAGTTAAATTGTTTGGTATCATAGTTGGATTAAGCGTTTTTAGCTGGAAAAGAATCTGTAAAAAGGATTCAAGGCCTGTAAAAAAACGATAAAATTAATTCAACAATGAGAACCAGGATTTTAACGACCGTAGTGCTGCTCCTGCTAATAGTTAGCGGTGCGAGAAGCCAAAACGCCGAAAACCAGGCGATAAATGATCAGGTAAAGATTTTTACAACTCTCGAAATGCGTAACCTCACTGAGGTATGGATCGATAAATATCGGCAAACCAACACCGATTTTAACTTTGAACTTACTCCTGTTAGCCGTGCTGAAATCAACAGCAAGATTGAAGGAGACAATTCGATTGCCATTGTTATGCAGCAAGCTGATGTTTCGTCAAATATTGGTGAAATGTGGCAGCTGACGCTGGGGCGCGAAGTGGTGGTAACGGTTTTTAATAAAGCTAATCCATTGGCAAAAGAGCTTGCCGAAACAGGAGTTTCTGTTAATAAACTGGCAACAGTTTTTCAGAACAACAACAAAAACTGGGGCACATTAGCGGGCAATGAAAATCATAAACCTGTTAATTTTTATGTGCTGGATGAGCCGGAAGTAAAAGTGTCGGTAGCAAAGTTTTTGGAAGTTGATCTAACTGAAATCAACACATTAGAATCGCTGTCGCAAGCCAATTTTCTAAAAGCTGTAAAAAACGATGTAAATGCCATTGGATTTTGCAGGTTGTCGGCGATTACTGATTTGGATCAACAGGATTTTGCTGAAAATATCGCGTTACTTCCAATCGACCGAAACAAAAACGGACGGCTGGATTATTACGAAAATATTTACGCCAGTTCGGAACAGTTTGAGCGGTCGGTTTGGATCGGGAAATATCCGCATTCGATGATATACAATATATATGCAGTTTCTTCTGCTTTCCCCGAAAATGCTGAAATAAACAACTTTTTGAGTTGGATTACTTCTTCGGGCCAAGTATTAGTTGCGCAGAATGGATTTACAGAATTGGTTCATTCGGAAAAACAATCGAATCTCGAAAAGCTAACTCCTCCGGTTTTAATGGCCGAATACGAAACGGCAAGCACAAGATCCACAGCGTTCTTCCGAATTGTTGTCGCTTTTTTGGGGGTTCTCGTGGTGTTTTTTGTTGTTCGCCATTTCATCCGCAAACAAAAGGCGAAAGCCCCGCTACTTAATAAAACAAGGTACGTGAAGCTATTAAACGAAGCCTCTCTCGATTTCCCAAATGGCTTGTATTTCGATAAAACGCATACCTGGGTTTTTATGGAAGAAGGTGGCCGGGTAAAAATGGGAGTCGATGATTTCATTTCGAATGTTACCGGCGATTATACCCGCCTTATCATGAAAAGTCCGGGCGAAAAAGTAAAACGAATGGAGCCGGTGGTCACGCTGATCCGAAAAGGAAAACAAATTACGCTGAATTCTCCGGTTTCGGGAACGGTAAAAGAGATCAATGAAAGTTTGGTTGCCGATCCGTTTATCATTAATAATGAGCCTTATGGCGAAGGTTGGGTGTATAAAATCGAGCCATCGAACTGGCTTCGGGAAACGCAGTTTTTTAAAATGGGAAATAGCTATCGCGAGTGGATAATTGGAGAGTTCAGTCGGCTGAAAGATTTCCTGGCATGCTCGCTCAATATCATGAATCTGGAAGAGGGAAAACCGGCCTTTCAGGAAGGTGGTGAACTCATGTTGCATCCGTTGAAAGACCTTGATCCCAAGGTGTGGGAAGACTTTCAGAACTATTTTATCAATACTGCTGATACGCACTAATTACCTAATAAACATTTTAAGTAACAAACCATGAGTATAAACAGAAGAAGTTTCTTCAAGGCATTGGGAGTAACGGGAGCTACATTTGTTTTCGGGAAAGAAGCACCGGCTAGACCCGCCAACGAAGAAGTGACAGAATTCAAAGCCATTTTGTACGATTCTACAAAATGTATTGGTTGCCAAACCTGTGAGTTTTCGTGTGCCGAAGCGCATAATTTGCCCGAGCCGGAAGATTTTCCGGAAATGGGTGTTGTGCGAAAAACCGATGAAAACCGGCGTACTGTTGTAAATTCTTACGATACTTCGATTGGCGAAGTGTACGTAAAACGCCAGTGTATGCACTGTAATGACCCAGCCTGCGGAGCAGCTTGTTTAACGCAGGCGATGCACAAAACCAAGGAGGGGCCGGTAATTTGGCGCGAAGACAAATGTATGGGCTGCCGTTATTGTATGGTTTCCTGTCCGTTTGATGTGCCGAAGTTTGAATATGATAGTCCGAACCCAAAAATTACAAAATGTAACATGTGTTTCGAGCGGCAGGAAGAAGGGAAATTGCCGGCCTGTGTGGAAAACTGCCCGGGAGAGGCGCTACTATTTGGCACCCGGCGCGAATTAATTGCTGAGGCGCGTCGAAGGATCAGCGAAAATCCGGATGTTTATTACGATCATATTTATGGCGAAACCGAAGCCGGAGGAACTTCATTTTTGTATTTGTCTCCTGTTCCTTTTGAAGAAATCGGTTTTAATACCGGCATTCAAAAAGCTTCGTATCCATCGTTAACCAAAGGATTTTTGTACAGTGTTCCTGCAGTATTTGTGCTGTGGCCCATGATGTTGCTGGGAATTCAGGACGCCACAAAAGATAAACAACCTAAAACTGAAGATCATGAATAATACCATAAGCGTACCTTTAAGCGAAGAAAAAAAGAGCCGTTGGAAATTTTTCCTTGGAGAGCTAAAACCCAAAGGGAAAATGTTTACCTGGTTCAACGTTATTTCCATACCGATAATGCTACTCGGTCTTGGGTTGATCGTTATCCGTTTTTGGAAAGGAATCGGATCGATTACCAACCTCACACAAGAAGTGCCATGGGGATTGTGGATCGGTTTCGATGTAGTAACCGGAGTTGCTTTTGCCGGCGGTGCATATGTGGTAACCTTCATGGTTTATATCCTGAATATGAAAAGCTATCGTTCCATTGTAAGGGTAACCGTGTTAAATGGATTTTTGGCCTACGTATTTTATGCAGGTGCTTTGCTGCTCGATCTGGGGCGTCCGTGGAATGTTATCAACCCGATAATCGGTAACGGATTCGGAACCAGCTCAGTACTGTTTTTGGTGGCCTGGCATTTTCTGCTGTATATGCTGGCCGAATTAATCGAATTTTCGCCAGCCATTGCCGAGTGGCTTGGTGCAAAAAGAGCCTGTAAAATCCTTTCAGGAATGACTTTGGCAGCTGTGATCTTTGGCATCACTTTGTCAACACTTCACCAATCTGGACTGGGAGCTTTGTATCTGATGGCAAAGGAAAAAATTCACACGCTGTGGTACTCCGAGTTTATACCCATCCTGTTTTTTGTATCAAGTATTTTTGCCGGCTTGTCGATGGTGATTTTCGAAGGATCGATTACGCACAAAGTTTTTAGTGATCAGATCAGCGAAAAGAACCACGAGCAGCATCACAAAATTCTTCGTGGATTATCGAAGGTTTGCACAGGCGCATTGTTTGCCTACTTTTTCCTGCAGGTACTGGTGTTTGTTCACAGCAAAAACTGGGATTACCTGAGTACGCCGATGGGCTATTGGTACCTAACCGAAATGCTCGGTTTTGTGCTACTTCCCATGCTGCTTTTTTATTATAGTTACCGAAACAACAATATTACGCTCATTAAAGTGGCATCGGTAATTACCATGCTGGGTGTTATTGTTAACCGTCTGAATGTTACGGTGATCGGTTTCCGCTGGGATGCTGCCGTGCACTACGTTCCGTCGTGGATGGAAATTGTGGTTACCATGGCCGTTATTTTTACCGAAATATGGATTTTCCGCTGGGTGATCAACCGTTTACCGGTGTTGCGCGAATCGCCGTCGTGGGCAAAAAATATGCATTAACATTTAAAAGCGAACAAAATGGAAGGATTTACATATTCAAATCTGTTTGATACAAAAGGAATCGAATACATTGTAGTTATCATATTTCTTTTGTTGCTGATCCCTTTCTGGGTGATCGTGAACCGAAAAAGCGAAGTCGTTCAGCATATTCAGCAAGGCATTCGCGTTCTTACTACCAACTTTTTGCGTATTCCGAAAGGTTTGTTTTTCAGCCCGAATCACACCTGGATGTATTTGGAGAAATCGGGGCAGGCAAAAATCGGACTGGATGATTTTCTGCAAAATGTGCTGGGAGAAATTTCAATACTTCATCTGAAATCGACCGGTGATACGGTAAAAAAAGGCGAAGTGCTTGCGATAATCGAGCAGGGAGGAAAACAACTGCGTGTTCACTCGCCGTTGTCCGGAGAAATTGTGGCGGCGAATGTGCCCTTGGAAGATGCTGTGTCCGGCACGAATGAACTCGAAGCTGGATGGTTATATTCAATCGTTCCGGCCAGTTGGCAAAAAGAAACTTCGGGATTTTTATTGGGTGCCGAAGCTGCAAACTGGTTTACCGACGAGATAACACGCCTAAAGGATTTTTTGAATATCAATCTGGCGCGGCAGGCAGGCGTTTCCACCGTTTTGGCTTTTCAGGAAGGTGGTGAACTGGAACCTAATCCGCTGGAAAAAATGGACGCCGGTATTTGGGATGAATTTCAAAATGAATTTATGGAGGAGCAGCGCTGATTAGTGAAAGTTTTTGTTAATCATTTGTTCTTTTTCGTACCTTGGAGGTTTCTTATAAAAAAACCGATTGACTGACTCGTGATGAATAAAAACGATGATAATAGTACAACTACGTCCGGCCGGAAACAGCGGGATTCCTTTCCAAAATTTATACGGCGTTACCTGAGTTTTCGTTCGTCGATTTATGCCCGGGTAATTTATATAATTGCTATACTTTCGTTGTTTTTGTTTATCTCTTACAGCCTCATTTTTAGGTCGGTTTACGAAGGATATCTACGCACTGTTATTCGCCAGCAGGGAGATAATATAGGGTCGATTGTTGAAGGGTCGCTTTATTATTCAATGTTGAAAAACGATAAAAGTGCCCTGCAAAGTACGCTCGATATTATCAATTCCATGCCGGGTATCGACGAGGTAAACATGTACGATAATGCCGATAGTTTGGTGTATTCTACTTCGATTGTTGCCGACTCGCTGATGAGAAACGGCCCCAACTGCATGAGTTGTCACGATAACTTCTCCGACTTGTTTCCCACAAAGCAGAAAGCGTATCGCATCATCGATTTTAAAAGTCCTTGCAACATCGAGCAAAACGATAAAGGGCACCGGCAACTGTTGGTGCGAACGCCCATTTTAAACGAACGATCGTGTTATGTGAGTGCTTGTCACGCACATAGTCAGAATGAAGAAATATTGGGGTCGCTGATCATTAAAGTACCTTTGTCGGAGCTTGATTCGGCCGTTAACAAATCCTCCACGGAATTCTTTTTACTGGCCATTATTGTAACCATAATTCTGGTTTCGCTGCTTATATTTTTTACCAAGAATAAGATTCAGAAACCGTTGAACGAAATTATTGTTGCCAGTGAGGAAGTGTCGAAAGGCGACCGTAGCCGCCGCCTTGAAATTAAACCATACCTCTTGGAAGATATGCGTTCTGTATCGCTGGCATTTAATAATATGCTCGATAACCTGGATGCTGCCAACCGCGAGCTGGAAAACTGGTCGCATCAGTTGGAATACAAAGTGCAGCGAAAATCGGAAGAGTTGGCTGAAATTCAAAATGAGTTGATTCATATTGAGCGGATTACATCGCTGGGTAAATTGTCCTCGTCGGTAGCTCACGAAATCAATAATCCGCTTTCCGGAATTTTGACTTACAGCAAGTTGGTAGCCAAAAAACTGGCGAAACTCGATTTACCCGATGATTCAAAAGACTCGATGCTGAAACATCTGAAAGTGATTGAAAACGAATCAAAACGTTGTGGTAGTATCGTTCGGGGACTGCTTGATTTCTCACGAAAAGATCAGGAGAATTTTGAACAACATTCCTTGAATCATATTCTTAAAGAATCGTACACCTTAATGGCGCATCAAATGCACATTGCCGGCATTCATTTTTATACCGATTTTGCGGCAACATCCGATCTGATTCTTTGTAACGATAACCAGATAAAACAGGTGTGCGTGGCCTTGTTGGTTAACGCGCAGGAAGCGGTTACTACCAATGCCGAGGTGCTGATAAAAACATCGAACCCTGATGCGGAACACATAAAAATGGACATTATCGACAACGGAGTTGGAATTGCCAAAGAAGACATTTCGCGCATTTTTCAGCCGTTTTATTCGGCTAAACAACGCGCCAGCGGAATAGGATTAGGATTAGCTATTGTTCACGGAATTGTGCAAAGCCACAAAGGTAAAATCGAGGTGGTTTCGGAACCCGGAAAAGGAACGACAATGTCGGTTGTATTTAATTTGATAACCAAAGAAGATCAGTGATATGAAGACAAGCATTTCCATATTAATAGTTGACGATGAGGAATCGGTTAGGGATTCGCTCTATAACTGGTTTATTGAGGATGGATACGAGGTTGACAGCGCCGCCAACGCCAAAGAAGCGCTCTCGAAAATCGAGTCGGGAAATTTTGATATTATACTGGCCGATATTAAAATGCCCGGGATGGACGGACTGGAAATGCACCGGCGCATTAAAGAATTCGACAGCGCCGCCATTGTAATTGTAATGACTGCTTTTGCATCGGTTGAAACGGCCGTTCAGGCATTAAAGGACGGTGCTTTCGATTATATAACCAAACCTTTCGATCCGGATGATCTGTCTCACCTGATCCGGAATGCAGCACGGCAAATCTCGCTGCGAAGTGAAAATGAAACACTCAAAAATAAAATTGTAACGCTGGAGAATATCGAAGATATTGTGGGCAACAGCGAAAGTATGATCCGCGTGTTAAAAGAGGTTGAAAATGTGGCGGCATCAAGTTCGTCGGTAATTATTACGGGCGAAAGCGGAACAGGGAAGGAGTTGATTGCACATGCCATTCATTCCAATTCGCCGCGTAAGTTTTTCCCGATGGTTACCGTTCATTGTGGTGCCTTGTCGGAAGATTTGCTGGAGAGCGAGTTATTCGGGCACGAAAAAGGTGCGTTTACCGGGGCGATGTTCAACCGCAAAGGTCGTTTTGAAATGGCCGACGGAGGTACCATTTTTCTGGATGAAATTGCAACCATTTCGATGAAAATGCAGGTGGAACTTTTGCGCGTGCTCGAATCGAAAACCTTTACCCGCGTGGGTGGAAACAAAGAGATAAAATCGGATTTCCGGATTATTTGCGCAACCAACAAAGACCTGAAAAAAATGGTTGCCGACGGTTCGTTTCGCGAGGATCTATATTACCGGTTAAATGTGGTGAATATTGCCATTCCGCCACTCCGTGATAGAAAAGAAGACATCCCGATGTTAGTAAGCTATTTCATTAAAAAATACTGCACTTCCATGAGCCGCGATTTGATCACCATCGATCAGGCTGCTTTGCAACGGCTCGAAGAATATAATTACCCCGGCAATGTTCGTGAGCTGGAAAACATGATCGAACGTGCAATAGTTGTTGGAAACGGGAAGGAGATCCGTTTGAAAGATCTTCCGCTGGAAACCGATAGCGTTACCGATTCGAACGACAGTTTGGATGAACTGGAGAAAAAATACATTCAGAAAACGCTGGAAAAATACGATTGGAACATCAGTCGCTCGGCTAAGGTTCTTCAGATCGACCGGGTAACTCTGTACAATAAAATTAAAAAGTATCAGCTTAGTTCACCCAAAAATTAGTGGGTTGCTGAGCTTTGATAAACACGCGTAAACGGCTGGTTAGCGCAATTAAAACACTTAATTTTTTGAAAGAAAAAGGGATAACGCTGGTTGTTCAGGGCAAGTTCGAAAAGAGGGTTCTCGACCAAATGACCTGGGACATAGAAGTCGCCTTTGGGTGGCCGGTTTCGGTTGTGCCTTTTACCCACGATATTCTCCCTTATTTCGATGCTGCTCGAAAACAATACGACGCCAATCGTTTACTGGATTTGGTTCATCGTGAGTATTCAGCCAACTCTGTAAAGACCATCGGGCTTTTCCAGGTCGATATTTTTATTCCCATTTTAACCTACATTTTTGGGCAGGCTCAACATAACGGAAGCACCGGAATTGCCTCCCTTTATCGCCTACGAAATCAACAATACGGGATGAAAGGAAACGAAAGACTTTTGTACGATCGGTTCCGAAAAGTAGTGATCCATGAGTTGGGGCATGCGTTTGGGCTCATTCATTGCCACGTGCCGGTTTGCGTTATGCGCCCCGGAACTTATGTGGAAGACATCGACCAAAAAAAGCCGCAGTTTTGCAATAAATGCAGGGAGGAATTGGAGGCTTCACTTGATTCTATCTGACTTGGTTTGATTCAGTAGTTCTTGAACGCAGATTACGCAGATTTTGCAGATTTACCTAAGGATGTCATCTTTTTGAAAAGATGACATCCTTTTCTAATTCCCAATGTGAGTTTCATCTACATTCCCATTGCATTTCCGGCGATGTCAATTATTTGTTCAAATTGCTGCATATTTTGCAAATCGAGCGTTCCTGTAATGTAAATGATCATGCTGTTACTGATCAGTAGAAATTCATTCTCATCTTTACCGTCTTTTTTGTAAAACGATATTTTCGAGCGTTGGTCTCTTTGCGTCATCAGTCGCGTATAATCTTTTAGGTTGGCATTCTCCATAAATATATTGTAGAATTCTTCGCCCAACTGCATGCGGTTTCCACCGCCCGGCTGAATCATTTTTAGTTGATGTAACTGGCTAAGGTATTCTTTATACTCAGGACCAATTTCCCTTGATTCCGACATCATTTTAAACATGTCTTTTGTTACCTCGAAATAAGAGGCATCCTCACGATTGTCGATTAGTTTAAAGGCCTGATCGATATTTTTGTTTCCATCTTGTGCCAGGCTGCAGAAACTAATAAATAGAAAAAATAAGATGAATTTTGTTCTCATGATTAATTGATTTTAAGATCTTTAATTGGATTATCAAATTGGATATCTAAATTTCTCAACGATTCTACTTCACTGAGTGGAGCGTTGATTCGTTTTGCGTTTTCAAGATTGCCAAGGCAAGTGTTCATTTCTTTCGAGAACTGATACAAAGCCAGCTTGGTATTTTCCTGTAGCTCGGCTAACTCATTTTCTGTTAATGTGATTTGTTTTTCGTTGCGGGTATGATTTAAACCAACAACAACCAAACTCACCACCAGTAGAATTGAGGCCGCATAGGCGAACAATCGTTTTGGTTGCAGAAAACGTTGTTTTTTATGTTGTTCTAATTTTTCGAACGGATTAAAGTCCGGTACTTCTGCATTTATCCGGTCGTTCAATTGTTGGTACGATTGGATAAACTCCTGTTCCAACGAATTTTCATTTTCGCTTGCGCTGAAATCTTTCAGATCGAAATCTTCATCAAGAAAGTGTTTTGATTTTTTGCTACACATTTGCTAACTCCTCCTTAAAAATTTCAAATAATTTTTTTCTTCCTCTCGAAACATGTACCCGAATTGTATTCGCGCTTTGTTCCATAATATCACCTACTTCTTCGTAGTCCAGTCCCTGAAAATCTTTTAACTCTATTGCCATTCGTTGCTGATCGGGTAATTGGTGTAATTCCTGTTTCAGCTTTTCTACCAGGTCAATGGCATCAAACCGTGTTTCTTCCTGCGCTTCGTGAACGTTTGCCAACAGGTAATTTTGGTGGTGTTTTTGTTTTCGCAGCACATCGAAACAATGGTTTTTAACCGTATTCATACAATAGCTTTCCAGGTTTTTCGCATTGTCGAGCAAACGCCTGTTTTTCCACAACTTCAGCACCACCTCCTGAACGGCATCCTGCGCGTCGTTGCTGTCTTTTAGTATGCTGGCGGCAAACCTGAACAGTTTGTCTTTGTGTTGTATTATCAGTTTTTCAAAATCGCTGCTTGTCATGCTTTTTAGGCTCTTGCTTTTATGAATTACGTTCGAATGCCGATTTCATAACACGCTAAGGTAAAAAAATGCAATCATTGTGTAGTATTCCTTGCGCGGATAGCTGATTTTTAGTGCTTTGTGTGCCCCGATATTAAATTTAAATATAAGAAGCACTTTATTCATAGGTATGCTGACATTACACTGCAAAACTTTCTTACATTTGCGCGCCGATTCCGGAATAAGGTTTTGAGGTCATAAATAATTGATTGAAAACAAATAATGAGATTCGGTGTTGGTAAATTGGATTAGAAAAAAGTAAAATGACAGAAATCAGAAACATTGCAATTATTGCACACGTTGACCACGGTAAAACTACTTTGGTTGACCGAATACTTCACCAGGTAAAATTGTTCCGCGAAAACCAGGAGGTTCAGGAACTTTTACTGGATAACAACGATCTGGAACGTGAGCGTGGAATTACCATTCTTTCGAAAAACGTTTCGGTGCGCTACAAAGACACCAAAATTAACATCATCGATACACCTGGGCACAGCGACTTTGGTGGCGAGGTGGAGCGTGTATTGAACATGGCCGACGGTGTTTTATTGATTGTTGATGCTTTTGAAGGACCAATGCCACAAACCCGTTTTGTGCTGCAAAAAGCCATCGAACTGGGATTAAAACCAATGGTGGTGGTTAACAAAGTTGATAAAGAAAACTGTACACCCGAAATTGCTCAGGAGAAAGTTTTCGACCTGATGTTCAGCCTTGATGCTACTGAAGAGCAGTTGGACTTCCCAACCGTTTACGGATCGGCAAAAGCAGGATGGATGGGACCGGATTGGCAAACTCCAACTGAAGATGTTGTTTATTTGCTCGATCAGATTTTGGAACATATTCCGGCGTCGCAAGCCAAAGAAGGAACTGTGCAAATGCGCATTACTTCGCTTGATTATTCATCGTACACCGGCCGTATTGCTGTAGGAAAAGTTACCCGCGGCGAGTTGGTTCCGGGATCGAGAGTTTCGCTGGTAAAACGCGATGGAAGCATTATAAAATCGGTAGCAAAAGAGTGCTACTTGTTTGAAGGACTCGGAAAAGAAAAAACAAAAGATCCGGTTCCGTGTGGCGAAATTTGTGCCGTACTCGGCCTGGAAGGATTTGATATTGGCGATACTGTTGCCGACGCTGAAGAGCCTGAAGGTTTAACACCGATCCAAGTGGATGAGCCGACAATGAGTATGACATTTGTGTCGAATAACTCACCATTTTTTGGACGCGACGGTAAGTTTGTAACTTCCCGCCAAGTGCGCGACCGCCTGTTCAAAGAAACCGAAAAGAACCTGGCATTGCGCGTTGAAGAAACCGATTCGGCAGATTCATTCCGTGTTTATGGTCGTGGAATTCTTCACTTGTCGATTCTGATTGAAACCATGCGTCGCGAGGGGTACGAAATTCAGGTAGGTCAGCCACAGGTAATTGTTAAAGAAATTGATGGTGTAAAATGTGAGCCGATCGAGGCCTTAACCGTTCAGGTTCCTGATGAATTTTCGGGAAAAGTAATTGAATTGGTTACTGCCCGTAAAGGCGATATTGCAAATATTGAAGTTAAAGACGAACGTGCACATTTGGAGTTTTATATTCCATCGCGCGGTTTGATCGGCCTACGTAACCAAATGCTTACAGCAACCGAAGGTGAAGCTATTATGGCGCACCGCCTGAAAGGTTACGAACCTTGGAAAGGCGAGCTGGGCGTAAAACGAAACGGTGCTTTGATTTCGCTGGAAACAGGAACTTCAATTGCTTATTCGATTGATAAAATGCAGGATCGCGGACGTTTCTTTGTTGAGCCGGGAGACGAAGTTTATGCCGGTCAGGTAATTGGTGAATATACCCGCCAGGATGATTTGACCATCAATATTATACGTACCAAAAAGATGTCGAACATGCGTTCTTCAGGTGCTGATGAAAAAACATCGATTGCTCCGGCTATCAAATTTTCGTTGGAAGAGGCAATGGAATACATCCGCAACGACGAGTACATTGAGGTTACACCAAATTTTATGCGTATCCGTAAAATTTACCTCGATGAGCATGAACGTAAACGCCGTGCAAAAATGATCAGCGAATAAAACAGATCAAAAAATATAGAAAGGCAGGTTGATATCAATCTGCCTTTTTTTGTGTAGTCTGTTCTATATATAGATTTTATTGACCCCACCTAGCCTCCCCAAAGGGGAGGAATTATCCCCCTTTGGGGGATTATAGGGGGTCTTGGATGTCGGATTTGTAAGAAAACAAAATTGTGTCCAATTGTTACTTATTCCCAAAAACAGCTAATTCAATCAAATCATTCACTGCCGTTTTTACAATTCACACATATGTTTTAATCCCATTTTCTGGCGTGCCGAATTGTTAATAATTTCTAAACCAATCCTAAACATATCTTACTATTTAGATAGCTGATAAATTACTTGTAAGCATTGCTAATGTGTGCTTTTGGTTCTATTTTTAGGAGCAAAACTTAACTGTAAAGTCATGATCAGAAAATGTTTATTTCTTGCTTCGGCACTGCTTTTTTCAACAATAATTTTATTCGCCCAGGAGCCAACTGTTTGGCGCGGCCAAAATAACGGAGTTTACCCGGAAACGGGCTTATTAAAAGAGTGGCCGGCTAATGGTCCTGAAATTTTGTGGACTGCTGAAGGATTAGGTGAAGGACACTCGTCGCCGGTTTTTGCCAACGATAAAATTTATTTGTCGACCATGATCGATGGCGAAGGTTTTATCTTCATTTTCTCGCAAACCGGGGAAGTAATCAAGAAGGTTTCGTACGGAAAAGAATTTACTGAAAGTTATCCGGGAGCGCGCTCGTCGGTTGTAGTGGCAGGCGATTTGATGTACATCTACAGCGGATTCGGAATTCTAACTTGCATGGACTCAGAAACCGGAGATGTAAAATGGCGCAAGAGCGCATTCGAAGATTTTGATGGTGCAAATATTCGTTGGGGTGTAACAGAAACTGTTCTGATTGACGGCGATGTTTTGTATTTAACTCCCGGCGGAAAGAAAAACAATATGGTGGCGCTGAATCGTACCACTGGCGACCTGATCTGGACTTCAGCTGGTAAAGGCGAATTATCAGCCTATTGCACACCGCTGCTGGTGGAGCTTCCGGCGCGGAAATTATTAGTTACTCACACTGCCGATCATATTATCGGTGTTGATGCCAAAAACGGACAGTTGTTGTGGGATTATCCACACACCAACCGCTGGAGCGTTCATCCGAATACACCGCTTTTCTACAACGGTGATCTGTTTTGTTTTAGCGGTTACGGTAAAGGTGGCGTAAAACTTGAGCTTAGCGACGATGGCAGCAGCGTTACCCAACAGTGGGATAAAGTGGAGCTCGACAGCCGCATGGGAGGAATGGTTGTGGTTGACGGATATATGTACGGATCGGGCGATAACGCGCGCGAATGGCGTTGTGTAGACTGGGAAACTGGCGAAGAAAAATACGTTTCAAAAGATATAGCAAAAGGCGTTACCATTTATGCTGACGGAATGTTGTATTGCTACAGCGAACGTGGCGAATTAGCACTGGTTAAATCTACACCCGAAGGTTTCAATATCGTTAGCCAAACAAAAGTTGAACTGGGAACAGCCCAACACTGGGCACACCCGGTAATCAACAATGGCCGCCTGTTTGTGCGCCATGGTGATGTGCTCATTGCCTACAAAATAAAATAGAAACGTGCACAGAAAAAAGGATGTTTGCAAGGTAAACATCCTTTTTTAGCCTGTATTTGTCGCATGTTTTTGACGACCAAAAGCTCAAAAACTATATTTGAGAAAAAATCATGAACGATAACCAATTACCAATATTTTTCCGCTACCGCTTTTTATGGCACCTCTTGTTTTGGGTGGTTGTTTTTATTGGCTATTGGCTCACCTACGGCGGATATCTCGATCATTATTACGCGGAATTTATCATCGGTCTCACGCTGTTACCCGCACGAATCATCGGAACTTACACGATGATTTATTTGATTTTGCCTTTTGCTTTGGAGAAAAAGAAGTTCGTAACATTTGGCGTCCTTACTTTAATTCATGCGCTGCTGTTTGGCTTCCTGATTTACATGTCGTACTACTTCCCGAATTTATTTCCTGAGTTTTTCGATTACTCACAGTTGCCGCTGTTTTACGTACCTAAAATTCTGAGTAAGATTATTTCTAACTACGGAATTCCGGTGTTGGCAGCCTTTATAATTGTATTTAAAAAGTGGTACATCGACGAGCTAAAGAATAAAAAACTGGCAGAAGAAAAGCTGGAGGCCGAATTGAATTTCCTGAAGTCACAGGTTCATCCGCATTTTCTTTTTAATACGCTGAATAACCTTTATGCACTCACATTGATCAAATCGGAAAAGACTCCTGATATTGTTTTGAAACTCTCGGGTTTGCTCGATTATATGATCTACAAAAGCAACGACGATTTTGTTCCGCTAAAAGAAGAAATTCAGATTATTGAAAGTTATGTGGAATTGGAAAGCATGCGCTACAATAATCGCCTCGACCTCAAATATAATGTTGACGGAGAAGTTGACCACCATAGGATTGCGCCGCTGATTTTATTGCCATTTATTGAAAATGCATTTAAACATGGCGCCAGCAAAGACCGTAAAAATCCGAAGGTAGACATCGATATTAAGATTGACGAAAAATGCCTGACTTTGCAGGTGACGAATTCAATCCATCCCGAGAAGGAAAAGGAAGAAAAACTGAATGAGGGAATAGGATTGAAAAATGTGCGCCGGCGTTTGGAGCTGCTTTATCCAAAATCGCATAAATTGACGATTGATAAACAGGATACGAAATTTGAGATTAACCTAAAAGTGTGCTGGACCAATGAGTAAAACAAGGTGCATGATAGTTGATGATGAACCGCTTGCGATTGAAGTGTTGAAATCGCATATTCAAAAGCTGGATTCGTTGGAAATTGTTGGGTCTTGTGCCGATGCCATTGAAGCTTTCGATTTCCTAAAATCGCACAATGTCGACCTGGTTTTTCTCGATATCAATATGCCGGAAATGAAAGGAACCGACCTGGTTAAAACCCTGAAAAATCCGCCGGCCATTGTTTTTACTACTGCCTATCGCGAGTACGCCATTGAAAGTTACGACCTGAATGTGTTGGATTACCTGTTGAAACCCATTTCGTTTGAGCGCTTTTTACAGGCGGTGGAAAAATACAATCAGCAAAATCTGTTGATAGAAGAAGTTTCATTACATAAAAACAACGGTGATTCAGAATACATTTATCTACGCGAAAAAAACGTGATTCATAAAATACCGGTTACCGAAATAGTGTATGTGGAGAGTTTTGGCGATTACCTGAAATTGCACACACCTGACAGGGAAATCAACAGTCGCTGTACCATGTCGGCGCTCGAAAAAGCACTGCCCGATAAAAGTTTTATCCGGGTGCATCGCTCATTTTTGGTAGCTGTTAGTCGCATTACTAGTTTTAGCCCGGTAATGGTGGCAGTTGGCGACAAAGAGTTCCCGATAGGAACGCGGTACCGTGAAAAGACCTTTGAAAAACTCGATTACAATTCATTCTTAAACAAATAAACCATGAAGATTGCACTAACACTTTTAATTACCGCATTTACTTTTTCGTTAAGCGCACAGGTTACGCAGTGGCGCGGACCAAACCGAGACGGGCATTTCACCGAGACTGGTTTGCTGAAACAGTGGCCCGAAGATGGACCTGAATTGCTAATGAAAGTTGAAAAAATTGGAAAAGGATATTCGTCGGCAATTGCCGAAGGAGATATGATTTACACCACCGGAATGATCGACACGCTCGATTACCTGACCGCGATCAATCCTGACGGTTCGTTTAAATACCAGGTGTCGTACGGATTGTCGTGGAAAAATTCGTATCCCGACACACGATGCTCGCCGGTAATTGATGGCGACCGTATTTATGTACAAAGTGGAATGGGGCAAGTTGCCTGTATAAATAAAGAAACCGGTGAAGAAATCTGGGCTAAGGAAGTTGATAAAGACTATGAAACCGATTATCATGTTTGGGGAAATTCAGAAACTCCTCTTATTCTTGATAATATGGTAATTTGTACACCGGGCGGAGACAAAACCAGTGTTGTTGCACTTGATAAAATGACCGGAGAAGCGATCTGGCAAAGCGAGTCGGTTGGTGGAGCACGCGGTTATGCATCGGCAACGGTTTACGAGCTTAACGGTAAACGTTATATTTTGGCTGTTACCGCAAAAGAAATTCTGGCATTGGTACCTGAAACCGGCGAAGTTGCCTGGCATTACCGACATTTCGATCCGGAAAAGTGGACGTGGCAGGAAAATGGTATGATCTGGACAAATACTCCGCTGGTTAAAGGCGACGAAGTGTTCATATCAATGGGTTACAATTACGATGCAGCCATGTTGAAAATTGGTGCCGATGGCAATTCTGTTTCAAAGAAATACACCAACACTGTGCTTGATAATCATCATGGCGGACTTGTATTGGCCGACGGTTATGTTTACGGATCGAACTGGGAGAATAACAGCAAAGGAAACTGGGTTTGTATGGACTGGGAAACCGGTGACATAAAATACGAAACCGAATGGGATTCGAAAGGTTCGGTGGTGATGGCCGACGGATTATTATATTGCTACAACGAGCGCGGAAATGTTGGCTTGGTAAAACCAACTCCTGAAGGTTTTGAAGTGATCAGCAAGTTTAAAAATACCGAGGGTGCCGGACCGCATTGGGCGCATCCGTTTATCGCAAATGGCAAGCTGTATATTCGCCATGGCGAGGTGTTAATGATGTACAATATTAAAGCTTAACCCGGCGTTAACTCAAGTTTGCAGCAAAACCGTTATCTTTCTACTTTTTACCTGAATTAATGACTAAAAGAACCATAAATATCATTCTGATCTCGATCGGTACCATTGGATTTATTTCTATTTTTTGGTGGTTAAATGCCGATCCTACAAAAGATTTTACCGTTAATCTTGAAGGCGCTGATAATAGAGGAAAAGGAGTTCCTCCGCAGGAAGTTACTATTGGCGAGCATTTTGAGGAACTGGCCTCTGATTATCAGGTTCTGGAAGAGACCTGGACTAACTTTCGTGGTGCCGATTACGACAATATTTCGAAGTCGCCGGTAAAACTGGTGGAAAGTTTTGGTGCAGATGGACCGAAAATTCTTTGGTCGAAAAAATTAGGTGAAGGACACTCAGGAGCTGCAATCTACAAAGGTTTAGCTTATGTACTCGATTACGATGAGGAAGAGCGCGCCGATATTTTACGTTGTTTTTCGGTAGTTAGCGGAGAAGAGCAGTGGCGACGTGGTTATGATGTGGCCATTAAACGAAATCACGGAATGTCGCGAACTATTCCGGCAGTTACCGAGAAATACATTGTAACGATTGGTCCGAAATGCCACGTTATGTGCCTTGATCGCGAAACCGGAGATTTCCGTTGGGGGCTCGATGTGGTAAAAGAATATCAGAATGAAATTCCGTTTTGGTACACCGGCCAATGTCCGTTAATCGACAACGGTGTGGCTATTATTGCCACCGGAGGAAGTAAAATGATGGTGGCCGTTGATTGCGAAACCGGTGAGAAATTATGGGAAACACCAAATCCCGAAGGTTGGAAAATGTCGCACTCATCAGTTATACCCTATACTTTTGGCGGACGAAAAATGTATGTGTACAGCGCCATTGGAGGCTTACTTGGAGTGGCTGCCGACGGACCTGATGCCGGACAGATTTTGTGGGAAACATCGCAGTGGAACCACTCGGTTGTTGCACCATCGCCGGTTTGTATGCCCGACGGAAAGATTTTTATGACCGCAGGTTACGGAGCCGGAAGTATGATGTTACAACTAACGGAAAGCAACGGCGCTTTCACGGTTGAACCTCTTTATGAATATGCACCAAAAGAAGGACTGGCATGTGAGCAGCAAACGCCGATTTTCTGGAATGGTTACTTGTTTGGTATCGTTCCGAAAGATGGTGGTGCCAACCGAAATCAAATGATTTGCGTGAATCCTGATGATACAAGAAAAGTGGTGTGGACGAGTGGTAAGGAAACCCGTTTTGGCCTCGGACCCTATTTTATTGCCGACAATAAAATGTTCATTCTGAGCGACGACGGAACCCTCACTATTGCACGCCCAAGCACCGAGAAATACATTCAGTTGGAACAGGTTAAAGTAATTGAAGACGGGCACGATGCCTGGGCGCCTTTTGCCCTCGCCGACGGCTACTTATTGTTGCGCGACGCGGAAACGATGATCTGTATCGACCTGAATGTGAATGGATAGATAAGAAAAAATAATTTGCCCAATGGGAAATAATACAAAAGGAGAATATCAAACCCGATGTATTCGAAGATTGATAAATCAAGGATTAAATAGGGAGCAAGTGGTCAAACTGCTAGCTGATGAATTTAATTCATCAGAAATATGGGCAATCGGTAGAATGAATACTTATGAAGGTAAAACTAAGGGCTATGGACCGATGGGAGAAAACGATCCTTGTTTTATCATTCAAAGATTTATTGAAAAAGGTTTTAGTCGAGAGCAGATTATTAACATTCTAATGGATAAATATGCTTATTCAAAAAGAAGGGCAATATTGAGGATGAATCGATATGAAGATGACTATGGATTTAATCTTATTAAATAGATTCTGCGTATCAGTGTTTAAATGAAAAGAATTATACGAATATGAAGAACAAAGGAATCGTAATATTTCTGATTGTACTGGCGGTGGTAATCGTTGGCATAATGGTGGTTGACTGGTACTCGAAGCGTCCGGATAACATGGATGCTAATAAATTTGAGTTCAGTGTGGATGAGTTTCGGAATGTTCCGGAAGAGCTGGTGAAGTACAAAGAAACCCGGAATTTTAACCTGGGCTTTGTTTTGGCAGAAGCACTTGAAGTTGCCAACGACAAAATATATGCAGTTGGCGATCAGGAACTGAAGATCGTTGATTTTTCGGGAACCCTGCTGGGCGAGGTTGGTTTCCTTGACGAACCTCACGGATTGGATGTGGTTGGCGATACCATTTATGTGGTGTTCGAGAAATTTGTGTGGATCGTTGATGAAACCGGCACAACCATTCATAAATGGGAAGTTGAAGGTGAAGACACCTACCTAACTTCGGTTGCGGTTGATGGCGAAGATATTATGGTTGCCGATGCCGGTAACCGACGCGTTCTGCGTTTTAATCACCAGGGAGAAATTGTAAATGAGTTTGAAGGAAAAACGGATGACGATTTAGCACACGGTTTTATTATACCAAGTCCATATTTCGATATTGATATAAATGCATATGGCGATTTGTGGGTGGCCAATCCGGGAATGCACACTTTGGAGAATTACACCAAGGAAGGACGCTTACGCGAGTTCTGGAAAGCTTCCGGAAATCAAACCGAGAATTTTAGCGGATGTTGCAATCCTGCCCATTTTTGCTTTTTGCCCGATGGCAGTTTTGTTACCAGTGAAAAAGGTTTGGTTCGCGTGAAGATCTACAAAGCTTCAGGCGAATTTTCAGGAGTTGTTGCACCGCCAACCAAATTCGATGAAAAAATTGAAGGACAGGCACCCGATGTTGCTGTCGATGAGAATGGAAATATTTATGCGCTTGATTTCGACAGAAATGTATTACGTGTGTTTGAGCCAAAAATATCAGAATAGACAATTTTAAGGAGATGAAACGAAAAGAATTTATAAGAACAACAGGCCGGCTTTTACTTCTCGGAGGAATTACCGCTTCTGCAGGTTATTTATTCGTGAATAAAAAAGTGTCTGCCGCATGTTCGGTTTCCCCAACTTGTAAAAACTGTGGCAAGGTTACGGCATGTATTAATCCGGAAGTTAAACAGGAGCGGGGAGAAGTGGAGATAACTCCATAAAGGTTCTGTTTTTATAGCCCCGGTTTTTAACCCGGGGGAACGAGTGAAACGAGTAGGAAGGCGCTTTTGGTAAGTTGATTGAAAAACAAAATTATTAAGCGCCGAAAAAGCAAACGTTGATTAGAAAGAACAAATGGAAAATAACAGCAAATCACAAAGTCGCCGAAAATTTATACGGAATGGGGTACGTGCCTCATTGTTGTTGTCGTTGGGAGCGGTAAGTGTTTCGGCGCTTCGTAAGGTAAGTGGCGATGATTATGTGTGGCAGATCGATCCGTTTAAATGTACGCAATGCGGACGCTGTGCAACGGAGTGTGTGTTGAATCCTTCGGCGGTAAAATGTCTTCATGCATTTGATTTATGTGGTTACTGCGATTTGTGTGGCGGCTACCTGAAACCAGATGCCAACGCACAAAGTACAGCTGCCGAAAACCAGTTGTGCCCAACGGCAGCTATTGAGCGTCGTTTTATCGAGGAACCCTATTTCGAATATCATATCGATGAGGATTTGTGCATTGGTTGTGCAAAATGTGTTGCCGGATGTACTTCGTTCGGGAATGGTTCGATGCATCTGCAGATCATGCACCATATTTGCGTGAATTGTAACGAATGTTCCATCGCCAGGGTTTGCCCGTCGGACGCCATAAGCCGGGTAAAAGCCAGTGAAGCCTACAACGTAAAAGGCGACTTTACAAACAATCCTGAAGCCTGATATTTAAAATGAGAAATCAACTTAACCAAAATAGCCACGAGCCACGAGTTACTAGCCAAAAGCAAAAGAGATTCTTCGGATTTAGGTCAAAATCTGTGTTTTTCACTTTTGCCTTTTTACTTTTCACTTTTGCCTTTAATCTTTTGTCTCTTGACTTGTCGGCTCAGAAACAACGTTTCCCAAAACCTGAATTCGATACGGGTTACACGCAGCCAACGCCGGTAACACCTGAACCGCGGGCACTGGCAATGGAATATTTCGATGTGCTGATACTCATCCTTGTTTTGGCGGCAGCAACTTATTTTGCCGTAAAAAGCCGTTCGCGACAAGGTATTTTGTGGCTGTCGATATTTACGCTCGTTTATTTCGGGTTCTACCGGAACGGTTGTATTTGCAGCATCGGAGCTATACAAAATGTTACGCTCACCTTTTTCGATTCGGCCTATGCCATTTCGCTAACGGCCTTATTGTTTTTTGTCATTCCGCTGGTTGTTACGCTCTTTTTTGGGCGAACGTTCTGTGCCGGTGCCTGTCCGTTGGGCGCCATTCAGGATTTGGTGGTGGTAAAACCCATAAGTTTGCCAAAATGGTTAAACAAAACACTCGGACTGATTCCCTATTTATACCTGTCGCTGGCCATTCTTTTTGCTGCAACAGGAACCGATTTTATCATTTGCCGATACGATCCGTTCGTGGGAATTTTCCGCATGGATGCCAAATTTCTGATGATCGTTTTGGGTGTGGCATTCTTATTGATGGGAATGTTTGTTGCCCGTCCGTATTGTCGCTTTTTGTGTCCTTACGGAGTGCTGTTGAGCTGGATGTCGCGTTTCTCAAGCCGGCATCTTACTATCACGCCATCAAAATGTATTCAGTGTAAATTATGTGCCAACTCGTGTCCTTTTGATGCTATTGATTTCCCGACTAACGAGAAAGAAGTAGTGAAATCAGGATTGGGGCCAAAACGTTTTATAACCTACGCTTTGATAATTCCGTTGTGGATTGCACTGGGTGTATTTGTGGGGGCCAAATCGCATACTTTCTTATCGAAAGCAAATCAGGATGTATACCTGGCAGAATTGCTGATTGAACATCCTGAATTGAAAAATGATCCGGATAATATTGATGTACAAACTTTCCTTGCCTCAGGAAAACCGATGGAGCAGCTGGTAAGTGAAGCCACAGTAATTCGTGAGAAATTCTACATCGGAAGTATGATAGCCGGAGGATTTATGGGATTGGTAATTGGAATGACTTTGTTGAATACTGTGGTGTTCCGTAAACGTCAGGATTATGAGCCGCACAAAGGAAATTGCTACAGTTGCGCAAGGTGTGTTGATTATTGCCCCGTGGAAAAATAATATTGAATAAAAAAAGAAGAACCAAGATAAGATGAACAACCAGGATAAACTAAAACTCTCGCAGAACATCGCTGTAATCGCAGGTATTTTTTGCGCTGCTGTTGCGCTGCTGCTTTTATTAAATTTTTGGCAGATCACGAAAACCGACCCTATTGAAAGTAAAGCTTTGGAAGCGTTGGTTGAGCGGCTAAAAGACGATGCCAATAACGAGGAGTTAAAAGAAGAGATTCGCAACTTCGATTTGCTGGCCCGCAAGGCCTATTTTAATAGTCAATGGCAAGTGGAAACCGGTGCTTACATGCTGCTTTTCGGTGCCATTGTATTGGCTTTTGCATTGCGGGTTTATTACTCTGCAAAAAGTAAAATTGAAGAGCCTGAGAAAGTATTGGAAAATGAAGTTGCCAGCCGGATAATTGCCCAAAAGGGAATTATAATTGTGGGGGCGGCTGTTATGGTTTTGGCGCTGCTGGCCTCCTTCTTGTCAGTGAACCAGCTAAAATCATACGATGCGTCGGCTTTGGTAGCCGAAAACGAAACATCAGCAGAAGATCCTGTTGAAGTTATAAATGTTGCACCGGCACAAACTACTACCAATCAAGTTCCGGAAGAAGTTGCCGACCAAGAAACAGCTGATTCCGAGAATGTAGTAGAAGAAACTGAAACCGAAGCTCAACCTGAAGAGACTGTTGCGGAAGCACCGACAGAAGCTCCGAAATCTGCAGCTGCATCATCGGGAGTGACGCTTGATCAAATTCAGAAAAACCATAATGCGCTCCGTGGTCCTTTATCGCAGGGAGTGATCATGCATAAAAATATTCCGACAGAGTGGGACGGCGCTGCCGGAACAAATGTGCTTTGGAAAGTTGAAGTGCCCAAACATGGATTTAACTCTCCAATTATATGGGGCGATAAATTGTTTGTTGCAGGTGCAGATAACACCACACGAGAAGTGTATTGTTACAATCGTAACGATGGAAAATTGCTGTGGACCGGAGTTGCGGATAACATTTCAGGATCGCCGGCTACACCACCGCGTGTAACCGATGATACCGGTCTTGCTGCACCAACTTTAACCACCGACGGGAAAGCTGTTTTTGCCATTTTCGCTACCGGCGACGTAATTGCTTTCGATATGAATGGCAAACGAGTTTGGGCAAGAAACCTGGGTGTTCCGGATAACCACTACGGACATTCATCGTCGCTGGTAACCTGGAACGGAAAACTCATTGTTCAATATGATACTAACCGTGGTGGAAAAGTGATGGCCCTGGACAACAAATCAGGCGAAACGGTTTGGGAAACACAACGTAGTGCAAAAATTTCATGGGCAAGTCCGGTATTGGCCGAGGTGGATGGTAAATATCAGGTGGTATTAATTGCTGATCCAACCATTGCCGGATATGATGTGGAAACTGGTGAAGAACTTTGGTCGGTTGAATGTATGATGGGCGAGGTTGGTGCATCAGTTGGTTATGCCGATGGAATTGTAGTGGGAGCAAACGAATATGCACGAATGGTAGCCATTGACATCCGCACACATGAAGTGCTTTGGGAAGATGATTTTTACCTGCCCGAAGCTGCCAGTCTTTTGGCACACGACGGATTGCTTTTTGCTGCAACCAGTTATGGCGTTTTTGTGTGTTACGACCTAAAAGAGGGAGAATTGCTTTGGGAAGATGATTTTGGCTCGCCGGTGTATTCATCGCCGGTTTATGCCGATGGTAAAGTATTCCTGATGGACAACGACGGTGTTATGCGCATTTATGAGTTTTCAAGAGAACTGAAAAAAGTTGGCGAAAACCCACTGGGCGAAATGTCGGGTCCTACGCCGGCGTTTGCCGATGGACGGATTTACATTAGAGGAGAGAAAGACTTGTATTGCATAGGGAAGTAATTTGAAATTGTCATTCCGAACGAAGAGAGGAATCTGTTACAAAAGTTAAAGATGCTCATTCGCTTTGTTTTCGAAATGATGAAGGGAAGCAACATTTATGACAGAAGAAAATAAATATATCGATCAGCTCATCGGTGAAAAAGGCGTAACAAAAAAGAGCCTGATTCCTATTCTTCAGGCCATTCAGAAAGAATACAATTATCTGCCTGAGGAAATTTTGAGAATGGTGGCTGAAAAGACTGAGATCAGTCTGGCTGAGATTATTGGAGTGGCCAGTTTTTACTCGCAGTTTCGTTTGCACCCGGTTGGCGAGCACATGATAAAAGTGTGTGTGGGAACGGCGTGCCACGTAAAGGGTGCCGGTCAGGTTTACGATGCTTTTCGTCGTGAATTGAAGCTGACAGATGGTCAGGATACAGAGGATTCAGGAAAATATACATTGGAGCAAGTCGCTTGTTTAGGCTGTTGTACATTGGCACCTGTAGTTCAAATCGATGAAACTACTTATGGACACGTGGCATCCGATCAGGTTGGACAGCTTATTGCCGATTTTGAAAGTCTAAAGGGAACTAAAAACTCGAAAAAGGCCCGAAAAGCTGATGGTTCAGAAATTCAGGGAGAGATACGAATTGGACTTGGATCGTGCTGTGTAGCCAGTGGAAGTAAGGAAATTCAGGAGGAAGTGGAGCACGTGGTGAACGATAGTGGTTTGCGCGTGAACCTGAAACATGTGGGCTGCGTGGGAATGTGCCACCAGGTGCCTTTGGTTGAGGTGGTTCCGAATGAAGGTGAACCTACGCTCTATGCCAAAGTTAAACCCGAGGATGTAAAAAATATTGTAGAAAGTCATTTTCAGGCACCGGGCTTATTTGCCCGTTTGAAAAATAAATTAATACACACGGTTGAAGATATTCAGACCGACCGTAACTGGGACGGAATTGAGCGCTACGAGATCAGCATGCGCGAGAAACCTGTTGCTTCATTTTTAGGGAAACAGGTGCCAATTGCCACTGAATATCGAGGAATTATCAATCCGCTTGATATCAATGAATACCTGAGTCGCGGAGGTTTTTCGGCCGTGGAAAAGGTGCTGAACAAAATGGAGCCCGATGAGGTGATCCGCGAGGTAAAAGACAGCGGAGTCAGAGGTCGTGGTGGAGCAGGATTTCCAACAGGACTAAAATGGGAGTTGGTAAAAAAGCAGGAAGAACCTGAAAAATATATCATTTGTAACGGCGATGAAGGTGATCCCGGAGCTTTTATGGATCGTATGTTGCTCGAGTCGTATCCGTACCGGGTGATTGAGGGAATGATCATTGCCGCTTACGCCGTGGGCATCCACCAAGGATATTTTTATATCCGTGCCGAGTATCCGTTGGCGGTAAAACGTATTCGCGAGGCCTTGAAAATATGCAAGGCTAAAAATTACCTCGGAGAAAATATTTTAGGTAGTGGTTTTAATCTCGAACTGCAGATCTACGAAGGTGCCGGTGCTTTTGTTTGTGGTGAAGAAAGTGCACTTATCGCTTCCATCGAAGGAAATCGTGGTTTCCCAAGAATGCGCCCGCCATTTCCGGCGGAGAGCGGTTTGTGGGGAAAACCAACACTGGTAAACAACACCGAAACGTTAGCTCAGATTTCTTATATTTTACGTGAGGGATCCGAGGGATTTTCAAAAATCGGATCAGGAAAAAGTACCGGAACAAAGGTTTTTGCACTGGCGGGTAAAGTGGCCCGTGGCGGACTGATTGAGGTACCGATGGGAATTTCCATTAAACAGGTTATTGAAGAAATTGGAGGAGGAATTGCCAATGGGCGCCAGTTTAAGGCGGTTCAGATCGGTGGTCCGTCGGGTGGTTGTATTCCGGCCGAACATTCCAATACGCCAATCGATTTTGAATCCCTGGGAGAAATGGGAGCAATGATGGGATCAGGTGGTCTTGTTGTGCTCGACGACACCGATTGTATGGTTGATATTGCCCGTTATTTCCTTTCATTTACACAAGAAGAATCATGCGGGAAATGTACGTTCTGCCGCGTTGGAACAAAGAGAATGCTCGACATTCTTGATGGTATTGTTAGTGGAAAAGGCAAAAAAGGTGACATTGAAGAGTTGGAGCACCTGGCAGAGTGGACAAAAAAAGGAAGTCTTTGCGGACTGGGAAAAACAGCGCCAAATCCGGTGTTAAGTACCTTGAAACATTTCCGTGATGAATACGAAGCTCACATCAACGGCACATGCCCGACCGGAAAATGTGCCGAACTGATCACTTATTCGGTGAACGACGAGTGTATTGGTTGTACAAAATGTGTTCAAAAATGTCCGGTTGATGCGATTCCGTTCACGCCGCACGAGAAACATAGTATTGATACGGAATTGTGTATAAAATGTGATGCGTGCAGAGCAGCTTGTCCGGTTGATGCAATTGACGTGAAATAATCCAGTATCCAGAAAAATGATTAAACTAAAAATAAATAACAAAGTAGTTGAGGTTGAACAAGGAACTTCGGTGATGAAAGCCGCACAACAACAGGGAATTGAGATTCCGAATATGTGTTGGCACGACGAGCTGGAGCACTTTACTTCCTGCATGCTTTGTATGGTAAAAGACCAGAAAAACGGTAGACTTTATCCGTCCTGTTCGGTAAAAGCAGTGGAAGGAATGGAGGTGATTACGGATGATCAGGAGATTGCTGATTCACGAAAAACTGCACTGGAGTTGCTTTTAAGCGAACATGTTGGCGATTGTGAAGGTCCGTGTCAGGTGGCTTGCCCGGCGCACATGGATATTCCGCGCATGAACCGGTTGATTGCTGCAGAAAAATTTGATGAAGCGCTGGCCGTTGTAAAAAAAGACATTGCTCTGCCTGCAGTTTTAGGACGCATTTGTCCGGCTCCTTGCGAAGGTGCCTGCCATAGAAAAACCGTTGACGAGCCTGTATCAATTTGTTTATTAAAACGAATTGTGGGAGACAACGGAGTGGAACCAACAGCTCCTGAAGTTGAAAAAACAGGGAAAAAAGTGGCTGTAATTGGTGCCGGTCCGGCCGGATTGGCAGCCGCCTATTACATGCAACTGAAGGGAATTGACATAACTTTGTTTGATAAAAATGAAAAAGCCGGCGGTCTGCTTCGAACTGAATTGAGCGAAGAAGTTTTGCCAGTGGATGTGCTTGATAAGGAAATTGAAGCGATAATAAAAACCGGTGTTGAGTTTCGTGGAGGGCAGTCGATTGGAGCCGAAGACTTTGATCAGCTAAAAAAGGATTTTGATGCGGTGGTGTTGGCTTCAGGTACAATTACTGATGATTCGGAAAAGTATGGTCTGAAAGCCGGGCCCAAAGGAGTTATTGCAGACAAAACAACTTATCAAACTTCCGACGAAAAAGTTTTTGCCATCGGGAATGTTTTGCGTTCATCGCGTTTAGCAGTTCGCTCGGTTGGTCAGGGAAAAGAAGTGGCTTTTTCTGTTCTGCAATTTTTGGCCGGACAGGAGATAAAAGGTGAACCGCGTTTATTTAATTCGCGCTTTGGAAAGATGGTAGCCGACGAGTTTGCCGAGTATCTGAAAGAGTCGGTGGAAGGTAAACAGAAGATTCCGGAACATGGAAAGAATGCCGGTTTTACCCGAGAAGAAGCCATTGCCGAAGCAAAACGATGTTTGCATTGCGATTGCCGCGCCATTGATAATTGTAAACTGCGTGAGTATTCCGACCAATATCAGGTGGATCAGAAACGCTTTAAAACCAGCGAACGCCGGAAAATTACAAAACAGGTCAATCACGATTTGGTGGTTTACGAATCACAAAAATGTATCAAGTGCGGAATTTGTGTACGCCTGACCGGAAAATACCAGGAGAAGTTTGGTTTTACTTTTATTGGCAGAGGTTTTGATGTGGAGATTGGCGTTCCGTTTAACGAAGACCTGAAATTAGGATTGACTGAAACAGCACGAAAAGTTGCTGAAGGTTGCCCAACCGGAGCAATCTCGTTAAAGAATGATGAATGAAGAATGTCGATTAACGATTTTTGATTGAGTCGGCAGTTGGCAAATTGCAATAGGCAAACTAATGTTTCCTATGTGCCTATTGTGGTTCAAAAAACAAGGCAAAAGTTTAAAGTAGAAAGGCAAAAATAGAAAGACGAAAGATGATGTGTCATCCTGAGCGAAGTCGAAGGGTGTTTGTTGAATAAAGATTTAAGAATGAGTCGACAATTGACAAATAGAAATAGGCAATCTCCTATTGTTTTTCTATGTGTCTATTGTGGTTCAAAAAAAATAAAAATGCTGAGTGTTGATTAACGATTTAAGGTGAGAATCTGCAATCAAAATTCGTTAATCAGTATTCGCAAATCAAAGAGTTTATGAAGTATTGGATAGTTACTTTTTTAATAATAATGAGTTTTGGGGCTGTTGCTCAGCCTTCCGATTCGTGGCCTATTTTTCGCGGTGAGCAACATCTGTCAGGTGTTTCAAAGACAACACTGCCGGATTCTCCGAATCTTTTATGGGTTTTCGAAACCGGCGATAATATCAAAGCGGCACCGGTAGTTGCCAATAATAAAGTAGTGATCGGTTCAACCGATGGCTTCGTTTATTGCGTTGATACTTCTGGAGAGCTTTTGTGGAAATTCAATACTGAAAATTCAATTGAAGCACCAGCACTTATTTTGGATAATACGGTTTATGTTGGAAATCTGGATGGGATGCTGTTTGCGCTAAATCTTGATAACGGCGAAAAACTTTGGGATTACGAGTGTGAAAACCAGATAATCGGCTCGGCAAATTGGTGGACAGAAGATGGAACAACCTATATTTTTATGGGCAGTTACGATTACTATCTTCATTGTGTTGACGCTAAAACCGGTGAGCTGAAATGGAAATACGAGTCGGATAATTTTATCAACGGAGCAGCTGCCTGTGCCAATGGGAAAGCCATATTTGGGGGCTGCGACGGCTATCTTCACGTGGTTGATGTAACGACAGGCAAGCTGGTAGAAAAAATTGATGTGGCTACCTATGTGGCCGGGTCGATAACTATTGAAAATGATAAAGCTTATGTTGGTGATTACGATGGCCGATTTTTTCAGGTTGATATTGAAAGTGACAAAACTACCTGGGTATGGTCCGACGAAAAAACCAACTTGCAGTTCATCGCTTCTCCGGCTTTGTTGGGCGAAAAAGTATTAACAGCCAACCACAACAAATTTCTGTATTGTTTCAACAAAAATACAGGCGAGAAACTTTGGGAATACAACACCGGACGGCAGGTGGAGGCCTCTCCGGTAATTGTTAAAAATAAGGTAGTTGTGGCGAATATGCGTGGCGATTTGGCCATCGTGAACCTTTCGGATGGAAAGCCTGTTTGGACTTATGAAATAGGAAGCCAGATCATCAGTAATCCTGCGGTGGCCAACGGTCAGCTTTTTGTGGGAGCATACGATGGAAACATTTATTGTTTTGGCGAATAATTGCCCTTTTATTCTTCCGGCTTCTAAATATTTAGCGCATGAATATAATTCAAATCATACCCGGATCAGGTGGCAGCTTTTATTGTGGTAATTGCCTGCGCGATAGCAAATATGTGGATGCCTTGCGAAAATTGGATCACCAGGTGGTAAAAATTCCAATGTATTTGCCGCTTTTTTCAGATGAACACGACATTTCCGACATCCCGATTTTTTATGGGGCCATCAGTACTTATCTCAAGCAGGTTTATCCCATTTTTAGGAGAGCACCGGCTTGGTTCGATAAGCTGTTGAATTCAAAACCCATGATGAAAATGGCAGCCTCAATGGCAGGATCTACACGTGCAAAAGGATTGGAAGACATGACCATTTCGATGTTGCTGGGCGAACAGGGCGAGCAAAAAGAAGAATTGGAAAAAATGGTTGATTGGATTGCTGAACATTGCAAGCCCGATGTAATTCATATCTCCAATGCATTATTGCTTGGCCTTGCAAAACGTTTGAAAGAAAAGGTTGGAGTTCCGGTGGTTTGCTCGCTACAGGATGAGGATGTGTGGGTTGATGCCATGCAACCTCAGTTTCAGCAACCAATTTGGGATTTAATGCATGAACGTGCCGAAGATGTGGATGCCTTGGTTGCCGTCAGCAATTATTTTGCCGATGAAATGAAAAAGCGCATGCGTCTGGAGGATAAGAAGGTGCACACATTTTACCTGGGCGTTGATGTGGAGGATTATCCATACATCCCCATTAAAGAGAAACCGAAAAATGTTGGTTATATTTCGAGAATGTGCCACAAAGATGGTTTCGATATTGTGGTGGATGCTTTTATCGAATTAAAAAAGAAAGCCGGTTTTGAGGAGGTGAAACTGATTGCTACAGGAGGTTTGACCGGCGATGATAAAAAGTTTTTTAAGGAACAAAAACATAAGCTGAAAGAGGCTGGTTTATTGCATCAATTTGAGGTAGTGGAAGAGTTTGAAGGAGCTGCCCGCCATGAATTTTTTAAGCAAGTTGCCATGATTTCGGTTCCGGTTCGTATCGGCGAAGCATTCGGGATGTATTTGTTGGAAGCAATGGCGTCAGGAGTTCCGGTGATACAACCTGCTTTGGGAGCTTTTCCTGAAATTGTGGATGTTTCAGGTGGAGGTGTAATCTATTCGCCAAATACACCTGGAAAATTAAGTGAAAGTTGGGCCGAACTATTGAATGATCCTGGAAAATTAGAAAAGCTGAGCAAAGCTGGTTATGAAGGAACAAGCAAGAAATTTAATATACATAATCATGCAGCAGAAATTGTTGAGCTGTATGAAAGTTTGAAGAAATAAACTTAGCGTCTTTGCGCCATAGCGGTAAAACGAAACATAATGCTATTACAACTTAAACAAATTTCAAAAGGTTACGGAGAAGCCGGAACACACAGCTTTCGTCCGGTACTAAAAGAGCTGAATCTTGAACTGGAGAAAGGTCAAAAAGTGGCCATCATAGGACCAAGTGGCTCGGGAAAAACAACTTTGCTGAATTTGGTGGGGGCACTGGATACACCCGATTCCGGGGAGGTAATGTTTAATGGCACCAATATCACTGGTTACAACTCAACTCAATTGGCCGCTTTTCGTAATCAGAACCTTGGTTTTGTTTTTCAAATGCATCATTTAATGCCGCAGTTGAGTATGTGGGAGAATGTGTTGCTGCCGCTTTTACCACAAGGCAAGGTTACGAAAGAACAAAAAGACTGGGCAGAATACCTGATCAATAAAGTTGGTATTTCAGAGCAACGTAACCAGAAACCATCAGAAATGTCGGGAGGTGAGTGCCAGCGCACTGCTGTGGTTCGTGCGCTAATCAATAAACCTGAATTGATTCTTGCTGATGAGCCAACCGGGGCGCTTGACGAGGCCAATGCCAATGCTCTTTCTGAGCTGCTTATTCAACTCAGCGAAGAGGAAGGTGTGACCTTGGTGACGGTAACTCACTCGGCAGAGTTAGCCCAAAAAATGGATACGAAATTTTTACTGAAAAACGGACAATTGGAACAAGAATAATCTCCCCTCTTTGAGGGGAGTACGGCAAAGCCGGGAGGGGTGATTATGACCAAATTTCAATACATAATAAAATCTTTTCTTCATTATTTTAAGGCCAACTTGTTGGTTGCAATTGGTGTGGCTATCAGTACTATGGTTTTAACTGGCTCACTTGTTATTGGCGATTCGGTGAGGCACAGTTTAACCCAGGCAACCTTTTATCGTTTGGGTGAAACAACGCATCTGGTAGCTGTAAAAGAGCGCTATTTTCGTCAGGAAATGGCTTCGGAGATGGAAGCTGCAAATTCGGATCTAAAAGCTACTTCTGTGCTTTTGTTGGAGGGAATGGCTGTTGCCGATGGAGGTCAGGAACGTGCAAATAAAGTTCAGGTGGTTGGCGTTGATACTGATTTTGAGGAAATCGCTAACACGCCGTTTTTTGCAGAACTCCAAAATAACGAGATTGCCATAAGCGAAAATTTGGCGGAGCGCTTGCAAAAAGGAGCCGGTGATAATATCCTGGTTCGAATAAAAAAGGCCAGCTTAATTCCGATGAATGCGCCGTTTGTGTCGGCAGAAGAAACAAGTGTTGCCATGCGTGCAACCATAAAAAAAGTGGTTAGCAAGGAAGAGCTGGGACGCTTTAGTTTGAAAAACTCGCAGACGGCACCGTACAATATTTTTATGTCGATTGAACGTCTCAATCGTTTAATGGAATTTGAAGGAAAGGCGAATCAAATTCTGGTTTCTACTGAGTTGGAAACAAACGTCGTTTCAGAAGTAGTAAATAGCTGTTTAACGCCCGCTGATGCCGGTTTGATATTAAAGATATTTGATGATAAACGTGAAGTGGAAATTTCTACTGAGCGGGTTTTTATGGAGCCAAAAATTTCTGATCTGCTCAGAAGTTTGCCTGGAGCAGATATGATATTGACTTACTTTGTAAATGCTATCGGCCATAATCAATCTTCGGTTCCCTATTCATTTGTGTCGTCGGTAAATGACCCAAAACTGGCTCAAAATGAAATAATATTAAACCGTTGGGCAGCCGATGATTTTAATGCGAATTTAGGAGACACCATCCGTTTAGAATATTTTGAGATTGGTCCTTTACGCCAGTTGGTAAATAAAGAGGCGGAGTTTATTTTAAAGGAGATTGTTCCGATGGATTCGCCATTGGCAGATCCAACGCGAGTACCTCATTTGCCGGGATTATCCGATGCCGGTCATTGCCGCGAGTGGGAAGCCGGTGTGCCGATAAATTTGGATGCCATCCGCGATAAAGACGAAAAATACTGGGACGACTATAAAGGCACACCGAAAGCATTTATTTCAACGGAGAGTGCTTTGCAACTTTGGTCCAACCGTTTTGGTGACTACACTGCTGTGCGCTATCCGGTTGGAACATTTAGTGAGGATGAATATAAAACGGAATTTGCTGCCGCTATTTCACCTGCTGATTTGGGAATGATCGTTGAACCAATTCGTGAACAGGGAGTACATGCAGCTCAAAACGGTACCGATTTTAGTGGACTGTTTATCGGATTAAGCTTTTTCATTCTTGTCGCTTCAATCATTCTAACGGCTTTGCTTTTCCGTTTAAATCTTGAAAGTCGTTCAACACAAATCGGACTGCTGGTAGCTCTGGGATTTCAGCAGAAAGATATCCGTAGTTTCTACCTGTCTGAAGGTTTTGTGGTTTCGTTGTTTGGTGGAATTGTTGGACTGGTGATTTCAAATTTTTACACCACGTTGGTTTTCCGCATATTAAATTCGTTGTGGTTCGACATTGTTCGTACCAATGTGCTCGAAATACAATTGTTGCCATCAACCTTGGTAATCGGATTGGTTATCAGTTTGATCGTTTCATTGGGTGCCATTGCAATTTCATTGCGGCGCTTTCAAAAACAAAAAGCTGTTGAATTACAAAAGCAGATCGCCGTTAAAGAAAGCCGCCTGAAAACACGACTTCTGAATGGTGTGTTGTGGGGAGCTTTAGCTTTGTCGGTTGTGGTTTTTGTTATGCAAATGTTTGCCAAGCAGGCCGATGCTTCAATGTTTTTTATGTCGGGCGGATTAATGTTGCTTGGTTTGTTGTTGTTGTTCAGAAAGATGTTGACGAAACGTGAGGCTAAAAAATCTCGCGAATTTGAGTTTAGTCAGTTGTCAGCGATAAACCTTACCCGTAATATCAGCCGGTCGACTACCATTGTTACGCTTTTTGCCTTGGGAACATTTATCGTTATTTCAACCGGTTCGTATAAAATGGATTTGATTGCCGGAGCCAACAAAAAAACAAGTGGCACAGGAGGCTTTTTATATTTTGCCGAAACCACCATGCCCGTTCTTTTCGATATTAATAACGAGGACAAGAAGGCGGAGGAAGGAATCTACGAAGATTTTAACGTGGTGCAGTTCCGCAAAGTGGATGGAGATGATGCCAGTTGCCTGAATCTGAATCGTATTGCGCAGCCCGCAATTTTGGGTGTTGATGCAGCCAATCTGATCGGGCGTTTTGATTTCGCTGCAAAGATGAAAGGTTTGGATGCTGATCCGTGGCAAAGTTTGGAAACTGATTTTGATGACGGAACTATTCCTGCTATTGCCGACCAAACTGTTATTCAGTGGGGGCTCGGCATGAAAGTGGGTGATGTGATACTGTACCAAAACGAATTGGGTGATACGTTAAAATTGAAACTGATCGCCGGAACAAAACCATCTGTTTTTCAGGGTTATGTAATTATCTCGAATAAACATTTTTTGAAAAATTACCCAAGTAGTTCGGGATCGAATATCTTTCTGGTGGGTGGCGATGCAGAAAATGAAACCGCAATTGGCGACGAGTTGCAATCGGTATTCCGCGACTATGGTTGGGAGATGGAAAGTGCGGCAAAACGACTAGTCGAGTTTTATTCAGTAACAAACACTTATCTTTCGATATTCCTTGCTCTTGGCGCGTTGGGATTAATTTTGGGGACCATAGGATTGGCAGTGATTCTGGCTCGTACCATCTTAGAGCGTCGAAGGGAAATTGCCCTTATGCAAGCCATTGGATTCACCAAAAGCTCCGTCTTTAAGTTGCTCAGAAACGAGTACTTGTTGCTGCTGATATCGGGTGTATTGCTTGGTTTTGTTACAGCGGTTGTGGCAACTTTGCCGGCATTTTTGTCTACCAATACCGATGCATCAATTTCAACTGTTGCAATTGTTGTGGCGCTGATTCTTGTAAATGGAGTGGTTTGGATTACCGGATTAAGCTGGTTCTCGCTGCAAAAAAGATCATTGATCAATTATCTGAAAACAGAATAGTTGTGGCGGAAAGTTACGATTTCGATCATGAAAATGGTTAGTTCTTCGTTAAATGTAAACAAATTGTTGTATTGCACTTTTCTTTAAAACCTTTCAGAATGAGCATTTGTTGCACAAGTAAAAGTTACACAAATGCCAGTAAATATACCCGAAACAGCTCAAAAGAGAGTCGTAATTATAGGAGCCGGTTTTGCCGGTTTGCGCCTAGCCCGGAAGTTATATAAACACAATTTTCAGGTCGTACTGATCGACCGGAATAATTATCATCAGTTTCAGCCATTGTTTTACCAGGTGGCAACATCGGGGCTGGAGCCCAGTTCCATTTCATTTCCGCTGCGAAAAGTATTTCAGAAATCAGAAAATGTATTTATCCGGATTGCCGAAGTAAATAAAATCATGTCGGAAAAGAAGTTGATCGACACAACATTGGGCACGGTTTGGTACGATTACCTGGTTATTGCTACCGGAGCAACTACTAATTTCTTTGGTATGGAAAGTTTCGAAACCAACAGTATTCCAATGAAGTCGGTTTCTGAGGCTTTGTTTTTACGCAATACTTTGCTCGAGAATTTTGAAAAAGCAGTGACCATTCGCGATGAGGAAGAAACTAAGCGGCTGCTAAATATTGTGGTGGTTGGTGGAGGACCAACAGGCGTGGAAGTCTGTGGTGCACTGGCTGAAATGAAAAAGTTTGTTTTGCCCAAAGATTACCCCGAGCTTGACTTTAATCTGATGAATATTACCCTGGTTGAAGCGAATGCGCATTTATTGGCCGGGATGACTGAGGAAGCAGGCAAAAAGGCACTAAATTATCTTAGCAATCTTGGAGTTGAGGTGAAACTGAAACATAAGGTTGTGAAATACGATGGAAATACCGTGGAGCTGGAAGATCGGGAGGATCTCGAAACCCGGTCGCTTATTTGGGCTGCAGGCGTAAAAGGGCAAATGCCCGACGGGATTAAAAAAGAAAATGTGGTTCGCGGAAATCGTATAAAAGTGGATGCTTATAACCGTATCGAGGGCTGCGAAAATATTTTTGCCATTGGCGATATTGCCTACATGGAAACAACGAATTATCCGCAAGGGCATCCTCAGGTGGCGCAAGTGGCTTTGCAACAGGCAAGTTGTCTGGCAGAAAACCTAAGGAAGATGCAGAAGAAAAGTACGCTGCGTGCATTTAAATATCGCGATAAAGGCTCGATGGCAACCGTTGGACGAAACAGGGCAGTGGTTGATTTGCCCGGATTGCGTTTTGCCGGATTCCCTGCCTGGCTAGTTTGGATGTTTGTTCATTTAATGTCGATTGTTGGCGTAAAAAACCGCCTGGTAATTTTTATCAATTGGCTTTGGAATTATATGACTTACGACCAGTCGCTTCGGTTAATCATCCGGCCTTCAGTAAAAAGTGTTGAGTGGCAAAATCGTCAGAAATAAACTGGTTTTTTATGTTCGATTCTTCATTCGTGTCGTTCTGCAAGTTTTTAGGGGCTGAACTTCAATGTTCATTTTATTTATCGGAAGGATCTGGTGTCGTAAATATTTCATTTTAACAATAACTGTCTTAATTTTACAAGTTCGAGTTAATATTTAGTAGCAATGGAAGAGCAGAATGAGAAATTTATGCGGGCCGCTATCGAGCTTGCTAAAAAGGGGATGGATGGTAATCACGGTGGCCCGTTTGGTGCCGTGGTGGTTAAAGACAATAAAATTATCGCAAAAGGATACAATCAGGTAACTTCATCGAACGACCCGACTGCACATGCTGAAGTTGTCGCGATACGGGAAGCGTGTAAGGCTTTGAATACTTTTCAACTGGAAGGATGTACGGTTTATACTTCTTGCGAGCCGTGCCCGATGTGTTTGGGTGCCATTTACTGGGCTCGCCCCGATAAGGTGGTTTTTGGTGCCACCAAACAAGATGCGGCAAGTGCACAGTTTGATGATCAGTTTATTTACGATGAACTGGAGAAAGAACTCGACCGCCGACACATACAATTTGAAAATATGATGCGTAAAGAAGCCCGCGAGGTTTTTGAAGCGTGGAATAAAAAGGAGGATAAAAAGGAGTATTAACCGTGTCCGCATTCCGAAGTGTTTTGTAGAATGCCACTCAGCGATATTTTTCTTATTTTTATTGCATGGTCGGCGAAAAAAATCAGGATCAAAACAAACGAAGCGAAGAACTGGAGCTAGAGCTTTCAAAGCTAAAACTAGAATTGGAGAATTCCAGGTTTCAGGAAGAGCAGGAGCGCGAGAAACGTTTGTTTTACCAAATGATTGCCGAGTTTGCTTTTGCCTGGGAGTTGTGGTTTGAACCCAATGGAAATATAAAATACTGTTCGCCCTCGTGTTCCGATCTTACAGGATATACGGCCAACCAAATTATTGCATCGCCGGGAATTGCTGCTTTGCTGGTTTACGATGCCGACAAAGAGAAATACAACAACTTTTTAACCGGAGCATTGAATCAAACACTGGTTAATCAAACCCTCGAATTTCGTGTGCTGACGCGTACCAAACAACTTCGATGGTTTATGATGAATGTACGCGGTGTGTACGATAAAATTGGCAAATACCTTGGAATTCGTGCATCGGTGCTGGATATTAGTCGCCTGAAACACGCCATGGGGCACATATCAGAATTGGAGCGTACAAAAGAATTCGACAGCCGAAACAAACAGCGCCTGCAAACCGAGCTGGAGATGAAAGACCGTGAGCTGGTTTCGTTTTTATTGCAATTGTCGCAGAAAAATGAGTTGTTGAATAAAGCGGTTCACCTGCTTCAGTCGGATGATGCGACGAAATCGAAAAAAGCTACTTCGCTGGTTCTTCAGTTAAAAGAGTTGTTGGAAGCCAATGCCGTTCAGCCGGTTGATTGGTCGATGGTAGAAAATCAGGTAGATAAAATTCATCCCGGCTTTCTCGATCGATTGCAAAAACGACATCCGGTGGTTTCGGTCAACGATAAAAAGTTGTGTTCCTACATTCGTTTAGGTTTGTCGAGCAAGGAAATTGCCGGTCTTCTGAATATTACTTCAAAAAGCGTGGAAATCTCCCGCGTACGATTGCGTAAAAAACTGGGCATTAACGCAAAAATCCGCCTGGTAAATTATTTGGAGCAATTGTAATATTAGGTATTTTGTTGGTCTTCTGTTTTTATTTGTTATGTTGTGTCTATTGTTAAAATGCAGTAATACAATATTTGGAATATTTATTGTTAGGTTGTTTGTTGTTTTTGATGTGTTGTTGTTAGGTTGTGGAAAGTGATGAAATACTATTTTTGCCATAACTTTGGTTTTCAAAATAGTCCGCAATGACACAAAACACAGAAAGTAACTACCGAAATCTATATGATGAGGAAATAGGGCAGCTCGTTCATCAGGGGTGTTCTTCTTCCGATTGGAGTTTAATAAAAGTTTCGCACGATTTTATTCCCGATTGTATTGAGAACTGCAAGTTTTCAGGCTCTATCCGCCTAAACAGTTTTGCCGGATCTGTGAAGCTGATTGGGGGAATTACCTTTAGGACAGGTATTTACAATGCCTGGCTGCACAATTGCGAGGTTGGGAAAAATGCCCTGATTCACAATGTGAGAAGTTACATCGCAAATTATAGAATTGAAGAAAATGTGGTTATTCATAATATCACGACGTTGGCTGTTGATGGCGAAACATCGTTTGGTAACGGAGTGGTTGTTGAAGCAATAAACGAAGGTGGAGGCCGTGAAATTCCTATTTACGATTACCTCTCTACGCATGTTGCCTACATGATGGCCTTGTACAGACACCGGCCTGAAGTGGTGCGTTCGCTAAAAAATATGGTTGCCGATTACACCAAATATGTAAGCAGCGAAATGGGAGTGATTGGAGCCGATTCGAAAATACTAAATTGCAATACCATATTGAACGTTAAAACCGGACCGGCTACCATAATTGATGGTGCGAAGAAATTGCACAACGGAAGTATAAACAGTAATTACGAGGCTCCTGTAAAAATTGGTGAGGGAGTGATTATGGATGACATTATTGTTAGTTCAGGATCGAAAATCACCGACGCCACGCTGGTTTCGAAATGTTTTATTGGCCAGGGTTGTGTGCTCGATAAACATTATTCGGCAGAAAACTCCTTGTTCTTTGCTAATTTCCAGGGATTTCACGGTGAGGCCTGTTCCATTTTTGCCGGGCCTTACACGGTTACCCATCATAAATCAACTTTGCTGATTGCCGGTATGTTTTCGTTTTTAAATGCCGGAAGCGGATCGAACCAAAGTAACCATCTATACAAATTGGGGCCAATTCATCAGGGAATTATGGAGCGTGGCGCAAAAACCACCAGCGATTCTTATGTGTTGTGGCCATCTCGTATTGGTGCTTTTTCGCTTGTTATGGGGCGCCACTATAAACATTGCGATACTACCGATTTCCCGTTTTCGTACCTGATCGAGAGTAAAGACGAAAGTATTCTTGTGCCGGGTATCAACCTGAAAAGTATTGGAACCATTCGTGATACGCAGAAGTGGCCAAAACGTGATAAACGAACTGATTCGAACCTGCTCGATTTGATTAATTTCAATCTGTTGAGTCCTTACACCATTGATAAAATGGTAAAAGGCCGGGAGAAATTGGTAGATATTCAAAAATCTTCGGATGATAAAATCGAAGCTTACACTTACGATCGCATGAAGATCGAGAAGCATGCACTCGACAGGGGAATTCAGTTGTACGAAATGGCGATCTGGAAGTTTTTGGGTAACTCGTTGATCACACGCCTGAATGGAAATGAATATAAAACCGCAGCAGATATTCAAAATGCCCTGCGACCCGATATGAAATTTGGGAAAGGATACTGGGTCGATCTGGCAGGGATGATCTGTCCTTTTGAGGCGCTCGATCAGTTGTTGCAGTCGGTAGAAAATGGTTCGGTGCAGTCGCTTGAGGAAGTTAACTCCGCATTGGCAACCATGCACAAGAATTACTACAACTTCGAATGGACCTGGGCTGTAGATGTACTGGAAAGTTTTTATGGAAAAAGTATTTCAGAGTTCGAGGCGTCGGATGTGATTACCATTGTAAAGAAATGGAAAGAAAGTGTGCTGGGAATTGATCGCTTTTTGTATGAGGATGCGCGGAAAGAATTTTCGATGAGTAAGATGACAGGTTTTGGTGTTGACGGGCAAGACGGCGCGCGTGAGCTTGATTTTACCGAAGTGCGTGGCGAGTTTGAAGATAATGATACCGTGAAAGAAATTAAGGAGCACATGGAGAAAAAGGAACGACTCGGGAGCCGGGTTATTGAACAGATGATGCAGGTGCGAGAATTCAAGCAAACAGTTGAAAATAATAGTTAACCCAAATAATTGAATATGTGTGGAATTGTAGGATATATAGGCGATAAAAAAGCATTCCCGATCCTGATCGGAGGGCTGAAAAGATTGGAGTACCGTGGATATGATTCGGCGGGAGTAGCTTTGTTAAATGGTTCACTCGAAAACTATAAAAAGAAAGGCAAAGTTTCGGATCTTGAAGATTTTGTAGCTGGCAAAACTGATGACGGAACCGTTGGGATTGGGCATACGCGTTGGGCAACACATGGCGAGCCAAGCGATAAAAATGCGCATCCTCATGTGTCCATGAACGGTCACTTTTCAATTGTCCATAATGGTATTATCGAAAATTTTGCGCAGCTGAAACGTGATCTGGAAGCACACGGATATGCTTTTGAAAGTGATACCGATACGGAAGTACTTGCCAATCTTATCGAGTATTTTTATTTGCAGGATGATGAATTGTCGTCAGAAGCGGCGGTGCAGTTGGCTCTGTCGAAAGTGGTGGGGGCATACGGAATTGCAGTACTTTGTAAAAAGGAAAGCGAGAAAATTGTGGTCGCCCGAAAAGGCAGCCCGCTTGTTGTTGGATTGGGAAGCGGTGAATATTTTATTGCAAGCGATGCTTCGCCAATCGCGGAATACACTAATCAAGTGATCTATCTGAATGATGAAGATATTGCCATTCTGCAAAAGGACGGCTTCACGCTAAGTAATGTCCAAAATAATCCGGTTTCGTTGAAGATCAGTAATATTGATATGGAAATCGGGGCGATGGACAAAGGCGATTACGATTATTTTATGCTCAAAGAAATTCACGAACAGCCAAAAACCATTGAAGAAACTTTTCGCGGACGTTTGCAAAACGATTATTCCGAGATTGTGTTGGGAGGCTTACTAAATGTTTTTCCAAAAATCGAGGCTGCCAGGCGGATTGTAATTATTGGTTGTGGAACATCGTGGCATGCCGGGCTGATTGCCGAATACCTGTTTGAAGAATATGCGCAGGTTTCAGTTGAAGTGGAATATGCTTCAGAGTTTCGTTATCGAAAGCCGGTGTTGTCGTCGGAGGATGTGGTAATTCTGATCAGCCAAAGTGGTGAAACTGCCGATACACTGGCTGCTCTGGAACTGGCCAAATCAAAAGGAGCAACAGTCCTCGGAATTTGCAATGTGGTGGGATCAACCCTGTCGCGCGAAACCGAGGCAGGCGTTTATACACATGCTGGTGTTGAGATTGGTGTAGCCTCAACAAAAGCATTTACAGCGCAGGTTACAGTGCTCACGATGATCGCTCTGAAATTGGCCAAACGCAAAGGAACTATCAGCGATGAGGAATACAAAACTTTGGTAAAAGAGCTGGCTGAAATTCCTGAAAAGGGTCGGGCAATTCTGGAAGATGGAGAGAAAATCAAAAATATCGCAGAGAAATATCAGGAGGCAGTAAATGCGCTGTATCTGGGACGTGGTTATTTGTTTCCTGTAGCACTTGAGGGCGCTTTAAAGTTAAAAGAGATCTCCTACATTCACGCTGAAGGTTATGCTGCAGGCGAGATGAAACATGGCCCGATTGCATTGGTGGATAATAATTTGCCGGTTGTAGTTGTGGCGCCTCAGGATGATTATTACGAAAAAGTGGTGAGCAACATTCAGGAGGTAAAAGCCCGGAAAGGAAATGTAATTGCTGTTGTAACCGAGGGCGACAAAGGGTTAAAGGAGATGGTAAACGATGTAATTGAAATTCCAAAGTCGCATCCGGCAGTGGCGCCTTTACTGGCAGTAATTCCATTGCAGTTGCTGGCCTATCATATTGCTTTACTTAAAGGTTGTAATGTTGACCAGCCTCGTAATCTGGCCAAATCGGTTACAGTGGAGTAGTCTTAATGTTTTATGAATTTCTGACGATGAACAATAGTGTTTTCCTTCATCAAATTTATTATATATAAGCCACTTGTGAGATTATTTAAATTGTTTTCCGTTGTTGGATTTTGTAGTGTTTGTTCCAAAACTTTGTTCCCTAAACCGTCTGTCAGAACCATCTGTAATGGTGTTGAATTATTAATTTCAACAATGACTTTGTCTGTAACTGGATTAGGATAGATTTTGATATCATCCGAATCAAAAAGGTTCTGAACTCCAACTTCAACCTCGTTTGTTATCTCAATAGTAAAGGATTTAGAAAACATACCACCTTTCCCATCTTCCGATTGAATTCTAATTGAATATGAGTTTTGTGATTCATAATCAAACATCACATTTGAGAGAAGTTTGTTATCCTTTATAGTAAAGTATTGATTACCAGAATCGCCACTCCCTGATGCTAAATAAAATGTGTGTGAATCCATTGTATCAGAATCAACCGTTGTGAGTATTCCAATCTCTGTTTCCTCATCCGAATTTTCTGAGATTGAAGTATTGGATAGATTTATATTAGTTGGTGGTTCATTCTCATATATTACCTCAAATGGGGAAAAAACAAAATCCAAGTTCATATCCATAATGGGTTCAAAAAATGGATTCTTATCAAATATCATTTCAGAATTACCATCAGAATCGATATCTAAAAAATGTATATCGGAAGGAAATCCATTTAAAGATATATCAAAAGTTGAAAAATATCTTGGTTCAAAATATGTCCCATTGTTTTTAAGATAAGATATTGATATTGGTTCAGTTTCTTTAAACCATGTTTCTCGATTAAAACATAAATCAGTGAATCCATCACCATCCATATCTACAAAAATAGGTGTATTCGGAGGACTTAATTTATTTACATTTAAATTATCGGGAAATACCTTCTCTGTTACCTCAACTAACTCTCCATCGACAACTTCAAATCCTCGAAATAAGGTTTTAAACTCCCCACTGGTATCATAATAACAGTTATATTCGGAATTAATTAAATACAATAAGAATAAATCAGTTTCTTCATTGAATTTAAGGATTGACAATGGATTACCTTCGGTACCAACTTTAATATTATCTTCAAACTCATATAAAATTTTTCCTACCTCTTCGTTTAAATCTACACCTTCTTCACTTCCCTCGTAAACGAGAAGTGTAAAAGTTCTTGTAGTATCATTGGAGTTGGTACCTAACATTATTACATCTTGAAAACCATCCTTATTTAAGTCATAATTTTCAAAATCTACAATTTCTTCATAATTAGTGCTATACTCTCCCTGAAATACAACTTTTTCACCATAATCCCATGAATATATTGTTGTAATCTCTTTCCCATTTTCACCCCAATTTTTTAATTTTCCAATGAACTCGTATTCATCGTCATTATCAAGTTGAATAACTGAACCGTCTGTACATATCGGAATTAATGAATCAACAGAGAAAGTTCCATCCCCATTATTGATATAAACCATTGTCGGACGATGTCTATTTTCTCCGTAATAATCTGGTCTATTCTCGTCTAATCCATGATAAACTTCTGGACCAGAAAGTAAATCAGAAAATCCATCATTATCAATATCAACTTTGGTGAAATGACATCCTTCTGATTTTTGGTTATATATAAAGCCCACTTCATAGACCAAGGAGTCAGTATCAGAATTAGTACCGAGAAATACCCCCCATCTAGAAATTATTTTTTCTTTTTCTTTATCACTCAAAATTGTAGAAACATCACCAACACTATATTGATAAATCTGTGATACAATATCATTAATTCCATCTCCATTCATATCTTCAATTATTGGATTTCTAAGACCCATATTTTGTGAGAATACAGTTTCACCATTAGAATCCTTTTCTAGTAGTAAATCTTCGGTATTCTCCTTTATCAGAACATCAAGATTATTTTTAATGTAATTAGAAATAATAAATTCTTTTTTCTTGTCTTTTTTTAGATTATCAAATGGATAAAGGTCAACCCAACAATCATTTGTTGTAATTGAATTCGAATTGGTATTATTTGGACACACTTTATTTCTGTCCAAAATCCAATCATAGAACTCAAAGTAAAATCTAATTCCCGTCAAAAACTCATTATCCTCTAATCCTATAATTTCACATAAGGGTTGATGTGAATTATATACAAAAACATTTTCATTATCTGTTTGAGATAATTCTATGAAGATTTTATCTGTAGAATCCTGAATCCTCTCCTTTATGTCAAATTCTTCTTCATTTAGGTAGTTAGATGAATCTGGTAGTAACCTTTTAATTCTTACACTCAGGATTTCCATTTTCAGTTTCTTATCAGAAGTAAAAATCTCATCCAAAGAATATTCATTCAGTAATGAATCAACTGTGTAGGTAACCATGAAAGTATCATTCACTGAGAAATTACTTCTTGGATAAACATCAACCGTTTGTGAAAACAGATTGAATTGAGATATAACAATAATAAATGAGATAAGAATTAGAATTTTGGTATAATAGTATTTCATCAATAGTTTGATTAAAGGTTTGTTTACCAAAACTAACTAATTATGTTGAGATTCGGTTCTTTGTTTAAACAAAGCATAACTTGTGTGTTTTAGTATGAGAATCTAGTAGGGTTATTCCTTGATTTCTTACAACGAGATTTTGTGTGGTTCGCATGTAGTTCTTCCTCGGTATATTTAGCGAATGAAATACTTATCGCATAAAATAGCTCGCTTAACGAACTATTTAAGTCGGTGGTCGATAAAATTATTCGCATCAAATCATTTGCGTAACTTTACTATCAGATTAGTTATTGACTTATAATCCTGTTTTACAGATGAACGGCAAAATAGCAATACCCAAAAAGTTCTATTTTATCTTGTTTGCTTCGGTTATTGCTATTTGCTTGTTCTCGTTCACCATCGGCCGCGAACTCTATGCCGATAAAACAGAAAGTATTTTCTCGTTTGGTCTTATTCATTTTGCCGGTTATCTTTTCTTTTTGCTCATGCCTGTTGAGGTGGCATTTATCTATTATTTACCTTATTATTCCGGATTTGACCTCATTGCCACGGCTATGGGGACCGCTATTGTTGCGCAGTGTATCGATTATGTAATTGGTCGCTTGCTTCGTCCGAATAAAATTATTGAACTGATGGGGCAGAAGCGGATTGAAAAAGCCGAGCTAAAAATCAAGAAATTTGGTATGCTTACGATTTTTATATTCAACCTGTTTCCCCTGTCGTCACCGGTAATTGCTTTGGCGGCCGGAATGTTGCGTTACGATTTTCGAAGGTTTCTGGTGGTAAGTATTTTGGGGCTTCTGCTGAAATATGTGGTTATATACCTACTGTTTAAAGGTTAAAATTCAGTAGCAAGGCAAAAGTAAAAAGTGTAAAGGCAAAAGTCTTGCAAGTTACAAGCTTCGAGTATCTAGCATCTAGCATCCGGTATCCAGCATCCAGTTTTCCTAATTCTCGACCCGAATAACCCGATGTTCGATTTCGCTTCTACTATTTTGTCAAATTATTGGCATTGGTGCATAAAAGGATTTTGTCCTTATAAAATAAGTGTAACTTTGCCGCCAGATTTTTAAAAACAAAAAATTATGAAGGCATTTGTATTCCCTGGTCAGGGAGCTCAATTCCCGGGAATGGGAAAGGATTTATATGAAAATTCTGCTGAAGCAAAAGCATTATTCGAAAAAGCAAATGATATTTTAGGTTTCAATATTACCGATATTATGTTCGAAGGTGAAGTTGAAGATCTGAAACAAACAAAAGTGACCCAACCAGCCATTTTCTTACACTCGGTATTGTTGGCAAAAACCTTAAAGGATTTTGCTCCTGATATGGTTGCAGGTCATTCATTGGGCGAGTTTTCGGCACTGGTTGCTAACGGAACACTGAACTTTGAAGACGGTTTGAAACTTGTTGCGCAACGTGCAATGGCAATGCAAAAAGCATGCGAAATTGAACCTTCAACAATGGCAGCTATTGTTGGTTTGGAAGATGCAGTTGTTGAGGAAGTTTGCGCTGAAATCGACGACGTGGTAGTTCCTGCAAACTACAACTGTCCCGGGCAGTTGGTAATTTCAGGTTCTGAAGCCGGAATTGATAAAGCTTGTGCGTTGTTAACTGAAAAAGGTGCAAAACGTGCGTTGAAACTGGTTGTTGGTGGCGCTTTCCACTCGCCATTTATGGAGCCTGCCCGCGAAGAGTTGGCTGCTGCTATCGAGGCAACAACTTTTAATCAGCCAACTTGTCCGGTGTATCAGAATGTTGATGCAAAACCGGTTTCTGATCCTGCTGTGATCAAAGAAAACCTGATCGCTCAGCTTACTGCTCCTGTAAAATGGACACAGATCGTTGAAAATATGATCGCCGACGGCGCTACTTCGTTTACCGAAGTTGGTCCGGGTAAAGTTTTACAAGGTTTGGTAAAAAAAGTGGATCGCAAAATGGAAACTGTTGGTGTAAACAGTTACGAAGGATAGGTCTTCGACTTCGCTCAGACTGACATTTGGATTAGCGAAAAAAAAGCTACATAAAATTGATAAATAAAAAATCCCGGACCTTTCGAGTCCGGGATTTTTTTATGCTATTAAAAGTCTGATTAATCCATGTGTTTTTGAAGCATCCGGTAAATGGTGGATTTTCCGATTCCTAATTTCGATGCTACCAGGCGTACATTCTGATTGTATTTATTCAAAAAGAATTTTACGATTTCGTTGTTATATTCCTCCAGCGTTTTTTCCTGGGCAAGCAGGTTCTGCACACTTTCATCAACGTTCATATTCAGGTGGCTGGCTTTTATCACATCGCGGCTACACATTACGCATGCCAGCTCCATAATTGCTTTCAGCTCCCTGATATTACCGGGGTAGTGGTAGTTTGATAACATTTGTTTTGCTTCCGATGAAAGTGTTTTGGGCTCCATGTCATTTTCGCGGCAAAACTCATCAACAAAAAACTTGGCCAGTAAAATTTTATCGTTTCCACGTTGGCGCAACGGTGGAATTTCAATCGGCAAACCAAGCAAACGATAATAAAGGTCTTGTCGGAACTGGTCGTCGCCCGACAAAGTAGCCAGATTTTTATGCGTTGCCGAAATAATGCGTACATCAAGTGGTATTACATCGTGTCCTCCCAGGCGTACTAACTCGCGTTCCTGTAAAACGCGTAACAGCTTTGCCTGAAGATTTAAGTTCAGGTCAGCAATTTCGTCGAGGAAAAGTGTACCTCCGTTCGCGGCTTCAAATTTTCCGATCTTTTGGAAATCGGCGCCTGTAAAAGCGCCTTTTTCGTGCCCGAACAATTCGCTCTCAATCAGTCCGTCGGGGATGGCCGACACGTTTACAGCTATAAACGGTTTGGCACTTCGTTTCGAGTTGTAGTGAATTCCTTTGGCAACCAGTTCTTTACCGGTTCCTGTTTCCCCGGAAATGGATACCGAAATATTCGTTTGAGTTGCTTTGTTCATTAACTCAAAAACGTGCTCAATTTCGCGGCTGTTACCTTTAATAAGGTTTTTGAAATTGTATTTTTCAGCAACAGCTTCTTTTAGGTTCGTATTTTCCGTTTGAAGCTGATCTGTTCTGTAAATATTTCGGATAATGTTGCTTAGCTTTTCCCGGGTGTCGGGAGCTTTCATAATGTAATCGTAGGCTCCGTTTTTCATCAGCTCGATAGCTGTCGAAATATCGTCTTGTGCTGAAATTACGATTACATGGGTATTCGGAATCTTCTCCTGAATTTTGGCCAGCACTTCTTTCCCTGTCATATCGGGAAGTGTGTAGTCAAGCGTTACCACATCAGGCTTTTCGCTCATTGCGTTAATGAAGTCTGTCCCGTTGTGAAACACTTTTACCTGTAATTGATCATCTAAAAGCTGCTTTTTAAGCACCCTGGCATAAAGCACATTGTCTTCCACAATGTACACTTTGTAGTTGTTTTTGAGTTTTTGGTTGGCCATTTTCTTTTATTTAGAGTTCTTAAAAATAATGAAATGTGATGATCTATCAAATAAAATGTCCAAATATTGGAAAATAATCACGAGAGATTCCCATTTTTAAATTATTTGTCCCGATTTTCCTTGATTTTACAGGGATTTGTAAGTTTTACCACTTATGTTTTTGCGTGCCAAAATTTCACTGCCTATCGAATTCTTTATTCATTTCTGCAGTATTTTATTAAAAATGGCCTTCCTGTTTTGTAGCCCGCTTTCATTTTGGCATCGTTATTTCGAAAAATCTAAATTCATTTTTTGTGATCGTTACAGATGGCATGTATAAAATGTTGGAATTTTAAAAGAGGAATGGCAGGTGTAATTGAAAATGTATTGTTAAATTTAAACAAACGAATTTCAAAAAAAGAAAGAATGAATTATTCCGCATTTCACAAACTAAGTTATGGCTTGTATTTAATTGCTACCGAATTGAACGGCGAAAAGGCCGGGTACATCGGAAACACAGCTTTTCAGATTACTGCCGAGCCATCGAAAATTGCCATAAGTTGTAATAAAAATAACTACTCCGCCCAAAAGATTATTGACAGTAAAAAATTCTCGATCTCTGTGCTGAAGAAGGAAGTTGACACTTCGCTGATCGGAAAGTTCGGGTTTATGTCGGGAGCCGATATTGATAAATTCCAGGGAGTTGAAACCATTACTGCAAAAACCGGTGCTCCAATTGTTGTTGATTCATCGGTAGCGTGGTTCGATTGCAAGGTGATTGATTACGCCGATGTAGGCTCGCACTATTTAATTACTGCTGAAGTGGTTGACGGCGATAAACTATCGGATGAAGAGCCGCTGACTTACGCGTATTATCATGCCAAGTATAAAATGCGTTCACCGAAAAATGCGCCTACTTATATTGATAAAGATAAGTTGGAGGATGAGCCCGAACCGGTCGTTTATGATGAGGTGGTTGAAGAGACAGAGGAAGCTAAAAAAACGGAAAGTGAAGATGGAGTGTATTCGTGTAATATTTGTGGTTTTCAGTACGATCCTGAAGAAGGAGATCCTGCACTTGGAATACCTCCGGGAACGCCTTTTGAAGACTTGCCTGACGATTGGAAATGTCCGATCTGCAATGCTTCAAAAGACGATTTTACGAAGGTTTAATAAGCTGTTAAACGCTATAACGTTCGGTGAGTGCCATCGCAAAATGGTTTATTTTTGGAGTGTTTGCATTGACAAAGCCAAACTTCCTTTTTCTCATCGATATCGAATGGCAGTGGAGTAAATTCCGTTCCCTGGTGCGATCCGTCGCAAAAGGGTTGGTTTTTACTTCGTCCACAGGCGCACCAATAATAGGTGCCCGGTTCAAGCGTTAGTGCTTTTGGTGCTTTTTCAGCTATTACAGGTTTCTTCATACATTAAAATTTTTGTTATCATTGGCACCGGATTGAATTTATTCCAAAAAGAAACTTCTTTGAACGAATTCAATTTTGTGCTCAGTTTTTTGTTTTACGTTCAATAAATATACAAATATGTTGCGTAATATTTTGTTTAGTTGCCTCTTTATTTTTCTATGTGTAACCGCGGTATCGGCGCAGGAAAAACAGCTGTTTTATGTAGGAACTTTTACTTCGGAAGGCTCGGAAGGAATTAACTACTGCAGTTTAGATACCGAAACCGGAGACATTGATTTGCTCACCACTTTTAAGGGAATTGATAATCCATCGTTTTTGCGTTTAGGCCCCGATAAGGAGTTTTTGTATGCCGTTTCGCGCACCACGCCTGAGGTTGAACCGTCGGGAGGATATGTGGTGGCGTACAAGTTGGATGAATTTGGAGGACTGCACTTTCTGAATAAACAAATTGCAAACGGGAGCGGACCTTGTCATGTTGATGTTTCACCCGACAGAAAATATGTGGCAATTGCAACGTATGGAGGAGGAACCACTTCGATTTATCCGGTGAATGAAGATGGCAGTCTTGAAAAAGCACTCACAGTTGTGCGAAACTCCGGAAAAAGTGTGCATCCGAATCAAACGCAACCACACGCGCACTCGATAAAATTTTCGGCAAAAGAACCGAGCATTTTTAGTGCCGATCTTGGAACTGACCAGTTAAACATTTTCCATTTCGAGGATGGCAGTTTAGGACGTTACGAACAGGAATTTGTAAAACTGCCGGCCGGCTCGGGACCGAGGCATTTTGTTTTTCATCCAAGCGAAAATGTAATTTATGTGATAAACGAACTAAACTCCACCATTTCGGCAGTGCGTAAAACGGGAGAAAAGTGGTCGGTGTTTCAAAATATATCAACCTTGCCAAAAGATTTTGATGGCGAGAGTTATTGCGCCGATATTCATTTCTCGAAAGACGGAAAGTACTTGTATGGCTCAAACCGTGGGCACAACTCTATAGCTGTTTTTAAAGTAAAAGCCGATCAGGAATTGACATTTTTAGGAACAGTACCGGTTGAAGGTGACTGGCCAAGAAACTTTGGAATTACACCCGATGGAAACTGGATGTTGGTTGCCAATCAACGCAGTCATAATATCACCGTTTTTAAACTCGATGTTGAATCCGGAATGCCAGAATACAGCGGGAAACAAATAAGTTTGCCGGCTCCGGTTTGTATCGAATTCCGGTAGTTTTTAGCTCAGCTTAGTACTGATCAGTTTTATAAATTCTTCGCGCGTAGCTACTTTTTCAAAAGCACCTGTAAAATCCGAAGTGGTTGTAATTGAATGTTGTTTTTGTACACCACGCATTTGCATGCAAAGGTGTTGTGCTTCAATAACAACGGCAACTCCCAGTGGTTTCAGCGTGTCCTGAATACAATCTTTAATTTGCGTTGTTAGTCGTTCCTGCACTTGCAAGCGACGAGCAAAAACATCAACAACACGTGCAATTTTACTTAACCCGGTAATGGTTCCGTTGGGAATGTAGGCAACATGCGCTTTTCCGATAAACGGAAGCATGTGGTGTTCGCACATCGAATAAATCTCAATATCTTTTACGATAACCATTTGGCGGTAGTCCTCTTTAAACATGGCCGAGGTTAAGATTTCAACAGGATCCATTTGGTAACCCTGCAACAGAAACTGCATGGCTTTTGCCACTCTTTCCGGCGTTTTGTCGAGCCCCTCGCGCGATGGATCTTCGCCAACTATCTGCAAAATCTCCTTGTAATGCCCTGAAAGTTGTTCGGTTGCTTCTTCGTTGTATAAATCAGTTCGCTGGTATCCGTTTGAGTTATTATTCTTTAATGAACACATTGTTGTTAGAATTTTAATCCATACAAAGATTAACTTTTTTTTATAAAATCAGTATGAATGAATAGATGGATTTGATAAGGAGTGAGACGATGACTTGTGATAAAAGCAAGGATGAAATACAGATGTAGTGTGATAACAGACATTGATTTGAAACGTATCGGAGACGGAAAATACAAAATCTAATTTATGGAAATTTTGATTGTAGCAGCCACTACAATGGAAATAAAACTGATTGTTGATGAGCTGGAAAAAGTAGAGGAAGAAAGTCACTTTGTAAAAACTTACCGATTTGGAGACTTCAATATTGATATTTTGGTATCAGGAATTGGAAGTTCGTTTGCCACTTTTCATTTAACAAACGCACTTCGCGAGAAAAAATACGATGCCGTAATTAATATTGGTTTGGCCGGAAGCCTTACACAGGAGCTTAAAATTGGTGAGGTTGTGAACGTAGTTAGCGAAGAATTTGCTGATTTGGGTATTGAGAAACAGCATGAATTTCTTACGTTATTCGAATCGGGATATATTGGAATAAACGATTTCCCGTTTGAAAACGGTTTGTTGAAAGCAAGTAATTCAAACGGTTGGATAAAGTTGAAAAAAGTAAAAGGAGTTACCACTAATAAAAGTTACGGACGCGATACCAGTATTGCCGAAATGCGCGAAAAATTTACCGCACATGTAGAGTCGATGGAAGGTGCAGCAGTATTTTATGTTTGCAATTGGATGGGGGTAAAATGCTACGAAATACGATCGATATCGAATTATGTAGAACCCCGCGACTCGGCAGAATGGAATATTCCTTTGGCACTTGAACGCCTGAAAGAAGCTTTGTCAGTCATCTTAAAACAAGTACCTGCACCTGTGGGTTAAGTTCGTTCTACACCCTTAATTTTTAAGTATAGCTGACATAAATCTCGGTCTATTCTCCCAAAGTGTTAAATTATAGTAGGAAAAGCAACCATTTTTACTCCGGATGCATCTGTTTATGTACAATTTTTTGGCAATTCAAAAAAGTTAAATTTATTTTGCGTTGCGTACAATAAAAACCAAAGTGGCTGGTTCTTTATTACAAAAGCCACATTTTTCAGAAAACAGAGTTTTTGCTGTACCAAACGAAACCGCTTTAAAATGATAGTTGTAACAGGAGCAGCCGGGTTTATCGGAAGTTATTTAGTAGGAAAACTCAATCAGGCAGGATACAAAGACCTTATTTTGGTTGACAAGTTCGATGACCCCTGGAAAGATTTAAATCTTCTGAAAAAAGATTACCGCGAGTACATTGATCGGGATGAGTTTTTTAAATGGTTAATTAAAAATGCACAGGACGTGGATTTTATTTTTCATTTAGGGGCGCGTACCGATACAGTGGGGCAGGAGCCGGAGCTCTATCAGCAACTCAACTTAATATATTCACAACGTCTTTGGAATATTTGTTCCGAAATTCAGGTACCACTTCTTTACGCATCGTCGGCCGCTACTTATGGTAACGGCGAAGATGGTTTTTCTGATGAGCATCAAAAAATTCGGGATTTGCGACCGCTTAATTTATACGGTTGGTCGAAACACGATTTTGATGTGTGGGCGCTGAAACAGTTTCGCACACCTCCGTTTTGGGCGGGTATGAAATTTTTTAATGTTTACGGACCAAACGAATACCACAAAGGCCGAATGGCTTCGGTGGTGTTACACGCTTATAAAACCATAAAAGAAACAGGGCACATGCAGTTGTTCCGCTCGCATCATAAAGCGTATAAAGACGGTGAACAAAGCCGCGACTTTATTTATGTGGAAGACATTGCCGATGTGATGATGTATTTTATGGAGAACCAGGATAATTCGGGAATTTATAATGTAGGTACCGGAAAAGCCCGTTCTTTTCTCGACCTTACCAAAGCTGTGTTTAGCAGTATGAATATAAATCCGGATATCTCGTTTATAGATACACCCGTTGATTTGCGCGGAAGGTACCAGTATTTTACCGAGGCGGAAATGCAGAAATTGCGCGATGCCGGTTACAAAAAACCTTTTGTTGAATTAGAGGAAGGCGTTAGCGAGTACGTTAATAAATACCTGATGGCGGAAGCCTGTTTTTAAATTCCGGTTTCGTTTTTTACCCGAATAATTTTAATTTTACCTCAAACAGCGATTGATGAAAAAGATTTTTCTTCACCTTCTTTTTGTGGTAATTGTAGTAGCCGATTTAATTGGCGAGTATTTACAGAATCCCCAAATCGATCATATTGCAAAGCCTTTACTTTTAATCTGGATTGCGGGTTACTTCTTTTTGCACTCAAAGAACATCGATAAAAAGGTGCTGCAGCTCGTCGGAGCAGGATTTCTTTTTTCGTGGATTGGCGACTTGCTGATGATGTTTGCTGCTGATTTTACCTGGTTTGTTTTAGGGATTGCGTCGTTTTTGGTGGCGCAGGTATTCTATATTTTCCTGTTTTTGCGCACCATCGATCTTTCGGGGAAAATGCCTTTTTTAAAGAAAAAGCCTATGTGGCTGATCCCATATCTGGCCTTTGGCTTAATTGTTTATATTGTTCTTTTTCCACAGCTTGATTTAGTGTTGCGTTTTGCCATTTTTGTGTATATGGTTGCTATTTTAACCATGTCGGCAATGGCGCTTAACCGCTATGGAAATGGCCACCCGGTAAGTTTTAGCCTTGTGTTTGCGGGCTCGTTGTTTTTTGTTTTGTCCGATTCGCTGATTGCAGTCAACCGTTTTCTGGTGGCAATTCCCTTCGAAGGTTTATTTATAATGACAACCTATATTGCTGCCCAGTACTTAATAATGATGGGATTATTAAAGCAGTACGAATAAAAAATCCCGACTGATCAGCCGGGGTAAATTGTTTTTCTGAGATTATTACAGTGGATTTTTTTTTATTCTCGATCCCTCACTCTGTAGCTACGGTGTACACATAAACTTATTTGAAGCCATTTTAATAGCCGGTTTTCAATATGCGGCGCAAGGAGTGCCTCAATTTTAAACCTCGGTAGCAATTGCGCCTTTTTCTCTTTTGCTTTAATTCCCAGGGCTGCGCTTCCTTCGCTCGCTTACCCTGGGTTAATCGATTACGCACCTTTGGTGCTTTAAGCCCCGAATGGGGCGACAGTCAATAACCCGGTGCGTGTGGCTGAGTTTACGAAGCCACTTAGCGCCGGGTAGCGGAGCTACAAAAAAATCGTTCGGCGAATAAAATTGATTCGGATTGCCCGATTGTTCCGAACGAAAAATTGTTACCAAAAAATTGAAAATGGGAATTCAGCATTTATGTACAACGTAGTCGCACTGAAGGGAGCTTCCCTCTCAATGGGAGTCAGCTATTAGCTGATTTCTGCGTTACATTAATGCTGTTTTCTCTTGCTAAGGGAAAATGTCGACAGACAAAAGGGTAATGTATACAAAAGACACGCTATATTATTTCCGGACAAGCACGGTTTTAGTTTACGCAAATATCTTACTGTTTGAAGCTATAATTTTATCGATAAATATTAAAACCGAAACAGCAATAGTAATTCCGGCAATGCTTAAAGGCAAAGTTCCCAGTTTGCTGAAGAACGAATCGTAACTCTGCGTTAATCCTTGTCCGGCTTCGGGGAGCAGTTGCCCAATTTGGCTGTCGGCCTGCATGCCGGTGTTGCTTACAACGAAAATGGCTGCCAGTAACATCACAAAAAGTATCGAAATAATCCAGAAACCTTTTCCAAGTATCCTTTCCGACTTAATTTGTTCGAGTGCACTATCCTCCTCAAAAATCTTATTCATTACCTGCACCGTAAAACCCGATCCTGGTTTTTCCAGTTCCATGTTTTGCAGGAATGCTTTTAATTTTATGTCTTCCAATTCGTTCATAATATAGTGTATAATTCATCCTTCATTAATTCATTCAAAATAGTATAGAGCTTTTTGCGTGCTCTGTAAAGCTTCACTTTTGTATTGCTCTCCGAGAGTTTTGTTACTTTGCTGATCTCTTCGATCGATTGTTCCTCGAAATAATACAAAAGTATCAGTGTGTATTCATCTTCCGGTAGTTTATCCATGGCAGCTTTTATGGCTTGCGCCCTGTTTTCTTCCGGTATTCCATCCAGGTTCATTTCATCAGCTTCGTCGGCAATCTGCACATCGTCGGTTGATGCAAAATGCATTTTTCGTTTCCTGACTTCCGAAATACAATTGTTGTACGTAATGCGGTAAAGCCAGGTCGAAAATTTTGCAGTGCCTTTAAAGGTGTGCAACGACTTGTAAGCTTTTATAAAAGTCTCCTGCGCCATTTCTTCGGCGTCTTCACGATTTTTAAGAACTTTCATTGCAATGGAAAAGACAATATCCTGGTATCGCTCAACGATATAAGAATAGTAATTGGTCTGTCCGGCCTTTACTTTTTCGATGTAATAGATATCATCTTTCTGCTCCATTCGCTCTTTTGACGTAATAATGAATTGCAGGTTACAAGTTACGAAGAAAAAGTTTCTTGCAGATGGCGCGGATTACACAGATAATACCTTTTCACCACAATAGGCACAATAGAGATCATTAGTTTTCTGAGAGGGAATTTATTGTTTCACGCAGATTACGCTGATATCGCAAATTGAATTAATGATAAAGGAGGCGTATATATAGTAATGATTTCTACTGTGTCTTTTTATTAATTGTATTAAATCCGCGTTTATCTGCGAAATCTGCGTGAAATGAATCATCAGCAAGAAAAAAATCTGAAAAGTTGTAACCGCAGAAATAAAGTCGCGTCATAAGAGCGAAAACAGAAAAAAAAAAACAATTTAAAAATTAATATCATGGAAGGAATTTTCGTACCAATCGGTTTTTTTCTGGCAATCTTCGCCATCTTGTATGTTTACTGGACAACACGTACAAAAGAGCGCCTGGCGCTGGTAGAAAAAGGGCTTAATGCCGGAATATTTAAAGGTGAATGCTCGCAGCTTGCACTGGTAAAGTGGGGAATCTTTTTAATTGCTGTAGGATTAGGCGTACTTGTAGGATTTGCGTTATCAAACGTAATTAATGAAGTTGTAGCCTTCTTTACCGCAATCCTGGTTCTCGGAGGAGTTGGCTTAATTGTAGCTTACGTTATTACTTCGAAACTGTTGAAAAAGAAAGAGGAATAGTTAGCAGAGGGGACACAATAAAAAAGCGGATGAGTTATTTTTACTCATCCGCTTTTTTTATGTTACTCCGAATAAAAGCGAATTACTTTTCGTATAGCTTCCTGGCACACCGGGCAAAAACCTTCGGCTTCGTTGGTGTTCATGCGGCAGTCGATATGCGGACTGTAAATCCCTTCGGCCATGTAGCCGCCACCTTCGTATACTCCAACGGTATTTCGGTATTTATCTTTTCGTGGTGTTGGAACCGGCGTGTCCGCGTCGATCATATTTTTCCATTTCTTATCGAAATCAACCAAAGTGGTAATGTTGGGTTCCCAAGGTTCAATTTCAAGGTTGTAGAAATCTTCGTAAGCAACTGCCGAATTGTAATATTCATCGCCCAAACCAGCAAATCCATGACCAAATTCGTGAACGATAATTTTTGGTGTCAGTTCATTGTCGGCTGTGCAAACGGTAACAAAATTATAGAATCCGCCGCCGCCGTAACGCTCGGTATTCACCAGCACGTAAATCTGATCGTAAGGAACGCTTGCAGCTGCATCGTATACCGTTTTCATATCGGCAGTAGTCAGGTAACGCGGCAAATCGAAGGTGTAATAGCTGGTATTAAAATAAGTGTTTTTGTAAATGTGTTCGCCCGGAACGTCGGTTCCCGAATCTGCTGAAGGAGCAAAAACAGCATGCACATTAAAGTTGGCTTTCTCCGATTTAAAAGGTTCGGTATCGAACAAATACCCCGAAACTTTTGCAGCATCAGCATAAAAATCTTCCATTTCGGCAGCGGTGTAACCTTCAGCCAAAATTGCGATATCTACTTTTTTTGCCGGATCGCCGTTGTTAACAATATCCTTTGTTTTAAAGCCGGGCGTTTCTTCCTTCAAAATAAAATAATCTTTAGGGTCGATATCAGTGGTATAAATTGTTTTAAATGTTCCGTCCCACTGGCGGGCATCAATTTCAAGGCGCACATCGTTTTTCGGAAACGGAAAAAGCGCTGCCTGGTAAAACGTTTTATTGCTGGTTTTGGCGTCGGCAGTGGTTTGCCACTCCTGGAAAAGCGTGCTAAAACCTTTGCTGTAAATCAGCTCGTCGCTTTTTACATCGAAAACGCGGTAACGGTAACTTCCGTAATTAAATACATCGATGAGGTTTATTTTCGAACCACCCCAAAATGGCTCCTGTTTCATTTGCTGCGGATAAACCACAACTTCTTTACTGTTTCCGCCCAGCAGAAAATCGAACCGAAAAGTTTTGTCCTTAAAATACGTATTGAATTTCGGCTGTGCGAACGATAAAAAGGGGATTATTAATAGAATAAAAGAAAACTTCAACTTCATTTTATGCTCATTTATTATTTTTGGCTGAAAATAAGGATACATTTAGACACAAAGTATGACATATGCAACCACTTTTCTTTTAACACCGGTTATTGATAAAATCAAGTTGTCGATATTATTCGTTTCTCAGAACAAATAGCGTTTTTTAATCTCAACTATTAATAATAAATTGATGACTGATTTTATAGAAGTGTTAGTATTGCACGACTTTTTGAATAAACCGAAAAATAAGCTTTAAACAAATGAATATTCTTTATAGATATCTGCTTGATCATATCCGTGAAATCGGAACAATGGAGATTTTGGCCAAACCTTTAGCTGCATTAATTTGCCTCGTGCTTATTGTTTTTGTGGCGTGGTTTGCACATTTTGTAACACGGAAGATCTTTTTGGCGATCGTTCAGCGTATAGCGCGCCGTACCAAAACACATTGGGATGATATTTTAATTGAAAACCGCGTTTTTAAAGGGCTGGCACATTTGGTGCCTGCATTTATATTGTATTATACGGCCGATTTTTCGTACCCCGATATTCACCAGCAGGTGAGTGAACTGGCGCCGGAGGTTTACAAATCGTTATCGCAAGATTATTACTGGGGACTTACTGATCTGTTGACCAAAATATCGCGGATTTATTTTATTGCGATTATCGTTTTTGTGGCCAACTCGACTTTAAATGCTGCATTGCAGATTTATAATACTACCGAGTTTGCGCATAACCGCTCGATAAAAGGATATGTGCAGCTGGTGAAGATCTTTGTGTTTTTTATGGCAGGCATTCTGCTGATCTCTGTTTTGCTGGGAAAAGATCCAACAGCATTGCTGGCCGGTTTGGGAGCTATTGCCGCAGTTTTATTGTTGGTTTTTCGCGATACGATACTGGGGTTTGTGGCTTCTATTCAGCTGTCGGCAAACGATATGGTGAAGATTGGCGACTGGATTCAAATGGAGGCGCACCGTGCCGACGGAACAGTTATCGATATTACTTTGAATACGGTAAAAGTTCAGAACTGGGATAAAACAATTACCACCATTCCAACTTATGCGCTGGTTTCCGAGTCGTTCTTTAACTGGAAAGGAATGGAAGAATCGGGTGGGCGACGTATAAAACGTTCGGTTGCCATCGATACCAATACCATTAAATTTTGCGATGCTGCCATGTTGGAGCGTTTCGAAAAGTTCGACCTGATTCGGGATTACGTGAATGATAAGGAGCGCGAACTGAAAGAACACAACAAAGGCCGGAATTTGAAAGATGAGGACTTTATAAGTGGACGTCATCAAACCAATGTTGGTATTTTCAGAAAGTACCTGGAAGTGTACCTGCGCCAGCATCCGAAAATCAAACAGGATCTTACCTTTTTAGTTCGCCAGTTGCAACCGGCAGGCAAAGGTTTGCCAATTGAAATATATGTGTTCAGCGCCGACCAGGAATGGGCAAAGTACGAAGCTATCCAGGCCGATATTTTCGACCATATTTTTGCTGTTATTCCGGAGTTCGAATTGCGGGTTTTCCAAGAACCTTCAGGTGCTGATATTGAAAAGATTGCGCGTCGGTAATCCTTGTGAAAAATCCTTCGGTTTATACTTTTTTAAAAAATCAGTTTCTTACAATTTGTAAGTAATAATATGTTTTAAAGCATCTCAGATTAGTGATTGTAAATTTTACCTACATTTGTGCTATAATTTGAAACTAACTCAGAAGATTTGAAACATGAAGTCGAATGATTATTTAGAAGAAAAACCGGCTGAAATTGATGAGCTGGACGAAAAGATATTAAAGCTTATTACAAAAAATGCCCGAATACCTTTCTTAGAAGTTGCCCGTGAATGTGGAGTTTCAGGTGCAGCTATTCATCAACGTGTTCAGCGCCTGTTAAATATTGGTGTTGTACACGGAAGCGAATTTGTTGTTAGTCCGCAAAAACTGGGCTACAACACTTGTGCATACATGGGGATTTACCTCGACAAGGCTAAGTACCACACACAGGTTGCCGAAGCTTTGCGAAATATTCCGGAAGTGGTTGAGTGTCATTACACAACAGGGCCGTATGCCATTTTTGTGAAAATTCAAACAAAAACCAACAAGCATTTAAAACGTTTGATCGACGAGCAATTGCAGGATATTGAAGGAATTGCCCGCACAGAAACGTTCATGTCATTGGAAATGGATTTTAAACGACAAGTACCTATCAAATAAAAAAAGGCCGGTTTTTAACCGGCCTTTTTTATGCGTTATCGTATTATGTCTTATATGAGGTCCGTATCAATACCTAAAGGTTTATTTTGTTCTGAATATCAATTCGTTTACCCCATTCCCTAAAGGGAGCGAATTGATTGTCTCTGCTCCCTTTAGGGGAGGGGTATTCAGAGAAAATCAATTTGCGTTTTAGGTCTGAACGGATATAAATAATGTCTTAATCTTCTGTGTAAACAAAATTGTACGATTCGTCGTGTTGACTAATGTCCAAACCAACTTTCTCTCCGTGAGGTGAAATTCGCATCGGAACAATCATATCGGTTATTTTGTACATCAACATCGAACCTCCGAAAGTAAAAATTCCAACAATTACCAGTGCCAGTAAGTGATAAAGGAAAGTGGTGATCTCTCCGTGAATCAAACCTACTTCGTTGGCAAAAACTGCGGTAAACAACATACCTGTAATACCACCCATTCCGTGAGCAGGGAATACATCCAGCGTGTCGTCCAGTTTCGATTTTGTACGAAGTGTAATGGCGTAGTTACTAATAATAGCGGCAATTACACCAATAAATATACTCGAACCAACATTTACAAATCCGGCGGCCGGCGTAATGGCAACCAAACCTACTACAAGTCCGATGGCAGCACCAACGGCAGATGGTTTTTTACCTTGTGCGGCATCAAAAAAGATCCAAGTTAACATGGCCGCTGCCGATGCGGTATTGGTATTAACCAGCGCTGATGCAGCAACAGAATCGGCTGCCAGTGCTGAACCGGCGTTAAAACCGAACCAGCCAAACCAAAGCATACCTGCACCTAATAAAATGTAAGGAATGTTTGCCGGCTTAATTTCTTTGTTGGCATCTTTTCTTCTTCCGAGGAACATCGCCCCTGCCAAAGCTGCAAAACCTGCCGACATGTGTACAACTGTTCCACCGGCAAAGTCAAGTACTCCCCAGTTGCGCAGGAATCCGTTCGGATGCCAGGTCCAGTGAGCCAGCGGTGCATAAATAAACAATATAAAGAGTACCATAAACAACATGTAGGCTCTGAAGCGCACTCTTCCGGCAAAAGATCCGGTGATAAGAGCCGGTGTAATTATGGCAAATTTTAGCTGGAACATTGCAAAAACTGCAAACGGGAATGTTGGTGCAAAATCGGGATGCGTTCCTCCATTCACTCCTCTAAACATAAAGAATGTTAATGGATTACCAAACAATCCAAAACCTTCGCCTCCAATACTATCGCCAAAAGCAATACTAAAACCAACTACAACCCATAATACACTTACAATTCCCATGGCAATATAACTTTGCAGCATGGTAGAAATAATGTTTCTCGACTGGATCATTCCTCCGTAAAAGAATGCTAATCCCGGAGTCATTAACAATACTAAACCTGTTGCAGTCAGCATCCAGGCCGTATCTCCGGCATCGAGGTTCGAAGTGTCAATTTCTCCAACTCCTGTAGGAATAATTACGCCGAGCGCGGCAACAATTACCAAAAGAGCCAGAATAAACCACCAACTAGTTGAATTTTTCATGTCTATAATTTTAAGGTTACTAATTTCAAGTCTGTACAGCACCACGCAACTCAGAATTTCAAGTTGAAATTGAGTTGTTTTTTGTTGCTGAAATAAAGCTGTCTATACCTGTTTTAGATTTTTATTGCTGTCTGTTTTTATAAAAATCTGTCATAAAAGTATTAATTAACATGAAAATGGTAGTCATTTGTAGAAGATTGAAAGTAATAGAGGTCTTAAATTAACAAACTGATAATATTTTTGCATTTTTTGTAAGTCTGGGCCACTTTGTTGTGATTTTGTTACTATATTGTGTTTACGCTTACTTTACTTTGAAATTATGTTAGTTTTTTGATACTTTTGTAGAAAATTGTTAAAGATGACTTTGAGGAATAATTTAGACGACTGGGATTTAAAAATTCTGGATATAATTACCAAAAACGCAAGGATACCTTTTAAAGATGTTGCAAAAGAAGTGGGAATTTCTCGTGCAGCTGTACATCAGCGAGTTAACCGAATGGTAGATTTGGAAGTGATCGTTGGATCGGGCTACCACATTAATCCCAAAAAGGTTGATTTTAAAACCTGTACCTACATTGGTATCTACCTCGAAAAAGGAGGTTTATTTAGCGAAGTAGTTAAAGGTTTGGAAGAAATCCCTGAAATTGTTGAGTGTCACTACACAACCGGAGCATACGCCATTTTTGTTAAAGTTTACGCCAAGGATAACGAGCACTTAAAAAATATCTTAAGCGGAAAAATTCAAAAAATTAGTGGTGTTGCCAGTACCGAAACTTTTATTTCTCTAGAAGAGTCATTTAAGCGTACAATTCCTGTAAATGCCTAATTTCGTTGTCTGACTGCTTCGTAAATCATTAAAGCAGCAGATACCGAAACATTTAAAGATTCAATCTGTCCTAAGATCGGAATTTTTAATTGTTCGTCGGCAAGTTTCAGAATTTGAGCAGAAACACCCGTGTCTTCTGATCCCATAACAATGGCCAGTGGCGATTTCATATCGGCATTCGAGTAAAGTTTGTCGCCTTTTTCGGTGGCAGCAACTATTTTAATGCCCGAATCTTTTAGAAATCGGACCGTGTGGTACAGGTTATTTGTTTTGCAGATTGGAATATTATGAATAGCACCTGCCGATGTTTTTACAGCATCGGCACCAATACGTGCCATTCCTTTTTCAGGAATGATAATCGCCTGCACTCCGGCACATTCGGCCGAACGGGCAATCGCTCCAAAATTACGCACATCGGTGATCTGGTCTAAAACAAGCAGGAGGGGAGTTTTACCTTCTTCGTAAATTCCCGGAATTACGGTTTCAATATTGTCAAACTCGATGGGTGAGACAAAAGCCAGCACTCCCTGGTGATTTTTTCGTGTAATACGGTTGATCTTCTCGATAGGAACATACTGAACGCCAATCTCGTTTTCTTTTATCAGCTCTTGAAGCTCCGAAATCAATTCGTTACGCAAACCTTTTTTTATCAGGATTTTGTCGATTGTTTTGCCTTTTTTAATGGCTTCGATTATCGCTCTTGTTCCAAATAGAAAATCCTCTTTATCTATTCCTTTTTGTCTCATCATTTTTTATTTACCAGGTTTTTTTAGCCTTCCAGTTTTCCAGTTCTTCGTGGGCGCTTTCCCAATCGAGCATACTTTGTTCCAGCTTCGATTTTAGTTTTTCGTATTGCTCAAAAATCGAATGGTCGTCAATATTGTCAGGACTGGCAAGCAGCTTATCCATTTCTTCGATTTCGGTCTCCAGTTCCGCAATCTTTTCTTCGGTTTGCGTTACACTTTTCTCCATTCGCGAAATCGTACGGTTGATCTCTTTCTTTTCGTCGAATGAAAGCTCATCCTTTTGTTTTTCCGAAGTTACAACTTTTTCGGTTTTTGTATTCTTCTTCTTGCTTTCCAATTCTTTCATCGACTCCATTTTCTTACGGTACAGAAAATCGAAAATGCCTCCCAAATGTTGTTTAGCCTTTTTGTTTCTGAACTCGTAAATGCAATTCACCAAACCATCAAGAAAATCACGGTCGTGCGATACTACCAGTACCGTTCCTGAGAAATTTGCCAACGCATTTTTCAAAATCTCTTTCGAGCGCATATCGAGGTGGTTGGTCGGTTCATCGAGAATCAGAAAGTTAACCGGCTCAAGCATTAAGCGAATCATTGCCAGTCTCGATTTTTCGCCACCACTTAATACTTTTACTTTTTTATCGATGTCTTCGCCGCGAAATAAAAACGCTGCCAGGATATCCCTGATTTTAGTACGGATATCGCCAACCGCAATTTCGTCTATCGTTTCAAAAACGGTAAGCTCTCCGTTAAGTAATTGTGCCTGGTTTTGAGCAAAGTAGCCAATTTTAACATTGTGCCCCAATTTCATCGAACCGTTATGCTCCAGCTCGTTCATAATAATTCGAGCAAGCGTTGTTTTGCCTTCTCCGTTACGGCCAACAAACGCTATCTTTTCACCATTCTCGATGTTGAGGTTGATATCGTCGAGCACGTGCAACGAATCGTAATATTTGCTGATGTGTTTGGCCTCAACCACAACACGACCTGAGCGGGGTGCCGGCGGGAAGCTGATTTTTAGTGCCGAATTGTCTTCTTCTTCAATTTCAATCCGATCCAGCTTTTCCAGCTGTTTTACCCTCGATTGCACCTGCACCGCTTTTGATGATTTGTACCGGAACCGTTCAATAAACCGTTCGGTATCTTCAATCATTTTTTGCTGGTTAGTGTAGGCTGCCAGATTAATCTCTCGCTGTTCGGCTTTCCAGTCCATGAACTTGGTATAGTTCATTTTCTGATCGGTAATTTTTCCCAGCGAAATTTCGATGGTGCGGTTACAAACGGCATCAAGAAAGGCTTTATCGTGCGAAACCAAAATAACTGCTCCGCTGTATGTTTTCAGAAAATCTTCCAGCCACTGAATTGATTCGATATCGAGGTGGTTGGTCGGCTCATCCAGTAAAAACACATCGGGCTTTTTTAGTAGCAATTTTGCCAGCTCAACACGCATACGCCAACCTCCGCTGAATTCCGAGGTCATCCGGTCGAAATCAGTTCGTTCGAAACCCAATCCCATAAGCGTTTGTTCGAGTTCGGCTTCGTAGTTGTCGCCGCCTAAAAGCTGGTAACGTTCGTTGTATTCGGTAACCAGGTCGAGTTTCTTCAAGTATTCGTCAGAATGATAATCTTCGTTCTCGGCAATTTCCTGATTGAGGTGCGCTATTTTCTTTTCAATAGCCAGTAGCTCTTCAAAAGCCTGTGTAACTTCATTTTTAAGCGTGCGCGTATCCGAAACCACCATTTGCTGAGGTAAATAACCAACGCTTGTTTCTTTTGGCACGGAAACCACTCCGGCAGTTGGTGTTTCAGTGCCTGTAATAATTTTTAGCAGCGTACTTTTTCCGGCTCCGTTTTTACCAATCAGTCCAATTCGGTCTTTTGGATTAACCAGGAAACTGATTTCTTTAAACAGTTCGAAACCGCCAAAACTGAGATTTATTTTATCTATCGATATCATTCTGTACAAAAATTGCCCAAAGATAATTATTTCGTACAGACGGGACAGCGCAAAAAGGGGAGTGTGATTCATTGTTCATATTGGGTGGGGAGTGGAAATATATTACAAGTGTGAAAGCTATGAAAAAATGAAAAGAGGACATTTTTTTGCCTCTTTTCATTCAGTGATTTAGATTAGGTTTATTTTATAATCCAATCTGTATAAGTGTCACCGGTTGAAATGGCTAGCTCAGAAAACTCCTGTTGGACAGTTTGTAATTTTGCCGCCGCTTTTTGGCCGAGTTCAGTCAGGACTCCTTCTTCTTCCCAATATTTATCGCGAACCTTTTCTGAGTCCATGTAATAAATAATTCCCAAAGTATTTTCATGTTCACCTCTTTCTCCTTTGGCGGCAATCATTGTTATTCCCTCGAATGCCTCGTTATATGCGGGGATAAATTTCTTGATCATGAATTCTTCCAATTGTTCAGTGGTTACATTTGGTTTTAATTCATACTGGTCAAAAATGTGAAATCCAAGAACACAGCCTTTGTTCAATGTTTGGGCCGATAAAAGTCCGGAGAATAAAAAACATGCGAATACCAATACTAATTTTTTCATAATAGTTAATTTTTGGTTTAACAATATCTGGTTGTCGCAAAGAAATTGGGTGGAGAAAAGATTAGATAAGTTACAACATATTCACATTTTATGCAATATGTTTGGATGTTCAAAAAGGAGCTGGTCAGTGATTTATAGACTTTCTAGTCGTATTGTTTACGAGGTGTTATTTATTAATGAATCTGATGAATGGTACTAAAACGCAAGAAGGTTAAATTAAATACTATTTGGTATTTAAATGTAAAAGCCGTAACTTGTATACAGTAATTTAAAAAGATAAATTATAAGGGTAGAATGTGTATCTTGATTGGTTTATGTTTAGGGGTTTGTAAAATTATCAATCATCTTCAAAAAAGCGTCCATAAATATTCTACCCTTTTTCTTGAACTACAACCGAAATAACATATAGTTAGTCTTCAATTACAAATATTAGTGGTAACGAAAAGAGCGTCAGCTGGATAGCTCTTTTCTTTGCGTATATGCCTTTCGTTTTGCGGGAATCGGTTTGGTTTTTAACCAGGGGATTAAAAAGAAAAAAGGAGCCCGGTAAATACCTGACTCCTTTAGTTTTCAGTAGCGAGAGGCGGGCTACATTTAATTTACAATTATAAATAGTTTAATTGCTTTAAAGCCTTTAAAAATAGGTAGTGTAGAACTATTTTATAAAATTGTTTTACCTTCATGTAAAGCTAGTTCATAAAAATGTAAATGATTTGTGTCTCAGTTGTGTCCAATTATTGTATCTTTGAAATACAGATAATCAGGTTATTAGAGTTAATTGTTCTTCGGGTCTCAAGCTTAATAGATATAAGACACGTGGGACACAATTGAAAATTACCATGCCGAACTATAGTTTTGTATTACGGAAACCCTATAAAACGGGCGTTTCTGAAGAGTTGAAGAAAAGAAAGCAGTTAGGTAAAAACATTTCATCATTACTTAATCAAGATCAAACGCCGGTTTTACTCTTTATTAGTTTCGATAGGGAACACCGATTTAAATGTAAAACTGGCATGCAAGTTTTTCCTGCACATTGGGATTTTGTCAAACAAAGAAAGAAACAACAGGCACCGGGAGCTCAGAAATTCAATAAATCACTAAACCGGTTATTGGAGAAGAGCCAGGAGTACTATAGCACTATTATGGAGGAGGCGGAACTCAAACAGCCTTCTTATGATGAAATCAAAAATAAGCTTCAGGATTTTATATTTGATTTTCAGAATCCAAGGTTAAAAGAAGAGAATGGATTTTTCGATGTTTATAAAGAATTTATTCGGAGAAAGACGGCTGAGCTCCATCCGAGAACAATCCAAAAATTTAATACCTCGAAAACTGTATTAAACAAGTTCACTGATAAGTATTATCGAAGATTTGACTTTGATAAGATAGATGTGAATTTCATTGATTCATATCGTCATTATTTGTTATACGAAGCAGAGAACCAGAAGTCGGAAGAGGATGGTTATCGCGATGATACGGTATCAAAATTCATAGAGAATTTAAAGAATTTTCTTCGTTGGAGTTTCGAACGAGGATATCATTCGAATACAATATTTCAACATTCAGAGTTTAGAAGCAAACGAGATTCGAATGTGGACATAGTGACATTTAGCATCCAAGAATTGAAACAGTTCTATGATCACGACTTTGGAAAGGATGATCACCTGGACCGGGCTCGAGATCTATTTTGTTTTGGAGCTTTTACCGGCCAGCGTTGGAGTGATGTTGCAGGCTTTAAGAAGGATCAGGTTATTGGTGATACTTGGATTTTTCAAGCTTATAAAACGAAGAAAGAAACTATTATCCCACTAGTCGGATATGCCGCGCCAGCACTGGATATACTTAAAAAGTATAAATATAAACTTCCGGAAATAAGTAATCAGAAATTAAATGACAACCTGAAGGTAGCAGCTGAAAAGGCCAAGTTAAAGAGGGTTGTAAAGATAACCAGAAAACAAGGCGTAAAATCAATTGAAATTGAAGAACCTATTCATAAGGTAATTTCAACACATATGGCCCGGCGGACAGCTGTTTCTATATTGTTGAACATTTATAAAATGCCGGTACCTCAAGTAATGGAAATAACTGGCCATAGTGATTTTAAAACTTTGAAGAGGTACATCGACGATGATAAAGATGCTTTAAGAAATAATCTTGCCCAAACCAAAAGCGTTAATCAAATTATGGAGGTGGTTAAGTCTGCATAATTACAAAACTTGACAAAGTTAATAACGTTCTTCATAACTTAAATTCTTGATTTGCTAGGTTAAAAATAAGAATCACCTTAATTTTACTCCATCGTAAAGCCTATCTCACGTTCGCGTGGGACGGGCTTTTTTTATGCAATTTTTTAAGATTTAAAGTTATGAGTTTAGAAGAATTAGTAAAGAAAAACACGCCGGGGGTAGGAGCCAATGTGCAGCTCTTTGTTACACCCGAAAGTCTAAATGATTTTGCGCGAAGTGTGGCAGCAATGACTGCAACGGAAATGATTCAGGGGTTAAAAATCAATGAAAAGCCTCTAAGTGAAAAAGAAGCTTGCGAGAAGTATAATAAAACTCGTCAGTCTTTCTCAAAGTATCGAAAGCAGGGAAAGATCAGGTACCATCGACTTGGTCGTGAGATCCTTTATTATGATTCGGAGCTGCGTGAGGATCTGGCTAATTTCTAAACTGCGTAACGGCTTCTGTTATAGTCATTGAGTAAAAGAATAAACTATTAACGAAGCATTTTATATGGATCAAAAAGCTAAAGACGAAAAGAATGAAGAGCATGTTATTTTATTGGATCTTCACAACGGAAGCCTGGAGATAGAAAAACTTCAGGATATTCCCAGAGCCTGGCCAATGGGTCAGTTCTGCTCACTACGCACCGGTACGTTTTCAGAGATGGATAGTCTACGCCGGGCGTTAATCAGTAATAATTTAAAAACCCTTATGCGCAATGCCTGATAAAACAAATAGCGCTGAATTCAGGGGTATTTGGATTTCCAAGGAGATTATGGAAATGCCGGATCTTAATTTGATCGAAAAGTGCATGTTGGCGGTAATTGTTTCTCTGTCTTCAAATGGTCAGAAGTGTACAGCTTCCAATGCGTATTTCGCGAAGCTCTTCGGATTAACCAAAAAAAGGATTTCCGCTATACTAAACGACCTCCGCCGAAAAAAGAGGATAGGTATCCTTGTAAAAAGGGATAGGGTATCCTCAGAAGTAGAGATGCGGGTATGTACACCAATCGGGATAGGTATCCCTAAAAAAGCGGAAGAGATAGAAAAGCCTATAAAAAAGGATTATAAAAAAGGGAATAACACACCGCAATTCAATTTCAAAAAGTCTCTTATCGATCTGGGAGTTGAGGAGAGGGTTGCTATTGATTGGTTAAAAGTAAGATCTGAGAAAAAAGCCTCCAATACTGAGACTGCATTTACAGCAATTAAAAATCAAATAGAAATTTCCGGATTATCAGCAAACGACTGCATAAAGAAAGCAGCAGAAGAGAGTTGGAAGGGTTTTAAAGCAAGTTGGTTAGATGAAGAATATAGGACAAATAACAAAAGAGGCGAAAAAGGAGCTGAAACAGCGAGAACAGTTGAAAACATCATTGCCGAAATTGAACAAACGCAGCGATAAGTATGAACGATTTTATTGAAATATCAGGAAAGCAAATCAGACTGTCACAGCAGATCAATGGGGTAATAGCTCCTATTGCTGAAGATGTATTTGAAATTGTTGGGTTGGAGCCGCTTTGCATTGGTGAAAAAATAAAACGGTTTTATGACTTACTAGAATTGAATGCCGATTATGCAGTTAAGTACGTTTGTTACGAATGCGATATCAGAACCTCCAATGCAAGAATAAGAATCACCAGGTATCTTTTGATTGATTTGGGAATAAGGCTCACGAATACAGAGGACAAATACTTAAAACGCGAAGAATTTATTATTGCTTCATATCAGCTGGGGAACCTATTTGATATTTGGTTTTCGAAGCAAAACGTGTTGAAGATGCTTGAGAGAGTAGGATTTAATGTTGAACTAAATAGTTTTTAAAATGGCAGAGAAAAAAGAAAAAGTAGACGCGATTTGGAAGGATGAAGCCGCTATCAAAGAGCGGATTAAAGAATCCGAGCAGGTTTTACCTGCAGCAAACAAGGCGCTGCAAATTATCAAAGACGAAGGGATATCTCCCACGCCGGAACACTTAAAAGGGTTTATAACGGGAGGTGGAGATTACATCATTGGTGTACTGGGCAGTATTGCCAGAAAGGACATCGATAAAATGGATCTCAAGCTTGATAAGTTGAAACAGTCTTTTCTACGTGATGCTACGGCAATAAATGAAAAAAGAGCTTCAGAAACTCACGCTGAGCTGTATCGGGTCATGAACGCCGGTAAGGTGAAAGCTGATGATATGGAAGTATCTGCGGGTAAAGCAGGACTTAAGAAATCATTTTTAGAAGCGGTTGAGGAACAGTTCACTGTTGTATTGAATACACCGGCACGAAAAGAGATGTGGGAGGCGATACAGAGCTTTGTGGCAGCATTCAATAAAATGGAAAATGTCGCTGAGAAATCAGGCATTTTATCGCTGCAAGATACAATCGATGTGGATGAAGCATTCATACTTAAAATGCACAAAGAAGGCAATTATGCCCGAGCAGAACCGGATCCGAGTTTCTTCTTAGGCTTCCAGGGAATTGGTAGACTTGGATCAAGGGAGATCGATAAAGAATCAAAAAAGTAAACACTTAAAATTTAGAAATCATGGCTAAGGAAATTTTAACATTTGAAGAAATTAGAGAGCAACTAAAAGGAACTAATTACGATGGAGATGATTGGGTAAATGAATGTTACAGTTGGGTCAATAGTAAAGGCCAAACCGTTAAACAGTGGATCGAATTCATGGACATGACTGAAGCTGACTTTAAGGAATTGATGAAAAAACCCGGTTTTGGCGATATGGGACCAGCTGTCTTGTTAAATATTGACGAAAACGGAGACGTGTACACAAACAGCTAAGATTTTCAGTTCACTTTTTTATTGAGCACAGGCTTGCTTAAGGGGTTCGATATTGATCGGATCCCTGCTTTAAACATCTGATAAAATGAGCACGAACCGAAATATAAAATTGACCGCAAAGAAAGAGAAGTTTTGCCAGGAATACCTGATTGATTTAAACGCAACTCAGGCGGCTATTCGTGCCGGTTATTCAAAAAAGACAGCACGAAGCCAGGGGCAAAGGCTGTTGACAAATGTTGACATACAGGACCAAATATCAAACCTGCAAAAAGAAGCCCGGAAAAGCGCTGATATTACCCGAGAAGAGGTATTATCCACATTGGCCGCAATAATGCGTGCAAAGCTCCCGGACTACTTTACAGACGGTAAAAAGATGGACCTGGAAAAATTGACCGATGAGCAAAAGCTTGCTCTCGAATCTATCCGGGTAACGAAGTCCAGCTTCTCAGTAAAGCTTACCTCCAAGATATCCGCAATTGAACGTATTAACCGGATGTTGGGATATGATTTGCCAGAGGATCTGAACGTGAATATTAATAAGCTCAGTGATGATGATCTGGATAATTTACTCATGAAAATAGCTGCGAGAAATGGATAGGGAATTTTTGAAAGGATTGACAAAGGAAGAGAAGGTTGAATTGGTTAAGAAATTCGCCAACGGAAATATTCGAAAGGTTGGAAGGCAATACATCGATATGACAGATAATGGTTTTATCGGAATTCTTTCAACGGCCGATGGTAAGAAGTATGCAAATGGTGACAGGACAGCGGAATTGACTGATGATTTCTTTAAAGAATATGAAGGATCATCTATTGAAATTCCTGACAATGGACGTGATAATTGGTAAAAACAAAAAGACAGAAAACGAGCATGTAAAATGGAAATATGTATAAATCAGAGAGCATCATTGAAAAATAATAGCTGATTATCAGTTGCTTATATTTCTATTTCACACAATAAACATTATAGGACATGGCAGAAACAAGTAAAAATACAGCAAAAGGGAAGGTTTATGATCCCGTAATTACGGTAATCATTGACGGAATTAAAAGGTTATTCCTTTTCCAAAAAACCTTGTACCGGATTGAAACGGACAAGGCAAAAAAGGACCAGCTTTTAAAGGATTTGAACGAGGCAAAAAAAGATCTGTCGCAGATTGTTGCGGTGCTTGATATTGTTCGCCGAGAGCCGATTGAAAGTATTACGATAAAGACAGCTTCCGGTATTTATGATTGTTCGCAAATGGAACCTTCTGAGCTTTCCGATAGTGAGCTGTCTGATTTGATTTTAGAATTACATGAGACATTGAAATGAAAGGTCGAATTATTGTAAAAAATACCGCTAACGTTATCCGGGCCATACATCGACAGGCAGATGTTGCGGATGAGCTAATGATAAAGGCGCTACAGTATGTAGGTGAAACCTTTGTCCGTGAAGCCCGCTTGAATAGACAGTTTCAGGATGACACCGGGAACCTGCAGTCGTCGATAGGATATGTGATTGTTAAAGACAGAAAGATCATTAGGCGTGCCATAAAGGGTATAGGATCAAATAGTACATCTGAAGGTAAAGAGGCTGGTGAGCGATTGGCTGAAGCTATTGCAATTACGTTGCCTAATGGGATAGGGTTGGTTGGTGTGGCAGGGATGGAATACGGAATTTATGTTGAAGCAATGGGCGTTGATGTAATCTCGGGTTCGATACCGGCTACAAGGAAGCTATTGAAAGAGATTACTAAAGGACTAAAATAGAAACACAAAACTGAAATATTATGAGCATTGGAGGTGGTATACAGGGCTTGCACTTCATAAACACTATGAGCAACGCCGACTTAAAGCGAAAATCAGCGGAAGCTGAGGGTATAATTGGAGGAATGGGACGAAACATTGGGAAGTTAGCACCTTTTGCCCCGTTGGCAGCCGGAAGTCTAATTCTAGCAAAGTTGGGGGACGATGCTTACGACTTCTCCAATGAGTTTTCAAAAGCGATGCGAGAAGTACAAACGATCTCACAGGCTACACAGGAAGACTGGGAGGGAATGAGCAAATCTATTATTGATATGGCCGCCAATGGTCCCGACGACGCGATCCAGTTAGCACAAGCTTATTACCAGATAGCATCTGCAGGTTATGATGGTGCTGCAGGTCTTAACTTGCTGGATGTTTCAAGTAGAGCAGCCACGGCCGGTATTACGGACACAAAGACAGCTGCAGACGGTCTAACAACCATTCTCAACGCCTGGGGAAAGGATGCAACAGAAGCCGAACAGGTGGCAGATGTTCTTTTCAAAACGGTTGAAAAAGGAAAGGTAACTTTCCCGGAATTAGCTCAGAATATTGCTCAGGTGGCACCAATGGCCAGCGCAATGAAGATCTCCCTGGAAGAGATTCTGGGGGCAACAGCTTCATTGACGAAACAGGGTAATACTACCAGCATGGCCATGACTCAAATCAGACAAGCCATTATAGGTTTAAATGAGAATTTGGGTGATGGTTGGAGTGAGGCGATGACATTTCAGGAAGCTCTACAGGCTGTACGTGATATGGCTGGCGGTTCTGATACCGCCTTAAAAGACATGATGGGTAGGATTGAAGGTGTAAACGCTGTATTGGCTCTAACCGGGGATAAAGCAATAGCTGCGGCAGATGATCTTAAAACGCTGTCAGAGGCCACAGGATCGATGCAAACAGCCTATGAAACAATGATGCTTGAGGCTGACAATAAATGGAGCCAGGTTCATAATAAGTGGCAGCGTGAGCTATCACAGGTAGGTGATAAACTAAAAATTACATCTTCAGGACTTGCGGATTTTTTTAACCGGATCCTCACTGATGAACAAGCTGACGTTATCGGACCAGCTTCTCAGTCAGCAATAAATAACCTTTTTTCAGACCTCAATCAGCTTGATGATAAAGAAGCCAAACTCAAGCTTATCACTGATAAGATTATCGAGTTGAAGAATGAATATGTGAGTTTAGGTCAGGAATCCGCTCAATGGGAAAAAGTACAGCCTAGTTGGTTGCAGCGTCAAGCCGAGAATTTTAACGCGGCTTTGGGATTTGGACCAGCTACATTGACAGGACGATATAACCAGGCAAACCTTGAAATCGTTCAGAAGGATATTGCAATCAATCAGGCAGTGCAGAAAAAGCTTGAAGAGATTTACCGTCAGGTTTTGAATTCTGCAGGTGACTCAGGATCCGGTGGCGGTGGAGGTGATAAACCAAAACCCTGGACCGTGGGCGATAGTCAGGCAGAGATTGAACGACTTAAAGAACAGCTGGGTACCGTATCGATCGAACAGGAGGTTGAGCTCCGATTTAAAATTGCCGATGAACAGGCGAAGGTTGATGAGTTTTATGGGAAGGTTCGTGACCGATTTAACCAGGCTATAAACGAGAGTTGGGAGGCTCCATTTAATCGAACTGTTGGGGCAGATGGTACTAATTCGGAAACAGCATCTAAGGGTAACGCCTCTAAGCTTATCGAGGATCAAACCAAAGCCTACAAAGAGCAGACTAAAGAGATCACCAAGCAGCTTAAACCGATGAAGCAGCTCACCCAGGAGGGCGCTAAGCAGCTTGAAAACGAGCATGACAAAATAGATACTCAACGCACTCAGGCTGACAATAATGAGCAGCTTGTAAAAGGGCTTCAGGATAGTTCTCAATTATTAGGGGCTTTGAGCTTTGCAATAGGTGAGATTAACACGGAAGCCGGGGAGGCTGTTGGTCGTATGGCTGATATTGCGATGAATGCCGCAAACATGGCTCAGAATATTGTCGCCGGTAACTGGGTTGGTGCAATATCATCCGGAATCGGAATTATCGGCAATTTATTTGCCTCCTGGAATGAATCATCCGAAAGTCTTGCAGAAAGACAACAACGGATTAACGAAGAATCTCTCGAACTCAATGATATCTTAAGGGAAAGAATCCGACTACTACAACAAGCCGGTTTAATATCGCCGTCAGAAGCTGCAATCGCCGATTTGGATGAGTTAAGAGATAAACTTGAGTTATCCAAAAATGAACTCGATCAATACACTCACTATGTATTACAAAACGGAGAACGGACCGGGGTATCTATTAAGGAAATGATGGATACTGTTTATGGCGGTAACTGGGGAGTTCAGGAATTGAATGAGATGCTCGGCGGAATGGATGAATTTGAGAAAAAGTATCTGGAACTCACCGGCACTGTTGGATATACTTACCATCCTCTTTCTCATTTAACGTTCATCGATGAGAACGCTTTTAACGAGTCAGTAAATAGCATTTTACAAACGGCTGCAGATATTGGTACCGCTTTACAAGATCGGTTAGGCTTTGATGCTGATACTATATCGGGCGCAATAATTGACGGCTTAAATGAGGGCTATGATTCGGCTGTTGACTTTTCTGATACGTTTGAAGATCTGATGAGACAGGCAATGATAAACTCTCTGCAAACTAAATATCTGGATGGCCCGGTTCAGGCGTGGAGCAAGTATTTCGCCGAATTTATGGATGACGGCGCGATTGATCCGGTAGAGCGGGAAAAACTTCAAAACGGATTTACAAATGATACCGGTGATTGGATTCAAGGTTGGAACCAGATAATAGCATCGATGCAGCAAGGTACCGACCTTATGGAAGAAGCTACCGGGATTGACTTATTTGGCGGAAGTGGAGATAATACGGAGGCGCTTCAAGGCATTCAGCGAAGCATTACAGAAGAAACAGGATCCTTGCTAGTTGGTCAATTTTCGGCAATGAGAGAAAGCCAGGTAGGCATGAACGAAACCATGATGGATCAGCTCGGTATTGCAGAAGAGCAGTTGGAAATGCTACAGGAAATACGCGACAATACCTCATATAATCACAACCTAGCAGATATTAAGCAGGGTATTGACGATCTTAATACAAATATTAAACAGGGTTTGAGCGTTTAGCTTTTTGTTTCCTTATATTTACTCATGCGAAGGGCTGGCCGGTTGGCTGGCCTTTTTTTCGCGATTCATTATGTCAGCCTAAATGTTAAAACATTCAAAATAAAGAGTGTTGACTATTAGATACTTAGATGTTTGGATGTGCAACTTGCGAATAATAAATATATTTTTTATATATTGCAGCCAAAATGCGGTAGGAGTCTACAAATGATCTATTTGTAGTAGTGAATCAGATGAAAAACTAAACATTTATGTGCAAAGCCTCAATCGAGTTAATGTTATATGCCGAGTATATAAGAGAGTTGGCAGATAACAACAGCGCCGATATTTTTCATAACGCAGGTGCCCAATATGCAAGCATTGTCTTTGCGAATATATTTCGTAAAGCTAAATACCATGTTCGTATTTATTCTAAAGCTATGAACCAGAAGGTTACGGCGAATAAGGACTATTTAAAAGAGTTACGTGGATTTTTAGATAGAGGGGGCAAGTTAAGTGTTATGGTGGAGGATGTTATCGATCCCCAAGGTAAGCTAAGCACTTTGCTTGGATACTATCCCGACAATGTTAAAATAAAACCTAATGTTGGCCAGGTTTTTAATTATAAGGATAAATCTGGTGAAACATATCCGGTTCATTTTGCTACCGCAGATGGCCAAATGTTTCGAGTTGAGAATGATGTTAATGGTCACAAAGCTAGGGGGTCATTCAATCAAGTTGATGATTCGAAAAAGCTCGAGACACTATTTGATAAGGTTTTTTCAAGTTAATTTCCCTGATGAATATTGAAATTTATCACTTCAATACTTACTGGAGTTTTATTTTGACCTTAAGTTTTGCTTATGCATTTGCTAATAAATCATTTGCAAACCATGTAAGTAACTATTTTAGTAGGGTCTCTTTTGACGATCCAAATAATAGGTTTCGTGGATTAGTAAAAAGGCTTTCTGTAATAAAGAAAGAATTTGAGACTCTCAGTAAGCCCGGTGGTAGTGCAGAACATCAGAGGGATTACAATAATTACCATAAAGACTTTACGGAGTGTAAAAAGAAGGAGAAAAAGTTTGAGGAGAACTATGAGCAATTTAATACTTCATTATTTTTAACCAAAAACTTTAAATCGCTTTGTTACCTCTCGGGAGCATTAGCTCTTATTCTTATAGTGGCAGGGGGATTTTTACGTGAGTCTGAAATTCTGGATAGTGTTTTCGATGGAATTAGACTAGGGGTTTACGTTTGGTTATTTTTCATAGCTATTTTTATTGTTTTTGATGTTTGTTTCCGAAAATTGAAATGGGTTCGGAATTTAGGTTATGGAAGAAGTTTGTTGATGGTTGCTGTCTTGCTACTAATTACGCATGTATATGTTATTTATTTGTTGCATTGGCATGATAAGGCTCCTGTAGTACATACAAATAAATCATTCACAATAATTTATTTAATATGCCTGGAGGGATTTCATTATGTGGTCTATTTTATCATTGCGGTTGTAGTTTACAGGCGTTGGTGCAAAAGTGCAGATACGGAATTAGAAAATCTTGAGTCAAGCATTTCGGATTTGGAAAGAAGATTAGTGCCGTTTAAGAAATTTGAGGATTGGACAATTGATTCGATTTCAATCTCTCAATAAGATTAGAATCTACAATCTGCTATTTCACATTGCCGTAAAAATAAATCCGTTTTCCTGACATTCGATCGATTCAAGGTGTAAGTTGACCTGAGAGGATATCTATCGGAATACAATCGGGAAATGCACTACAGCAGGAAGATAATCGGTCGAAATGTTTACACTTGTTACAGCTGCTTTCTATACTGAAATATTCGTGCCGGTCATTAATGATATGGTCCTTAATGGAATTTATAAACCTATTGATCTCTTCCAGGCTTCGTATTTGTCTCGGGTAATTCCCAGCTTTCGGGGAGATAAATGGACCATTGGTAATGGATTAATAGGATCTTTCATTAATCGGTCGATTGTTTTTCTACTCCGGTCAAGGTCTTTCATAACATCCTTAGTCGTCAGGATATCGGAGCCGGAAGTATCAGGCTCTTTTAATTTTGACACCTCTTCGCGTAAACTCTTTACTTCAGCTATCAAAGCTGAAAGGTCGGCCTCTTTAACAAGAACCTTATTCTCAAACACCTTGAGCAAATCATTCATTTTCAATAGTTTTTAAAGGTTGTAATGTGTTTTGAAGTCGGAAGAGTCCTAATTAAAGGGTTCAGAGTCCTTAAGGGGCAAAGGGTTTTAGTCCAGGCGTGACTATTTTTTTTTATTCACAATTAATTCGGTCCCGCAGTTGGGGCACTTAAAGTCAAAGTTTTGTTTTTCTTCTTTCGTTGGGATGAATAATTCCCGGATATCTACATCAAGAACCTGAGCGATTTGTTTCAATAGTTCCGGCTTTGGAAAATGATTTCCATTAATGATATTTGAGATAGTGGCGGGAGTAACATCTACCAATTCCGCCAATTCTTTGCCGGTTTTCCCTTTCTCTTTTAAAATCTCCTTCAGTTTTAACATGATGTTTCATTCTTGAATTCAAACAAAGTTATATAAAATTATAGTAAAACTAAATAAATAATCAAAAAATTATAGTATTGCTTGCATTGAATTATAATAATACTTACATTTGTTGAGTAAAAATTATAGTAATGCTAAATGAAATGGATTTAAGACAAATAACAACATCGAAAACCAACCTGATTAAATCAATCGGAATTGGCGGTTATCTGGAAATGTTTTTGGACCATTTAAAAGCTCAGCCCGGAATTACCAAAGCTGAGGTATTTGATACTTACTACCAGGTTAGAACTGAAACCTTAAAACAATATGCACTATGAAAATCATCTTTCAATCACTAAATGTATCGATAAGTAGTGAGGTTCTCTCTGCCGGAGAGCACGCTCATATAACGCAATTGGCTGAAAAGTCGAATAGCGGTAAGGAACTCAGTTCAGAAGAGAGCAGCTTTATTGAATCTATGGCCAGCCGGTCAAATCACTTTGTTTCGAATTATTAAACCTTAAAAAGAATAGAGATATGGAAAATCAAATTACGACCATCACAATTCCCTCAGGTCATGCCAATCATGAAATTACATTGGATGGACCTTACATGTATGTTTGCACATCGAAAATCGATTTACGGGAATTGATTAAGCTCTGCGAAATACAAGAATTAAAGGAGACAGGAATCGCATTAAAAGAGTCTGTTTTTAGAACCTCACAGTTAATGGCTGCATTCATTAACACAGGACTTGAAGGTGTCAAAGAATGCGATATTGCACCTAGTACGCATGATATTTGGTTAATACACGAACTTGAGAAGTTTTTGAGTTCTACGGAGTGGATTGATCAGCATCCAAAAGTGAAGGAATAATTATTAAACGCTTAAAACTGAGAATCATGGAAAATCAAAAAATTAAGTATGTTTTTGAAAACGTTAGTGGTAATAAAAGTATGGTTACTATTGAAGGTGATACAATTAAATTCGGTGGACAGAAATTTTCACTGGCGAAGCTTGAGGACCTATTAACACAGGAAGAGCCTAGCCGTGTTTCCAAGGCACTTAACAGTGTTGTTTACGGTTTGGCCCAAGTAACCGCTGAAGCAATTAACAATAATGCCGTCGTTCAAGGTTTGTTACCCACGTCTACGGAGATTTACTATGCAAAGCTGCTTGCTGAATCCTTTGCAGAATTAGAAGTGAAATAACACGCAGATATTTGATAGAGCCTCCTTCGGGAGGTTTTTTTATGCCTTGGTTGCTTCAATAATCCTGATTACATATTCGAATAGGCCCATCTTTACCAAAATATAAATCAGCAGTAAAGCAATTATACCTATTCCAAAAATATGGAGCCAGGATAGCATAATGGTTTTCAGATTTAACTCTACATTTTCAAGTGACCATAACCAAAATTTGATTGTTGAAGTTCCTTGACGTTTTTCACTCTTCTGTGTCGACTGCTTTTTTTCAGACATAATTTACGCTTTAAAAATTTGCAATCGACAGAGCCCTGCCTCGCCCTGCGAAAAAGGGAATTCCCTTTGGAATATGAAAGGACAACATTTGATGGCATAGTATCTCGTTGATTTTAAGGCGCTTTTTGAAAAGTGTGTTCAGGGGGTTTGAAAAGCAGTATCGCAAATCCGATACTGAAGTATGCTCTATTTCCCTCATTTGTGGTATTGAATCAAGATCCTTATCCCAGTACCTTTGACTTGAAACATTTAAAATATTAAGTCATGGAAACAAGTAAGCGAGTTACAGAGATCAGAAGAGAGTTGAACATCACCCAGGCGGAACTTGGTCGCCGGTTGGATGAGTCTATTCAGTACATTAATAAGGTTGAATCCGGGGCCATAAATCTTAAGCAAGCCACAATGATTAAGCTCTACCAGCGGCTCCGGGTCAACCTTAACTGGCTTTTAACAGGCGAGGGGGCAAGGTTCATATCCCCTCAGGACTAAAACCTTTACCCATGGAAGGACACTGAACCCTTTATTTGGTACTTTATTGATATCTTTGAAGTTATGATCTCAGAATTGAAAAATATGAGCTTGGAGGATCTCTTGGAACACTTCTTAATAACCAGGGGAGAGGGTGAGCTTTATGAGCTGGTCCCGTTGTTGATCATTGCGGCCGGTTCGGAAGAAGAGGTTACCAGGATCCTTACGCGAATCCGTGATGAAGGGAAATCACTCAAGGCTTACTATCCGGAATTTGATTCCGTGGTACCTGCAGGTGAATACATTGGTGAAATCGAAGACGGGGCTTTGTATTTGGTTTAGGGACATGATCGTAACTAATTCAAAGTATTTCTTAACAAAGTTTATAAAACTATCCAGAATGAGTGGGAAAATTGCGCAGTCATCAAAGTACGAAATTCTACTGTGGTAGTTCCATTGTTCTAATAATGAGCTATATGATATCTAGTTCGGTTGTTTTTGGAATAAACATTTGTTACATTTGAAAAAACAACCAAAAACAACCTTTAATACTACACTAATGAAAAAGTTAATTTACCTAACCATCGCTGTTATTCTATTTTCGTGCTCTGATGAAGATAACAGCCTGCAATCAATTGAGATCGATCGCGATCAAATCACAATGCATTATGATGAAGATGAACAACTCGGTATTATTTATAATCCGCTTGATGCCGATGAAACGCCTCCGGTAACATGGTTTAGCGAGGATAATAACGTTGTTGATGTTTCTTCAGCAGGAGTAGCCGAGGGGGTTCGCGTTGGAGAGACCCGTATCATGGCGCAAACAGAAGGAGGCGAATTCCAAGATTATTGCGATATTATAATTGAACCATACAGTAATTTGTATGCAATTCCATGTGTCGATTTGGGCTGTTCGATGTCAGATGTAAAATCTTTTGAAACCAGGGAACTTGTAGCTGAAGTTGAGGACGGTTTGCTTTATGAGGGTGATAACTCGGATGTTGAAGGGATTTTATATGTGTTCGATTCAGGAAAACTTCAGGGAGCATCTGTTTTGCTGGAAGAGAATGACGATATTGTTGATAAGCTTATTTTGTATTTGCAAGAACGGTATGAATATCTGGGAGGGGATGATGAGATGTTTATTTTTAGTGTTAATCCCGACGTTGTAGCAATTATAACCGTTACCTATGAAATGGGGCTAATGGTTACGTACATGGAGGATGTAAGAGATAAAAGTGCTATTCTTGGAAAACAAGAGCCTACCGCAGAACAGAAAATTTTATTGAATAAAATACGCGAACGGTTTAAATAGTGCCGGTAACGAGAAATATATAATAAAATAATTGGTCAATCCGGCGTGTATATGAAATCGGGGCGAATAGGAAGCAGAACCTATCGAACCGACACTAACTTAATTAAAAGCTGCAAGGGTTCAAATAAGCCACATAACAAGCCCTGTTTTATATACTTTGTTGTGTGCAGTACGGTATGACACCAAAAGAAAAGGCAATTGAAATAGTAAAAGAACTTGAGGAGTATTTAGATACAAATGATGTTTATTGGAACGTGACTGATGATGCAAAAATATGTGCAAAAAAATCAATTAAATTAACTACTGATAATTCAGAATATTGGCAAAAAGTAATTGCCGAAATTGATAATTTACCTACATACATACAAGATGTGGAGTAGTATTGCACACAACAGCCATATAGTGGGGGACCATCACAATGGGCTGGACGTTTGGTTGGCTCATTGCAACTAATGATTAGGACGAACGTTCTTTATTAATGTACTTGAATATTTACAACAAGATTTTAAAACCAATAATTATGAGAGAAATGATCGGTATTTTTATGGATGATCAAACTGCAGGTATGAGGCCTTTAGTTGTGCTTAAGAAGATTGCAGAGATTTCAGTGGATGATCTTCAGGCATATGAGGGATTGACGGAGGATGATAAGATAGAATCTTTTATAAAAGAGAATCAAATGATAATAAAAAACACTAGGTGTAAAATTGTCAAGTACAAAGAGTATATAAAAACCAATTATAATTAATGATAACAACAAAATTATGCTTTCAGATTTTTTTAGAATTAACCTGCCATATGGTTTGGCAAGAAACAACAATGGGGAATGGATGGCTTTCAATCGTGAATATATGCCATTAGGATTTAATAGTAAGGATCACAAAACAGATTTCTTTCCAGAAAAAGAAATTGAAGGATCGCCGATTTATACGCGATATAAAGGTTTGACGGAAAAGGTACTTCTTAGTATTGCAGCCAGAGATGGAGAGTCTGTAAGAAGAGATGATAAGGGCGAGATTTATGAAGTGTGGCTGTATAACGATGGTACAAATCCCATGAATCAATCTAGCAAATCAAATTCTTATTGGAAAGAATACTGGGACAAATTGGAGGTTCTTTCAAAACTGGAAAGAAAATAAATACCAAAGAAATATTTAAAAGCCGGACTAAAATCCGGTTTTTTTTTATGCTGTTTTATAAATGCTCAAATTCATCAAAATGTCCTATATGTGTCCCAAATCAAAATCAAAAAAGCCTGTATCCGTTATGAATACAGGCTATCTGTTGTTTTTTCAGTAGCGAGAGGCGGGCTTGAACCGCCGACCTCATGATTATGAATTAGAAATCTTGGATTTTCTTTAATTTTCATGAATTTGTAAATGTTTGATAACAGATTGCATTATAGGTGGTTATGTGTCTTGTTTGGTGGTTTTTATTTTGCTGCTTTTGGATATAATCGTTAGATTTGTGTGCAAATTGTGTGCAAATTATTTGATTTGTACACTGAAAATTTACTCCGATGTTTAGCTATTCAAACAATGGAATTACCATCGCATCAATCTTGGATCAAAGAAGGGAATTAAAAGAACAAACTTACCCTATAAAGATACGAGTAACTTTTAAAAGAAGAAGAGTTTATTATTCAACTGGCAAAAGTTTAAGTAAAGCCGATTGGGAAAAGTTACCGATAACCAAAAGCAAAAAACAGATCTCGTTAAAAACTGATGTTCAACATTCTTTTGATAAAGTTAAGTCAGCAGTTGTGAAGTTGGAACGTGACGATAAGTTTTCTTTTATTGTTTTAAATAATTATTTAGGAAACGGTGTTGGTGATACCTTGAACGTTTGTTTTAAAACAAAGTTAGATTCATTACTTCAAAACGATCAGATAAATACCCATGAGTACTATAGCTATGCCTTGAAAAGTATTGAAAGTTTTGCTGGAGAAAATATCCCCTTGGATTTTATTACTCCAGAGTGGTTACAGAAATATGAAAAATTTCAATTAAAAGAAGGAAAATCCTATACAACAATTGGAATGCGAGGTCGCGCAATCCGAACAGTTTTGAATAGTGCAAAAGAAATAGGATTAATAAAGGAGAGCCAATATCCTTTTGGCCGGGGTAAATATAAAATACCAACAGGTGAAGGACGTAAATTGGCCTTAAATCTGGAGCAGATTAAGAATCTAATTACTTATACCGATGGTAGTGAAGCAACTGAGCACTACCGTGATCTATGGTTCTTTTCCTATCTCTGTAACGGAATCAATTTTGCTGATCTGATTACATTAAAATATTCCAATATTAAAAACGACGAACTATATTTTATACGATCAAAAACAATTAAAACATCAAGGATTAAAAAGGATATTTGTGCGGTAATTACACCCGAGATGCAAGCAATAATGGATAGGTGGGGAACGAAAGATAAAAATCCTGATAATTACATATTTGGCTTTTTAAAAGGAGGTGAAACTCCTTTAGAAATAAAGAAAAGAACCCGGGATGTAATCAGTAATTGTAATAGGCGGCTAAGAAAGATAGGTAAAGCAATGAATATTGCTGGGCTTAGTACCTATACGGCCCGCCACTCTTATGCCACAGTCCTTAAAAGATCGGGTGCGAACATTGCTTATATCTCAGAAAGTTTGGGCCATAAGGATCTGAAGACTACAGAAAACTACCTGGCTTCCTTTGAAAAGGAAGAACGGGTAAAGAATGCGAGTTTATTAACTAACTTTGGAGAATAAGCAGAATAATTAATGGAAGAATTATTATATAAATTGTTGCAAAGTCCTGTCGAAACAGAGGTTTTGGAGTTTAAGGAAGCCAAAAATCAGTTTGATAAGGACAAGCTTGGCAAATACTTTTCAGCATTAAGCAACGAAGCGAACCTGACTGGGAAGCCGGAGGCATGGTTGTTATTTGGAGTAAATAATGATAAAAATATTGTTGGAACACAAATATCGGATAAACAACTGAACGAATATAAAAAGGAAATTGCAACAAATACTTCTCCTACTCTCAGTTTTATTGCTGTTCATCGGGTTGCGGTTGCACAAAACAATGTCCTGATGTTTCAGATTCCGGCTGCTCCAAAAGGAATGCCCGTTGCATGGAAGAATATGTTTTATGCCCGCGACGGAGAAAGTTTAACGGGATTAAACATTAACAAGATTGAACGTATTCGAAATCAACAAACGAATCTTGATTGGAGTGCCGAAATTGTACCTGATGCGACAATAAAAGACTTATCAGTAGAAGCCATAAAAAAGGCAAGAGAACAATTTGCTGAGAAACATCCTAAGTTGAAGGATGAGATTCTAACATGGGATGACATTACGTTTTTGAATAAGGCCAAAATTACCATCAACGGCCAACTAACGCGTGCAGCTATTATGCTGCTTGGCAATCCGGAATCGGATACTTTTATAAATCCGGCATCATCAAAAATCACCTGGATATTGCGCGACCGTGACAAAATTGAAAAGGATTATGAACACTTTTTTTGTCCGTTATTACTTGAAGTTGAGAATGTATATGCAAAAATCAGAAACCTGAAATACCGTTATCTGAAATCCGGCACATTGTTCCCTGATGAGGTCGATCAGTTTGAACCATATATTATTCGTGAAGCATTAAACAACTGTATTGCTCACCAGGATTATACTTTAGGAGGAAAGATTAATGTTGTTGAAAGGGAAGATGGTTTTCTTACATTTAGCAACTTAGGACACTTTATTCCCGAATCGGTTGAATCGGTTATTACTGCAGATGCTCCTGAAGAACAATACCGGAACCCGTTTTTGGCAAATGCAATGGTAAATCTGAATCTGATTGACACCATTGGAAGCGGTATTAAGAAAATGTTTGTCATTCAGAAGAATAAATTTTTTCCGTTGCCTGAATATAATCTTGAGAACAATAAGGTTACGGTGACAATTACAGGGAAAGTACTTGATGAAAAATATGCGCAGAAACTTGCGTTGATGCCAGACTTAAGCCTTGATGATATAATTTTGCTAGACAAGGTGCAGAAAGGGAAATCGTTAACTGATGAAGAGATAAAGACTCTTCGGACAAATTTTTTAATTGAAGGACGTAAACCTAATTTTCACATTTCTTCCGTGGTTGCCGAAAAAACAGGGCAACAAAATGATTATATCAAACAAAAGGGTATTGATGATGAGTACTGTAAAAAGATAATTATTGATTATTTGGAAAAGTTTGGTGAAGGTAGAAGATCTGATTTTGAGGAAATTCTTTTGGATAAGCTTCCTGATATTCTGGATATAGCACAAAAGAAGAATAAAATAAAAAACAATTTGCAGATACTTAAAAACACGGGAATTATTGAACCACATGGTAAGTTGTGGAAAATGTCTAACAAAGGATAGTATAGATATTTTCTAGACATTTAATAAAGTGTGATGTGTTTTATGTTGTTGTATATCAGTAGGATAAAATGTCTAATTCCTGTTCTTTAAAAATAAATTAGATATTCTTAGACAAAAAAAAAGTAATATGCCCCGTCGCAAACAATACAAAATACCAGCCAGAGAAATGGAAGTTTATGATGCAATCGTAGCAGAACTGCAGCAAAAACCAGAACTGGCTGATTACGATATGAATACCCTCGAAATATCGGTGAGAAAGAAAATCAATCCTCGTATTCAGAATATTGATAAAGCTATTGAAAACCTGGAAAGGTATATGGTTGTGAACAAAGAATTCATTCGAATAGTAAACGGTGAGGCGATTGTTCTGAAAAAAGATATTGCCAAAATGCTAAAAATTTCGAGGCCAACCCTTGATAAATGGATTAAGGACGGATTTATAAGCTCTGTAAAATCAGAAGTAATGGACAATACAGAGATCTTCCCGCCTGACTTGATTCTGAAACAACTTCAAAATCAAAAGAAGAAAATGTAAAAAAAACTTTTCAGTTTTACATTGATATACTTTATATCGTTTTACTCCCATTCGAATTTTGCTTAACTCAACTTGAGGATTTATTTCAATATTTAATCACTATTTACTTCTTTTTGTCTCTTTGCGTAAGGCTATTTATCTGTTTGACTGCCAGTTGTATTCGTTTTTATTTTGCTCCTGAGTTAATTAAAATTTAGGTGTAACCATAAAACGGAATACTATGTCAGACATTATTGTAACAACGCCCGATGAACTACGGGCAATCGTAAGTGAGGCCGTATCACAGGCGCTGCCGAAACAGGCTCCCCAACCAAAAATTGATACCATGACTTTAGACGATACTTTGAAATTGTTAAAGGAACATGGCTATCCCACGTCAAAAGCAAAAATCTATAAGTTGACTTCTACTGGTAAAATACCATGCAAAACGTATGGTAATAAGCTGGTCTTTTCGCGGAAGGAGATACTTCTGTGGGCAGAAAATCAGACAAAATCCCGACACGATTCTTCCAAAATAGATTTAACACTTGCCCGAAGTGCCAGACGAAAAATGTAAGCACTATGAATGACAAAACACAAGAAAACCAAAATAATCGCCAATACGTCCGCGTTGGAACTACCTTATATAAGATCGTTCAAAGACCGCTTATCAGTGGCGATTTTGTAGAGGAGAAAATCCCCTGGAGTTATGAAACGCTTCGGCAGGATTTCGGGAAAAACAACCTTCCGGAAATCGATAAATACGATGGCTTTTGCATCATTCCTGACCATATTCATTATAAACAAGTACACGGTACATTTTTAAATCAGTACGAACCACTAAATTATAAGCCTGCGCCAGGTGAGTTTCCATACATCCGAATGTTTCTTAATCATATTTTCAGAGAGCAAATTGAGCTTGGACTGGACTACATCCAGCTCCTTTACACAAAGCCCACACAAATACTGCCTATTTTGTTGCTGGTTTCCAAGGAGAGTAATACAGGAAAGACAACCTTTCTTCGCTTTTTGAAAATGATCTTTGGTAAAAACTCGACATTCAACAATAACGAAGATTTTCGCAGTCAGTTTAATGCAGATTGGGCAAACCGACTTTTGATACTGGTTGATGAGTTGCTTATCAATAAAATCGAAGATACCGAGAAAATAAAAAATCTCGCAACTGCCATTGATTATAAGATGGAAGCAAAAGGCAAAGACCGGAAAGAGATTGAATTCTTTGCCAAATTTGTGCTCTGCTCCAATAAAGAACACAATCCCATCATTATCTCCAGGGAAGAAATCCGTTTTTGGATCCGAAAGGTGCATACAATAGAAAAGGACGATGTTTACCTGAAGGAGAAAATGGCTAAGGAAATTCCGTACTTCCTGCACTTTCTTCTTCACCGGGAACTTTCTACAAAAGATCAGTCACGGATGTGGTTTAGCCCCGCAGCGATAGAAACTCCGGCTTTAAGAAAGGTAAAAAGATACAATGTCAATAAAGTAGAGATTGAACTGGCTACTTATTGTTACGATGTTATGGATGGTTTAGCACTGGATAAAATGTGGTTCTGTCCCAAAGACCTCACAGAGGTAATACGTGAAGCCGGTTTACGTGCAGACATTGGTTTGGTTCGTAATATTCTCAAAGACAACTGGGGGCTAAGCTCACATAATAATAGTGAATACAGTTTTTATTATATCGACCCAAACGGAGAAATAGCCCCGGTGAAAAGAAAAGGTCGATATATGGAGATCACAATGTCTCAAATCAATAAAATCCTGTTGTAATGTTGTGGGCTTCTATGTAAACCATTGAAATCTAGTAGGTAAAATATAACAACAACATTACAACAACGGCACAACAAAATCTGGTTTGTTGTAAACAAATAACCACATTCAAACTGCTTGTTGCAGACTTGTTGCTTCTGTAAGCAATTGAATCACTTCTAGTTAACCATGTTTTGCAACAAAACAACAAAAAATCAAAACTTATGGCACTGTCAGAAATAAAACGACTAAGTATCAGGGATTATCTCAATATGAATGGGATCCGGCCCAAGAAAAATTTTAATAGCTACGGTATGTATTTATGCCCATTTCGTGAAGACCAAAATGCAAGTTTAAAAGTGGATTATCAGAAAAATATCTGGTATGATTTTGGAATAAACGAAGGCGGTTCAATTATAGACCTCGTAATGAAAATGGATCGCTGTTCTTTTTCTGAAGCTGTCACTCACTTGGAAAAGCTTACTACCGTGCCCAAACGGAATTATTCTTCTTTTCACCGGGAAAATGAATTGAACAATACGAAAGGCAATGAATTGGCAATTACCGTTCGTGATGTCCGGAGCATCTCTCATCCAAAACTGGTTGACTGGGTAAATACCAGAAGGATTGATTTGTCGCTGGCAAATCTGTATTGCCGCGAAGTTCACTACCAGAACCGTGATCGGATGTACTACTCAATTGGATTTGGTAATGACAGTGGAGGTTATGAACTGAGTAGCCCTTCGGGATTTAAAGGTTGTGTTCCTCCCAAAGAAATTTCTACGGTAAATAATGCCAGTTATGTCTGTCTGGCTTTTGAAGGATTTTGGGATTTTCTTTCCTACTTGACTTTACAAAAAACCGAAAAGACACCATACGATGTGGTTGTTTTAAATTCGGTGGCCAACGTCCAAAAGGCACTTCCTTTTCTAAAAATGCACACCAATATCTTTACTTATTTGGATAATGATGTAAGTGGACGAAATGCCTTTCAGAAAATTAAATCATCCTGTCCGCAAGCTCGCGATATGTCCAAACGATATTCCATTTACAAGGACCTGAATGAGTATCTCTGTTCCAGGATGCGGATACATAAGGACAGAGGGATGGAGCTATAGGGTACTGACTTTTTTCAACGGAGCAAGTTTGTGTTTCGGTCAGACCGAAACCTTGCTCTGCGAGGCAAAAACATCCCGCCGGTCTCATAAACAATTAAACAGGAAAGTAAGATGCGAATGATAAAAAACAGAAATACGAACGGCAGACCCACCAAACCTCCTTCCGTAAAAAAGAGCTATAAAATTACCATTAAGATGGATACGGAAGAATATTATTCATTAAGAGGTAAAGCAGGTGTTGCAGGAATGAATCGCAGCGAATTTATTCGCCGGTGCATTCGTTCAAGTGAAATAAAACAGCGGCTTAGTCCAGAACTGATGGGACACATTCGACAGCTCTGTGGTATGGCTAACAATATTAATCAGATTGCACGAACAGCAAATGCTGCTGGTTACTCCGAAGTACACATGCGGTGTCTTGCTATAAATCAGCGTCTGGATGGGGTGATTAAAAAGATTGAGGATGATTGCTAAAATAACTCAGGGAGGTGGTTTTCAGGGAGTAGTAAATTATATCCTGGATAAAAAGGATGCCCGTTTATTACATGGAGAAGGTGTACGGTTAAAAGACAGACGTACAACTATTCAGGATTTTAACACACAAAGCAAATTGAAACCTAAAATCACGAAACCAGTGGCACATATATCTCTTGACTTTTCAGTACAGGACAAACACCGTCTAACCGATCAGTCGATGATCAGGATCGCACAAGAATATCTGGATAAAATGGGCTATGGCAATACGCAATATATTGTTGTTCGTCATTTTGATACCGATCATCCACATATACACCTGGTGATAAACCGAATCGATAACAACGGTAACCGGATATCGGACCAAAAAGAAAAACTGCGGAGTACTAAAATATGTATGGAAATAACCAAAAAATATGGTTTTTATATTGCCAAGGGAAAAGAGAATGTAAAAGTTCACAGGCTCCGAGAACCTGATAAAAGCAGGTATGAGATATATTATTCGTTAAAATCAGCCATCCCAAAAAGTAAGAACTGGCTGGAGTTAAGAGTCCAACTTCAGAATTCAGGAATCTCAACTGAGTTCAGAAAGAACGGTAACACAGAAAAAATCCAGGGAGTGAGGTTTGGCAAAAATGGGTATGAATTTAATGGATCAAAAATCGACAGGGCCTTTAGTTATTCCAAAATTAATTATCAGCTGCAGCAAAATCTACTGGCAGAGCAGATAAGTCTAGACCATCAACACAAGCCCGGTCAAACTCAAGATCTTTCTGATGTGGCAGGAGCCACGATTTCATATATGCGGGAACTATCCCAGTTGATGGATCGATCAGCAGACAGGGATAAAATGCGCAGCAAAGAAAAAATATATAAAGTCAAGCGGCAAAGAGGGAGAGAAGAGGGGCGAGGATTGTAATTTTAAATCGTTGAATTATGGGTGTTGGAAAAATAGATGCTTCCACAGTTTTTACGCTGTTCGAAGAATTAAAACAAAAAATTGATAAGTTAGGTAACGGAACAGTCTCAGGGGAACAAACGAAACTGGATACAGAAGAAATTGCAGTCTTACTTCATGAATTCCGTAACCAAGTTAAACAAACGCAATTTTCAACCGAGCAATTAAGAATATTACAAAAGAATATGGTTACAGCATCGACTTATACCATTCGCGAAGTCGGTAAAAATCTTTCAGCGGTAAAAAGGGAGCTAAAGGCCACAATTTCTCCCATAAACGAACGGATTGACCAATTAAAAATACCAAAAGATGTTATTGTTAGGAAGGAACACCACATTAGGATCGATTTTAGGAATAGTAAGGCTGTCATCACCATTATTTCTATGGCGCTTGCTATTTTGCTTTTACTGGGCGGTAACGTTTGGCAACTTAATACCAATGGAAAGCTAAGAGATAATGATTTGAAATATAGATATATTAAACTCAAAGGCGAAGTAGATACTAAGGTTTTGTCTCAGCTGGAATCAATTTTTACTTATAACCGGGACCGGGATGTTATCTCAAAAATTCGTAAACAGGTTAAAAGCTATGAACAGATGGTTAGGGAGCATGCTGAGGAAATGGAGAGAGAAAGATTTGGCTCAGAATAAGATTGAAATAAGAGGGAGCTCTGGAAATAGCCTAAAATAAACTTTTTAAACATATTTGAATAAATTGCAAAACAGCACTGCGTCCAATCTTTAGTCTGTAGTCCAGAATTCCTTTTTTTGCAAAAAAGGAACAAGAAGTAGAACTAAACTGTAGTTTTGTTTCTGAATAAACAAATTGAAAGATGACAACATTAAAATTTGCTTTGTTGCTCTCCATGTTGTTTCAGCTTATTGCAACAATACTCGCCATAAGTTTAATTCGTCGCACGCGTTTTAACATTTCGTGGATATTAATTTCAGGCGCATTCATTTTAATGGCTTTGCGGCGACTTTTAGATTTTTCCAATTTGTTTTGGAATTCGCAACTGTTACCGAACAATGAGACCAACGCCTGGATCGGTGTTTCTATTTCGGTTCTCATTTTTGTGGGGGTAATTTTTATCAAGAAAATTTTCAACCTGCAAAAGGAAATTGAAAAGCTGAGGGAAGAGAATGAGCAAAAAGTGTTGTCGGCCATGATCAACACCGAAGAAAAAGCCCGGCAAACTTTTGCCCGCGAACTGCACGACGGAATGGGGCCGGTACTTTCCTCGATAAAAATGACACTGAGCGCGATAAAAACCGAAAACCTTTCTTCAGTAAACCAAAAGATTATTGAATCTGCTCATGCTGCGGCAAGTAATTCAATTCTTACGCTAAAGGAAATCGCCAATAACCTGAGTCCGCACCTTTTGAAAAATTACGGACTGCAACAGGCACTCGAATCGCTTGCATCACAGCTTTTTTCGCAAAAACAAATTGGCTGGGAATTCGATTTTCAAATTGATGAAAAATTGCTGCCAGACGCCATGAGTATCAACCTGTACCGTATTGTTTCGGAATTAATGAACAATAGTTTTACGCACGCGAATCCGCAAAAAGTTTATCTCGAAATTAAGCGAAACGACGCGTTTTATCACCTTCGCTACATGGACGATGGCATTGGATTTGAGTACGAACATGGAAAAGAAAGCAGTAAAAACAAAGGGATGGGAATGAATAATATTTTTTCGCGCACAAAATCGTTAAACGGCCATTATACAATTGTTACTGCGCCCGATAATGGTTTTTTAATCGAATTTTATTTCCCGGTAAGCACAAGCAACAATGGATAAAATTGACATTTATATTGTAGACGACCACGCACTTTTTCGGCAGGGGCTGAAACTGCTGCTTACGAACCTGAGTTTTGTGGGCGACGTTTTTGAAGCCAACAATGGCGAAGAGTTTATATCAGGTCTGAAAAATCATCCGGTAGAAATAGCCCTGGTTGATATTGAAATGCCCGTGATGAACGGGATTGAAGCCGCAAAACGAGCTAGGGAACTTCAGCCGTCTATAAAAGTCCTGGCCTTATCGATGTACTCCGAAAAAAATTATTACCTGAGTATGATTGATGCCGGAGCTTGTGGTTTTTTGCTAAAAAATTCAAATTTCGAGGAGGTTGAAAAGGCAATTGCCGCGGTAAGAAACGAGAACAGTTATATTTCGATTGAAATATTAAACGATATTTTGAAGTACCCCGACAAATGCGATTTTAATACCATCGACAGCGACTTAACCGAACGCGAAACAGAAGTTTTATTGCTGATATGCAATGGGCTTACAAACCAGGAAATTGCCGAAAAACTAGTGCTAAGCAAACGCACCGTAGATAAACATCGCGAGAATCTGTTGCTGAAAACACAATCGAAGAATACGGCCAGCCTGGTTATTTACGCCATAAAAAGCGGCTTACTTCAAATCTGAGAATTTCGTAACTACGTATAAAAACGTAGTCTGATTTTTACGTTTTTAAACTGTTCCCCGTGTGGTTTTGCCAAAATACTTTTGTAAGCAAGTTTTAATACAAAAGTTATGTTTGAAACCAAGCGGTGTTTAAAATTGATAATAGGTTCGGAAAGATCGCAATCAATTTCCCGGACGAAATATATTTTCACTTTTTTTATTGTTTGTCTGCTGTCGAATAGCGGATTCGCACAATTCACAGTTGATGCCCAACTCCGTAACCGTTTCGAATTGCGCAACGGATATCGGAAACTAGCAGCCGAAGGAACTACTCCGGCGGCAGTAATTTCGCAGCGTACCCGCCTGTCTTTTTCCTTCGAAAACGAACATTTAAAATTAAAAATAACGCCGCAGGATGTACGGATTTGGGGCGACGAACAACTAAGCAGTTCTACCGGTGTTTATGGCGATGAAGCCTCGCTCGATTTATTCGAAGGTTACGTGCAGATAAAAACGGGCGCTAAAGGCTGGCTTTCGGTTGGCAGGCAGCAGCTGGTTTACGATAATCAGCGCATTCTTTCGGCCCGAAACTGGAACCAGAACGGAATTGCTTACGATGCCCTGATTTATAAATGGCAATCGGACGATTGGGACATACACGCCGGAACGACCTGGAACACTGCCGGGAACAATACCGCTGATAATTTTTACGATCCAACCCGAATTAAAACGCTGAATTTCGTTTGGGCCAAACACCGTTTCTCAGAATCCTGGAATTTATCGGTTTCGCATATTGCATCAGGAGTCACTCAAACAGAAACCGATAACAAACTTTTTTTCAAACAAACCATCGGACTATATACAACTTTTACTAAAGACCGCCTGAATGTGATGGGAAACCTTTATTATCAGTTCGGGAAAAATAATTCAGCAAAAAAAGTAAGTGCCTGGATGGCCAACTTTGATTTGAAGTATCAAAGTGGAAAAATTACGCCGGGCATTGGCCTAAGTTATTTGTCGGGAAATAAAAATACGAACGAAAAAAACGATCATCTTTTTGATGTATTGTATGGCTCGCGGCACCGTTTCTACGGTAGCATGGATTATTTCAGTAATTTCAGTAAGGACACAAAGCAGGGTGGTTTGGTATATTATTATTTTTATTTCGATGTGAAAATCACGGCCAAAACCAGCCTGAAAAACATGGGGCAATATTTCACTTTGGCACAGGTAAATGAAACTACTCCTTCGGATAAAAAGCTGGGCTATGACAACGATCTGGTTTTGAAACATAAATTTTCAGACTGGGGAGCGCTTGAATGTGGCTATTCATTTTTTCTGCCCACGCGTTCACTGAAAACGCTGCAGGAAGTGGTAGATCCCGGTTTCGCTCAGTTTCTGTATTTACAGTTAACGTTTGTTCCCACATTATTTAAAAATTGAAGTTTAAAATTTGAAATGTTATAATTATGAAATCAATAGAAAGCACTTTAATCCTGGTTATTCTAGTGTTGTTTACTGCCTGCACCTCAACAAAAAACAAAGAACAGACCATCAGCCTTTCGGGGGCCTTTGCTTTGTATCCGCTGGTTGTAAAGTGGAGTGAAGAGTATCAGAAAGAACATCCCGACGTTCGGTTTAATATTTCAGCCGGAGGAGCCGGGAAAGGAATGGCCGATGCGCTTTCGGGCACGGTAGATCTTGGAATGTTTTCGCGCGAAATCTCCCAGACCGAAATAGATAAAGGTGTTTGGTGGATTGCTGTTACAAAGGATGCTGTTATCCCAACCATCAATGCCGCAAATCCGGTGGTTGAAACGCTTAAGAAACGGGGAATTACCCGCGAAGAATTCAAGCGTCTTTACATCAAAGACAACTACACGAACTGGAACCAGATAGGCGGGATAAGCATGGATCAGCCAATTAATGTCTTTACGCGTTCTGATGCCTGTGGTGCTGCCGGAACCTGGGCTGCTTATCTTGGTAGCAAGCAGGAAGACCTGAAAGGCGTTGGTGTTTTTGGCGATCCCGGCCTCGCCGATGCTGTGGTGAAAGATGAAAAGGGAATCGGTTTTAATAATACCATTTACCTGTATGATGTTAAATCCGGAAATAAAAACCCGGGTATTGAAGTGATTCCGATTGATGTTAACGAGAACGGGCAGCTGGATGCAGATGAAGATTTTTACCAGACTTTTGGCCAGGTGCTGTCGGCAATCGCCGCAGGAAAATATCCTTCGCCACCGGCACGCGAGCTTTATCTGGTTGCAAAAGGCAAACCGGGCAAGCAAGCCACGCTCGATTTTCTAAAATGGGTGGTCAGCCAGGGCCAACAATTTGTTTCTGATGCCGGTTATGTACCTTTAAACGAAACGAAACTGAAAGAGCAATCCACAAAACTAAATGACTAAAAAATCAAAACAAAAATGCGAAAAGCACAATGAATAAAAAACGGAAAATAGCTGATATTTTAGTAAATATCTGGATGCGGATTGGATTGTATCTTTTGCTGTCCATCCCGGTATTTATTGTCATTGGCTTATTCTGGAAAGCCGGTCCACTTCTGAAAAGCCAGTCGCTGGCAAACCTGCTTTTTTCAAGCCGGTGGTCTCCAATGAAAGGGGAGTTCGGTTTTCTGCCCTTCATTTTCAGTTCGGCTTATGTAACTGTTTTGGCTTTTCTGCTATCGGCACCTCTGTGTTTATTTGCAGCGATTTACCTCACACAGTTCAGTAAACAGCGTTTGTTGAATTTTATGCTTCCGGTTATCGATATTCTTGCCGGAATTCCATCGGTTGTTTATGGCGTTTGGGGAATTCTGGTAATTGTACCCTTGGTTTCCGACGGTATAGCTCCATTTTTCGGTACAAGCAGTTCGGGCTACAGTTTACTTGCTGGCGGAACAGTCCTGGCTGTAATGTGCATCCCCTATATGCTGAATATGCTGATTGAAGTGTTTCATACCATTCCTGTGGGGATGAAAGAAGCATCGCTTTCGTTGGGAGCCACATCCTGGGAAATGGTTAAACATGTGATTCTCAGAAAAGGATTTCCCGGAATTATTTCTGCATTTGGTTTGGGAATTTCCAAAGCTTTTGGCGAAACCATTGCCGTTTTAATGGTGGTTGGAAATACGCTGAACATTTCTCTTTCGCCGCTAAAACCCGGTTATCCCTTGCCGGCTTTAATTGCCAACAATTATGGTGAAATGATGTCGATTCCCGATTACGATTCGGCGCTGATGTTTGCAGCCCTTTTATTGTTTGTAGTGATTCTTATTATCAACCTGTTTTTCAGGTATTTCATTCATAAAGGCGAAAAAGTATGAATCGTTTAAAAATTATTGAAGAATGGATTTTTAAGATTATTTCTTTTATCGCGGCCTATTCCGTAGTATTAATTTTGCTGTATCTGCTGCTTGTGGTTTTTAAAAAGGGAATTGGGGCGCTATCGTGGGAAATTATTCTTTCAATGCCCGAAGGCGGTTATTATTTTGGTGGCGATGGTGGTATTCTGAACGCGATTGTGGGTTCTTTTTACCTTTCGGTGGGTGCCACATTTCTGGCTGTAATTATCGGATTACCGGCAGCATTGTTTATCAATGTGCAGCTCATCAGGTTAAAGCGGACACAAAACACCATTCGTTTTTTTCTCGATGCCCTTTGGGGAATTCCATCCATTGTTTACGGTGCCTTTGGCTTTGCCGTCATGTTACTTTTAGGATTGAATGCCTCGCTTTTGGCCGGGATTATTACGGTGGCCTTGCTGATTACGCCCATTTTAGTGAGGGCGTTCGACGAGGTGTTAAAAACAATACCTGTAGAACTTCAGGAGGCCTCTTTTTCGTTAGGTTCAACAAAAACAGAAACGGCGCTAAAAGTGCTTTTAAAACAGGGGTTAGCTGGTTTTATAACGGCTTTGCTACTTGCTTTCGGTCGTGGCATTGGCGATGCAGCTTCGGTACTTTTTACTGCTGGTTTCACCGATAATATTCCTGTAACATTCGACGAACCGGTTGCCACTCTACCGCTGTCCATCTTTTTTCAGCTCAGCTCGCCAATCGAAGAGGTTCGACAACGGGCTTATGCGGCTGCGGTTGTGCTTACTATTATCATTTTAATTATCAGTGTTTCGGCACGAATCCTTTCAAAACGCTATTCAAAAAACAGCATAAAATGAATTCAATGACTTTGTCATATCAATCACAACTAACTGCGAGGCGAGCTGTTTCGCAGAATGAAATAAAAGTTTCGGAATTAAAAGAAGCAGCCCCGATAGTTGAAATAAAAGGTTTGAATGTTAGAACAAAAGATGGGGAAATCCTGAAAAATATCAATCTCGAAATTCCAAAAAATAAGATTGTAGTATTGCTGGGGCCTTCGGGCTGCGGGAAAACCACGCTGCTGAAAAGCTTAAACCGCCTGACCGATCTGCATAAAGAACTAAAAGTTTCGGGACAGATTCTTATTGATGGACAGGATATTACGAAAGCTGGTCAGAACCTTGCTAACATGCGCCAGAAAATGGGACTGTTGTCGCAAAGGCCTTTTCCTTTACCAGCCTCAATTTATAAAAATGTGGCTTACGGATTAAAACTAAAAGGTATCCGCTCGAAGAAACTAATTTCACACAGCGTGGAAACCAACCTGAAAAGAGTGGGTTTGTGGAACGAGGTTCAGGATCGCTTAAAGAGTCCTGCGAACAGTCTTTCAATCGGGCAACAGCAAAGACTTTGCCTGGCACGCGGACTAGCCGTAAAACCCACCATTATTTTAGCCGACGAACCAACCTCAGCACTCGATCCCATTTCGACAAAGATTATCGAAAATCTATTTAAAGATTTAAAGAAACATTACACTATAATTTTGGTAACCCACGTGTTGCGCCAGGCATTACGACTGGCCGACCATGTTGTATTTATGTACTATGGCGAAATTATTGAGCAGGGGCATCCCGACGACATTTTGAAAAATCCGAAAACAAAAATCTTAAAGAAGTATCTGATTGATGGGAATTAGGTGTTTCTTTATTATTGATTACGCTAATTAACAATCATTGATTTATGAACGAGTTTATTTAGTTTTTCTGTCAACGAAATTATCGGGTTTGACGGACGAATATTATGGTATCAAGCTGAGTGGCTGCAAAATTCTAATGTGTTTTTTTGCCTATTTTGCACATAACCAGGTTAATCAAACGCAATTTTCAAACGAGCAATTAAGAATATTACTGAAGAATATGGTTACAGCATCGACTTATACCATTTGCGAAGTCGGTAAAAATCTTTCAGCGGTTAAAAGGGAACTGAAGGCTACAATTTCACCCATAAACGAACGGATTGATCAATTAAAAATACCAAAAGATGTTATTGTTAGGAAGGAACACCACATTAGGATCGATTTTAGGAATAGTAAGGCTGTCATCACCATTATTTCTATGGCGCTTGCTATTTTGCTTTTACTGGGCGGTAACGTTTGGCAACTTAATACCAATGGAAAGCTAAGAGATAATGATTTGAAATATAGATATATTAAACTCAAAGGCGAAGTAGATACTAAGGTTTTGTCTCAGCTGGAATCAATTTTTACTTATAACCGGGACCGGGATGCTATCTCAAAAATTCGTAAACAGGTTAAAAGCCATGAACAGTTGGTTAGGGAGCATGCTGAAAAGTTGGAAAGAGAGAGATTTGAAGAGGTACAAAATTGAAATTGTTAGACAGAGTTCATGTTACAGTCTCCTCAACATCATAATATAGATCCTACTCATTAAACACAATCATCAATATTTTATAAAATCTTTATATCAATCAAATTTATCTTTATAAAATCTTGATATCATAACTAGTTCCTTTGTATTAGTAACAGTAACAGATTAAACTATGTCTTCTTTTTGGAATACTGTGGGTATAATCATACTGATAATTGCCTTTGTTTATGTACTATCTGTGACAGTAACAACATTGGTAAAATTTATGAAAGACGATGATGATTAAAGAAACTCAGAATTTAGGCTAAAAAATAAAGTGGAGTTCTTAAATCAAAATATGTATAGAGGATAGTATGGACAAGATCATAAACTTCAGGTTAACTTCGAAAATACTTAGCAGAAATGTATTCATTGTTTCACTGTCAATTTTAGTTTGCTCCATCATCGCTCTAATTTATGCTGAACCGATATATCCGTTTTTAATATCCTTTTTAATTTCATTTACAATAGCTTTTATATTGTTTCTGATATCGAAAACGGAAAATGGAGATACTGAGTTAAACCGAAAAGATGCCTATTTTTCCGTAACAAGTTCGTGGCTTTTAATGACTTTATTGGGAAGTCTTCCTTATGTAATTTCAGGAAGTATTCCCGTATTTGTCGATGCTTTGTTCGAATCAGTTTCTGGTTTTACAACAACCGGATCTTCTATTTTAACCGATATTGAATCGCTGCCAAAATCCATTTTATTTTGGCGAAGTTTAACCCACTGGATTGGGGGAATCGGTATTATTGTATTGGTAATACTTATAATGCCAACCTTGCAAATTGGCGGCTACCAGTTGTTTACAATGGAGTCGTCGTTGCAGGAAAAGATACATCCCAAAATAAAATCGGTAGGTCAACGTATTCTTGCCATTTACGTGCTGCTTACGGCTGCCGAAGTTGTTCTTCTACTGCTGGGAAAAATGAATTTGTTTGACAGTGTTTGTCATGCGTTCGGCACCATCGCCACTGGAGGATTTTCTCCTAAAAATACCAGTATCACCGATTATTCGCCTTACATACAGTATGTAATAATGATATTCATGTTGCTGGCAGGAACCAATTTTGTGATTCATTATTACATCTTAAAAAGAGAATTCGGAAAGGTTAAAGAGAACGAAGAGATGAGATTTTATTTTGCCGTTGTATCTATTGTTGGGCTAATCATTACTTTGGTTTTGTTTTTCAAGATGAACAAACCTTTTGAGGAAGCGTTTCGCGAAGCCTTTTTTCAGGTCATTTCAATTGTTACATGTACTGGTTTTGCTTCAGCTGATTATTTAAACTGGCCGGTATTTGCCTGGGTTTTTATATTCCTGATAATGTTTCTCGGAGGTAGTACCGGATCTACTGCCGGAGGAATCAAAATGGCTCGGCACCTGGTATTATTAAAAAACATTCGACGAAATTTTCGTGAATTTCTACACCCCCATGCCATTTTACATTTGAGAATTAACGGTAGGCCGATAAATGATGAAACTAATAGAACCATCCTTTCCTTTATAAGCATCTATTTCATTGTTTTTGTTATCGGGAGCATTCTAATTGTAGCTACAGGAGTGGATATAAGAACGGCGAGCAGTTCGGTAGCAACCTGCATGGCTGGTATCGGTCCTGGGATTGGAACAGTTGGCCCGGCAAGTAATTTTGCTCATCTCCCTGCGAACAGCAAAGTCCTACTTTCTATCTTAATGATTATCGGCCGGCTTGAGATCTACACTGTAATTGTTTTGTTTACTAAAAAGTTCTGGCAACATTAACTTTAAAAATGATGATAAAATGCTAAAAATGACCATCTATATTTACAAATAAGAATATATGCGAGCAACTCTTTTAGCTTTCAAGGTGCTACTTCGGGATACACATACAATTTTCAAAAGTGACTTATTGTCAATTTTTATAATATCCTTATCACATTCCACGATTCTTTATAAAACATTTATAAAATCGTCCTCAACTTTGCTTTGTAGATTTAGTACGAATGAAACTTACAGCTTGGGATATTATAGGGATAATCGTTTTAGTATTGACATTTCTTGTCATCATTGTTAAAGCGTTGTGGCTTCTAATTAAATACTATATACGCTTGAATAAGTAGATGGTTTGAAAATGATAGATTCAGAAATTTAAACTAAAAACAATATCTTGTACAGGCTAATTTATTTGCGAAAAAAGGATACCAGAACAGTCATGCCCAAAATAAAATTTATAAATTATTCGAATTCAACCCTATTTTCACAAAAAATAAAGCACTACCTTCTGGCTATAATTATTGTTAGCGTTACGGCTTTACTTTGCATCCCGCTTTCAAATACCCAAAGCTATTATGTTGT
>NZ_CAJXTC010000004.1 GCF_913060805.1 uncultured Draconibacterium sp.
CGTAAATTAGAAATTATTGTTGTAGGTACCGGTTTAGGTGGTGCCTCGGCAGCTGCTTCATTAGCAGAATTAGGATATAAAGTAAAAGCATTTTGTTACCAGGACAGCCCGCGTCGTGCACACTCAATTGCGGCACAGGGTGGTATCAATGCTGCAAAAAACTATCAGAACGACAACGACTCGGTTTACCGTTTGTTCTACGATACTATTAAAGGTGGTGACTACCGTGCACGTGAAGCTAACGTTTACCGTTTGGCAGAAGTTTCGCCAAACATTATCGACCAGTGTGTTGCACAAGGTGTACCTTTTGGCCGCGAATACGGTGGTTTGTTAGACAACCGTTCGTTTGGTGGTGTATTGGTAAGTCGTACGTTCTACGCACGTGGGCAAACCGGTCAGCAGTTGTTGATTGGTGCTTACCAGGCGTTGAACCGTCAGATTTCGAAAGGTGCTGTTGAAATGTACAACCGCCACGAAATGTTGGATTTGGTTAAGATCGACGGAAAAGCTCGTGGTATTATTGCCCGCGACCTTGTATCTGGAGAGATCAAACGTTTTGGTGCACACGCCGTAGTTGTAGCAACCGGTGGTTACGGAAACGTATTCTTCCTGTCGACTAACGCAATGGGAAGTAATGGATCGGCAGCATGGCAGTGTTACAAACGTGGTGCTTTCATGTCGAACCCATGTTTCGTACAGATTCACCCAACTTGTATTCCTGTTCATGGCGATCAGCAATCGAAACTGACTTTGATGTCGGAGTCGTTGCGTAACGATGGTCGTGTTTGGGTACCAAAGAAAAAAGAAGACGCAGTAAAATTGCAGAAAGGTGAACTTCACCCGAACGATATTGCTGATGAGGATCGTGACTTTTACCTGGAAAGAAGATATCCTTCGTACGGTAACCTTGTACCTCGTGACGTTGCGTCGCGTGCTGCAAAAGAACGTTGCGATGCCGGTTTTGGTGTAAATGCCGAAGGTAAAGCAGTATTCCTCGATTTTAAATATGCCATTGAGCGTTTAGGTAAACATGTAATTGAAGCACGTTATGGAAACCTTTTCCAGATGTACGAAAAAATTACCGACGTTGATCCTTACAAAGCGCCAATGATGATTTACCCGGCGATTCACTACTCAATGGGTGGTACCTGGGTTGATTACAACCTGATGACTTCAGTTCCTGGTTTGTACTCTATTGGTGAAGCAAACTTCTCCGATCACGGTGCTAACCGTCTTGGTGCTTCGGCGCTGATGCAAGGTTTGGCCGATGGATATTTTGTGTTGCCATACACTATTGGTGATTATTTGGCTGACGAAATTATGACGCCAATGGCCGACACAAACGCTCCTGAGTTCGCTGCGGTTGAAAAAGAAGTAACAGATCGTATCGAGAAGTTATACAATATTAAAGGTTCGAAACCGGTTGACTATTTCCACAAAAAACTTGGACAAGTAATGTGGGATTACGTTGGTATGGCCCGTAATGCTGAAGGATTGACAAAAGCGATCGAGATGATTAAGGAAATTCGCGAAGAATTCTGGAAAGATGTTCGTATTCCTGGCGAATTGGATAACCTTAATCCTGAGTTGGAGAAAGCCGGTCGTGTTGCCGATTTCTTCGATATTGGTGAGTTGATGGCTCGCGATGCACTCGACAGAAACGAATCGTGTGGTGGACACTTCCGTGAAGAGTCGGCTACCGAAGAAGGTGAAGCAAAACGTAACGACGAGAAATTCACCTACGTATCGTGCTGGGAGTACAAAGGAGAGGGCGTTGAGCCGGATATGCATAAAGAAGATTTGGTGTTTGAGAATGTGAAGCTTACGCAGCGTTCTTACAAATAATCGATCGAATAATTATAAATCATAAATCTGTAAGATTATGGCTGATAAGATTCTAAAAAAACTCAAAATAAAAGTTTGGCGTCAAAAGAATGCCAAATCAAAAGGTAAATTCGAAACATACACAATCGAGAATGTTTCAACCGGGTCTTCTTTCCTTGAAATGATGGATATCCTGAATTTCCAGCTTATCGAAGAAGGAATTGATCCAATCGCTTTCGACCACGACTGCCGCGAAGGTATCTGCGGTACTTGTAGTCTTTACATCAACGGACGTCCGCACGGACCAGACACAGAGGTTACTACTTGCCAGTTGCACATGCGTAAGTTCAAAGATGGTGAAACCATTGTTATTGAGCCTTGGCGTGCGCGTGCATTCCCGGTAATTAAAGACCTTGTGGTTGACCGTACAGCTTTCGAGAAAATTCTTCAGGCTGGTGGTTTCGTATCGGTAAATACCGGTGGTGTTCCTGATGCAAACGCTATTCCTGTTGCTAAGGAAGATGCAGAAGAATCAATGGATGCAGCAGCATGTATCGGTTGTGGTGCTTGTGTGGCAGCTTGTAAAAACTCGTCGGCTATGTTGTTTGTTTCGGCAAAAGTTTCGCACCTGGCAAAATTGCCTCAAGGTAAAGTTGAAGCTGCTAGCCGTGCTAAAAACATGGTATCGAAAATGGATGAACTTGGTTTTGGTGGATGTACCAATACGCAGGCTTGTGAGGCCGAGTGTCCGAAGAGTATTTCGATTACAAACATTGCACGTTTGAACCGCGAATACCTGAAAGCAAGAATTAGCGAATAAGAAAATTCACGCTATAGTTTTGAAAAGCCTTCTCAGTTTCTGGGAAGGCTTTTTTGTTTTAAGCTGCCTGGTTCGGCGAGAGAAAACTAACTTTATTGGCCAATTTTAAAATACCCCTAAATCCCCTGGAGGGGACTTGCTCAACTCCCCTTTAGGGGCCGGGGGTAAAACGATAGAATTGCAACATGCTTCCGATTATGCGCTAAGCGGTTACAATCGCTAAGTTCTTAAAGTCAATGGCAGATTCGTTGCTTTTATTGTGGCTTCACTTTGTTTAGTTCGCTTGATTGTTAGTTACCCTTTTTGTTTCTAACCCTGTTAACTTCGTGCGAAGATAGAGACCGAAAGGTATTAAAATAGGGCCGTTCGCTAAAAACAGCCTCCGGTTTTTCACACTAATAAACAAGTAGATGTGCATAAGTGCAAGGGCGAACACATGTATTCTCCATACACAATCCATAACTTCGCATAAACACAAAGGATAATTATGCCATACAGACGTTTACCCACGACGGATAAAGCCAGAATACGCGCACTTAACGCAGCGCTGGCAAAGGTGATTAAGAATGAACACAAGTTGGCATTCTCCAATCATTCGGTTGAAGAACTTCAGAATGTGAAGAACAATTTTGAGAATCATCTTACGCAATACGAGTTAGACACACGCCTTCAGTCGGAAAATATTAAAGAGTACAAAGAAGCTTTTGATCGCGCTAAAATGTATGTTTCGCATTTCATACAGGTTTTGCAGTTTGCATCAGAGCGCGGCGAGATTAACGGAGGAATTAAGTTCTACGGAAACCTGGCTTCGTTTGAAGGGAAAGTACCGCCACTGAATACCGAGGAGGATATTATTGAGTGGGGCAAAATAATGGTGGAAGGCGAGCAAAAGCGTAAACAAAATGGTGGAAGTGCCATATATAATCCGTCAATTGCACTGGTAAAATTTAAGGTGGAAGAATTGCACGATGCTTCGGTATTTCAGCAAACCTTAAAACGAAATACTTTGCGCTCGTTCGATAAAATGCAAAAACTGCGCAAAATAACCAACGACTTTATAAGCAAGCTGTGGACAGAGATTGAAGAAAGCCTTGAAGTGGAATCGCCAAAAGCGAAACGTCAATTGGCACAGGAATATGGTATTGTTTATGTATTCCGTCGTAACGAAAAGAAAAAGCTTTCGGCTGAAGAAATGCAGACCGATCTCTTATTTGAATTTGCTTAGACGAATGAATTTATTGTATTGATATTTTATGTCCCGGGTTGGTAAAACTGATCCGGGATTTTTTATACAGGAATTTCTTTCCCAGCATTGTGCCGTTTCAACATCAAGAGAAACACAAGCGTTAGCGCCAGGCTGATTCCGGCCATGTAATAACTGTCAGACGTTGAGCCGATCTCTTCATATTGTGGTTTCATCAGGCCGTTATTTATAAAGTACATGGCAATTACTGCAATTGCATTATTCAAAAAATGGGCAATTATCGGTAGCCACATCGAGCCGCTCCAAACCAGCATATAACCAAACAAAGCGCCAAGCAAAACACGTGGAACAAAACCATAAAACTGCATGTGAAGCGCACTAAAAAGTATGGCCGAAATCCAGATTCCCCAATGGTGACTGTGTGTCATTTTACTAAATATCTTCTGAATGACTCCACGGAATAAAAGCTCCTCGCCAACTGCCGGTAGCAGGGCGATCATAAACACGTTAAAAGCAAGTCCGCCAATGGATTTTACATTTAAAAAGGCTTCGGTAATATCGGCGGCATTTTCTTCGGCGTTGCGCATCCATTCTTCCACGCCCGATAACCATTCGGGAAAACTCATATTGCTGTTCAATTCGCCGATGAGGTTAATGAGCGGAGAGGCAAAAAACATCATCACAACAACCAGGATTATACTTTGCGAATTGAATGATTTATCGAGATAAAGGTATTCTTTTGATTTGCCATGAAACAGGTAGCCCAGAATAAACGGAGGAACGATAAAAAAACCGATAGCCTGAACAACCTGAATAAATTTATAAAGGTTGATAATATTTTGTGGCGTTTCGGAATTAACAGCCGGCAGGTGCAAAACAGTGTTGAATCCCCAGATTGGAATGGCCACAACAAGCGACAATACAAAGAATATTAAAATGCTGGCCACCACAACAAATGCAGTAAAAAACAATTGCGAGAAAGGTTTCAGGTCTCTGAATGCAGTAAATTCCATTTTTGAAAATGTTTAGGACAAAGATAATTTTTCTGGGCATTTCCGTTTAATAGGATTTCGAACGATGTAAAAAGTCCGTGATTTCGCTTAACTTTAAAGAAACAAAATTCTACAGAGTGGAAGTCAACAAATCAATAATAGGGATGGTGCATGTGGGAGCGTTACCGGGCACCCCGAAAAACCACCTTACAATACCGGAAATTATTGAAGCGGCAATCAATGATGCACAAAAACTGGAACAAGGCGGTGTGGATGCTATTATGATCGAAAATATGCACGACCGTCCTTATTTGAATCGCGAAGTTGGGCCCGAAATAGTGGCCGCAATGACGGTCGTTGCAACAAAACTCAGGCAGGTTGTATCACTTCCGCTGGGAATACAGATTTTGGCTGGAGCCAACAAGCAGGCGTTAGCCGTTGCACATGCTGCAGGTTTCAATTTTATCCGGGCCGAAGGATTTGTGTTTGGGCACTTGGCCGATGAGGGAATGATGAACAGCGATGCGGCAGAACTTTTACGCTACCGGAAACAGATTGGTGCCGACAGCATAAAAATATGGACCGACATTAAAAAGAAACACTCATCGCATGCCATTTCCGCCGATGTTTCGATTTGCGATATGGCGAAAGCTGCCGGATTCTTTTTGGCCGATGGCGTTATTGTTACCGGAAATGCAACGGGCGAGGAAGCGTCGATAAAAGATGTGCAGGCTGTAGTTGAGGCAGTTCGCTTGCCGGTGTTGGTTGGCTCGGGAATTACGGAGCAAAATATTTCGGATTTCTGGCCGTACGCCGATGCTTTTATTGTGGGCTCATCTTTTAAATACGATGGCGACTGGCAAAACGAAGTGGAACTGGAAAGAGTTCAGGCATTTATGGCCCGCGTAAAACATTTGCGAGAAAGTAGCTAACATTTGTTTGATTAAAATCCTTAAAACCAGTTATGTGTGCTTATTTTGCTCAAGAAAAATGGAATTAGAGAATTGGTCAATGTGTCTGAAAAACAATAAGATACTAAAAAATTTTAATTTTACTTAAGTGTTAAATATCAGAATATTCTTTTTGCTAGTTGATTGATAATTAATGTCAAACCCATATTTTTGATCAACAAACTGATAGAAAATCATTTCCAAACCAACTTTGTACTAAAACAAATTTTAGAATTGAAAACAAGAACGATTCAGGAGAGTGTGCCGGATCAGTGATTGAAAGAAGGCTGTTGAGTTTACATCAGGCGCCGGATGCCAATTCATAAAGCAATCTTTAAAGCACAAAGCCGGTAACTGTTCTGTTTCACAAAAAACTTTGAATTATGAGTATAAAAAAACAATATTTAAAAAGTAAACCCGAGTGTAAAGTATCTTTTAGAGTGGCAAAAGCTGATGCTCCAAGTGCAGATACAGTAAAAATTGTAGGTGAATTTAACGGCTGGGACGAAGAAGTTGAGCCAATGAAAAAACTGAAAAGCGGTGATTTTACACAAACGCTGAATCTTGAAACCGGTAAAGCCTACCAGTTTAAATATTTGATCGACGGTTCGGTTTGGGAAAACGATAGCGAAGCCGACAGTACGGCTCCAACCGGTATTGTTGAAGGCGAGTTTAATTCGGTACTCGACCTGAATTAATTAAAAAAACATTACGGATCTGTAGCCATACGAAACAGAAGTTTTCGCGAAACTAAGTTTGGGGTTTTGTTACACCCGATTTCCCAAAGGGATGCAAATCGGCAAGGTTAGCTTCACTGCAGATTGACAAAATATTTAGTCCGGACTGTCTGATCCGGATTTCTATAAAGGTATTCCACAAAGCCACTTTGTCTTTATTGATGAAGTGGCTTTTTCTTTCTTTCAAATCAATTTAATATGTAATATGGCAACAGAACCACAATATGTAGAATTTAATTATTTCTGTTGCATTTGTCTTAATGCCAGACGGGCAGTTCCTTTTCCAATCGATGAAAAGGAACCAAAAATCTTGTCAAAAAATACCTTTGCGTTTTTTCAATTCAACCAATTAGCCCGACTGACGGATTTTTGACGAGCCCGCACGAGATTTGCCTTCAAGGCCGCCTTCGAGAAAAAGCGTTAATAAAATAGATGGATGGAACGTTAAAAATCAAGTCTGTTTGACGCTCGTTAGACCTGAAGCATGAAGGTCTAAAAGGAGGAGTTTCTTGATTTTAGTGAAAGGAATTTATTTTTAGTTTTTTATCGTCAGCGGTGGCTTTTTTGAATCCTTTTTCAGCTAAAGGAAAAAGGATTTTCCGTCTGAAAAGACATTTCCTAAATCTGGTTCAGGAAGGTGAAGTTGAAGTATCTGATGAAGTTGAATTGATAATTGGAACACTCCCTGTAACCATTTCACCCATCCTGTTACAAAATCTCCAAATCCTGTTTAACAGGACACCCAAAAACATAACAGGATGAGGGAAAAAGGTAACAGGACGCCCCAAAATCTAACAGGGACGCCAAAAAGTTAACAGGAAGCAATAAAAATGGTACAGGACGCTATAAAAACTAACAGGACGGCTCATGATGTAACAGGACGCTATTAGTCAGCAAATTACAGTGCTGGGCAAATGGCTGCGAAAAGCTATGTGTTGCAATGTAAATTATTTGTAATTAGCTTTTTAGTCCGTTTTAATTAAGGCCTGTTTCATCCTCGCCACCCATCAAAATTTTTCTATATTTGCATGTTTTTTAAAATCAGTGGATTATAAGGTATTCTTATGAGTAATAAATTTCAGGAATATAAGCAGTTAGATTTAGCACAGATAAACAAGGATGTGCTTGCGCGTTGGGAGAATGATGATACCTTTCATAAAAGTATTTCAACCCGCGAAGGGCACGAAACATTTGTATTTTACGAAGGACCGCCATCGGCAAACGGAATGCCGGGTATTCACCACGTGATGGCGCGTGCCATAAAAGATATTTTTTGCCGCTACAAAACCATGAAAGGTTTCCGTGTGCACCGTAAAGCCGGTTGGGACACGCATGGTTTGCCGGTAGAATTGAGCGTTGAAAAAGCGCTGAACATTACAAAAGACGATATAGGTAAAAAAATTACCGTTGAAGAATACAGCGACGCCTGCCGCAAAGAGGTGATGAAATACACTCGCGAGTGGGAAGAACTGACACGTAAAATGGGTTATTGGGTGAATATGGATGATCCGTATATTACCTACGAAAACCAATACATTGAGTCGGTTTGGTGGTTGCTGAAACAAATTTACAATAAAGGCTTGTTGTACAAAGGCTACACTATTCAGCCGTACTCGCCGGCAGCCGGAACAGGATTGAGCTCGCACGAGCTGAACCAACCTGGATGTTACCGCGATGTAAAAGATACAACAGCAATCGCCCAGTTTAAAGCCACACGAAACGAACGGTCGGAATTCCTTTTCGAAGGATTGGAAACCGATTTGTATTTCCTGGCCTGGACAACAACTCCATGGACATTGCCATCGAACACAGCACTGTGTGTTGGGCCGAATATTAAATACGTAAAAGTTCGTTCGTTTAATCCGTACACCGGAGATCCGGTAACGTTGATTTTGGCGAAAGACTTGTTCCCTGTTTATTTCAACTCGAAAAATGCCGAGCTGGCAATGGAGGATTATAAACCAGGCGACAAAAAAATACCATACGAAGTTCTGGCCGAATATACCGGCGAAGAATTGAAAGGTGTTCAGTACGAGCAGCTGATCGACTGGGTAAAACCTGAAGGAAAAGCTTTCGAGGTAATTACCGGCGACTTTGTAACCATCGAAGATGGTACCGGAATCGTTCACATTGCGCCTACTTTTGGTGCCGACGATGATCGTGTGGCAAAACAACACGGAATTTCGCCGCTGATCGTTATCGATACCGAAGGAAAACGTCAGGCTTTGGTTGACAAAAAAGGACGTTTTTACCCCACTATCGATTTGGATCCGGAGTTTGTTGAGAAATATGTAAACACCGAATCGTATCACGAGTTTGCCGGTCGTTCGGTGAAAAACGAATACGACGATAAACTGGATGACGATGCTCCAACAGTGGATATCGACATTTCGGTAATGCTGAAACAGCAGAATAAAGCATTCAAAATAGAGAAACACGTTCACAGTTACCCACACTGCTGGAGAACTGATAAGCCTGTGTTGTATTACCCGCTTGATTCGTGGTTTATCAAATCAACCGCCGTTAAAGACAAAATGGTGGAGTTGAACAACACGATCAACTGGAAACCAAAGTCGACCGGAACAGGACGTTTCGGAAACTGGCTTGAAAATCTGGTGGATTGGAACCTTAGCCGTTCACGTTTCTGGGGAACTCCGCTGCCAATCTGGAGAACTGAGGATGGTTCGGAAGAGATCTGTATCGGTTCGATGGAAGAACTGATGGCAGAGATTGACAAAGCGGTTGCAGCCGGATTTATGACAGAAAATCCATTTGCTGAGTTTAAAGTTGGCGATTACGAAAAAGCCAATTACGAAAAGATCGACCTGCACAAATCACATGTCGATAATATCATTTTGGTTTCACCGTCGGGACAAAAAATGGAGCGCGAATCCGACCTGATCGATGTTTGGTTCGACTCGGGTGCGATGCCTTTTGCACAACGCCATTATCCTTTCGAGTGGAAAGAGAATTTTAAAGATGTATTCCCGGCCGATTTTATTGCCGAGGGTGTTGACCAAACACGTGGTTGGTTCTTCACATTGCACGCTATTGCGACAATGATCGATGAATCGGTAGCGTTTAAAAATATTATTTCAAATGGTCTGGTACTCGACAAAAACGGCGTGAAAATGTCGAAACGTCTGGGTAATGCAGTCGATCCGTTTGAAACCATCGATAAATACGGTTCTGATCCGCTACGTTGGTATATGATTACCAATGCGCAGCCATGGGATAACCTGAAATTTGATATCGAAGGTGTTGAAGAAGTAAAACGTAAGTTCTTCGGAACACTTTACAATACCTACAATTTCTTCGCATTGTACGCCAATGTCGACGGCTTTAAATATGCCGAAGAAGAAATTCCTGTAGAACAACGTCCGGAAATTGATCGCTGGATTATTTCCTTGCTGAACTCGCTGATTAAAGAAGTGGGCGACAGCTACGAAAATTACGAGCCAACACGCGCCGGCCGTGCCATTTCGGAGTTTGTAACCGAGAACCTGAGTAACTGGTTTGTGCGTTTAAGCCGTAAACGTTACTGGGGTGGAGAGTACTCTACTGATAAAGTTTCGGCTTATCAAACGCTTTACACTTGTTTGGAAGTGGTGTCAAAATTAATGTCGCCAATTGCACCGTTTTACGCCGACTTGCTTTACAACGATTTGAATAAAGCAACAGGGAAAGCAGAAAACCAGAGTGTACACTTAGTTGATTTCCCTGCTTACAAAGAGGAATTGATTGACAAAGATCTGGAAGAAAAGATGGCCATTGCGCAAAAAGCTTCTTCTATGATTTTGGCATTGCGCCGAAAAGAAAAGCTAAAAGTGCGCCAACCGTTGGCTAAAATTATGGTGCCGGTGTTGAATCCGCACTTTAAAGAGCAATTCGAGGCCGTGTCGAATATTATTCTGGCAGAAGTAAACGTTAAAGAAGTTGAGTTCTTAACCGATACTGCCGGGGTGATCAAAAAGAAGATCAAGCCGAACTTTAAAGCACTGGGGCCGAAATACGGTAAAATGATGAAACAAATTGCCGGAGCTGTAAATCAGCTGGATCAGAATGCAATTTCGGCATTTGAAAGCACCGGTGAATATGAGTTGACTGTGGCAGATGAGAAAATTATGCTGTCGCTTGACGATGTAGAAATTCAAACCGAAGATATTCCGGGATGGACAGTGGCCACCGAAGGACAGATGACTATTGCGTTGGATATCAATCTTTCGGAAGAGCTCAAACAAGAAGGTATTGCCCGTGAATTTATCAACAAAATACAGAACTTACGAAAGGATAATGATTTTGAGGTAACCGATCGGATTAAGTTGCGTATTGCAAAGCATGAAGAGTACAATGTGGCGGTTGAAAACCACAAAAATTATATTTGTACACAGACACTTGCCGATGTTCTTGAATTGGTTGATGAGGCTGATTTAACAGGGGCGAACGAAGTCGAGATCGACAAAGATGTAACCGCTAAAATTGAGATAGAAAAGGTTATATAAATAATTGTTAACAGGCGATAAAAAAGATGGACTTTTTTATTACTTTAGGGCCTTGTTGAAAAAAGAGAGGAACTTAAAAACCCACGAATTATGGGAGACAAAAACAGATATTCTGATGAGGAGTTAATGGAATTCAAAACGATCATTCTGAATAAGCTTGAAAAAGCGCAGGAAGATTATACAATGTACAAGAATTCGATTACTCAGAGTGATGGGAATGATATTTCAGATACATCACCTACATTTAAAGTATTGGAAGAGGGCGCTGCTACCCTTTCTAAAGAGGAAGCCGGAAAATTAGCACAGCGTCAGTTGAAATTTATTCAGCACCTACAAGCTGCTCTTATTCGTATTGAAAATAAAACCTACGGTATTTGTCGCGATACCGGTAAGTTAATAGCTAAAGAAAGATTGCGTGCAGTTCCTCATGCAACACTTAGTATTGATGCGAAACAAGGAAAATAGTAAGTAAAAAAAAAGAATTGGAATTGCTCTTCGAAAATGCTGTATAGAATTTTCGAAGGGCATTTCTGTTATAAAGGGTTAGCATATGTCGCGTTCAGTAAAGTCACTGATAATTATATTCTCCATTTTAATTGTCGATCAGGTTCTGAAATTCTGGATAAAAACCAACCTGTCGATCGGTGATGAGATTGTGGTCTTTAAAGATTGGTTTATCCTTCATTTTGTGGAAAATAACGGTATGGCTTTTGGTTTCGAGTTTGCCGGCGAATATGGAAAAATGTTCTTGAGTGTTTTTCGTATTGTTGCGGTAATGGCCATTGGTTGGTACCTGTTTAAACTGGCCAAACAAAAAGACGTGCCTTTTGGCTTTGTGGCCTGTATTGCATTGATTTTTGCCGGTGCCATCGGGAATATTATCGACAGTCTTTTTTACGGAATAATATTCAATCATAGCTACGGGCAGGTAGCTACTTTATTTCCTGCTGAAGGTGGTTATTCCAGCTTCCTGCACGGAAGAGTGGTCGACATGTTCTATTTCCCGCTGCTGGAAGGCCGCTACCCCGAGTGGATACCAAAAATCGGAGGAAATCCGTTTATCTTTTTCCGTCCGGTATTTAATGTTGCCGATTCGGCAATTACGGTAGGTATCTTTTCTATTTTGATTTTCTATCGCAAGTATTTTAACAAACTCGAGACTAGCAACACTGAAACTGAAGAGGCTGAAGCGGAACAAACAGTTTAGCCATACAGAACCTCAGGTTAAGTACGGTTTACCTTTATGCAGAGGGATTTGCTAACAGCCACAAAATCACCCATTTTGTTTTACCTTTGCAAAATCATACGATTTCAGAAAAATTATGAGTCAACTTTATATCTATAATACGCTGAGCCGAAAAAAGGAAGCGTTTGAACCGCTGGTTGAAGGTCGCGTTGGTTTATACGTATGTGGGCCAACGGTTTACAGTAACTCGCATTTGGGGCATGCCCGCCCGTTTATCACTTTCGATTTGTTGTATCGTTACCTTACTTTCCTCGGAAACAAAGTTCGTTACGTGCGCAACATTACCGATGTTGGTCACCTGGAAGATGAGGTGGAAGGTGTTGGCGAAGATCGTATAGCCAAAAAAGCGCGTTTGGAGCAGCTGGAGCCAATGGAAGTGGTTCAAAAATACATGAACACTTTCCATCGTAACATGGACGATCTGAACGTTACTCCGCCGAGTATCGAGCCGCGTGCTTCTGGTCATATCATCGAGCAAATTCAGGTGATTGAGGGTATTCTGAAAAACGGATACGCTTACGAAGCAAACGGATCTGTTTATTTTGATGTAGAGAAATACAACAACGACTACAAATACGGAAAACTTTCGGGCCGTAATCTTGATGATATAAAAACCAACACCCGCAAACTCGACGGGCAGGATGAAAAGAAAAACTCTTTTGATTTTGCTTTGTGGAAAAAAGCGGCACCCGAGCATATTATGCGCTGGCCTTCGCGTTGGAGTGATGGTTTCCCGGGATGGCACCTCGAGTGTTCGGCAATGAGTACAAAATATTTGGGTGAACAGTTTGATATTCATGGTGGTGGAATGGATTTGACTTTCCCACACCACGAATGCGAAATTGCGCAAAATACAGCTTGCCGCGGAACAGAATCGGTGCGTTACTGGATGCACAATAACATGATCACCATTAACGGCCAGAAAATGGCTCGCTCGCTGGGTAACTTCATCACCTTGGATGAATTGTTTACCGGCACGCACGAAATTCTGGAGCAGTCGTATTCGCCAATGACCATCCGCTTCTTTATTTTGCAGGCACATTACCGCAGTACCATCGATTTCTCGAACGAAGCTTTACAAGCCTCGGAAAAAGGATTGGAGCGTTTGATGTCTGCCTTAAAAACATTGGGCGAATTAGTTGCATCTGAAGCATCAACAGTTGATATTGCATCGTTAAAAGAGAAATGTTTTGCTGCCTTGAGCGACGATCTGAATAGCCCGATCGCGATTGCACACCTTTTTGATGGTGTTAAAATGATCAACTCGATAAAAGCCGGTACCGAGAAAATTTCAGCAGCTGATCTGGAGGATTTGAAAGAATTTTACAAAGCAGTGGTTTTTGATGTGCTTGGATTAAAAGAGGAAGGCGAAACAGGAAGCGGAAACAATGAAGTATTGGGTGGCGCTGTTGAGTTGCTCATTAATCTTCGGAAAGACGCTAAAGCCAATAAAGATTGGGGTACTGCTGATAAAATTCGTGACGAATTAAACGCCATTGGTATTGAGTTAAAAGACACCAAAGATGGTGTGGAGTGGAGTGTTAAATGAATTATGAATGTTGAATAATGATTAACGAATGTAGAAGAAGAATAGAATCGTTAATCGAAATTCGCTAATCAAAATATAAAGCTATGTTTTCAGGAATTGTAGAAGAATACGGTACAGTTGTAGCCGTTGAAAAAGACCAGGAGAATGTACATTTTACATTGACCTGTTCGTTTGCCGACGAGCTGAAAGTTGACCAGAGTTTATCGCACAATGGTGTTTGTTTAACTGTGGTTTGGGTAGACAAAGCCGAAAAGAAATACAAAGTTACAGCCATTAAGGAAACGCTTATTAAATCGAATCTTGGCCTGTTGGAAGTAGGATCGAAAGTGAATTTGGAGCGTAGTATGATGATGAATGGCCGTTTGGATGGTCACATTGTACAAGGTCACGTTGACCAAACCGCAAAGTGTGTAAAAATTGAGGAAGCCGACGGAAGTTGGTATTATACTTTTGAATACGAGTTTGACTTGGACAAAGCCAAACAAGGTTATATGACCGTTGAAAAAGGCTCGGTAACGGTTAATGGTGTAAGCCTTACTGTGGTAAACTCAAAAGACAATTCTTTCCAGGTGGCTATTATTCCTTTCACGCAGGAAGTAACCAATTTCCACACCTTTGAAGTGGGATCGGTTATCAACCTTGAGTTTGATATTATCGGAAAATACCTGAGTAAATTGAATTCGTACAGCAAATAGAAAAACCATATAGTGTTTTTAAAAAGGTCCGTTTTACGGGCCTTTTTTTGTGAACATAAGTCTAACAGTCCTGTTCTTCTAATAAAAATAGCTAACTTTTCAGAATGAAACGAACAGCTTTAATAACAGGAGCATCAAAACGTATTGGCCGGTCGTTAACAGAACACCTGGCAGAAAAGGGCTGGAATGTTATAGTACATTACAACTCTTCGGCAAAAGGGGCGAATGAGTTGGTTGCCGGACTTGAAGCAAAATATCCTGACCAGGAATTTAAAGCAATACAAGCCAATCTCGCTGAAACCGATGAAGTGGTCGGATTGATTCCAAAACTTGCAGCTGAAAAAATCAAGGTTGATCTGCTAATTAATAATGCTTCGGTATTTAATCGTGGCTATCTGAACGTCACGTCAGTTGAGCTTTTTGATTCGCAGTTGGATGTGAACCTAAAAGCTCCGTTTTTTCTTATCCGCGACTTTGCTAATTATTTCAAAACGGGCAACATCATAAATTTTGTCGATACACGCATAACTGCAAATACATCTAATTTTGCAGCTTATTCCATCTCAAAAAAGGCACTTTGGGAACTCACGAAAATGGCAGCTTTGGAATTTGCCCCCGATATTCGGATAAATGCTATTGCTCCCGGTGTTACACTGCCTCCTGAAGACGAAAATGAAGATTACCTGGACAAGTTGGCACAGGGGATTCCGATGAAAAAACCAGGTGGAGTGGAACCTATTTTGAAAAGTTTGGATTATATTTTGGAAAACGATCACCTGACCGGGCAACTGCTGTTTGCCGACGGTGGCGAAAACCTTGGAAAAAATCGTTAAGTATGGCTAAAATACGCATAAAAGATTTGCTAATCAGAACCTACATCGGGTTTAATCCTGAAGAATTGGTGAATAAACAGGATGTGGTAATCAACCTTGAGATTGAGACTGATATTCCTGAATCGGCCTTAGAGTCGGACGAACCCGAAGACATTTTCAACTATAAAGTGATCACCAAAAAAATAATTGCGTTGGTTCAGGAGGGACGGTTCAAACTACTGGAAGTGCTTACCAAGCGCATACTCGATACCATAATGGAAGACGAAAAAGTAACGTGGGCCCGTGTTGAAGTGGACAAACCACATGCCTTGCGTTTTGCTGAATCGGTATCGATGGAAATGGAGGCTTCTCGTAAATCGTGATGATCTCACTCAAAGTGAGGTTATCACTGGCATAAAATGAAATAACATGGATATTCAGCCCGGATTCTACTATCACATTTATAACAGGGGAAATAACTCGTCGCAGATTTTCTTCAAAGAGGAAAACTATTTCTTTTTTCTCACCAAAATGAAAGAGCATCTTTTGCCATACGTTTCTGTTGTCGCGTGGTGTTTAATGCCGAATCATTTCCATTGGGTTGTTTATGTACATAATCTTACGATTAGTGATACCCTAACTCTGAGTGAGGATATCACTAAAACGAAAAACAGAACACTTAATCAGTCTATCGGAATTTTATTGAGATCGTATACCCGGGCAATTCAGAAGCAAGAAGGTATTTCAGGATCATTGTTTCAGAAACATACCAAAGCTAAAGTATTGATTGATGAGGTAGTAATTGAGCCAGCTTATTGGGATACTGCTTTTGGAACAAAAGTTAACCTCTTCGAAGGAAAAACTTACCTGGAAGCTTGCGTTCAGTATGTTCATAATAATCCGGTTTATTCACAATTAGTGAGAAAGGTGGAAGATTGGAAGTTTTCCTCTGCACGAGATTACTTAGGAATGAGAAAAGGACAGATTATTGATTATGAGTTAATAAATAATGAGGGGCTTATTGATACCCTCACTTCGAGTGAGAGCATCAACATTGTAATAGTTGGCATCGGCTCAAACATTAACGCAGACGAGAATATCGCCAAAATGCTCGAAATCCTGAAAGGAGAGGTGGATGTGCTTCAGGTATCGACTATGATAAAGACCAAACCTATCGGAATTGAGGACCAACCTGATTACACTAATGGAGCGGTTAAAATTAGCACGGATTTAGAGCAGACCGATCTGAAAAAGATGCTCAAACAAATTGAAGACAGGATGGGGCGCGACCGGACTGGGCCAAAATTCGGACCACGTTGTATTGATTTGGATATTGCAGTGTGGAATGGAGAAGTAGTAGATGAAGATTACTATACGCGCGATTTTCTGCGAAAAAGTGTGCAGGAGCTGGGTGGAGTAACAAAAAAGTAAGGTCAAATCACTAGTCTTTCATTCAATGATTTGACCTCCTATGTCAATGTTGGTTAATTAATCATTCTTTTATTTACCCCCGGCCCCTAAAGGGGAGCTGGGCAAGTCCCCTTTAGAGCTTGTCCCGATTATAATCGGGAGGATTTAGGGGTAAAATTCACCTTATATTATTTATTGTTCTTTACAAACAGTTCGTTTAATCCTGAAATGCCGCCAACTTCTTCAAGGTCGGTTACAACAAAATCGGCACCTCCTTCAGCTAGTTCTTTTTCGTTGTTTTCTCGGGCTATGCCAAGTGTTAAACCAAATTTGCCTTTCGCTCCGGCCTGAACTCCCGAAACAGCATCTTCAACAACAATGGATTTTGCCGGAGTCGATTCCAGCATATCGCAGGCAGTGGTAAAAATATCCGGTTCTGGTTTTCCGTGTAATCCAAGTTCAGCCGAAACAACACCGTCAACGCGGGCGCCAAACATCTTTAGCATGTCAACAGCTTCCAAAACCGGTGCGCAGTTCTTACTCGATGATGCAACGCCCAGTTTAATGCCGGCCTCCTTCAAATCGTTCAACATTTGTGCTGTCGATTCATAAACCTCAACTCCATCACGTGCAATTACTTCATTAAAAGCTTCATTTTTGCGATTACCCAAGCCACATACGGTTTCCATTCCCGGTGCATCGGAAGGATCGCCAAGTTCCATGATAATTTTTCGCGACTCTAAAAACGATGCCACTCCTTTATAACGCGGTTTTCCATCAACAAAAGCTAAATAATCGCTTTGTGTAAATTCTCTAAATATTCCCCCTGTTTCTTCAGCGTGTTTTTGCAGGTATTCGTCGAACATTTTCTTCCATGCCGCAGCATGCGTAATGGCGGTTTTCGTAATTACACCGTCCATGTCGAAAATAACTGCTTCAAATGCTAAGTCTCCCATTTTCAATTTCTTTTTCTTATTTGCCGCAAAATTAGGCATTTATTACACACGAGGATTTAAAATTGGTTAAAACTGATATTTATCGTGTTGCAAATCCGTTCAGGCACATTAAATTTGTAGCGTAGTAAAATCACAAGGTCATGATTAAATTTTTAATGGCTATTTACCTCCACAACCGAAGCTTCCTGAATATCAAAAACAGGGACGCTTACGCTATTCTGTAATTCATTGTTTTCGTCATGCTGAACTTGTTTCAGCATCTTTAAAATTAGATTCCGAATCAAGTTCGGAATGACGTCCTATATCATTTTAGTATTATTTCGGATAGATTTTTTCCTTGTGTTTTAAATGAAAATCTGTCCATCAAAAAAAGAATTATGGAATTACCATTTGCAGAATCATATAAAATTAAGATGGTGGAACCCATCTATAAAAGTACGCGCAAACAGCGCGAAGAGTGGATAAAAAATGCGAACTACAACCTTTTTAATTTACGGAGTGAGCAGGTTTTTATTGATTTGTTGACCGACAGCGGAACGGGCTCTATGAGCCAGAATCAGTGGGCCGCAATTATGACCGGCGACGAAAGTTATGCCGGATCATCGTCGTATTATCATTTAAAAGACGCGATTAAAAACATTCTTGGTTTCGATTACTTTTTGCCAACGCATCAGGGGCGTGCTGCAGAGAATGTTTTGTTTTCAGTTCTGGTAAAAGAAAATGATGTGGTGCCCGGTAACAGTCATTTTGATACCACAAAAGGCCACATTGAATACCGAAAAGCATCGGCTGTTGATTGCACTATCGACGAGGCTTTTGATACTGAATCCCTGCATCCGTTTAAGGGGAACATCGATTTGGAAAAGCTGGAAGCCGTTTATTCAACACATCCGGCTGAGCAAATTCCGATGGTAATTGTAACGGTCACCTGCAATACTTCGGGTGGGCAGCCGGTGTCGATGCAAAACCTACGCGATGTACATGCATTGTCGAAAAAATACGGAATAAAAGTGGTGTTTGACTCGGCACGTTTTGCCGAAAATGCCTGGTTTATCCAACAACGTGAAGACGAGTATCGTAACAGCACGATTAAAGAAATTGTGGCTGAAATGTTCTCGTATGCCGATGCCATGACCATGAGCAGCAAAAAGGACGGCATTGTAAATATCGGTGGTTTTATTGCCATGAAAGACGAAGAGTTGCTAAAACAGGCTTCGGTTTATAATATCATGTTCGAGGGTTTTAATACTTACGGCGGAATGGCCGGTCGCGATATGAATGCACTTGCTGTTGGTTTGGATGAAGTAACAACCGGTTATTACCTTGAAAATCGTATTCAGCAGGTTGCCTATTTGGGGAACAAGTTGATGGAATGGGGAATCCCGGTGCAGAAACCCATTGGCGGGCATGCTGTTTTTGTTGATGCCAAGAAGTTTCTGGGACACGTTCCGAAGGAGGAATACATTGCACAAACACTCGCTATCGAGTTGTACCTTGAGGCAGGAGTTCGCGGTGTAGAAGTAGGAACATTGCTGGCAGATCGTGACCCTAAAACGCGCGAAAACCGCTATCCGAAACTGGAAATGTTGCGTTTGGCGATTCCGCGCCGTACATACACCAATAATCATATGGATGTTGTGGCCGTGGCATTAAAAAATATCTTCGATCGACGCGAAGAGATTGATCACGGTTACCGGATTAAAAAGGAAGCGCCAATAATGCGCCACTTCTCTGTGGAGTTGGAGCATGCTGAAAAGGTGCGTAGAAAATAAGCCGATTTTTATAACTGATCGGCGTAATGATGGGTGAATTCTTTAAAGCTTAAGGCGTAGGATTCGCCCATTGTTTTTTCATATTTAGTACAGAAAATCTCGAAATTGAACTTCGCTAAATGCGAGTTATTAGCTTTCTGTAAAGCCCAGATTTGCAGATAAAGCGCCTCTTCATTCAGGTCGTCGTAATCTAAAATTCGCTGCGAAACCTTCTCAACTTCTTTCGGCTTATTCTCTTTTTTGTAATCGGATGCCAGTTTTAACAGATTGTCAATCACCTGGTTCCCGGTAAATCCTCTCACTTCGTCGAGCCATGGCCAGTCGACACCTTTTAACAACCGGCCTTTTTTTACCAAATGGAAAAACAATTGCAACTGTTGCCGCGTCATTCCCTGTGGAATTTTACAGAGCTGAAAAGCTTCCACATAATCGCAGAAAAAGTCTTCAGAGAGATTTAAGTGTAGGTAGCCATTTTGAGAAGTAATTTCAACCTTGCTGAAATGTGCCAGAATCTTGCGCAATTTGTTGAGTGTAACCGCGCGGTTGTTGGCCACCTTTTTATCCTCAATTCCATACCACAGCGTTTCGTTAACATCCGGAATAGGCACCCCGATTCCATTTTTCATGCTGTGGATAAGTGTGAAAATAAACAGTTCGCGCACTTTTGGCGTGAAAAGATCGGTAACGTCTTCGTTATTGTTATTGATCGCTTTGAATTCGCCAAAAAGCTGAACCTGGTTCTTTGTCGGTGTTTCAGGTTTGTTGACTAAAATTGAATGTTTTCGTGCATTCATTTTTCGCAACAGAATGAAAATTAACACCAGGAAAATAAAGGCCAGAGAAGCTAAAATGGCGACGATGGTTTTAGTCGACAATAGCGTGGCAGGGGTTTCTGCCGATTGGTATGTGATTTCTTCATCGAGTGCCAGCCGGTTTATTTCTTCGTTACCCAGCGGGCGGTTCCAAATATACAGGTTGTCGATATATCCTCTAAGACTCGCTCCTCCAGAGAGGGCACTACCGATAAAAATGTCGTTGGTGCCGGAATAGGGTGGATGGCCGTCGGAGCCGCCAACATACTGGCCGTTAACAAAAATGGCTTGCTGGCCGGTTTCCAAAATATAACGCCATGTGAGGTGGTACCATTTGTTGGTTTCCAGTAACTCGTCCGACATAAAATCGTTCGCCCAAAGTCCGAAATAGGGATGCCCCGAGCGTAATACCAGGTGAAGTCCTCTGCGGTAACCTTGCTCGTCGTTTCCGAGGATTGCGTTGTCGCCAAATTCCAGAATATCAATAAATTTTACAAAGCAGCTAATGGTAAAACTACTGTTGGGCAGGCCGTAAAGCTCGGGATGGCCAAGATTTACATTGGCATTTTCCGGCAAACGAAGCACGTTTCCCCGATCAATATCCTGGCTAAAGGTGAAGCCGTTTCCATCGAAAGTCCGTTCGGGATTCACCACATCAGCCAATTCATTCTCGAAATGGAAACTGGCCATCAAACGCCGGTTAAGATCGAGTGGAGTTGCCAATATGGAATATTGTTCGGGTTTCACCATTTCGGCAGTGATGGTTAGTTGCGAGGGTGTTAAACTAAAACCCGGAACAAAGGGCGTTAATATCATTTCCTCACCACCGCGAATAGGAAAGCTGAATTTCCCGCCGGTGATCAGGGTTTCGGCATTTTTCCAGAATACGCGATCAAAGTTTTTCCCAACTGTCCGTACCTGGCCTTTTACTGCTTCAAATGAATTCAACTGTTCAATGATAAATCCAAAATTGTAAATGCTCTTTTCAACAAAAAGGAAGTTGGGTTTCTTGCCGTATTTTGTCCAGCTCTCCAGCAAAAAGTTAATGTATTCGGGGTATAAATTCCGGTTTACCAACGAAGTGGAAACGCCGATCGGCAAACGGTCGAAATTACTGATTTTGAAAAGCTCTTTGTTAATGTTCGATTCTCGTTTCAGAATGGCAGAATTCGGTGTGATCTGGCTGGCTCCAATTTCCAAAGCATAGTTGGATGTTTCGTGAAGAATCCGGCTTTCGTTTTGCAACTCGCCTTCTACAAAAAATATCACTCTGCGATTGGCTTGCACCAGATATTCTATCGATGGCCACTTTTCTCCTTGCGGTAAATAAAATATCTGATTCGTCAGGCTGCTTGCGTTTATTACCGAATCCAGCACACGTACATTGCCCGAATAGTTGATGAATACCGGAATAATTTTGGATTCTTCCTCTTGTAGCAATAGTTCTATTTTTTCAAGAATATCTGAGAACGGAGCATTACTGTTTTGCAGATGTATTCCTTTTTCATCAAAATCAACTGATAATTCAATCCCGGTCCAGTTGTTGTCTTTTATAAAATCGAAAAGTCGGTTGTTTTGGTATTCGGCGGGTGTTAACTGGCCTATCAAAAAGGAGTTGTCGCCAAAATCATTGGCTCTGCCTGTCAGGCAAAACGCAATACCTGCAAAAAGCAATAAGAATAGCCTTAGTCTAATCTTAAGCAGCATCTTATATGGTCTTCTAACTGGAATGATAATGTCCTTAATTTGATATTATTTTCAGTCCAAATATATTAAAATATACGTAAATCGATATTTTTTTCAATAAAAAATGTAATTCTTAAAACGCTTTTCAATCAATTAGTTACAAAATAAATTAAGATGAAATTAAGACGTCGTTAAGACACATTTAGCACAAATATTAAGAACCAGCTAATTGCGCGCGCGTATTATTGCCGCTCAAATTGACGACGAATGACTGATAAGACGATTAAACGCAAACACTACATGCTGTTTATTGCGGGGGGACTGAGTGTTATACTCTTTTTACTGTTATTTAATAAGACAGTAGATTATACTTCAACAAACGATTTTTGTAATTCATGTCATGTTCACGAACATGCCGAAACCAGTTGGAAATTATCAGTTCATCATAACACCTCAAGCGGTGTTTCTACCAAATGTGTTGATTGCCATTTACCGCCTGAAGATCAAACCGCACGTTTTTTAACCCGAAAAGCTTATCATGGATTTCATGATTTGTATGCCTACCTGACTTTGGATCCCGAAGAAATTGATTGGGAGGCCAAACGTTCGGTTGAAGCTTCAAAACATTTTGTTTACGAAGATGGATGTGTGAAATGTCATACTAATATGTTTCCGTCGACGCTAAATGAGCAAGGTTCTTTGCAACATATAAAATACATCCGTGATCCGGAGAATAACTCGTGTATGCAGTGCCATCATGATGTTGGCCATTACCGAGGCGAAACCAACTTGCTGGTTGGACTGGAAGAAACCGTAGATCCGACAGAAATTTTCAACGAGCCTGCTGAAGTAAAAGCTTTCGAAACATTTGAAGAACAGATTCCCGGAACAGCGGTATCATTTAAAATGATTGCCATTCCCGGTGGTCAGTTTAAAATGGGAAGCCCGGCAGATGAACCTTATCGCGAAAGAGATGAAGGTCCGGTGCGCGATGTGGAAGTTGGTAATTTCTGGATGGCAGAAATTGAAGTTTCGTGGAATGAATATCTGGCCTTTTTCACTGCAACCGGCTCACAAGGACGAAAAGAAGCTGTAGAAATTGATGAAGAAACCGATGGCGTTTCAGGTGCAACACCACCGTGGGGAGCGCCTGATCAGGGCTGGGGAAAAGGAACACGCCCGGCTATTACTATGAGTCATCACGCTGCTGAAACTTATTGTAGATGGTTAACGCAAGAAACAGGTAGAAAATATCGTCTGCCAACCGAAGCGGAGTGGGAATATGCAGCACGCGGTGGTACACAGATGCCATATTTCTTCGAGGGGTCGCCAAAAGATTTTGAAGCCGATGGTTTTATCAAGAAGTTATTTGGCAGCAATAAAGAAGTCATCAACCAATATGTGATATCGCACTTGAATAGCCCGAATAAAACCCAGCAACCCGATGCGGTTGAGGCCAATCCTTTCGGGTTGAAAAATATGTTGGGTAACGTGGCTGAATTCTGTCTCGATTATTACGATCCGCAGGTGTATGGAAAATATCCAAAAGGTGTGGTGAAAAATCCAAGAGGACCGCGAAATGGAATGGAACATGTGGTTCGTGGAGGTTCGTTCCGGAACTCGCCAAAAGACTTGCGTGTGGCAGCCCGCGATTTCACCAGGACCGACGCATGGTTAGTAACCGATCCGCAAATCCCAAAAAGTATTTGGTGGTATTCTGATACCAAAAGTGTTGGTTTTAGGGTGGTTTGCGAGTACAATGACGAAATGTTTACAACTGAAAAAAATTAAAACGAAATACAATGAGTAAAGATCAACTATCACGCAGGAATTTTCTGGAGAAATCAGCATTAATTGGTGCTGCCGGAGTAATTGGTTTAAATGCACTGAGTTCTTGCAAAAACACGACAAAAGAGGTTGATTACGAATTTCCCCCTTTGCTTGATCAGGCTCCTGATGGAAAGGATTTGAAAGTAGGTTTGGTAGGATGCGGAAACAGGGGAACCGGCGCTGCGTTGAACTTTTTGGCTGCAGGACATGGTTTGCACCTGGTGGCACTTGCCGATGTGTTTGAAGATAAGGTTTGGGATTGCCGCGATAAATTGTTAAAACAACGCGTTGAAGTGCCGGAAGCCAATTGTTTCTGGGGATTCGACGCTTATAAAAGTCTGCTGGATGTAGATTTGGATGTAGTAATTTTGGCTACACCTCCACATTTCCGGCCAATGCAATTTGATGCTGCGGTGCAGGCAAAAAAGCATGTATTTCTTGAAAAACCTGTTTGTGTTGATCCGGTTGGAGCGCGCCAGATAATGGCCACAGCAAAAAAGGCCGAGAGCATGGGCTTGTCGGTTATTACCGGAACACAACGTCGCCATAGTCGCGATTATAATGAAACTTATCGTCAGGTAGCTTCGGGAGCGATCGGTGAACTGGTATCTGCAAAAGCGTATTGGTTACAATCGCATGTTTGGTTCCGCACCCGCGAAGAAGGTTGGAGCGACATGGAATATATGCTGCGTAACTGGAACAGCTTCTGTTGGTTAGGTGGCGATCATATTTTGGATACGCACGTGCACAACATCGACATTGTAAACTGGTTTATGGGAAAAACTCCCGAATCGGCTATCGGTTTTGGCGGACGTCACCGCCGATTAACAGGCGATCAGTACGATTTCTTTAGCATCGATTTCGACTTCGGAAATGGTATTTCATCGCACAGTTTTTCGCGCCAGATTGATGGTTGTGCGAACCAACTTGGGGAAGTGATTATGGGAACCGAAGGTTACACCAACTGTAAAAATACGGTCTTCAATCACGATGGTTCGGTGAAATGGACCTACGAATATCCGAAAAATAAAGACGGCCGTTCTACCGGAGTTGTAGCGGTTTCGCCATACGTGCAGGAGCACATTCACCTGGTAACTGCTATCCGTACAAACAAGCCGGTTGTTGAGGCACACCGCACTGCAGAGTCTACATTGACCGCAGTTATGGGAAGAACTGCAGCATACACAGGGCAAAAAGTAAACTGGGAAGAGATGATGACTTCGAACGAAAAACTGGGACCTAAGAAGTATGAAATGGGCCCGGTTGATATGGAATTTCCGGTACCAAAACAGGGAACTCAACATAAAGCATAAAACTGAATGAAACTATCTGTTGTCATACCATTATTTAACGAAAGTGCCGTTTTATCGCTGCTGATAAACGAAGTGCACCATAACCTGATGACTTTGGGCGAAGCTTTCGAAGTGGTGTGTGTTGACGACGGAAGTGCAGACGATACACTTCAACAGCTTCTGGAGATGAAAGCTGAGAAGCCGGAGTTGAAAGTAGTGTCGTTGTCAAGAAATTTTGGATTGCAGCCTGCCATTGCTGCCGGTTTGGAATATACCAAAGGCGAGTTTGTGGTGGTTATGGATGGCGATATGCAGGATCCGCCGGAATTGATAGAAGAGCTTTACCAAAAAATACTGGAAACTAAAGGCGATGTAGTTTCGGCAGTTCGCTCGGAGCGTGGCGAAAAGTTAAGCAAGCGCTTTTACATCAATGTATTTCATAAAGTTTTCCGTAATGTTTCGGAAGAGCAGCAGTTGGAGCAGGCCGGTAACTTTTGCATTATGAGCCGCAGAGCAGTTTCGGCCATTTTGAAGTTTACCGAGCAAAATCGTTATTTCCCGGGCATCCGGAATTTTATCGGTTTTCAGCACGATACCATTGTTTACGAACGTCCGGATCGAGCTGAAGGCCAGCCCAAAATGACCAGCAAAAAACTGTTTGCGCTGGCGGCAGATGCCATTTATTCGTTCTCGAAATGGCCCATAAAACTATGTTTGTATCTGGGATTGCTGGGCGTTCTTGTGTTTTTACTGGCAATTATTTATACGCTGATTTCAAAGTTTACAGGTTTGGCTCCAACCGGATGGTCGTCTACCTTTTTGGCAATCAGTTTTTTTGGATCGGTGCAGCTTACTTTTTTGGGGCTCATTGGCGAATATATATACCGCATTTACAAAGAGGTGCAAAAACGTCCGGTTTACCTGGTGAAGGAGGTTTATGAATAAATTAGTCGACATATTAACGGCACGCAATGTGTTTCGCATCAGCTTGTTTGTGGCTGCTGTGATTCTGCTGTCGTTAGCGCCAAAAGCGGCCGTTAATGTCGATGAAATGTTGCATTACCCGCATGCCAAACGTGTGGTAAATTGGTATTACACCGGTGGTGAAGATGCATCGTGCCTTGATACGCCTGTTGACAACTTAAAATATTACGGTCAGTCGGTTGATAATCTCACAGCACTCATCAACCGCGTGTTTTCCATCGAAAATGAATTTCTGACACGACATTTTACAGGAGCTGTATTTTTCTTTTTGCTGCTAGTTTTTGCAGGTCTTCTCGGTAAAGAAATTACCGGTTCATACTGGGTGGCAGCAATTGTAGTTTTATCGCTAATGCTCACGCCGCGTTTGTTCGGACAGGCATTTGGCAACTTAAAAGACATCCCATTTGCGGCAGGTTATGTTGCCGGCATTTATTTCATCATAAAATATTTAAAACAATTCCCGAAAGTGAACTGGAAAACGGTGATCGGTCTGGGATTGGCCATCGCTTTTACCTGTTCGGTGCGAATTGGTGGATTGATCCTTTTCGCCTACCTGGGATTGGGAATTGTGGTTATCATTCTTTCGAAGCCTTTTTTACTTAAATATATCGTTTCAACTAAATCTTGTTTTGTAAGGTTAATGGGCCAGTGGCTGGTAATAGTGCTCGCAGGTTATTTCCTCGGACTATTATTCTGGCCCTATGCCTTGCAGGATGTGGTGCGTTATCCGCTCGAAAGTTTGTCGGTGATGGAGCATTACAAAATCAGCATTAAACAGTTGTTCGAAGGCGAGGTAATCTGGAGTTCATCGCTACCGTGGAATTACCTCGTAAAATGGATTTTGATAGCAACACCCGAGTTTATTCTACTCGGGACTCTATACTTTGTAGCCTTTTTAACCTATAAATTTTCTAAACCGTTAAGCGAACAACTCATTATTGAGTTGTTCGTGTTTTTTACGCTGCTTTTCCCGGTGGCCTATGTAATTGTTATCGGATCGAACTTGTACAGCGGGATTCGGCAGATGTTGTTTGTAGTTCCGGTACTGGTTGTTTTGGCCGTTAGTGGTTTGTTTCAATTCATAAAAACGGACATCAGAAAGACAGTGAAAGTTCCGGCCGTGGCCCTGTTTTTTGTTTTGATGATCTTACCATTTCAACATCAGGCGAAAACCTTTCCGGCAGATTATATTTATTTCAATGCTATTTCGGGAGGAAATAAGGCGGCCTGGAGTAATTACGAATACGATTATTATTTCCATGGAATGAAGGAGGCAACGGATTTCCTGATCACCGAAATTGGTGATGAAAAAGCCAAAGTTGCTATGAATTGCCAGTTGCCGAATTATTTCGAGAAGATACCGAACATTGATTTTCAATATACGCGCTACCTTGAACGTAGTTCGGCAGATTGGGATTATGCATTGTTTGGTGTGAATTATATTCATCCGTATTTGCTGAAGAACGATACCTGGCAATCAACACGGATTGTAAAGACTTTTTATCACAAAGGAAATCCGCTGGTGGTTTTGCTGGAAAGGCAATCGAAAGATGATTTTAAAGGGATAGACCTGTTGAAACACCGACAATGGGATGAAGCTGAAATCTTATTAAAAAAGGAACTGGAAACCGACCCCAATAATGTTTGGATGTTTGTAAATTTGGCGAATTTGAAACTGGCGCAACGCAAGTATGCCGAACTTGACGAATTGTTGGAGGGCGGCAGAGCAATACATCGTTATTACGAGCCGTTGTATTTGATCGAGGCGCAAAAATTGTTCGATCAAGGCAAGTTCGACGAAAGTTATGCGGTTTTAAATGAGTTGATAGAAGTGAATCCGCGCTACAAAAATGCGGCACCGCTATTAAAGAAAGTGAAAGAGAAATTAAATAAGTAATACGAATTTAAAAATTTAGAAAAATGAAGAGAGTAATTGCAATGATCGGATTGTTCATTTTGAGTTTACCAACAATGTTGCTAATGGCGCAAGACCAGGGAACATACATTGACAATTTGGGTGCTCAGGACAGTTCGTACTTGGAAGAGGCTCCGCTAACCGGAGTTGAGCAAGCTTCAGGTTCAAACTCAACTGTAATCATTATTGTTGTTGCAGTTGTAGTTATCGCGGCGGCTGTTTTCTTTTTTATGAAGAAAAAGAAAAAGTAATGTAGAGTGAGATCTGATTACAAAAAAACCGGCTTAATTAAGCCGGTTTTTTGTTTTTATTTATTTGGGTTGCAAATATTCTTCGAATAACCGTAGCACTTTGAAGTGGCAATTAGTTCTTGTCTTTTCAGACAGAAAATCCTTTTTCCTATAGCTGAAAAAGGATTCAAAAAAGCCACCGCTGACGATAAAAAGCTAAAAATAAATTCCTTTCACTAAAATCAAGAAACTCCTCCTTTTAGCCCTTCGTTCCTCAGGTCTAACGAGCGTCAAACAGACTTGATTTATTAACGTTCTCTCCATTTATTTTCTTCACGCTTTTTCTCGAAGGCGGACCTCAAGGCAACTCTGGAGCGGGCTCGTCAAAAATCCGTCAGTCGGGCTAACCCGCTTCATTGAAAAAACGCAAAGGTTATTTTTTGATCCCGATAAAATCGGGACTTACTTTTCATCGAATGGAAAAGAAAGAGCCCGTCTGGCTTGAAGACAAAAGTTGCATAGATAATCGAACACTTAAATTCATGATTTATCACAATTTAACTTCAGAAATTGAAACTCAGTTTCAATATTTTATAATGTTGATAGTAAAGCCTGCCGGGATTTAAACCTTAAATGTTTTCTATGGCTGTTTTTATGCGGGCAATGCTTTCGTCTTTACCCAGTAGCTCGCAAATAACAAACAGGTCGGGACCCATATTTCCTCCAACAAGTGCCAAACGCAGCGGATTCATAATGGCTCCAAATCCCCATTCTTTTTCAGTCATAAAGGCTGAGAAAACTTCTTTTATCGAATCAGCTTTCCAACTTTCAACCGTTTCAAAAGCGTTTACAATTTCAGTCAGCTGACTTGATGTATTTTCTTTCCATCGTTTTTTCACTGTTTTTGCGTCGTACTCGGCTGGAGCCACAAAAAAGTAGCTGCTTTGGTCCCACAATTCGGCAACAAATTCGCAACGTTCTTTAATCTCTGCAACTACCGCATTTACTTTTTCATCGCTGGCTTCCACACCTTTTCCGGCCAAAACTGGTTTGAATAATTCTGCAAGTTCCTCAACCGATTTCTCCTGGAAATAATGTTTGTTGAACCATTTGGCTTTTTCAGGATCAAAACGTGATCCCGATTTCACTACGCGCTCCAAACTAAAGATTTCTCCCAGCTCTTCCAGCGAGAAAAATTCCTGTTCTGTTCCCGGGTTCCAGCCCAATAAGGCCAGCAGGTTGATAAATGCCTCAGGGAAATAACCGTCTTCGCGGTATCCGCGCGAAACGTCACCGGTTTTAGGATCAGTCCACAACAATGGAAATACCGGGAATCCCAGTTTGTCGCCATCGCGTTTGCTGAGTTTGCCTTTTCCAACAGGCTTTAAAATCAGCGGAAGGTGGGCAAAACGTGGTTTGGTTTCTTCCCAACCCAGCGCTTTGTATAATAAAACGTGCAGTGGCATCGATGGCAACCATTCTTCACCACGGATAACGTGCGAGATTTCCATCAAATGATCGTCAACCACGTTGGCAAGGTGGTAAGTCGGCATACCATCCGATTTAAAAAGCACCTTGTCGTCGAGACTTTTTGTGGTGTTAAAAGTTACGTTTCCACGAATAAGATCGTCTTCCGAAACGTCGGTATCCGCAGGCATTTTAAAACGAATTACATAAGCTTCGCCTGCTGCTATTTTTTGCTGAACTTCTTCTGCTGATAATTTGAGCGAGTTATTCAGGTTGTCGCGGGTGGCAATTCCGTACGAGAAAGTTTCTTTGTTGGCTTCGGCATCTTTACGCAAAGCATCAATTTCCTCGGGAGTGTCGAATGCATAATACGCCCAGCCGCTTTCTACCAGCTGGTCGGCATATTTTTTATACAGCTCTTTCCGTTCGCTCTGACGGTATGGGCCAAAATCTCCACCAATTCCAGGGCCTTCAACCGGTGTTAATCCGCACCAGTTCAAACTTTCGATAATATAATCTTCGGCACCCGGAACAAAACGGGTTTGGTCGGTATCTTCAATTCGGAGTATAAATTCGCCACCGTGTTTTTTTGCAAACAGGTAATTAAATAAAGCTGTTCGCACGCCGCCCATATGCAACGGCCCGGTTGGACTTGGGGCAAATCGTACCCGTACTTTTTTGTCGCTCATTCTGTCGTTTTTTTATTCGGTGCAAAGATAGAAGATTTTAATGATTGTGTTTCCCGATGCCGATAGAAGTGCGATTCATAATAATCTGCCTTTTATCAATGTTTAATACTATTGCTTTCCATTACTTTGTGTATTGGTTTAACAAACAATTGAAATCATGTACGGAAAAATTAAGAACGACCTAAGAAACACGCTTGAAGAATTAAAAGAGCAGGGATTATATAAAAGTGAACGTATCATTACGACTTCGCAAAGTTCTGAAATTGCAGTGTCGACCGGTGAGTCGGTGCTGAATTTTTGTGCTAACAATTACCTGGGACTTGCAAATAATCCGGAGGTGGTTAAAGCTGCTCAGGATATTATGAACGATTGGGGATTTGGACTTTCTTCAGTGCGTTTTATTTGCGGAACACAATCCATTCACAAAGAGTTGGAAGAAAAGGTTTCTGAGTTTTTGGGAACTGAAGACACGATTTTATATTGTGCCTGTTTTGATGCAAACGGTGGAGTTTTCGAGCCACTTTTAGGTGCCGATTCAGCGATTATTTCTGATGAGTTAAACCATGCATCGATTATCGACGGAGTGCGTTTGTGTAAAGCACAGCGTTTCCGTTACAAGCACTCTGATATGGCTGAGCTGGAGCAATGTTTAAAAGATGCATCGGGAGCAAAATACCGTTTAATTGTAACTGATGGTGTTTTCTCGATGGACGGAGATATAGCCAACTTGCCCGACATTGTGAAGCTGGCTAAAAAATACGATGCACTGGTGATGGTCGACGATTCGCATGCAACAGGATACATCGGAAAAACCGGTCGCGGTACTGCAGAACATTACGATTTATTGGGTGAAATAGATATTATAACAACTACTTTCGGAAAAGCCATGGGTGGTGGAAACGGCGGTTGTACATCTGGTCGTCGCGAGATTATTGACATGTTGCGTCAACGTTCGCGTCCGTATTTATTCTCGAATACTTTGGCGCCGGCAACTGTTGGAGCAACGATGAAAGTTATCGAAATGCTTTCGGGTGGTGCCGATCTGCCAGCCAAAACAATGGCAAATGCCGATCGTTTCAGAACGAAAATGGAAGCTGCAGGTTTCGATTTGGTAAAAGGAGACACCGCTATTGTTCCGGTAATGGTTTACGATGAGCCACTGGCCATAAAATTTGCCGACAAGCTGTTAAAAGAGGGCGTTTATGTTATTGGGTTCTGTTTCCCGGTTGTACCTCGCGGAAAAGCTAGAATTCGTGTTCAGCTCTCGGCAGCACATTCGTTCGAGGAAATCGACAGGGCTGTTGACGCCTTTATTAAGGTGGGCAAAGAATTGGGAATTATTTAAATATTCTGTCATTTCGAACGAAGTGAGAAATCTGTTGCTTTCAATCTCTGAAGCTACAGATTTCTCAGTCGTACCTCCTTCGAAATGACAGTTTTATTTTATCCCCCGAATGGATTGTGTTGAAATATCCTGGCCAATTTTATCTGCAGCTTTTTTGAATTGCGCGGCTGTAATGGCTTCTACTAAAACTCCGACCGAACCGCCGGCATTGTGAATGCCAAATTCTGCGATCGCATTAAATTTGTCCTCGCCATCTTGCTCTTCCCTGAATATCGCTGAAAAATTCTCGCTTTTGATCCTTGAAAGATCTCTGAATTTTATGGAGAAAAAACCTTCAGTTCCCTGGTAATAGTAAGTTTTGTTTCTCGGATTGTAAGTGGCTTTGGTCATGGTTTCGTGTTTGGGCTTTTCTTTGATGTATTTGCCCTCTTGTTGCGGAAAAACCAAAAGCAATTTGTAGCTGCCTTCGTCGAGGTGTTTAAAGCTCACTTTTCCCTTTTCGCCGGTAGCCTGAAAGGCGATCAACTGGCCTCCTTTTTCAAGATAGACTTCGGTTTTTTCGGCCGGTTTGCCAATGAAAATAGAGAGAATGCTAAAAAAAAGTACAATAAATAAGTTCATGTTGAGCTAAAGGTCGGGAAATTGAGATTGAATAAAAATGTGTGGGTGGATTTGTTTTAAACAGTTGGGTGTCAGCAAAAGAAGCAGCAAATCTGAAGACTAACTTAAAGGAAGTCATGTTGAGCGAAGTCGAAACATCTCATTTGTTAAGATTCTTCGACTACGCTCAGAATGACTATCAATAATTATTGCTTAAAAAGCATCATCCAAAGTACGGATGGTCAGTACTTCGTTCAGCTTTTCTTCCGACATATCGGTTTCTAAATTGATCGATACCTTTTCGTTTGGCAACAAATCAAAGTAATTGTCGGAGAAGAAACCATCTTCGTCGCCAATTTCCATGAACAGGTTTTTAGCCAGTTTGTCGGTTTTCAGTGCAATGTCGAAACCGTTATCCACTTTTGTAATGGCATATTCAATTTCCGGAGCTTTAACGCTCAGGTTTTTAAATGGCAGGAAGTAATATTTGTTATTCGAAATTACCTTTCCGTTTTCAACCAGCTCGGTGGTGAAAACAACGTTTTTCAGATTTCTTCTGTATTTGTAACGCCACTCGTTTTTGTTTACATCGAAATAATCGTCGCTCGAGTTGGCAGGAATATCAACCAGGTGAGCTTCTTCCCAAATCACTTGTCCGTCGAAATCAACCATTTGCATACGGAGCTCGGCTTGAATTGGCTCAAGGCGGTCGTTTACGATACCCACTTTAAACTTAATTCCTTCTTCGTACGGGCTAACCAAAACCTGGCTAAATCCTTTTTTCACGTAGTATTGCAGCGCTTTCCAGTTTTGGTAGTAGTCGGTTGAGCTCCACGAAGCCACAGGCCAAACATCGTTGATTTGCCAGTACAAACTTCCCATACAGAACGGCATTGCGCGGCGGTGTCCTTCCAGTCCAAATTTAATACCATCGGCTTGCAGCACGTGGTTTACATACAGGAACGACTCAAAATCTTTTGGTTTTTTGTATTCCTGAAGCATGTAATATTCGATGGTTCCGTTGCCGATTGATGAACGTTGGTGCGACTCCATCACTTCCGAATAAATATCGTAATCTTCCGGCTCGGCGTATTTACGTACCGACGCCATTTCAGGGAAACTCTGGAATCCGTATTCGCTCATAAAACGCGCCAGGTGAGTGGCGTATGTGCTGAATGGCTCTTTGGCCCACCAAACTCCCCAGTAGTGCTCGTCGCCATTTACAAGGTCGGCCTGTACGCCAAGACCAGACGATGGACTTGATCCCCAGTAACTGCGCGAAGGATCGTATTCGTCAACCACGTCGGGCAGTGTTTTATGGAAAATATCAACATAACCTTGCCATACTTTGTCCGGTACATCGTCGCCCTGGTCTTCAGCAATCTTTTTCCATCCCCAGGTGTTCCAGGCAGTAAGAATTTCGTTGTTTCCGCACCACAATGCAATACTCGGGTGATTGCGCAAACGTTTTACATTATCAATCGCTTCGTGTTTGATGTTATCCAAAAACTCAGGATTATTCGGGAACATGGCGCAGGCAAACATAAAGTCTTGCCAGATCAGAATTCCGTTTTCGTCGCAGAGATCGTAGAAAATATCGTTTTCGTAAATACCGCCACCCCAAACACGCAACATGTTGTTGTTCGCATTCTTGGCATTCATAACCACCTTGCGATAATTTTCGTCGGTAACACGTGGCAAAAACATATCGTTTGGAATGTAGTTGGCACCTTTCATAAACACCGGGTGTCCGTTCAATTTGAAGTAGAACGAAGTACCATCATCGTCTTTTTCGCGAACCAGTTCAAGCGTGCGAATTCCGATGCGGGTATCTTCAGTAACGGTGCGGCCTTTTACATCCAAAACTCCTGAAAGGTTGTATAAATGTGCTTCGCCCAAACCGTTGGTCCACCAAAGTTGTGGATTGGCAATTTCGAAATCAACCGAATATTTATTTATGCCAGGGGTCAAACTAACTTCGCTAGAAGCAAGTGCTTGTCCGTCGTTATTAATAGAAATGGTAGCATTTGCTTTTTTAACTGCATTTACCTCGAAAACAGCTGTAAATGTTGCTTTCTCGTCAGAAACTTCGTGCTGAACGATTTGCAGGTTTTCTATGGTTGCCTGGTCCCAGGCTTTTAGGTAAACCGGTTTCCAGATACCGCTGGTTACCAAACGTGGACCCCAGTCCCAACCAAAATGATAACCGGCTTTACGGGTGTAAATGCTCACGCGTTTGTTTCCTTCAACTTCACCACGCTCGGCCTGGTCGTTTTCACCACCCGGATAAACAAAACCGTTGGCGTCGTATTTTTTCAATCCTTCAACAATTGGCGAACGGAAAACAATGTGGATTTCGTTGTCGCCTTCTTTTAACAGGTCTTTTACATCAACCTGCCACTCGCGAAACATGTTGTCGGCCGAAAGTACTTTTTCGCCGTTTACGGAAACGTCGGCATAAGTGTCCAGTCCTTCAAAATCGAGGACAACTTTATCGCGGTTTAAAATTGATTTGTCAACTGAGAAAGTGCTTTTGTATTCCCAGTCTACTTTGTCGATCCATTGCTGATCCAGTTCGTTCAGGCGATAAAAAGGATCTTCAATTTTTTCGTTGGCCAGTAAATCGGTGTGAACCGTTCCGGGAACTGATGCAGGCAGCCATTCGTTTTCTCCCACCTGGTTAAAGGTCCAGTTGGTATTTAATTCTTTTTGTATCATGAGGTCGGGGCCAGATTCATTAGTTGTACATGCTACCGAAAAGAGCAGCGCAAAAATGGCCAGAAGCGGCCAACGGTTAATCGCATTCATAGTATAATAGTTTATTAGTTTTCAAAATTGATAAAAACACTAGGAATAACCTAAAGATAGACCCCAAATATATTCAAATTTCTTGTTTCAAGGCTCTTTATGTATAAAATACAATAAGAAAATACGGACAAGGATTTACTACTCAGCTTGTTTTGAGAAAAGTAATGTTAAAGTGAATTGAGGATTACTAAATAGGAATGGGAAAAACAGCGATTTGTAGTTATTCGTCCTTTCCGGTAGTTGAAATGTTTAAAGGAAAATACAGCGGGCAGAACCTAAAAAGTCCGGTGGCCAATGGCACAATGCCAATTAATCCCCACCAACTGTCGAAAATAACTCCGATAATAGCAATTATCAATCCTACAATTATTCGTAATAATCTGTCAACTGATCCTACGTTACCTTTCATTTTTTCTCTGTTTTAAGTTTGTTGTGAAACAGTTGGGTGGTGGGTTATGTTCAAGGGGTAAAATTGGCAGACAAAGAAAGTCGGGAATTAAAATTTGACCCATTCAGAGCTTTTTTATACAATCAGCTTATAGTTGCTTTCGGTTTATTTCGTCCGGAGCAACGAACAATCTCTTTTGAGCTTTCTTCGCCGGACGAGATCGACTTCATTTTTTATCCCGGCGCTTACTGACTGCCGTCAGTCGCACCGGGTTATTGCCTTTCGCTCCTTTGGAGCTATTAATTAAAAGCGCTGAAAGTGCGTTTTGCTTTAGCCCGGGGCAAAGTAATTCTTTGAATTACGCCGCCCCGGGTAAAAGGTTTTCAGATAAATCGTCCGGCGAAGAAAGCTTTTCAACGCTGATGGTTCTTCCGGACGAAAACAAAAACAGCTCCATTTAAAACCAGTGAGGACGGAAATAGCTGCTTTTAATCAAGATTGAATTCCACAAAAAAGCCCGGTTCGAAAGGAACCAGGCTTTTCAGTATATTGTAATTTTTGATTATTCGCCACGAACAGCAGCAACACCAGGGAGTGTTTTTCCTTCTAGGTATTCCAACAATGCGCCACCTGCAGTTGAGATGTACGAAACGCCATCAGCAAATCCCAATTGATTTACCGCAGCTACCGAGTCGCCACCACCAACAAGCGAGAATGCACCTTTTTTGGTTGCTTCAACAACAGCTTCACCAACTGCTCTTGTTCCTTCGGCGAAAGCTTCCATTTCGAAAACACCGATAGGACCATTCCAAAGAATTGTTCCCGATTTTTCGATCACTTTCTTAAAGTCTTCAATCGCATCAGGACCGGCATCCAATCCCATCCATCCTTCAGGAATTTCACCGATAGGAAGAATTTTTGTGTTGGCATCGTTGCTAAATGCATCGGCAGCCACAACATCGCTTGCCATGTATAAATTAACTCCTTTTTCTTTTGCCAGCTTTTCAATATTCAAAGCTGTTTCCAGAAAATCGTCTTCGCAAATTGAGCTACCTACATTACCACCGTGAGCTTTCACGAAAGTAAATTTCATTCCACCACCTAAAATCAGGTTGTCTACTTTGTCCAACAGGTTTTCGATAATGGTAATTTTCGACGAAACTTTAGCTCCACCCATAATTGCAGTAAGCGGACGTTGTGGTGCTTTAACAACTTTGTCCAAGCTTTCAACTTCGCTTTCAATCAGGTAACCAAACATTTTGTCGTTCGGGAAAAACTTAGCGATAACAGCTGTTGAAGCGTGCGCACGGTGAGCTGTACCAAATGCATCGTTTACCCAGCAGTCGCCGTTTTCAGCTAATTTAGCAGCAAATTCTTCGTCGCCGGCAGTTTCTTCTTTGTAAAAACGCAGGTTTTCAAGAATAAGAACTTCACCAGGTTTTACATCCTCAGCCATTGCTTTTACTTCGTCGCCAATACAATCAGGAGCGATTTTTACAGTAGCACCACCAAGCAGTTCGCTCAGGTGATTTACCAATGGTTTCAGCGAGAATTTTTCTTCCGGACCGTTTTTCGGACGTCCAAGGTGCGACATGATGATTGGTGAACCACCACCTTCAATAATTTTCTTAATTGTAGGAAGCGCTGCACGCATACGTGTATCGTCTGTAATCTCGAATTTGTCGTTTAAAGGTACGTTGAAATCAACGCGGATAAGAGCTCTTTTACCTTTAAAGTCATAGCTGCTAATAGTTTGCATGATATTATATTTTTAGTGTTTTTTGAAAAATCCAACCAAAGATAGAAATTAATAGCACGAAAAAACAGCGGAATTTTAAGGCCTTTCATAATTTAATGTTGCGGTAAGATAACGAGCAGTGTAGGAAGGCTTGAATTTGAGAATATTAGAATTACGGACTGCGTGAATGAATGAATTATGGAATATTAGAATTTGCCAACTGCTATTTGCTTATTGCCAACTTTTTCTTTGAGCATATTTCTTCAAAGTTCCACCGCCGAACAGGCAGAAAATACTATTTTTGGCTTATGTTTTTCAAAGACGTAGTAGGACAAGACAATATAAAAAACCGCCTAATCCGGTCGGTTCAGGAGCAACGAATCAGTCACGCACAATTATTTTCGGGCCCGTCGGGAACCGGAAAGCTGGCCATGGCTTTGGCTTATGCACAGTATGTTTCGTGCAAAAACCGCAGCGAAACCGATTCGTGCGGAACCTGCCCGTCGTGCCACAAATACCAAAAAATGGCGCACCCCGATTTGCATTTTGTGTACCCGATTTTCAACGCCAAACAGTTTAACAAACCGGTTAGCGATGATTTTCTTCCCATGTGGCGCGAGAAAGTTTTGGCTAATCCGTATTTCGAACTGAGCGACTGGCTGAGCCACATTGACGCCGGGAATGCACAGGGCGAAATTTACGAACGCGAAAGCGAGTCGATCCTGCGAAAACTGAACCTCAAATCGTTTGAGTCGGAGTTTAAAGTGATGATTATTTGGTTGCCCGAAAAAATGAACATCGCCTGCTCGAACAAGCTCTTGAAAATGATTGAGGAGCCGCCCAGCAAAACACTTTTTATTTTGGTAACCGAAAACGAAGAAGGAGTGATCGGCACCATCCGTTCGCGGGCGCAACTGGTAAAGTTTCCGTTTGTCGATAACCAATCTATCCAAAATGCTTTGCTGAAAATTGAGGGCGTTGATCCGGAGATTATTCCCGATGCGGTTCACCTGGCTTCGGGAAGTTATCTGAAAGCACTCAGTTATTTGTCGCCGTCGGACGATGAGCAGTTTTATTTCCAGAAATTTCAGGAAATGATGCGTTTTGCCTATGCCCGGCAAGTGAAAGATATGATTGACTGGGCCGACGAAATGGCGAAGATTGGCCGCGACAAACAAAAAGCCTTTTTTGCAGCTTCGTTGCGTTTGGTGCGCGAATATTTTGTGTCGAACATGAAACGCAGCGAAATTGTATATATGAACCGCGCCGAAAAAGACTGGGGCAAAAAATTTGCACCGTTTATTAATGAACGCAACATTGTGGCTTTTGCCGACGAATTTGAGCTGGCCATAAAACACATCTCCATGAACGGAAATCCGCGTATTGTTTTTATGGATACCGGTTTGCGGATGGTGCGGCTGATTAAGCGGTAGTTATTCCATCTTGCTATTTCCCTTTTTAGATTCATTTTAAAAACCAAGCCACTAGCTATCAAATTGCTATTAATCATTACTTTTGTGAGTTATTTAGTTATCTTGGCATTGCCGGATAAAACAGGCTTTTGGAGAAATTTTGAAAGCCGGGGACTTAAGCCTAAAGAATGAAAGAAGTAAATACCACAGATAGAGGGATTTGTCAAACGAAAGTTGGGAACTGCGGAAAACTGCAGGTTACCGACTGGCTTGGCGATGTACAGCCTGCCTACAAAGGCGAAGACATTGTTGAGGTGCGTTTTAAAAATACCCGAAAAGACTACTATAAAAACGTAAATAACCTAAAACTTAAAGTTGGCGAACTGGTGGCCGTTGAAGGAAATCCGGGTCACGACATTGGGATTATTTCGCTGAAAGGGGAGCTGGTGTTCGAGCAAATGAAACGCCACAAAGTAACCCTAAATAACGGCGAATACCGCAAAGTATATCGCCACGCCAAACCGGTCGACATTGACAAGTGGAAAGAAGCGATTTCGCTGGAGCACGAAACCATGATTAAGTCGCGCCAGATTGTTCAGGATTTGCGCCTCGATATGAAAATTGGCGATGTGGAATACCAGGGCGACAAAACAAAAGCGATATTCTATTACATTGCTGATGGTCGGGTAGATTTTCGTCAGCTGATAAAAGTGCTGGCCGAAACATTCCGCATCCGCATCGAAATGAAACAGATAGGTGCGCGCCAGGAAGCCGGCCGCATTGGAGGAATTGGTCCTTGTGGGCGCACACTGTGCTGCTCAACGTGGATGAGCAATTTTGTGTCGGTAACCACCAATGCAGCGCGTCATCAGGAGATTTCGCTGAATCCGCAAAAACTTGCCGGGCAATGTGGTAAATTAAAGTGCTGCCTCAATTTCGAGGTGGATGCATACATTGATGCGACAAAAGATTTCCCGCCTAATCATATTCCGCTCGAAACGGAACACATGACTTACTCATTCTTAAAAGCCGATATTTTTGGAGGAATATACTGGTACGCACCGCGCGGCGAAGGTCCCGGAACATTGGTGGCCGTTCCTGTAAAACGGGTAAAAGAGGTGTTACGTTTAAACCGCAGCGGTAAAAAACCTGAAAAACTGGTGATCGAAAAATACGATGCCGGAGCACAAAAGATCGACACTTTCCACAATGTAGTGGGGCAGGAAGATCTGGACCGTTTCGACCGCGCAAAGAAAAAAAGCCGCTCGAAAAAGCGCAGCAACCGTCGTAATCCAAACCGGGGCAGAAATCAAAATCAGCCAAATGCGCAAGGCCAGAGACCGGATCGCAGGCAAGATAACAGCCAGGGAAATGGCCAAAACCGCAAACCGAAACAAAACCGCGGGGGCAGTCAAAACAGGCGATCCAATCAAAATCGTAACCAAAACCGTGATTAAAGAAAACAACTTACGTTTTACTGCGTTTGATTAATGTCTTTTGAAAAAAAATAGTTGAAACAGAATGAGTCGTTTTTTTCAGGTTATACTTTTTGCGGGAATTGTGGTTTTAATGGCAGCGTGCGATTCGCAAAGTGTTTTCGATAAATATAAGCCGATAGACAAAGGCGTTTGGAACAAAGATTCGCTGGTGGTTTTTGATGTGCCGGTTACCGATACCCTTCAAAATCATAACCTTTATATTAATGTGCGCAACAAGGTTGATTACCGCTACAGCAACCTGTGGCTGTTTGTTACCATTGAGCAACCCGGAGGCGAAGCCGTTAAAGATACCTTTGAAATGGTGCTGGCCGATCCGTCGGGGAAATGGCTGGGCGAAGGTTTTGGCGGACTAAAAACCCGTGAGGCAATTTACCGGCGAAATGTGTTTTTCCCCCACTCGGGCGATTACACCATAAGTTTGCAGCAAGGAATGCGCAACGACGAACTTAAAGGAATTTCCGACGTGGGTGTGCGTGTGGAAAAAGTCAAATAGATTATCAAGGAAATTTATAAATACCAACAGTTTATTTTTTAGAGGTGGGAAAAGGAAAGCTGAAAAAGTTTGATGAAATGATGGGCTTTGAACATGTTGTTCAGGCGCCGTTTCATAAGGTTGGCCACGAAGATTTTCATTTAAAAGGAAAATGGTCGGCCGAGTTTTTTAAAAACGATCAACCCCTGATTCTAGAGTTGGGTTGTGGCAAGGGAGAATATACCGTTGAGCTGGCGGCAATGAATCCGAACATCAATTATATTGGTGTGGATATTAAAGGCGCGCGGCTGTGGAAAGGTGCAAAACTGGCCTTCCAGCGCGAAATGAAAAATGTGGGATTTTTGCGTACCAATATCGAACTGATTCCGCAGTTTTTTGGCAAGGATGAGGTGGATGAAATCTGGCTGACTTTCCCCGATCCGCAAATGCGTAAAGCACGGAAACGTCTTACATCAACCACTTTCCTGAAGAAGTACCGGACTTTTCTGAAACCCGGTGGTGTGGTGCATTTAAAAACCGACAGTAATTTTCAGTACAACTACACGCTGGAAATGGCCAAACTGAATCAATTCGAGGTATTGGCCGAAACTGATAATCTGTATGAGTGGGAAGGATTGACAGATGTTTTGCGCATCCGCACTTTTTACGAAAAGCAGTGGCTCGATCGCGGAATACCAAGTAAGTACCTTACTTTTATTCCTCATGACGGCGAACTCATCGAGCCTGAAATTGATATTGAACGTGACGAGTACCGAAGTTTTGGTCGTAGTGCGAGAGACTTATAAATAAACCTGTCATTTCGAGCGTAGCGAGAAATCTGTTACAATAATTCTTTTGAACTTACAGATTTCTCACTGAATTCGAAATGACAAATAACTTTTGAGATGTCCGACTTTTTCAACCAGGTTTACGAAGTAGTAAAACAAATCCCGCCGGGACGAGTAACGTCGTACGGTGCCATTGCTGCCTGCCTCGGTTCACCGGGAGCTGCACGAATGGTCGGTTGGGCAATGAATGCCAGTCACTCGCACTCGGAGTTTGTGCCGGCGCACCGGGTGGTAAATCGCAACGGACTGCTAACCGGGAAACATCATTTTGATAATCCAAATGCCATGCAGGAACTGCTTGAAGCGGAAGGATTAAAACTCGATGGCGATCAAATCCTTGATTTTAAAGAGAAATTCTGGGATCCGCAGAAAGAATTGTAGCTGCTTTTTTCCAAACCCCAGTCCCGTAGGTACGAAACGTTTTTCGGAGATATGAATTATTTCAATTGGTCAAAAGTTCAAAATAATAATCAAAACATTTCCGTGTTTAAACTGTTCATCTAATTGCAATTATTAAATTTGCAGTTTCAAATAACAGACAATAAAAGTCAAAATAAAGCATTTTAAAATGGCAGATATACCAAGAAAATTAATTGTCCCCAAAGATGTTACCGATGCCTTGCGCACCGTAAAATATCCCGGAAGCGACGAAGATGTGGTGCAACTGGAAATGCCACAGGAAATCCGTATTGCCGGACAGCGAATCAGTTTTTCGCTGGTTTTTCAGAAAAGTAACGATCCAAATATTGAAACACTTGTTTTGGCTTGTGAAGCAGCCATAAAAAAATACCTTGGCGAGCAGGTTGAAATTGAGGACAACATTGCCGTAAAATTCATTCACGACATGGAACGCCCGGTTCTGCCCAACGTTAAAAACATTGTGGCCATTGCATCGGGTAAAGGTGGTGTTGGTAAATCTACTGTTGCCGTAAATACTGCAGTTGCACTGGCAAAAAGCGGTGCAAAAGTTGGATTGCTGGATGCCGATATTTTTGGCCCGTCAATTCCAAAAATGTTTGGTGTTGAAGGCGAACGTCCGGCAGGAGTGAAAATCGACGACAGAGAAATGATCAACCCGCTGGAAAAATACGGTGTTAAATTCTTGTCGGTAGGTTTTTTTGTTGATCCCGACAGTGCGATTATCTGGCGCGGACCAATGGCATCGAATGCATTGAAACAACTGATCTCGGAAGGAAACTGGGGCGAGCTGGATTATTTGCTGATCGACTTGCCTCCGGGCACCAGCGATATTCACCTGACTTTGGTACAAAGTGTTCCGGTAACCGGAGCAGTAATTGTTACTACTCCGCAGGATGTGGCTTTGGCGGATGTAGTTCGCGGAACCAGTATGTTCCAGAGTAAATCGGTTGATGTGCCGGTATTGGGGTTGGTGGAAAATATGGCATGGTTTACACCTGCCGAATTACCCGAAAACAAATACTACATTTTTGGTAAAGAAGGTGGTAAAAAACTGGCCGATAAATTGGGCTTGCCTTTGCTGGGGCAAATTCCAATTGTTCAGAGCATCCGCGAAGGTGGCGATGAAGGAACTCCGGTAGCTGCCAACGGTGATACAATTACCGGAATGGCCTTTGCCGATGTGGCTGATAAAGTGAAACACCGTGTTCATGTGCGCAACATTCAAATGGCGCCAACTAAAAAGGTAAAAATTTCCCGAAAATAAACTAAAAACGAGAGTCTGTTTAAGAAGTTCTTATTGTGTCATCCTGAACTTGTTTCAGGATCTTACGCAATTCGAAATCAAGTCCAGCAGATTCTGAAATGAATTCAGAATGACGTTATTGATGACTTCTTAAACAGACTCTGTTTTTAGGACTACAATCCCATAAAAATGCATTATTCCAGCCTCCTGATAATTAATTCTGTTACACATTCATTTTTTCTTATTTTTGCAGCGTTTACAAAATGCAACAATTCAGGATATGCAGGCAATAATCTTGTGATTCCTGAGTTTATTCAATGAGTTAACAAAAAACTGCTTGAAGAAACGATTTTTACATACCATATTCCTGTTCTTATTGGTTTCGATTTTTGCCGGCTGTTCCACTGAAAAAAACACCCGTGCATCACGAACTTTCCATAATGTTACCTCGCGTTACAATGTTTATTTTAATGCTACCGAGGCAGTAAAAGAGGGCGTTGCAACCATCGACGAGCGCATTGAAGACGACTTTACACGTATTTTACCCATTTACAAAGCCAGCGATCCGTCGGTTGCGCGAATGGTAAAATCGGATATGGATTATGCGGTTGTAAAATGTTCGAAACTGATCGAGATCCACTCGATTACCAAAAAACCAAAACGTAAAAGAGGTGGTGGTTCGCGCAAATACCAGGAATTTGCCAGCCAGGAGGAGTTTAACAATTGGACCGACGACAGTTACCTGTTAATGGGAAAAGCCTATTTCTACCAACATAATTTTTTTGCAGCCATCGATAATTTCTCGTATGTGGTACGTAAATACCCCGACGAAGAAACTGCCGACGAGGCGCAAGTTTGGCTGATTCGTGCCTACACTGAGTTGGAACGCTATATTGAGGCCAACGAAGTTATTCAGGCTATTCAGGCCTACGATGATTTCCCAAAAAGTTTGGAGCGCGATTTTGCCATTGCAACGGCTTTTTATTACAAAAAGCAATATGAATACGACAATGCAATTCGCTTGCTCGATATTGCCATCGACAAAACATTCTGGAAAAAAGATAAAGCCCGCCTGCAATATATTATTGCACAATTGTACCAGGAACTTGGGCAGAATGAAGCTGCAGCAGCGGCCTTTAGAAAGGTAACCAAAATGAATCCGGATTACACCATGGCGTTTAACGCGATGATTAACGGTGCCGGAGTATTTTCGGGCGAAGGAAATACCGAAGATTTGAAAAAGCAGTTGAATAAAATGCTGCGCGACAAAAAGAATGTCGATTTCCGCGACCAGATCTATTATGCTTTGGGTAACATCTTTTTCCGCGAAGGAAACCGCGATGTTGCCAAGGATAATTACAAACAATCAGTAGCTACAAGTTTTAAAAATCAATACCAACGGGCATTGTCGTCAATCACTTTGGCCGATATTTATTTTGAGGATCTGAATTATCGTGGTGCGCAGTCGTATTACGATAGTGCGATGATCATTATCGACGAAACGTATCCGAATTACGATAATGTTTCGGCGCGTTACCGCAGTTTAACCAATTTGGTCGACAACATCCTGATGGTTGAACGCGAAGACAGTTTGCAAAAAGTAGCAAATATGCCCGATGCCGAGCGCGAAGCGTTGATTGCCAACTTGATGAAAGAAGAGCAGGAGCGCCAGCGAAACATGGAAAATCTGGCCATGCAGGGAGCGCAAAGTCAGGGGTATTACCGCTCAAACCGCTACCGTATGGGAATGGGAAATTCTGGTGGCGGAGGCTGGTATTTTTACAATCCGCAAACCGTGTCGTACGGGCGGGTAACTTTCCAGCAACAATGGGGCCGACGAACCTTGGAAGACGACTGGCGGAGATCGAACAAGAATACCGTTTCGTTGGCCGAAGGCGAGGAGATGGTAAAAGCCGAACCCGAAGAACAGCGTGTGGAAGACCCGTTGCAAAAGGAATTCTATACGCAGGATCTGCCGTTAACTGACTCGCTGATGGCAGTGTCGCACGAGCGAATTCGCGATGCTTTGTACAATGCCGGAAAAATATTTAAATCAGAGTTTCAGGATTACGAGCGATCGGCCATGGCTTTCGAAGAGTTGATAAAACGCTATCCGAACAATATTTACCTGTTGTCGGCTTATTTCGATTTGTACGATTTGTATGAATTGATGGGCGACAAAGAAAAATCGAATTATTACCGTAACCTCATTATTTCTGAATATCCGCGAAGTAAGTTTGCGCAGTTCCTGCAAAATCCAAATTTCTTTGTGGAAATGGCGGCCAAAACTGACAGCATGAACCGCTTGTACCAGGAGACTTTCAGAAATTATAAACTGGGAAGATACCAGAACGTGCTGTCGCTTACCGGGCAAATGAAAAACATGGAGCCGGACAGTGTGATTATGCCGAAAATTGATTTTATGGAAATGGTTGCCGACGGTGTGTTAACCGATGTGCACAATTTTGAAGCCTTGCTAAAAGGTTATCTGGCAGAATATCCGGCAAAAGAACCATCGCCGCTGGCACAGGAAATACTTACGCTTATTCAGGACAGTACCTTAACCGATTATCAGAAACTGGTGGAAATGGGTTACATCAGCGAAGAGATTCAGAACGAAGAATTGTTGCCTGAAAATTTCTTTGCCGACGATGAGTTTGGCGGTAAGTTCAGTTACGACGAAGATCTGTTGCACTATTTTGTAATTGCCTATCCGCGCGAGGATGAGGATAACATCGATCTGAATCGCCTGAAGTTTGATATTGCCAATTACAACATCGACCACTATACTAAAATTGACTACGATATTGAAACGGAATACCTCGATGATAAGCTGGCCTTTTTGCTGGTACGCTCAATGACCAACAAAGAAAATGCCTTGATCTATCATGGCGCAATCATCAGAAAAGCTTCTGTTTTCAAAACTTTACAGGGAGTTGATTACATGAACTTTGTAATATCGTCGACCAACTACCGGGCGGTTATGGAAGAGCGCTCAACGGCCGATTACATGAAGTTCTTTGTGAAGAATTACAGCCGTTTTATCCGTTCGAATTTCAGCGACGACGAAATGGATATCTCGCCTGAAGAGCTGATGGCACGTGCCGCAGCCGAAGACAACGCACTGAACGAGCGCGGTACTTTTGTTACGGTAAAAGCAGGTCCGGCAGGATTGTACGATACGCATGTTGATACAACGCAGAATTTTGTGATTGCCGTTAAAGACAAAAGCTTGTCGTTACGTCCGTTAATGCGTGGATTTGCCGACTTTAACCGCGACCAATTCCGTACATGGGGACTGGCACTGCAGGTAAAAGAAGTGGGTGATTACCAGTTGTTGGTGGTTCACGGAATTCCGGCGCTGAACGAATCGATGTCGTATTTCCGCCGTGCAATTACAACACGTAGTTTGTTCGAACCGCTGGGACAATCGACCTACCGCAATTTCCTGATTACGGATGATAACCTGCAGACGCTGCTCGACGAGAATAAGGTGGACGAATACATTACATTCTTCCGTAATAATTACATCCAACGCAGAGCTTCAAGTTCTACATCGGAAACTGAAAGTCAGACAACGGCACCAGCACAAACAACAACGCAGACTGCTGAGCCAACTACGGCCGTTCAGCCCGATGCAACTTCGGTGGATAATCTGCCATATAACCAGAACATTGCAGGACCACATCGCATTGTGTTTGTAATTCCGGCAACCGGCGTATTTAAAGACGCGTTTATTAATGGAATAGCCGCGTACAACCAGTCGAATTTTGCCAACGCGGGATTTATCATCGAGGAGCAACAACTGGATCAGGTTCGTCAATTGATCATTGTTAAAGGTATGGAAGATGAGGCAACAGCTCGTCAATACTTCAGCGTTGTGGTGCGTAACCGCGATCTGTTCGATCCGCTTGGAACAGCGCAGTACCGTAACTTCCTGATTTCGGATGAAAACTTCGATATTTTCCTCCGCGAGAAGAACATTACGGAATACATGGACTTCTACAAACAAGTATACCTCAATAAATAGGGTATATTTTGTTATTTCCCTTGGAGTAACAGAACTGGTACAGAACTCTTAAAGTTTGTTAAGCGCATACTTTAACGGCACCTTTTTTGTTCTTATCTTTAACTGATTTGAATTAATAGGGACAGAAACAGAAAACAAAAAAGAATTGCACATGAACAAGCCAAAAATACTTTGGACAGACGACGAAATTGATCTCTTACGGGCGCACATCATATTTTTACAGGAAAAAGGTTACGAAGTAGATACCGCTACCAACGGACTCGATGCCATTGAGAAAGTTGAAGCCGGTTATTACGATATTATTTTTCTCGACGAGAATATGCCTGGCCTGACCGGTTTGGAAACGCTGACAAAAATTAAAGATGTTGCACCCAATGTGCCGGTGGTGATGATCACCAAAAGCGAAGAGGAAAATATAATGGATGAGGCGGTTGGAGCTAAGATCTCTGATTACCTGATAAAACCGGTAAATCCAAAACAGATTTTGCTGACGTTGAAAAAGAACATCGATCAGAAACGTTTGGTTACCGAACAAACCACATCGAAATACCAGATGCAGTTTGCCCAAATCGGTATGAAACTGAACGACCGCCTGACTTTTGATGAGTGGAAAGATATTTACCGTCAACTGGTTTATTGGGAACTGGAGTTGAGTGAGTCGGAAGATTCGGCCATGGACCAGATTCTTTCGATGCAAAAGGAGGAGGCGAACAAGGCTTTTTTCCGGTTTATAAAAGAGAATTACCAGGATTGGTTTGAGGCCGATTTTGAAGATCGTCCGATGTTGTCGCCCGATATTTTTAAGCACCGCGTTCTTCCGCACCTCAACGATGGTAAAAAGACCTTTGTGCTGGTGGTAGATAATTTGCGTTACGACCAGTGGCGCGTTATTAGCCCCGAGATAAATACTTATTTCCGCACGGTTACAGAAGATTTGTATTGTGGAATTTTGCCCACTGCAACTATGTATGCGCGTAATGCCATGTTTGCCGGTTTAATGCCTTCTGAGATTGAAAAGGTGTACCCGCAATTGTGGCTCGACGATGATAATGAAGGCCACAAAAACCGCAATGAAGAAGAGTTGTTGCGTAAGCAGCTGGAGCGTTTTGCACGTAAAGAGAGCCTGTATTTCGAAAAAGGATCGGGTGCTAAAAAGGAACGTTGGGTAACCGAAAACCTGAATAATATATTGAAGAATGACCTTTCGGTGATGGTGGTGAATTTTGTAGACATGATTTCGCATGCTCGCACCGAAATGGATATGATTCGCGAGTTGGCCAACAACGAAAAGGCTTACCGCTCACTAACTTTAAGCTGGTTTAAAAATTCGTCGTTGCTGGAATTGCTCAAAGCACTGGCCGACGAAGATATTCGTGTAGTAATTACCACCGACCACGGCGCTATTCGCGTTGATAATCCGGTGAAGATTATTGGCGACCGCGAAACCAATACCAATCTGCGTTACAAGCTGGGTAAAAACCTGAATTTTAAATCGAAAAATGTGTTTGAAATTCGCGATCCGCGAAGCATTTATCTGCCATCGAGGAATGTGAGTACCAGCTATGTTTTTGCGCAGGGAACCGACTTCTTTGCTTATCCGAATAATTACAATTATTACGCTAATTATTACAAAGATACTTTCCAACACGGCGGAATATCGATGGAAGAATTGATTATTCCGGTGGTTACGTTAGATCCTAAAAAGTAAGAAGCTGTCATTTCGAAGGAGGAACGACTGAGAATTGAAAATCAGCGGAGCTAAATCTCCATGATAATACAGATTCCTCTCTTCGTTCGGAATGACGGTTAGTTAGAACCACTTCGTTTTACCACAAAATCCCCTTTTTCGGCACCAACTTTTTGGCCGATAACCGGGCATTTTATCATCAGCAGGTAAAACAGTCGCGGATCGTTTTCGTCCATTAAACCTTCAAAGTTGCCCATACCTTTTGAGATGATGAGGTCGGCGGATCGGTAGATTTCCAAAAACTCTTTGCTCACCCGGTGCAGCAGTGTTGACGGTGTATTGTCGCCATTGGTGATTAAAGTGGCTACCTCGTGCAAACCTACTTCCTGTGCTTCTTTTAAGGTGGCATCATTTAAAATTGGTTGATCGCGAACAGCAAATATTACATTTGGGTGATCAATGGTTTCCAGGAAAAGTTTGTCCATAACAATTTCGCCACAATTGTCGCCCAGGTACAAAATGGTTTTAGCCCCTTTTATCGCTGTTTTTAAGGCCTCCGAATCGTCAACCGCAAACGAGGTTTGAAATACCTGTTCGATGGTCTCGTCCACATCAAAACGGTGAGTTGGGCCAAAGTCGATGATGTTTCCGGCAATGGCATAACGCAGTGCAGTATCAAATTTATCGTCCGACTCTTCAACCTTTGTTTTGAACTCCTTGTAGCGACCTAACAATGCCTGGTTACTTTCTTTTTTTTCGGCTGCATACGGATCTTTGATTTCCGATTCTTTCTCTAATTCTCTTAAAATGTTGCTGGTAATTTCAGGCGAGAAACTTTTGTCGAGGTCGATGCCGGCAATGGTTGAAATGGCCTGACTAACAATCGAATTTCGTTTATCCTCTGCGATCTCGTATTTGTCCATTCGCTTTTGCAGCGCTTTTACCTGGCAAATTAGGCATTCGTAGTTCATGCTAAAAAAATTTGAAGCCGGAAGTTCTGTTTCCGAAGTTTTGAGTAAAAGTAACAGAACTTTTTATGGTTGATACAAATGAACTAATGTTTAATAAGATTAGGGTGCAATTTAATTTTTCAGTAATCTATTTATAGCGGAGACTAAAATCTCAGTCATATCCTCGCTATAATTATACCACTTATAAACGCGACCTTTTCTGTCTACCAATAATAAATCGGGATAGGCGTGTAAACCAAAAGCTTTGACAACATCTTTTCCTCCCGCACAAATTGGGTAATTTATCTTCTCTTTTCTACTATATTTTTCCAAGACGCTTGGCGGATCGTATGGATAAAATGCCACCATTTCAAAATGCCGGTTTTCGGAGAAGATATTATTGATATTCTTTAAGTGCGGAAGTGACTGTACGCACGGACAACAATTAATCATTCCAAAGAAAATAAGTTTTACTTTTTCGTTGTCAGGATCAAGTTGTAATGGAACTCCTGCAACGGTCGTATCTATAATTTCAGGGACTTGAGAGTTTACCGAGAGGTGTTTTAGAATTGGAGTATTCGGATCTGCTTTGAGTTGAATTTGTGATTCATTAATTGAAAACAAATTGATTAATTCAGGATTTTCAAGTTCGCCCTTCTCATTACTAAAAAAACTATAATTAGCTAAATTATTTGAGCTAACAATTTGTGGTTTCTTTCTGTTTACGTGAGCAATTTGAATAACTCTTGATGGAAAGTAATCATTGCCAATCCATACCTCAAATTCATCAATTTCATCTTCCATGAAAGCAATTCTGGAGTATTTTTGTCCATCATATATTGTGTCGCTTTTTGTTATTATTTCATTTGGATCTTTGGTTTTAAGAGCTTTATAGATATGAGGTAACTGCCCGTATATACTTTTTTGCAGTGCAGTTGTTCCCGAGGAATTTGATAAATCTTGCTTACGATAGCTCGGATCAGGAATATAATTGTCCTTGATTTTTTCTACTGAATAAAAATACTGGCCACTATAAATTAAACTCTTCAGGCGATCGAAGTTGTGTGTTTTTTCGCGTTTGTCGAAACGGAAGTTCATAAAATACAGTGTATCGTATTCATTCATCATGTAGTCGAATCGAGACAGGTATTTAATTTTGATTGTTGTGTCGGCAAGAGTCGGTACTTCAATCGTAATAGTACTTTCGTAGCTTGCTCCACCTGATTCTTCAATAGCTGTAATTACTTGATTAATCAGTTCTTGTTTCTGCGAATAGCAAACAAATGTTGATAGTAAAATGAATGTTAGAGAGACCAGAAGTTTCATGGGAATATTTTTGTTTAAGCTAGTTAACAATAATCATACCAGTGTAATTTGTTGTTTGTCAGGAAGGATGGTTTGTGGGAGGTAAAAATGAATTATCATTCTATTGCCCCTTCTTCATCTGCGCATAAAGTTTATTGGCAAAAATAAAGTCGTCGAGTTTTTGATTACCTGAATCCAGAATTTCTTTTTTGGTGCCTTCCCATTCCTTTTCACCTTTCGAGATAAACAACACCGATTCGCCAATCTCAATTACCGAATTCATATCGTGTGTATTGATGATAGTGGTCATTTCAAACTCTTTGGTCAGCGTTTGAATCAGTTGATCGATAACTGTAGCGGTTTCGGGATCGAGGCCCGAGTTGGGTTCGTCGCAAAACAGGTATTTGGGATTTAGTGCAATGGCGCGGGCAATGGCCACACGTTTTTGCATTCCACCACTAATTTCGCTGGGAGCCAGTTTGAATGCTTGTTTTTCGATGTTTACATGCTCGAGGCAAAATTCAACACGTTTTTGTTTTTCGGCCGAACTCATTTCTGTAAACATATCGAGCGGAAAACGTACATTGCCTTCAACTGAAATACTGTCGAACAAAGCTCCTCCCTGAAAAACCATTCCCACCTCGCGGCGCAGCACTTTGCGTTCTTTCTCGTTCATTTGGGTAAAGTTGCGGTCGTTGTACCAAATCTCGCCACTGTCAACCTCAAAAAGTCCGAGTGTCGATTTCAGTAAAACCGTTTTCCCCGATCCGCTTCGGCCAATAATCAGGTTGGTTTTTCCCTGCTCAAAAACGGTTGAAATATCTTTCAAAACCGTATTGCCGTCGAATGTTTTTACTATGTTTTTAAGTGTAATCATGTTAATAGCAGGCGGGTTAAAATTAAGTCGAAAAACAGGATGAGGATATTGGTGTTTACCACGGCTTTTGTACTGGCTTTACCTACTTCAAGCGCTCCGCCCTGTACGTAGTATCCAAAATAAGCAGGTACCGAGGCTACCAAAAATCCGAAAAACAACGATTTTATTATGGAGAAAGTAATGTAATACGGGTAAAACAACCACTGAATTCCATCAATGTATTCAGGTATGGTAATAACACCGGCAATTGGGCCGGTAACCAAACCGCCCAGCAATCCGAAAAATACGCTGATAATATACAGGAACGGAAAGATAAATACCACCGCAATTATTTTGGGCAGGATAAGAAAACTGGCCGAGTTTACCCCCATAATTTCCAGCGAATCGATCTGTTCGGTAACACGCATCGTTCCTATTTCGGAGGTGATGTTCGATCCCACTTTTCCGGCCATAATAAGCGCCAGCATGGTTGATGAGAACTCGAGCAGCAAGGTATCGCGGGTTCCCAAACCCACCAGTTCCGATGGATAAATCGGGTTCGCCATACTGTAAGCGAACTGGATGGTCATAATTCCGCCAATAAAAATCGAAATGATTATTACGATACCCACCGAGTTTACACCCAGGTTATCGATCTCGTGAAACAACTGCCTGAAATACAGTTTGTGTTTCTCGGGCCGGGCAAAAACCCGTTTCAGCATCGAAAAATATCGGCCTATATGAAAGAAAAACCCCATTGTTTAAAGTTTCTTGCTATGTAATCGGCTAAAATTACAACTTAATATGCGGAAACAAAATTTTTATGAATTTGAATCGGGCTGAGGCAACAATAACAAAATAATTCCGTATTTTCAAAGTTACAATCTCAGGGAAGATTCATTTTACGAACAAAACACAGACAGATGGCTAACAATTTTTGTGTGATAATGGCAGGTGGCGTAGGAAGTCGATTTTGGCCACTTAGCCGCACAGCACGTCCGAAACAATTTTTAGATATTTTAGGAACTGGAAAAACTTTTATTCAACAAGCATACGAGCGGTTTCAGGAGATCGTACCCAAAGAAAACTTTATTGTTGTAACCAACGCGTTGTACAAAGATCTTGTAAAATCGCAGCTTCCTGCGCTTCGAGATGAGCAGATTCTGCTGGAACCTTTACGACGGAATACAGCACCGTGTTTGGCTTATGCGGCCAATAAAATTGCATTGATCGATCCGGAAGCCAACATTATTGTTACGCCTTCCGATCATTTAATTCTGAAAGAGGAGGAGTTTAAAAAGCAAATCCGAAACGGCTTGGAGTTTGTTGCTGAAAAGCCGGCTCTACTAACGCTCGGTATTAAGCCCAACCGCCCTGAAACCGGTTATGGTTACATTCAGGTGAAACGGAAAAAGGAGTTTAACGATTTGGACAACCTGTATAAAGTAAAAACCTTCACGGAAAAGCCGAATGAAGAGATGGCGAAGATTTTTATCGAAAGTGGAGAGTTTTATTGGAACTCGGGAATATTTATTTCCTCATTGTCAACAATGCTTGAGTCGCTTCAGCAGCATTTAACCGAAATTGCCCTGAAATTTGAACATGGCCGCAGCAAAATGAACACGTCGAGTGAGGAACCTTTTATACGGAAAACGTACTCGGAATGCCAGGCTATTTCAATCGACTATGGAATAATGGAGAAGGCAAAAAATGTGTATGTGCTTACTGCTGATTTTGGCTGGAGCGACCTGGGAACCTGGAGTTCGTTATACGAAAACAAAGAAAAAGATGAAGATGGTAATGTAATACGGGCAGACAATGTGATGTTATATGATACCGAAAATTGCATTGTCGACATCTCGAAAAATAAAATGGCTGTTATTCAAGGCCTCGATGGTTTTATTATTGCCGAACGAAACGATACTTTAATGATTTGCCGGCGCGAAGATGAAGATCAGGTGAAGAAGTTTGTTACCGATGTGCGAATCCAAAAAGGCGATTCGCTAGTGTAAATTGAACGGCAAACAATAGCTAAAAATAAAAAAACGGGTAGTCAAAAAATGGCTACCCGTTTTCTGTTAAAAGCACCGGATTATTCCGACACTTCTGCTTTTTTCGGTTTATTATCTTCCGGTAAATTACCGGTCCATTTTTTTATCGAATAATTTATCCGGATGGTAATCATATACATTACCGGAGAAAGTAACAACGTTAAGAAAGTGGCAAAGGTAAGACCAAAAATTACGGTCCACGACATTGGCCCCCAGAAAGCTACACTCTCGCCGCCCAGGGTTATTTGCGGATCGAAACGCGAGTAAAGCGTAAAGAAGTTAAAGTTTAAACCAATGGCCAGCGGAAGCAAACCTAACACCGTTGTAATTGCGGTTAGCAATACCGGGCGTAAACGGGTTTTTCCGGCCTCTACCAGTGCGTCAATCTGCACTTGTTTTGGTAAGAAAGCTTTTTCAGAATAGCCCAGTTCTTCACGTTTTCGTTTTCGCGTCAGGTCAATGTAGTCAATCAATACAATACCGTTGTTCACCACAATTCCGGCTAGCGAAATAATTCCAATACCCGTCATAATTACTACAAATTCCATTTTAAAAATTCCCAAACCAAGGAAAACGCCAATGGTACTGAATACCACAGTTGCGATAATAATTGCCGGGCGGATAAACGAGTTAAACTGCGTAACCATAATAATCATGATCATGGCTATTGCAATAATCAGCGCATAAACAAGGAACTCCATACTTTCGGCCTGCTCTTGTTGCTCGCCCGAAAATTCGTAGGTGTAACCCTCCGGCATTTCATAGTCTTCAAGTAGTTGTGCAATACGGCCGTTAATTTCGTTGGCATTGTAGCCTTCAACAACTCCCGATGTAATGCTGATTACACGTTTATGATCAACACGACTGATTTTATCGTACGATGTTGAATATTTAAACGATGCCACCGACGAAATTGGAATTTTACTTCCGTTAACCGGAATTTTCTGGTTCATCAGAGTAGAAACATCGTTGCGGTATTTTTCATCCAAACGCACAAAAATATCGTATTCATCTTCCCCATCTTTAAACTGGCTGGCTTCGTAACCATAAATCGAGTTACGGAAAGCCATTGCAATTTGCTGCGTAGAAAGTTCGTACAAACGTGCCTGCTCGCGGTCAACCTCAATAAGCATTTCGGGCTGGTTGGTGTTGATGTTCAGTTGCAGCTCGTCAATTCCCGGAATGTTATCATCTTCAATTATTCGTAGAAAATCGTCGGTGATTCGTATCAACTGGTCGAACTCATCACCCGATACATCAATACTAACCGGATCGCCCGTTGGGGGACCCTGTTCATCTTTATCTACGAATATTTTTGCCCCAACAAAACCATCAAGGTTTTTGGCAATGTCCTGCATAACAATCGACGTGTTTATTCCATCGCGCAGTTTATACTCCACAAACGAAACCGATGTAAGCGACTTGTTCGGGCTTTCTTCGTTATTGCTGAACATGCCACCACTCATTCCAACTCCAACGTTGGTGGTAACCGATTTTACAATATGGTTAACCGGTTTAATGGTTTCTTTTATAATGTTTTCCACCTCGCGCGAAACTTCATCGGTTTTTTCAATTGAAGTTCCCAGTGGCAATTCCATGGTTACATAAACGGTTGTTGGATCGGTTTCGGGGAAGAATACCATTTTCGGGTTGCTGCCAAAATAGAAACCCACCGAAAACAGCAGCAACAGGAATGTTCCGCCAAAATAAATGTAAGGCCACGGACCGGTTAACGCGTGTTTCAACTGCTTGGTGTACATGTGCTCGAGCCATACCAAAAATTTGGTTTGGAACCAGCGTGCCACCGGACGTAAAACAAACAGGTTGGCCACCATTAAAAAGGCTACTGTTGCCAGAAGGTTTCCGAGTAAGAAAATTTTAGCTACGTAGAACAAAACTGAAATACCGGCAAAAATGGCTGCATTTCGCAACACCTTTTTTACGTTGGCTTTGGTGTTAATATCCTCTACTTTCATAAAGGATGAAATAAACGCTGGATTAATAATCAGCGCCACAAACAGCGACGAGGCAAGCACCACAATCAATGTTTGGGGAAGTATGCTCATGAACTCGCCAATTATTCCTTCCCAGGCCAGTAGCGGGAAAAAAGCAGCAAGTGTTGTTAATGTCGATGAAATAATTGGGAAGGCAATTTCGCTTACCCCTTGTTTGGTTGCTTTTTCTAAAGGATTGCCTTCGCTAAAGAGTCGGTACACATTTTCAACCACAACAATGGCGTTGTCTACCAACATCCCGAGTGCGAGAATCAATCCGTAAAGCACCATCGAGTTCAGCGTAATTCCACTTTGCTGCAGAATTACAAACGACAGGAACATGGACAACGGAATGGCCAAACCGGCAAATAGTGCGTTGCGGAAACCCAGGAACAGAAACAGTACAAAAGTTACCAGAATCATTCCGAGGATAATACTGTTCTCGAGGTTCGAAATGGTATCTTCAATGTAGTGGGTCATGTCGTCAGTAACCACCACATCAAGGTCTTTGGGAATTTGGCCGCGTGCTTTTAGCTGGTCAATTGCGTTGAGTACATTCTGAGATGCAGCAAGTATATTTTCGCCCGATTTTTTGGTAACCGACAAGGTAATTACCGGCTGGTCGTTCAGGCGGGCAATGGTTGCCTGCTCTTTATACCCGTCAACAACAGTTGCCACATCGCGAATATAAACCGGTTTCCCGCTGTTCACTTTTATAATGGTATTCGCAATCTGTTCGATACTGGTGTAATTGGCATCGGTACGAATGGTTCGGCGGGTTTGGTCAGCTGTAAACTGGCCTGCTCCCATACTGATATTTTCGAACTGAATGGCTAAAGCCACATCTTCAAAACTAAGTCCAACTGCATTGAGTTTATACGGATCTAAGTTGATCTGGATCTCGCGTTCTTCGATACCACGAATGTTGGCTTCCGAAATTTCCTTGAAACCTTCAAATTCGTCTTGCATTATTTCGGCGTACTTTTTCAGGTCGCGCATGTTGTACTCGCCCGAAACGTTTACGTTCATAATCGGGTATTCCGAAAGGTCGAAATCGGTTACATACGGATCGCTTGGAAGGTCGTTTGGTAATTCCGACTTTGCCTGGTCAACGCGGTCTTTGGTATCCTGCAATGCCTGTTTTATGGTAACATTTGTGTTGAACTCCACAATAATGGTACTCACATCCTGGTACGATGCCGACGTTACTTCTTTCACGCCTTTCAGCCCTTTCAGTTCTTTTTCAATAGGGCGGGTACACAGGTTTTCAATGTCAACCGGCGAGTTTCCGGGATACAAAGTTTGAATAAAAATGTACGGAACCACAATCTCGGGCATAGCCTCGCGCGGCATTTGCTGGTACGAGAAGATTCCGAATAAAACCAGCAGGGCCGTAAAAATATACACCGTGGTTTTATTCTTTAGCGCAAGAAACGTTGGTTGAAACTTACGCGTTATATCTGATTTATGTTTTTCAGTTTCTTTCTCCATTTTGAAGAATTTTTTGGTAGGTGTTTAATTGATTTTAACGGCTGTTCCGTTAACAACCTGGTTGTAGCCTTCAGAAATAACCTGTGTTCCGGCAGTCAGACCTTCAGTAATTTCGGTCATATTATTATTGCTAACACCAGGTGTTACATATACTTTTTTGGCTACATTTTCTCCGCTGTTATTTTCAACAATGTACAGGTAGTGGCCCTTAAAATCTTCCTTGATAAAAAGCGAAGGCACTACAATTGCCGATTCGTTTACATAGTCGCGCATTGAAAGAACCGAAACCAGGTTTGGTTTTATCATGTTTGTTGGATTGCCAATATTAATACGAACGCGGAACGTACGGTTATTCGGATCGATCGTGTTACCGATCTGGTTAATTTTTGCATCAACGGTTTTATCCAGCGCCGGGAAACGAATTTCAACATCGTCGCCACGGTGTACTTTGGTAATGTACGTTTCAGAAATATCGCCGTAAATTTTAATGTTGCTGGTATTAATTACCTTGGCAAATGGTGTTTGCGGACTTCCGATATTTCCTTTTTCCTGATACACGATATCAACCACCCCGTTTATTGGCGATTTAACTTCGGCCATTTCAATTTGGGTGTTCAGGCTGTTAATTCTTTTTTGCAAACTTTCTTTGCTGTTTTTGGCTTGCAGATATTCCATTTCGGAGCCAATATTCTGGTCCCAAAGGTTTTTCTGACGTTCGTAATTTGTTACGGCCAAATCCAGTTGTACCTGCAATTCTTCAACCGAACGTTCCAAAACATCGGTGTTCAGGCGGGCCAGAATTTGTCCCTTGCTTACATGTTCGCCTTCAGTTACCAAAACTTCTTTAATGATACCGGCCGATTCGGGACTTACATCCACATCCTGCTCGGCTTCAACTTTACCGGTAACTTCAATAAAGTGTTCAAACTTTTGGTTTTCAAGAGTGGTGGCTTTAATGTTAACCAGCTCTTCGGTTTCGTTGGCAGACAGCTCGGTTTCAAGCGTATGAATTTGCTGCTCGAGCGTGTGAACCTGCTGCTTTAATTCCTGCAATTGCTTACGTTTGGCGGCTTCGTCGGTAACGTTTGTGTTTCCGCAAGCCGAAACTATAAGTGCGGTTGTTAGAATGAATAGAATCTTTTTCATTGTATCTTATTTTTTGTTTTTCGTTTATAATGCGCCGGCGGCTTTTTTAAGATTTAGTTCGGCTTGCAGCAACGACATGGTTGAACTTACCAATTGTTGCGAAGTGGTTATGTACTGTGTTTCCTGCTGCGTGAGCTCGGCACTGCTAACCATACCGTTATTGAATTTAATTTGTGTTTTATCCAAAATACTTTTTGCCAGATCGCGGTTTTCGCGTGTATTTAAAAACTGTTCGCGTGCTGTTTCCATTTCTGCCGATGCTGTTAAATAATCTTTCTGAAGTGTGATTTCGGCGTAACGCATATCGTTTGCGGCTTTGTCGAGTTCAATACGGGCCTGCTGTACTTTTGCGCGTTTGTTTCCTGAATTGAAAATTGGAATGGAAGCCTGGAATCCAACAAGCGACGACGGGAACCACTCTTCTTTAAACAGGTTGGCCTTGTTGCCGTACGATGTTCTGGTGTAACTGTAAAATGCATCGAGGCGGGGAAGGTATGCTACTTTCTCCAAGCGGTACAATTTTTCAGAAACCTCGAAATTCGACTGGGCCAAACGATAATCAATGTGGTTGATCAAGTCGAGTTTTGTGGTATTCAGTTCCTGTACCAATGGCGACACAAAAATGTTGAGATCGTCGGTCAGCTCAATCTCTGTGTTAATATCGTAGCCCATGGTATATTTCAGAACTGTTTTGGCAATTATCAGTTCTCTCTCTGAGCGAATTACTTCGTTTTCGGCATTTTTCTGCAAAATCCTCAGCTGGTCAACATCCTGCTGCTCGCGAAAACCATTTTCGTAATACACCTTGGTTTCTTCGTACAAACGGGTGCTGTTGTCCAGACTTTCGAGCATTACCTCGCGATAGCGCTGGCTAATCAGTACCGTGTAGTAGGCTTGTGCCACTGCACTGCGAATATCGATTTCCGTTTTTTCGTTGGCTTGTTTTGCCAGGTTCAAATACAGTTCGGCCGAGCTAACGCCAACAATCCACGAGCCGTCGAAGATTTGTTGCGACACGCTGAATCCGAAATCGGCATTGAAGTCCTGCCCAAATTTTACCGGGATGTACGTGCCCGGGTCTCCTCCAAAAAACTCTCCGGGAAGCAACGAAACCGGCAGATTCAGGAAAGCGCTGTAATTGGCCGTTCCCGATACTTGCGGTAATCCCGTGGTGATGGTTTCCCAAACCTGTTTCTGGGCAATTGTCACATCTTGTTTCGTGTTAAACAAAACATACGAGTTTTGCATGGCATATTCTGTGGCCTGATCGAGCGAAAAGCTGGTGTTTTCTTCCTCCTGAGCTTTCAGCGACAGTCCCACAACGCACAAGAATAAAAACAAGATTAGTTGTTTAATTTGTTTCTTCATATTGAACTTTGTTTAGCTGTTTTTTATAATATTTTATTCCTTTTTCGGTGCAAATGGCATTCATGTGGTAATCCATCATGCTATCAAAAAATGCGAGCGAGTTTACTTCGTACTCCTCAAAAATTCCATAATCCGGGTTCATCGTGTACAACATTCTTCCCACCTGCAGTTTGGCAATTAGGTACGGATCAAGATCGGTGCGATACAGGTTTTGGGACATTCCCAGTTTCAGGTTGTCGATGGTGTTGGTAAATATTCGTTCGCGTTTTACTTCGTTAATCTTTTTATACAGTTCGGGATAATATTTTTTTAGATCCTTCTCAATGCCATTGTTGTAGAATTTGTAAATAAATGCCACGTGTTTACGAATGAGAAGAATGCTGTCGATGGCGTTTTTGTCATCCAGCTCTTTAAAAGTCTTTCCACTTTCTTCAATAAAAAACTCGATAACCTGGTTAACGAGATCTTCTTTATCGGTAAAATATTGGTAAAGGGTTTTTTTCGATATCCCGAATTCGGCTGCCACGGTATCCATGGTAACCGCACGTATGCCTTTCTTAAAATAAAGATGGCCCACGTTTTCTATGATGTATTTCTTTTTTTCTTCCACGCGGCAAAAGTATGCTTATTTTCTCAGGAAACTTTGACAGTGTAAAAAGTTTTTACACGACGGTGTGTTTAAACTTCCCAGTTATATAGACTTTTGAATTATAAAATAGTTACACAAAACTATTTTATTTATAAAAGTTTCCGTGGTTTTAATCGGTAAGTGGCGAATATCGACCAATAAACGCCGCGTATTCTATTGTGGAAAAAGAAAGGTTTTTGCGATGATAAGATCCTGGGGCCAGGTAATTTTTATGTTTTCGCGGTTGCCTTTAACCAAATGAATTTTATGTCCGGCATTTTCAAGCACCGACGCATCGTCGGTAAAATTTTCGTGATTCGCGAACTGATAGGCATCTTTTATATCGTTTACCTGAAATGTTTGTGGAGTTTGTACCAAAAAGTATTTGTTGCGATCGACGGCTTTATTGCCACTTTCATCGGAATAACGAATCGATTCCGACGGAGGAACAACCGGCAAAGCATTGCCCGATCTTTTGGCTTCGGTAAAACAGTGCTCGATGGTTTCTTTGGCAACAAGCGGACGAACGCCGTCGTGGATAAAAACAATACCGTCGTCACCGATTTGTGCCAGTCCGTTTTTTACCGATTGAAAACGGTTTTCGCCGCCAAAAGCAAGTTTGTAATTTGTAGTAAAAGAATGCTTGTGGCAAAGTTCTTTCCAATGTTCAACCTGTGTTTCGGGTAAAACCAGTACAAATTCAATGTTCGGATCGAAACGCAAAAAGGCCTCAAAAGTGTAGAGTAGAACAGGCTTCCCCTCAATTTCGAGAAACTGTTTAGGAACCGAGGCTCCCATACGGTTTCCGCTGCCACCTGCAACAATTAAAGCAAACTTTTTTAGCATCGGTACTGTTTTTTACATAAATTGAAATTTAAAAATAGTGCAAAATATTCTACTATGGAGAAAGTTCTTGGATTTTTAAAGCAGCTGGCAGAAAACAACAATCGCGAATGGTTTAACGACAACCGGAAATGGTATGAAGAGAGTCGAGAAAAAATACTTTTTCTTACCGATGTTCTGATTAATGAGATTGGCGAATTCGATCCGGCAGTGCGCGGCTTGCAACCCAAAGACTGTGTGTTTCGGATCTTCCGCGATGTACGTTTTTCGAAAGATAAACGCCCGTATAAAACCAATTTTGGCAGTTTTATTTGCAAAGGCGGCCGGAAAAGTATGAATCCGGGGTACTATTTTCATTTGGAGCCAGGTGGTTGTTTTATTGCCGGCGGAATTTATATGCCACCAGCGCCGGTGTTAAAATCGATAAGGAATTATGTGGCCGACCATGCCGAAGAATGGCTGGAAATTACCAACGAACCCGATTTTAAAAAACAATTTCCGGAAATGTATGGCGACAAATTAAAGTTGGCGCCAAAGGGTTTCCCGAAAGATCATGAGCACATCGAATTGCTGAAACACAAATCGTATATTTATTCAAAAACACTGGAAGAGAAGGTAGTAACCAGCGATAACTACATTAAAGAAGTGGTGCAGCTTTACGAGCAGCTTCAGCCGGTAAATGTATTTTTATACGAGGCCCTGGCAGAGTAATTATTTTTATTGCATCTTAATAAAGCTTGGCAGGGTTACTTTTTTCGGTTCTAAGGAATATTATAATATAAGACCCTTATTTTTTATCTTCCCGATTTCAATGAAATGCCCCGGTTGTTCTGACCGGGGTTCTTTTATTTATAACGGATCAATACTGAGGGGGTTAGCACCATATTTTGTTTTTCAAAATGGAAAGAATAATTACTTTTGCTGCCATTAAATATCAAATTCTTATAATTTAACGACTATGAAAAAAGTACTACTTGCAATGGCTTTTGTTGCATTTATGTTTTCTGTTAATGCCCAAAATGTACAGTTACACTACGATTTCGGTGAAGGCCGAAAAATGCTGACCTCAACAGTTGAGATGTTCCGTCCCGACAAATATGGATCAACATTCTTTTTCGTTGATATGGATTACGGTTCGGACGAGAGTGGCATCGACAATGGAATTTCGCTGGGTTACTGGGAAATTGCACGTGCTTTTAAATGGAGCGAAACGCAGAAGTATATGCCGCGTGTTGAATACAACGGTGGAGCAATGAGTATTGGCGAAGGCGTTTGGATTCCGATTGAAAACTGCTGGTTGGCCGGTGTGGAACGTACCTGGGCTTCGGCCGATTTTTCAAAAATTCTGACTTTGCAGGCCAACTACAAATACATCAAAGATAAAGAAGATGCAGCGTTTCAGTTAACAGCTGTATGGACCGTGCAAATGGCTGAAGGAAAAGTAACTTTCACAGGTTTTGCTGATTTCTGGAAAGAAGAAATGTTCTGGGGAACTGACTACCGTTTCTTAACCGAGCCACAATTGTGGTACAACCCATGTAAAAACTTCTCGTTTGGTACTGAGATTGAATTGAGCAACAACTTTGTTGGCGATGAATTTGCTGTGAAGCCAACACTGGCAGTGAAATACACATTCTAAAACCTGAATTATGATCGATAAATATTTTAATATCAGCGGCCGTGGTTCTTCTTTCAAAAAGGAGATCATTGGTGGGGCAACCACCTTTTTAACTATGGCCTACATCATTTTTGTAAACCCATCGATTTTGGGCGATGCAGGAATGGATAGAAATGCACTGATCACAGTTACGATTGTAGCCTCTCTTATTGGTACGCTTTTGGCTGGTGTTTGGGCAAAAGTGCCTTATGCAATGGCTCCGGGAATGGGATTGAATGCCTTTTTTACCTACACGCTTGTGTTGGGTGCCGGTGTTGACTGGCAGACAGCTCTTGGAGTGGTATTTATTTCGGGTGTAATATTTTTGGCGCTTACTGTTACCGGTATTCGAACCAAGATTATCCATACTATTCCGCTGGCACTGCGTTTAGCAACCGGAGCAGGTATTGGATTGTTTATCTCGTTCATCGGTTTTAAAAACATGGGACTGGTTGTTGCCAATCCTGCAACTTATGTTGGTTTAGGTGAGTTCACACCGACCTTGTTGATCGGTTTGGCCGGTTTACTTATTACTGCCATTTTGGAAGTGAAAAAAGTACGCGGCGGAATCTTCTACGGAATTATTATCACTACAATAATTGCGATAGTTGCCGGAGAAGTTCAGGCACCTGAATCGGTTGTTTCTATGCCTCCATCGATGAGTCCGCTTCTATTGAAACTGGATATTCTTTCGGCGCTTAGCCTGGGATTGATCGGTGCGATTTTCTCGTTTATGTTTGTCGACCTTTTTGATTCGGTAGGAACAATTGTAGCGTGTTCGTACGAAGCTGGTTTTGTGGATAAAGATGGTAAAGTAGAGAATGTTGACCGTATTCTGGAAGCTGATGCGATTGCAACTGTTGCCGGTACACTGTTGGGAACAAGTACAACAACAACTTATATCGAATCTGCTTCGGGTATCGCCAACGGTGCTAAAACAGGTTTTGCTTCTATTATTACAGCAGGTTTGTTCTTTTTGGCGTTGTTCTTTGCGCCACTTATTGGTATTGTGCCAAGTTACGCAACGGCACCTGCACTGGTAATCGTTGGGGTTTACATGTTCAAGAATATCAAACAAATTGATTTTGCCGATTTCTCTGAAGCTATCCCAGCTTTCCTGACCATTATTTTAATGCCATTAACATACAGTATTTCCATCGGTTTATCGTTTGGTTTTATCTCGTATGTTGTATTGAAAGCAGTAGCCGGTAAATCCAAAGAGGTTTCGTGGCTGATGTGGCTTATTGCCGTGTTATCAGTACTGAACCTGTGGTTTGGAGTATAAAATATTCTAATCAAAAAATAGTGAAAAGGATTGTCGGAGGGCAATCCTTTTTTTGTACTTTTATTTTGCAATGAGGCATTAGCTCAGCTGGTTCAGAGCATTACCTTGACAGGGTAGGGGTCACTGGTTCGAATCCAGTATGCCTCACAAAAAAAGGAAGCAATCGAAAAGAATGCTTCCTTTTTTACACCGTATATAGAGCTTTAATCTGTTACATGGTTCGTGCTAAAATAAGCCATTTCCTGAACGATCTTTCCATCATCGTTAAATGAATGAGAGAGCATTAACGGCATGGTTACTTTCTTTCCGCTTTCTTCGTCGGTGTAAGAATAATTCCACCACGAATAAACTACATAACCGGCGTTCAGTTGATAGTAAATACAATCGGGGTAGCCAACCTGCTCGAAGTGAATATCTTTCCGGGTGGCAAAATGTTCGGCAACATCTGCGGCTCTTTCTTCCAGGTTTTGGCTTATATCGAAGCCCCCGGCCAAACTGCTGAAAGTTGCATCTTCAGTAAAGAAATCTTTTAAGCCATCTACATCCTCGGCAGAGTAGGTGTTAAGCAATTTTCTTAAAGTGGCAATGTAAGGGTGGTTAATATAAACTTTTCCATTTTCGCGGGTAGTTTGTGCATCGCGAATATCTTCGAAAACATTATTGTTATAGTATTGAATAAAAGCTGCAATTTTTCCGTCGTCGTCAAAAGCGTATAAACAGTGCATCTGCAGATCTAAATTAATACCGGTTTTTTCATGTGTTCCGGTGAGCAATAGCCAGTCCTGAACCCACATTTTCCCGTCTTTGTATTCAATGGCATCGGGATACGCACCGGGTGAATCTTCAACATTAAAATTGGTAAAGTTGTTCTTCCAAAAATTCGTGTTTCCACTAAAATTATCGGCTGAGGTTTTCCAGTCGTTACCGTTTCGTACAATTACTACTGAGTCGGCAAAAAAGGTCCTCACTTTTTCGGTGTCGCCATTTTTAACGGCATCCCAAAAGGCTTTTGTTACGTCTATGGTTTCGTGTTCGTTAAACACGGTTCCATTTTTCTTTTGTGCGAATGATGTGGTTGCAATGAGGGTTACAATCAGCAATACAGCAAAATTTTTCATAATGTAATCTTTAGTTAATTGTTTAGAAAAATTCTGGCTATAAATCACTTAACTCAATTGGTATGTATATACAATTTACACAATACTGAATTAAAATGAAAATTATATTTGATATAAAGTGCAGAAATACAGCGTAATACAAGGTTTTTGAAGTGCTGTGATTTACATTCTGAGCAACTAAAAAGTTGATAATGAGTGCTATAAAAGAAATAAAGGTCCGAAAATATATGAATGAAAAATTAATCAATTTATTTTCAGACAACTAGCTTTATTCTGTCATTTACCTGAATTTGACACGCGACCAGGCTTATTTCCGATTTTTTAGTCCAACATTTTCCTTTATTTTTAGAGAGGTATTAAATCAACTGAACTATGTTAAACAATTCTCGAAGAAATTTTATAAAGACCTCCACTTTGGTGGGAGCCGGTTTACTATTCTTAACACCAAAAAGTTACGCCTTGGGGAAAATGCAAAATAATAACACATTGAAAGGAAAAAAAGTACTATTTGTTTATGGCGGCTGGAGTAGCCACGAGCCAAAACAATCGGTTGATGTTTTTGTGCCGTGGTTAAAAGCCGAAGGTGCAGAGGTTACCGTTTCGGATAGCTTGGATAGTTATTTGGATGAAGATTTGATGGGATCAGTTGATTTGATTATCCAAACCTGGACAATGGGAACCATTTCAAACGAACAGGAAAGAGGCCTCTTGAAAGCTATACGGAACGGAGCAGGCCTGGCCGGCTGGCACGGTGGAATTGGCGATTCATTCCGAAATAATCCGGAATACCAGTTTATGGTTGGCGGTCAGTGGGTAGCGCATCCAGGCGGAGTGATTGACTACTCGGTGCAAATCACGGATAAGAATGATCCTGTAACGAAAGGTTTAAGTAATTTCAGGATGCATTCGGAGCAGTACTACATGCACATCGATCCGAATGTAAAAGTGCTGGCAACAACAGAATTTACGTCAGAATATTCTTCGTGGATCGATGATTGTGTAATGCCGGTTGTTTGGAAAAAATATTACGGTAATGGTCGTGTGTTTTACAGTTCTGTGGGGCACGTTATGACTGATTTTGAAGTACCGGAAGCACTCGAAATTATGAAGCGAGGAATCCGTTGGGCAGCAGAAAGCAAATATGCTCCAAAAGAAAAATGGGTGAGTCCGGTTTATAAATAAACGTTAATTTCAAATATGAGTAACTTCAAACACATTCTTTTTATTCTGGTTTTATTTTTACTGTCGCATTCTGTTGAGGGCCAGAATAGTAACGCGCAAGCAAGATTTGAAACGGTTTTTGGACAAAAGAATTCAGCAGCTTTAACGATGTTAGTTGATTCGTTTGAATTAGCACTTCAGGAAAAATACGCGACAAATTTTGAGGAGGCTTTTCTAGCTTATCTTTCAGAGGTGTTAGCAGGCAAGAGACCTGAAGTCTGGCGGAATGAACAAAAGAATAAATTGGTAAGAAAGTACCTGGAGGATTCTGAGGTGTGGAATGAGATCTGGTTAAAGGCTGATTCTTCCTGGATGGAAGGAAACGATTGTTGTTGCAGGTATCGTTACAAAGATTTTACAACAGAGACGAGGTTAATTTCTGATGGCGACATTGATTCGTTCTGTGGCATTCTGCCTAATAAATATGGCTCATATTTCGATGCATTGAAAGCTGCTTCTGAATATGAAGAGAATGTTCGGGATTATCTCGAAGTCGTTGAAATAGCCGGGGTAATTTCTCCTACTTTATTGGCTTCAGGGTTATCTTTAGAGAATAAGGAATATTATCGTAATTACTTCGGGAAACGATTTCTTCTACTCGATATCTATTTAAGAGGCTACAGAAGCGAATAAAAAACCGCTCTTTTTCCAAAGAACGGTTTCCCAATATTTTTATAAAACGATTTATCCGTTTAATGCCTCGGCACCACTTACAATTTCCAGAATTTCTCCGGTGATTGATGCCTGGCGTGCTTTATTGTATTCCAAGGTAAGCGAACCAATCAAATCAGTAGCATTATCAGTTGCCTGGTGCATCGCCGTCATGCGGGCACCGTGCTCTGCAGCGTTCGAATCAAGTAAAGCCTTATAAAACTGAATTTTTAACGAACGTGGAATCAATTCCTCGATAATGTGCTCTTTCGATGGTTCGTAAATAAAATCGAAATTGCCATCGTCATCGCTATCCTCCATTTCAACCGGAAGAAATTGCTCGGCCGCTTGTTCCTGAACAGCCGCATTTTTAAACTGGTTGTATACCAATTCAATGCGGTCGTAATGTTTATCGGCAAAAGAATTCATACATTCTTCGGCAACTCTCAAGACATTCTCGAAAGTAAGCGAATCGAACAATTCATTTTCGTCGGCTACAACCTTATATCCGCGGTGTTTTAGCTGGCGTGCTCCCTGTTTCCCAATACACATAAAATCCAGGTTGCCTAATTGCAGTTGTTGTGCATATTTTGTGGTGGCTACTTCAACCGCTTTTTTAGAGATATTGCTGTTAAAACCACCACATAACCCACGATTCGACGATACCAAAATCAGAAGTACCTTTTTAGGTTCGCGATTTTGCGTGTAAACCGAGTCTTCAACATTTTCGAGGCTGGCACTCAACGACGTAAGAATCTCGTGCAGTTTTTCTGCATACGGTCTGATCTGCAAAATGGCATCCTGTGCTTTTTTTAACTTGGCAGCCGAAACCATTTTCATGGCACTGGTTACCTGCCGCGTGGTTTTTACCGATGCTATTCGAGTGCGTATTTCTTTTAATCCAGCCATTTTTAGTGAATGTGTTATTAAGTTAATGAGTTATTGAGGATGTACCTCATTTACCCATTCCCTCATTTACTCAATTACTATTTATATTTCTCTGCTGTTTCTGCAGCTACTTTTCTAATTGTCTCCTCAATTTCAGGAGTAAGTTTACCGGTTTTCAGCTCATCAAGAACAGGGCGGTGCGACATTTCCATTGTTTCCAGGAAGTCGGCTTCAAACTCTTTAACTTTATCGATCGGTACACTACGAAGCAGCTCGTTTGTTCCGCAATAAATGATAGCTGCCTGGTGCTCAACTTTTACCGGAGAATACTGACCTTGTTTCAGGATCTCCACGTTTTTACGTCCTTTATCGAGTACACGCATAGTAGCGGCATCAAGATCAGAACCAAACTTGGCAAATGCTTCCAGTTCGCGGAACTGTGCCTGGTCGAGTTTTAATGTACCCGAAATCTTTTTCATCGATTTGATCTGCGCACTACCACCAACACGCGATACCGAGATACCCACGTTAATCGCCGGACGAATACCCGAGTTAAACAGGTTCGACTCCAGGAAGATCTGTCCGTCGGTAATTGAAATTACGTTGGTTGGAATATATGCAGAAACGTCGCCGGCCTGCGTTTCAATAATAGGAAGTGCAGTTAACGAACCACCACCTTTTACTTTGTCTTTTAAACATTCCGGCAAGTCGTTCATGTCTTTTGCAACTTCATCCGATTCGATGATTTTTGCAGCACGTTCCAAAAGGCGTGAGTGCAAATAGAAAACGTCACCCGGATAAGCTTCGCGGCCCGGTGGACGACGAAGCAACAGCGACACCTCACGATACGAAACAGCTTGTTTCGAAAGATCATCGTAAATAATCAACGCGTGACGACCGGTATCGCGGAAATACTCGCCGATAGCAGCACCTGCATAAGGCGCGTAAAACTGCAATGCAGCAGGATCTGAAGCGGTTGCCGTTACAATAACCGAATAGGCCATTGCACCCGCTTTTTCAAGCGTAGCTGCGATGTTTGCAACAGTAGAACCTTTTTGTCCAACTGCTACATATATACAGTAAACAGGATTTCCCTGCTCGTAGAATTCACGTTGGTTAATAATGGTATCGATGGCTACTGCAGTTTTTCCTGTCTGACGGTCGCCAATGATCAACTCACGCTGACCACGGCCAATCGGAATCATTGCATCAACAGCTTTCAAACCTGTTTGCAACGGTTCTTTTACCGGCTGACGGAAAATTACACCAGGTGCTTTTCTTTCCAAAGGCATTTCGAAAAGTTCGCCACTTATTGCCCCTTTTCCATCAATTGCTTCACCAATGGTATTTACCACACGGCCAAGCAAGCCTTCGCCAACATTAATTGAAGCAATACGACGCGTACGTTTTACGGTATCACCTTCTTTAATTTCTTCTGTAGGACCTAAAAGTACAGCACCAACATTGTCTTCTTCAAGGTTCAATACAATGCCTTTCATTCCGTTTTCGAATTCGATCATCTCATTCGATTCCACGTTCGAAAGTCCGTAAATACGGGCAATGCCGTCGCCGACTTGCAGAACGGTACCAACTTCTTCGAGTTCGGCTACCGATTTAAATCCTTCGAGTTGTTGCTTTAGAATTGCAGATACTTCAGCAGGTTTTATATTAGCCATCTTTTATTATTTTTTGCTTGTCGCTTTCGTTTATAATTCGGTTTCTAACAAGGTTTGTTTAACCTTGCGTAATTGGGTTGCCACGCTGGCATCGTACTGTTTATCATCCAATCGCAATACGAGGCCTCCAAGAATTTCGGGATTTACCTGAGCCGCCAACTCAATAGTAGCATTCAGTTCTTTGCCCAACAGTTCTTCCACTTTTTTTAGTGTAGAAGCATCCACTTCGGAGGCGGTGGTAAGAACTGCCGATTTAATATTGAGGTCTTTACGTGTGAGATCGAGAAAATTGCGGCAGATACCCGGAATGTGTACTTCGCGTTTGTTTTGAACAATCAGCAATAAAAAGTTAAGGCTGATCTCTTCAATTTTGCCTTCGAAAATACTGGTTACCAAGGCTGCCTTTTTTGATGATTTTACGATCGGGCTTTCCAGCAAAAGGATAAAATCTTTCGATGAGTTGCAGACATCCATAACTAACTGGATATCGGCTTTTAGCTTATCGAGCAGGTTTTTCTCTTTGGCTGTTGAAAAGAAAGCTTTGGCGTATCGTACAGTTATTGCGCTCTGGTCCATACTTAATTCAGCTTGATGTCGTCGATTAATCCGTCAACCATTTTTTCCTGTTCGGCCTTGTTGCTCAATTCTTTGCGAATCACTTTTTCAGCAATACTTACCGAAAGTTCGGCTACCTGCTTTTTAATGTCGCTAATGGCAGCTGTTTTTTCAGCTTCGATTTGCTGACGTGCCTGTGCAATGGTTTTTTGTGCTTCTTCAACCGCTTTATCCTTGGCTTCGGCAACAATTTTATCTTTTAGCTCTTTGGCCTCTTTCAGAATCGCTTCTTTTTCGCGGCGTGCTTCAGCAATAACTTTTTCGTTATCGGCTTTTAATCCGGCTACCTCTTTTTTAGCTTCTTCGGCCGAGCTCAAAGCAGTTGCAATAGAATCTTCGCGCTCTTTTAAAGCGGTAAGAATTGGTTTCCACGCAAACTTCTTCAATACAAAAAGTACGATTCCAAAAATGATGAGCATCCAAAAAATGGTGCCCGGATTCGGCATTACTAATCCCATGATTTAAAATTTTAAAGTGGCAACAGCATCCCGGGCAATCCCCGGGATGGCTGCCAAAGTTCTTTTGCTATACAAAAACGATTAGGATACAAACAATAACTGCGAAGAATGCAACACCTTCGATAAGTGCTGCCGACACAATCATGTTCGATCTGATGTCACCGCTAGCTTCTGGTTGACGGGCAATAGCTTCCATGGCACTGGCACCGATTTTACCGATACCCATACCAGCTCCAATTGCTGCTAAACCTGCACCAATTGCTGCTCCCATTTTACCAACCGATGCACCGGCGGCCGCTTGTAGCAATACTGTTAAAATAGCTGATAACATAGCTTTTAATTTTAAATATTAATGATGTTCTGAGGTCGCCATTCCGAAATAGAGTGCCGACAACAGAGTAAAAACATACGCTTGAATAAATGATACCAAAACATCGAGCAGCAGAATGAACACCGAGAACAGAATGGAAATAGGACTGGCTCCTAATCCAACTGCCGGGCCAAACAGGCTGCCGAATACAAAAATAAGGCTCACAAACACCATTACAATGAGGTGACCCGCCATCATGTTGGCAAAGAGTCGGACCATGAGTACAAATGGTTTTGTAATTACGCCTGAAAGTTCAACGATTGGCATTAACGGAATTGGGAATTTTAACCACCACGGAACGTCCGGGTTGTAAATTTCTTTCCAGTAATGTTTGTTACCGTTAATTGTTGTTACTGCAAAAGTAAACAGTGCCAGTACCATTGTAACCCCAATATTTCCTGTAACGTTTGCTCCAAATGGCGGAATTGGTATTAATCCCATGAAGTTGTTAATCAGGATAAAAAAGAACAGAGTTAAAAGGAACGGCATGAACTTCTCGTATTTATGTTCGCCAATGGCAGGTTTTGCCACTTCGTCGCGAATAAAAAAGATAATCGGCTCCAAAGCATTTTGTACGCCTGTTGGCGCTTTTCCTTTGTTCTTTTTAGCCAGCTTAGCCGTTGCAAAAACCAGCCACAATAAAATAACCACCGATGCCAAAATACCGGCAATTGTTTTTGTTATAGAAATATCGATTGGTGTTCCAATTTCGTGTCCTGCGGCATCCAGCTCAACTACTTTGCCTTTAAATTCTTCACTTTCTGAAATACGAAAACCTTTGTATGCGCTGTGTCCGTGATGAAATTTCGACGACATAAAAACATGGAAAGCTTTTCCTTCGTGCAATTCCGGTTGTTTGCTGTAAACAATTATCGGAAGTGGAATACTAACGTGCTTGTCGCCAAACGATGTAATGTGCCAGTCGTAGGAATCGGATACGTGATCGATTACAAATTCTCCGGCATTAAATCCTTCTTCAGCCTCTGCGTCTGAAGCATGCGCATCGCTTTCACCCGAGTGACTTTCTGTTGCGTGTGTCTTTTCTTCCTCCTGCCCGTGCTGAGCCTGAAGCTGGCCAAAACTTAATAACGAAAAGGCAAAGAATATAAAGATGGCTTTAGTAAGCTTAAGCATGGTTAATCTTTTTTCTTGTTGTAACAAGTCTGAAACTAAAATAAAAACACATTTTGGTAAGAGTTTTACCAAGGTGTTAAAACGAATTATCTCTTTCTAAGGTTCACAAATTTATAAGATTTTTTGGAGCGTGCGTGGAATTTGAGATTTTTCATCAGAATATTAACAATGTTTAAAAACCTGTTTTTGATGAAAGAGGGGGGAATTGCTGAATTATTTTTTGTCGGCCGACTTTGTGATTTTTGTAATCTCGGTTACTTCAAAAAAGGTAAAAATCAGGTAAAGAAGCATTAAGCAGATTACAAACGGAACAGCATTTTCTTTGTCGATGGCAATGTAAACGACAGCTACCACCGAGTACAAAACAAGTTTGAAAAAGGTGATGAGCATGTTACTGCGTGTAAATTTTCCGATATCTTTTTGGGCCATTTTTAGCTGATAGGCATGAATACCCAGGGTAGTCAAATAAAAGAAAAGTAACAGAAACGGAAGTACCGGCAGATAATATTCGGGGAATGCCAACGAAAATACCAACCAGCCAATTACAGCAATGGCCAATGTTATGCCTGTAAGTTTTGCGATGAAAGCCTTCATTTACTCTTTGGTTTTTTCGATTTGTTATCCGGTTTCAACAGGTTTTTTACACCATATATAATAGATGCAATTACTCCAAATATAACCAGCGCCAGCGTAAAACCTTTAAACTCGTTATTCATCCATTGGTCGATTTTGTAGCCCAGAAAAGTAAAACCTCCGATAATGGCCATCATCTCGAAACCGAGGCTGGAATAGCGAATAAACGAATTAGTTTTTTTGGTTGTATAAGGTTTTTTCTTTTGCATCTTCTTTTACTGGAGCACTCGCTGCACTGGCTCCTCCCATCGAGCAGGTTCCGGTAAAAGTTGCGCCCGGTTCAACGGCTAATTTTCCGGCAATAATATCGCCTTCAATTTTTGCCGAGGCTTTCATATTCAAAAGCTCATCAACAGTAACTTTGCCTTTTATAAAACCGGCGATCTCCACATTGTTGCATTTTACCTTGCCATCGATTTTTCCTTTCGGCCCGATAACAACTCTGCCTTTTGCTTCCAGGTTTCCAATTAGCTCACCATCAATACGAATGTCGCTGTTGGCAACAATATCGCCTTTAATGATAGTGCCTTCACCTAAAATGTTAATCGCTTGATCGGGGGTTTCGCCAAACGTTCTTCCGTTTTGTTTTGCCATGGTTTATAACTTCTTAACTGTCCTTAAAATTGGGTGCTTGAAGATACAATAAAATGAATCTTCAGCAAAAAAATGAAATAGAATCGCTAAAACAAAACGGGAAAGTGTTGCTTCTATTGTTCGGTTTTATTCCGAATCGTACGCCCACTTTAAGTAGGTACTACCCCAGGTAAATCCGGCACCAAAAGCTGCGAGAATAATATTGTCGCCTTTTTTCAGTTGCTTTTCGTAATCCCACAAACAAAGCGGAATTGTAGCTGCTGTGGTATTTCCGTATTTGCGGATATTGATCATTACCTGTTTTTTGCTGATTCCCATGCGGCGGGCAGTAGCTTCAATAATGCGCATGTTGGCCTGGTGTGGAACGAGCCACGCAACATCTTCGGAACTGATGTTGTGCTTTTCCATAATTTCAACTGCAACATCGGCCATGCTCGATACGGCAGCTTTAAAAACCGCTTGTCCTTCCTGGTATAAATAGTGCTCTTTGTTTTTTACAGTTTCCTCAGATGCAGGTTTTAACGATCCGCCAGCTTTTATATGCAGGTGATGACGTCCCAAACCATCAACACGGTTAATGTAATCTACAACTCCAAGATCTTCGGTAGTAGGTTCAACCAGTACCGCCGCTGCGCCATCGCCAAAAAGCGGGCAGGTGGTACGGTCTTCGTAATTAATAATAGCCGACATTTTTTCGGCGGCAACAATTACTACTTTTTTGTAGCGGCCCGATTCGATGAATTGTGTTGCTGTTGACAATGAAAAAATAAACCCTGAGCAAGCAGCATTTAAATCGAAACTCCAGGCGTTGTGAATATTTGTTTTGTGTGCGATAATATTGGCTGTGGCCGGAAGGTTCATGTCGGGCGTAATGGTAGCACAAATCAACATGTCGACTTCCTCGGGCGATGTGCCGGTTTTTTCCAGCAAATTCTCCACTGCACGCGCTCCCATGTCACTGGTTGCTTTTCCTTCTTCCTTTAAAATCCTTCGCTCCTTAATCCCGATACGCTGCATGATCCACTCGTCCGATGTGTCGACCATTTTGCTGATTTCTTCGTTTGTTAACCGGTATTCCGGGAGGTAGGCTCCAACTCCTGTAATTGCTGCCCTGATGTTAGCCATTATTCAAATACTAATTTTTGTTTACTGAAAATATAAGTTGCGGTCTTTTTTTACCGGGGTTAAATGTAGAGCGATTTACAGGAGACAGCAAAGAAAAGCCAATAGATATGGTGTGCGGAGGTGAAAAAATGTTCTTGATAGCTGAACAATTTATAACATTGTTCGAAAAATCAGAAAATGGAAAATGGGAGTGGACGTGCATAAAAAATCCATCTTCGGAAGATACCAAAGATGGATTTTTGTTAGTTAATGCCGGAAATTCCGGATGCTTATTTAACTATAATGCAATTTCTTTTTCAATTACTTGTTTTCCTCTGTAGTAACCACATTCAGGACATACTGTGTGGTATTTTACAGTTGTTCCACAGTTTGAACAAGTAGCCAGAGTAGGGGCAACTGCTTTGTAATGCGTACGTCTTTTATCCCTTCTCGCTTTCGATGTTTTATGCTTTGGATGTGCCATTGTTATGTATTTTTAATTATTATTCTTTAAATTTTTTAATGCAGCCCAGCGCGGATCAATTTCTTCTTCTTCATCGTCGTCCGCATCGAACTGTGTAATATTGTTTAATCTATCAATCATTTCCTGGTTACAGCCGTTTTCTCCGCTTTCCTCCGGATGAACATGCCGCAACGGAATACTCAGTGTAACGTATTCGTAAATAATTTGAGCCAGGTTGATGGCGTGTTCTTCGGGTAAAACCCAAATTACATTGTCGCCTTCTTCAAACTCATCTTCTTCGCCAAATTTTACAAATAATTCGGTTTCTAAAGACACGTCTTGTTGGTAGTTGTCGAGGCAGCGGTCGCAAACAAGCTCTAACCATCCTTCTAGTGCAAAGCTTAATTTCAGAAATGCACTTCGTTTTTCAAGTTTAACTTCTACGTTAACTTCCCCGTTGTCAACCAGACTCTCTTCAAAATGCTCAAAGAACTTATCGTTTACCTCAAATTGGTAATCGTGCAGGCCTTCTTTAAGACCTTTAAACTCAATATTATATTTGCTTTTCAAGCTCACGATTCCAAAAAAGTGGATGCAAAAGTATAAATTTTTTATTAACAGTTAAAGAAATCATAGAAATATTTCAAATTTCTTTGCAAATCAAAACAGTTAAACCTGAGCTATTTGCATTACTGCGTTGTATTGTATTTCTGTTCCCGCTTTTGTTGTTTATTATTCGCGTTGTGCAACGTTGGTTCCCTCAGTGTTGGCTAAATGTTCAACCGTGCGTACGTTCAGTTCCACTTCTTTGTTTATAAACTCGGGAATATTGTACGAGAAAAGCAGCTCTTCGTAGTATTCCGGATTTTTTTGCGGTAACAAAAAAGCTTTGCTTGCTTGCCCGTTTTCATCGAGATGGGAAATATAAGGGCGCGTATACAGGCCATTTATGCGTCGACTACTAAAAACAAACCAGCGTGAGTTGGACGACCACGAATGGTAACTTTCGGTGTCGTCGCTGTTGGCTGCTTCCAATGGTTGTACATCACCGCTTTCCAAATCCAACAAATAGAGATCTGCTTCTTTGTGCCAGATAGAGAAATTTCCATAATCCACCAGCGTGAACATGATGTACTTTCCATCGGGTGAAGGGCGCGGAAATGTTATGCTTTTTTCGATAGCTGCTGCATTAAAAAGTGTATCTACTTCGTTGCCAAATGTTCCGGTTGCCGGATCGAAATCAATGCTGCAGAGGTTGTAGCGCACATCCTGATATTGCATTGGCATTTGTTTGGCTTCGGCAGCACAGAAATATAGTTTTTTCCCATCGGGCGAAAAAGAAGGGAATGTTTCAAAATGATCTTTGGTCATTATTTTATCGCAGTACAATGTTTCATTTTTATTTACATCGTAAACTATCAGGTCCGATTCGGAATCGATCACTTCAACACGTTTGTCCTTAGTTTCGTGAAATACCTGCTGAATGTTGTTAACCGAATAGGTGAGGTAATCGCCGCTCGGGTGCCAAAAAGGGTAAACAAAGTTGGAAATGGTTTTGGGCGTTTTAGTGTTGAGGATTTTTACATCGCCATCGGTAGCCAGAATAGTACCACCTTTTTGCCCGCGTATGTGCAAACTCATATCGTCAGGATCGGTCAACCGGAAAGAATGACAATTTATGCAGCTTCCGGTAAGCAAAGTATTTTCGATAATTGTTTCCTGGTTGTATGAAGCCAGTTCACGCTGATAGATTCCCATTTTGCTGTACAGTTCGTATCCCGGTGCAATAAGTCGGTAGGCAATTCCGTAATCAATCGGATCGGCACTAACAGATACCGGGAAAGGTTTATACTCCACCCATTTGTCGTTTTCTTTGGCAAAAACGGTAAAACTTATTTCCGAACCTTTTGACAGCTCAAGCAAATTTGACCAGTTTTTAGCAGGGATACTAATATGATCTGTGCCTTTGACCGCTATGTAGTTTCCACTTTTGTTTTCAATACGCAGCGCAATTCCATCAACATTACCTTGCATTTTAAAATTTAAAGGAGCGATGTTATATGGTATCGTAACGTTTTTATAATCAGGGAATATTTCCGGCAGTTCATCTTTTACTGAATCTGAATTTGTATTGGGAGAACACGAATAAAAGGCGATTGCCAAGCCGGTAAGAAATATATAGATGTACTTTAACATACTCGATTGTTTTTAATTTCTAAAATGCAGATAGTACCAGTAAGTGTCGCCAAAATTTTTCTTCATTATGGCAGCATTTCGTGTGTTGTCATACTGGTTGTTATACTTTTTTAAACGTGTTCGAATTGAATTACTTATCGAAGACGTAATTTCTTCTTCCGTATGTTCATTGGTTGTTTCCCAAACGTATAACAACGCCTCCTGAAAATGTTTTGGGATAACTTTGTAATTCAGCGAACTTGACAATGGAAAATACCGCATAAAAAGTTGCAGGTTTTTGTCTAAAAGTGTTGCCGAAACCAGGTATTCAAAAGCGATCATATTTCGGTTGTTATTCATAAAAAGCAGCCCGATCATATTTAACTTTTCCTGTTCGCTAAACAGAAAATCTTTTTGAATTCGCGCTTTTCTCAGCCAGCCCCATTCAATATGTTGTTCTACCCTTTTTTCGTCTTTTATGATTTCCAGCGAATTGCTAGCCCATTTTCTGTAATAAAGTGTTTTTTGCAGTAAATGGAGGTATTTTGCAGCCAGTGCGTATTCTCCGTTAATAATATTGGTTTCGGCCAGGCGTTTTATCGATCGCACACTTTTTTGATATTCGGGCAAAGCTTCCATCGTTTCGAAGGCAAAACGTTGCGCCGTGTTTATAAGTCCGAGGTGATAATACACTTCGCCGGCAGTTGCCGGAATTGTGGCGTTGCTTGTAAAATCAGGAATGAGTCCGCCTATCCCGTTCTGATAATATTCAAACATTTTTTCACCCAATTGTCCTGTTTCAGCCAGCGCCAGGTTCAAACAGGCTATAGAAATAGGATTGGTAGGTTCTTTTTTGTCAGCCATTGTAATAACACGATCCCACCTCCGCATACGAATTTGAAAATCGTAAGCCATCATTTCTTCTTTCTCGAAATCGGCAGAATTATAGATAAACCCGAATGTAACAGCACTTAGCAACAAGGTTAGAATGGAAAGAAGAAGCCCGGCTTTTTTGATGGTAAGTATTTTTGAAAGAAACCACAAAGCAAACGGAATAAGAATGATTAGTAAAGCTATTACTGGTAATACTATCGGGTAATTTTCCGGGAAACGGAAATAGTTAACACCGATCCAAAACTTTTGCATGGGGTATTGTAAAACAACCATTTTTGCAAGGTGAGGTAAAATCAGCGTAATCAGCATCAGGGCAATTGCGTAGAAAAGATCGTTTTTGCCGATCTTACTTTTTCCAGTGAATTTTGTGAAAAGGATAAACAGGGTAAGTAAAACAAACAGGCCGCCAGCTGACCAGTATAAAATGATGAGCAGAAGTATTCCTGTTATCATTTGGCCGGTACCGCGTTTGGTTTTTAGATAAATCAGGCTGAATAATGCAAGCAAGATCATTGCGATCAGTCCACCAAGCATGTAGTTTTCATCACAAAGCAGACTCCAATAAAGTATTGATGGAAGAAATGTTATCGGCATCCAGTGTTTTGGAATCCCTAATTTTATTGTAGTAGCCAGTATAAGTCGTTGCAACAGTACCAACATTGCAGCCAGTATTAATGCTCCATTTCTTGAGTAGAAATAGAATTGGGTAAAAAAGTTTCCCAGGTAATCGCTCAATCCTCCCGGATGATCAACAAAATCGAGCAGGTAACGTGGTGTAAACAAAAACAGCTGATACTGTTCCTGGTAGTTGAGGTGAAAGGAATAATAAAAGCCAAAAAATATAAATGCGGCAACACCAAACACCAGCGAAAACACGGTGTCGACACCTATGATTTTGGGAAATAAATTTTGCTTCATTCGCTAAAGATACTTTTTTAGCAAGTATGGCTCAATGAACCTGTTCAATTTTTGTGTCGTTATAAATTTTCTCAATATCCATCGCATCAAACGGAACCTGACCTGTTGACAGCTCGGGAATATTGAATGATTTAAGCATAAAATCGTACTTCTCCGGGTCTTTTTGTGGAAGCACAAAAGGTTTGTGTGCTTTTCCGTTTTCATCGACATACGAAAAGTAAGGTTTGCCATACAACCCATTATCACGTTTACTGGCAAAAACAAACCAGCGGCTGTTCGACGACCAACTGTGATAGGTGTCGGAGTTTGGACCGTTCACATCTTTCAAAATATCGATTTCGCCGGTTTGCAGGTTTAGCATTTGCAAGTCGGCCTCGCGATGCCAGATAGGAAAAGTACCATAATTGGCTACGGTGAAAAGCAGGTGTTTTCCGTCGGGTGATGTTTTTAAATGACATGCCGATCCATGCTGAGTTTCGGAATTCCAAACCGTATCAACTTCTGTTCCCAGTGTTCCGTTTTCCGGATCGAAATCGATTCGATGAATGCTGTAACGAAGCGACTTGATGCTGTCGGGTAGCGGTTTATAAGGAGCTGAGCAATAATAAATTGATTTTCCGTCGGCAGAAAATACAGGGAAAGTTTCAAAAGTTGCAGTGTCGCTTAAAAAGGGGTGAGTGTTCACTTTGTCGTTGTCGAAATCAATCACGATAAGATCCGAAGCACTGTCGTAAACTTCCAGCCGTTTGCTTTGGCTCGAATGAAATTCCGGAATTACAATATTAGATGAAAATACACCAAAACGTCCCGACGGGTGCAAGTTTCCGTAGGTTGCATTCGCAATCATTTTATTGTTGCGGGTGTTTATTTTGCGCAATTCTCCGTCGCGATTCAATATGGTACCACCATTGGGGCCGCGCATGTGGAAGAACGATAATTCCGGGTTGTTATTCCCGTAAATATGGCAGTTCATGCAACTGTTTTTGGTGAGGTTGTTGTCGGCCAAAACGCGTTCGTCAAACGTTTCAATGCTGCGTTCAACCAACTGAATTTTATTCCACACTTCGTAACCCGGCTCAATTAACCGGTAACTCACGAATCCATCTATTTCATCCGGTTTTACTGTCCATGAAAACGGTTTGTACTGTGTCCACTCCTCATTTGTCAGGCAAGTTACGGTAACCGAAATTGTTTGTTCTCCGGCCGCAAGCAATTCCTTCCATTTCTTTATTGGTATTTGTATTTTCTGTTCTCCGGAAACAGTTAAACTCCCTTCTTTTCCTTCGATTGTAACAACTGTGTTTTTCGCTGAATCAGTCAGCATAAAATTCAAAGGAGCGATGTTTTCAGGAATCGTGACATTAATATAATCCGGGTAAATGGCCGGGAATGTATCGACTGTTTTTGCATTTTGCGGCGACTGTTTACACGAAATCAAAAACAGCAAAACCAAAACTCCAAGTATCATCAAGCGCTTCTTCATCCTTCTCCTACTTTTATAGTTGCAAAATGATAATAAAACCAATACGAACTTTTAAATTCTTCTCCCAACGATTTGGAATCTCTTTTCTTGTACAACTCAGTGTACTTCCAAAAATCGTCCACCAACGATTTGTCCAGTTTGTAGGCAAGATATTCTTTCGGGCCGGCATTATTTCTTGCCAACGAAATCAGCAGCGCCTGCGTGTAAAGTTCGCAGGGAGCGGTGCCCAAAGGTTTGGCATAAGCATTATAATCGGCAACAAAACCGTCGATATTTTTCGAAAGCAGCTGAAAACAAAGTAAATAATCGCGGGCTGCTTTGTTGGTGGGATTATGATCCAGCAGATTTCTTAGCGACGCTACCACATCGTTATTGGCGCGAAGCGTATCTACCGAAGAACAGTTAAGTCTTTTGCGAATGATCCACTTTTTAAATGCTTCCGATTGGTTTTCCGGTCTTCGGTTTTGTGCCCACTTTCGGTAGCATAAAGTGTGCTCCAACATGGTCAGGTATTTATCGGCTGCTTTTTCTTCTCCGGCAATTAGATTGATTTCGGCCATGCGTTTCACCATTCGACTGCTTCGCTGGTTATACGAAAAAATTTGTCCCAGCACTGTAGAGTGTTCTGACATGGTTAAATCGCCCACCCAAAACCAGGCTTGGTTGCTAAATAGTATCGACAAAAAAGAAGACCGATAGCTAAGTTTAAGGAAAAGTCCATATTCTCCGGGCTGATAATAATCCAGAAGATTCTCGGGTAATTGATTTAAATGACTGCTGGCCAAATTGTAATAATACGTTGCATTTTGGTCGTTTTGATCATATTTCCGTGCCGTTTTTAGCACCTCGTCCCAATTGCCCCGATCACTTTCAATACTCATTGCAAATATCTCCTCTTCGTGCAAATCGGGCGTATTCCAAAACAAATTCATCGGATATTGAAACGCATCGCGAAGTGGCACCAAATAATGCGGACGCAAAAGAAAAGGCAAAATCAGTACCGCAAAATATACTACAGAAATGATCTTAAAATGATTTTTGAACTCGCCGGTCAGAAGAAGTAAAAGTGCTACCCAGGCTCCGTAACCAAATATCCAGTAGCCGATTAGCAGAAGTAATAAATTCACAAAAACCCTGGGCGTTTGTTTCAGTTTTAGCGATAGGCCAATTCCGGCAATCGCGAAGCCGCCAATTAATGCCACTGTTGCCGACAATGGATATACCACCCCGGTATTTCGAAGCGCTTCCCAGCTTGCAATCAGCAGGATAATTGTAAAGGCCGGCAATCCTGAGAATAGCTTTTTTAGCGACCAGAATCCTGTTGCGATCAATACAAGAAGCGTTAATGTAATTGTTACTGCTCCTCCACCGATGTAATAGAAAAACTGGGTAAGGAAATCACCCAAAAGGGAGGCCAGCCAGGCCGGTTTGTTGAAGTACGAAAACAAGTAGCCCGGTTCGAATAAAAACAGCTGCATTTGCTCGCGGTGAAACAAATGATAAGGATAGAAAAACTGAAAAAACAGGAAACAAATAATTCCCCAGAGCAGCGCCACTGCTATTCCAATTTTTCGTGATTTTATCATTCCTCTGTTCACCATTAATTGCTTTTAAAAGAAAACGATGGTTTCTCTTCCTGCATCAACTGTTCTTCAATTTCAGGGATGTTCAGCTTTACGGGGGCGTTGCTAAATTCAGGAATATTGTACGAGAATAATAACTCTTTGTAAAAGTTAACCGGATCTTTCTGTGGCAATAAAAATGCCTTGTCAGCCTCACCGTTTTCGTTAATATGCGCAATGTACGGGCGGGTGTATAATCCATCACCACGCCGGCTGCTAAACACTGTCCAGCGAGAATTGCTGCTCCATGAATGGTAACTTTCGGTATCGTTGCTGTTTATTCCATCCAGCGGTTTTGCCTCTCCGGTAGCCAGGTCTAGCATCCACAAATCCGCTTCTTTGTGCCAAATCGAAAATTGCCCAAAATCTATAAGTGTAAACATGATAAAACGACCGTCGTAACTTGGTCGCGGAAATGTAACCGATTTATTCATTCCTTCAGCATAAAACAGCGTGTCGATGTGGTTGCCAAACGAACCGGTTGCCGGATCAAAATCAATCGCACACAAATTATATTGAATGTCGCGAAACTCGGCAGGCATATTTTTCGGTCCGGCACAAGTAAAGTACAAGCGTTTTCCATCGGGTGAAAATGACGGGAAAGTCTCAAAATTCTCCGTTTTCAGCAATGGCGAAGTAATGATTTCGTTCGTTTTTACGTTATAAACCGTAACATCCGATTTAAAATCGAACACTTCAATACGCTCCGATTCCCTTGTGTGAAAGGTTTGCCGGGTCATGTTATTCGAGTAGGCAATGTAGTCGCCCGAAGGATGCCAGTATGGATAAACGCTAGGCGAAAGTGTACTGTCGGTTTTGGTTGAATAAGCCGTAATTTCTTTGTCGGGCGTTGCTACAAAGGTGGCTCCGTGATCTCCTCTCACATGAAAAGTAAGGTACGAGGGGTCGGTTTGTTTGAACGAATGACAGTTGACACAACTACCCGACACCAAGGTGTTTTCAAGGATTGCATCCTGTTTAAAATCGGCTAAAGTACGCTGGTAAATTCCCATTTTACTGTACACTTCATAGCCGGGCGCAATAAGCCGGTAACAAATACTTTCGTCAATCGGATCCGCGCTTACATGAATGAAAAACGGCAGGTACGATAACCACTGATTTTCCGTTTTTACACTTACCTCAACTTTTATACTATCGCCAATATTTTCGCTCAATAAATCCTTCCATTTATTAATAGGAATTTCGGGTGTGCTGCTGCTTTGCAAATGAATTGTAGTGTTCCCTTTTCCTGAGAAAACGAAGTCTGTAAGTTCAAAATTATCGGCCATCGAGAAATTCAAAGGAGCAATTACCGATGGAACTGTAACTCCAATATAATCAGGTTGAATATCAGGCAGTGATGAAACTTGCTGCGAGTTGCTCACCTCTTCTTTCGACGAACAGGAAAACAGCACCAGCAAAAGGAATATATAACTTAAATAGAGTCTCATAATCAAAGTAATTTTGCATTTATTCAAAATGTAAATAGTACCAAAATGTATCACCGTAACGCGATTTTAGCAACTGCTTGGCAGCTCCGCGTTGTTTGGTGTAAATTGTTGCGTAATCAACAACAGCCCTGCGAATAACCGGGTTTATCGGCCACGGCATTCCATTAAAAGTTCCGTTTTTTTGGGTCCACATAAAAACCAGCGCCTCCTGAAAATGCCTTGGGATTTCGGTATAATTCAGGTTGCGACCCACACTAAAATAATTTACAAAATGCTGCAAATCCTTTCGCAAAAGACAGTAGGCCATTAAATATTCGAAAGCCATTTTATTGTGGTAATCGTGTTCGTACAACAAACCAAGCATCATGTCTTTTTCCTGCGGGCTGTATACAAACTCATCGGTTGTGCGAATTTGTCTCAAATAAACCCAGTCTTTATGTTGGTTGAATTTCGTACTGTCGTCGATGCAACTCAGTGCTTCGTTGGCCCAGTCTTTATAAAACTGCGTGTGTTGCAGCAGGTAAAGGTATTTTTTAGCCACGGCATACTGATGGTTCAGCAAATTGGTTTCGGCCAGACGTTGCATAATTCGTACACTTTTTTGCTTGTCGGAAATCGATTCCATCGCTTCAAAAGCATGTGCCTGCCCAATATTTATCAACCCTAAATGGTAATAGATTTCAGACGAAACCAGCGCCCCAACATAGTGTTTTGCAAACTCCGGGATCAGTCCGTTGGCATCGTGCTGGTAATAATGAAACATGCGCGTTCCCAACTGACCGGTTTCGCCCAAAGCCAGGTTTAAATAAGCAACCGTGTATGGCGTGTGCGGCGTGTTTTCATCGGCCATTTTAATGATCTCTTTCCAGTTGTTGTGGCGCACGTAATAATCGTAAGCCATGTATTCTTCGGTTTCAAGATCGTTAAATTTGTTGATGGAAGAATATCCGATGAACACAACCAGTAAGAATGAAACTACTGCGAATATTTTTGTATGCACACTCTTTTTTAGAGTTGGAATGAAAACATAAAGTGCAATTATAAGTGCAAAACTCAATCCGCCCCAAACCTGTAGAAAAGGCGCTTCAACGGGTAAGCGGAAAAGACCGATACCGGTTAACATTTCAGTGATGGGATATTGAACCAAAAAGTTGAAGCTAATTAAAACTGACGCGATAGAAAGCAGAATTCCCGCAGCTAACCAAATAATAAGCTTTGTAATTGAAAAAGCCTTATCGTGAACTATGCGTTCCGAAAGCAGGATCACTAAAAACGGCAGCCAGAACATTCCTCCCGACAACCAAAACAGCACTGGAAGAGAAACCAGTGCACTGCCCAATCGAATTGTTTTACGCGGAATCAATAAAATGATCCAGGTGGTGAAAACGATAAAAAGTAGTGAAACGAGGCCTGTCAGCATAAAGTTTTCGTCGCAAAGAAAAGCCCAGTACAATACCGACGGCAAAAAGCTCAGCGGATAAAGAAAGTGTTTGACTTTTTTGTCGGGCGATGCCAAAACCAAAATTCGCCAGCTTAGGCGTTGCAAGAGAACTAGCAATAACGCAATAATTAGAGCGCCTGCCCAGCGGTAATAATAAAACTGGGTAAGAAAGCGTGCAATATAATCGGCAAGTCCGGTTGGTCTTGAAATTAAATCAACAAAATAAGACTTCAAATACAGGAAAAATTGGTATTGTTCCTGGTGACTCAGTAAGTTGGGCCGAATCTGCAACCAAAAGAAAAACACGCCAATTCCGAGTAGAAATGTTAAGCCCCATTCCAGCAAACGGACGTTTAGTATTTTCGTTTTCGATGGTTCTTTCATTTCTCGTTTGTTTTAAACAGCGAATCTATTTCTGCTTTTTTGTCGTCGGGAACCGCAACTTTAACCTGGTTGTACAAAAAGTTGCCCAGCGTATTGTCGCCCATTTCTTTTAAAATCCCATAATTAAAAGCTTTCGATTCGTTTTTGAACTTTTCAATAAGCACCTCCGATTCCAATGCGCGGGTTGAATCTTTTTGTGCCAATTCTCGTGCACTTAGAAGTTTGGTTAAGGTTTCTCCACGATACGTTTTCCACTTTTGCAAAGCATCGTTCTGAGCGGTTCCTCCGCCATTACTAACCGAATCCAATGTCACATCAATTTGGCCGGGTTCGGTAACAACAAGCAATTCCTGAACTTGCATCCGCTGCTTCATAGGCATCCTGATTACCGCAACACGTTCAATATCTCCATGGAAAACAAAACTACTGTTTTCAATTAAAACCGAGTCGACATCGTTTACAGTGTGTGGTTCTGTCGGTACAAGATATATCCATTCGCCGTTAAACTGCGAATCCGGTAATTCTCCTTTTATTTCAAAAGCAGGTTGCTTGCACGACGTTGCAAAAACGAAAAACAGAGCACCAAGTAGAACCCAATTCTTTTTAATAAATGTAAATATGCTATCTGATTTTTTCACCAATTTCATCTTGTAAAACATCCTTAAATCTTCTCCAATATATTTAAATTATTTTCTTTCGAAAAGCATTTCCTCACGATCGGGCTGCATTAACTCTTTTTCAACTTTTCGGGCGTTAAACGGTACTTTTCCGGTAACAAACTCAACCGTGTTATAGGCATAAAACAAATCCTGATAATATTCGTCGGGATTTTGCTGAGGCAGCATAAACGGTTTTCCAACATTGCCATTTTCATCGATGTGCGAAAAATAGGGGCGGGCAAATAAATCACCGTCGCGCCGGCTTTCAAAAACAAACCAACGCGAGTTTGAACTCCAGTTGTGGTATCCGTCAGAATACGCACTGTTAACTTCATTCAGCGGCCTTGTTTCGCCACTATTTAAATCGAGCAGCCACAAATCGGCATCGGTATGGTACATCGGGAAACTACCGTAATTTATTTTGTTATACATCAAATATTTACCGTCGTACGAAGCCCGTGGAAGTGTGGCGCTTTTCCGGTCGATGGCGAGATTTACGACCGTATCCACTTTGTTGCCGAAAATACCGGTTTCCGGGTCGAAGGAAATACTGCAAATATTATAGAACGTTTCTTTTAATTCGCGGGGCAGATCTTTATGAGCTGCCGAGGCAAAATACAGTGTTTTTCCATCGGCAGAAAAGGCCGGGAAAGTTTCGAATGAACTGCCTGAAATCAAATCGGAGGTGAGCAGTGTGTTGTTTTCAATGTCGTAAACCAAAAGATCAGAAGCTTCGTCGAAAGTCTCGATTAAATCGGTGGCAGTGGTGTGAAAAGTCTGCCTGACTTTGTTGGTTGAATAGGCAATGTATTTTCCCGAAGGATGCCAGAACGGATACATGCACGACGCCAAAATCGAATCGTTTGCTGATTCCAGAATCTTTGTTTCTCCGTTGGTTTTTATAATCGTAGCTCCTTGTGCGCCGCGAATATGTATGCTTTGCTGTTGCGGATTTCCGCGATTAAATGTGTGGCAGTTTACACAGCTTTTAGTAACCTGTGTATTCTCAAATAATGGTCGTTGGTTGTAGCCCGACAACTCACGTTCGTAAATTCCCATTTTGCTGTAGGTTTCGTAACCCGGAGAGATGAGGCGATACACGATTCCATAGTCAATCGAATCGGGGCTCACATACATCGAAAACGGTTTGTACTGAAACCACTGATCGGCTTTTTTTACACTTACCTCGAATTGGATTGAATCGCTACAATTTTTTGCCAGCAAATCCTGCCAGGCGGACTGCGGAATATCGATGTTGTTTTTGTATTCTTCTTGAAAAGCTACTTCGTTGCCTGCTAGGATTTTCAGTTCCAAAGAACTGTAATCCGAACTGTCGACGGTGAAGTTTAGCGGAGCAATATTCATCGGAATTGTAACGCCAATGTAATCCGGGTAAATCTCAGGATAACTATCGATTTTTTCGGCATGTTGAATGTCTTCTTTGCACGAAAAGAGCAACAGGGAGAATATGGCTATGTAGATTAATCGTTTCATCATTTGTTATCTTTTTCACACAACAAATAGTACCAGTAGGTATCGCCAAATTTATCGGCCAACAGTTTTTTGTCGGTAACCGAATTGTATTCTGCAATAAACGCTTTCATATTGTTCGAAATCCGGGTGTCGATCTCCCATGGAATTTCGTTAAGCGGTTTGTTCTGCGACGACCACAACACTGTCAAGGCTTCCTGAAAATGAACAGGAATTGAAAAATAGGAAATTCCATCGCCAAGACTAAAGAACTTTATAAATCCGGTGATGTCGCGCTCAAGCAGTTTGTATGCCATTAAATATTCGAAAGCAACCCGGTTTGTGGAATTCTTTTTTAACAGCAATGCCAGAATGATATCCTGTTCGTCGGCATTAAAAAAGAAATCTTCGTCGATGCGGTTTTTTCGCAAGCTTCCAAATTCAGGATGTTTGTTTACGGATTCATCGTTAAATAAAAGTGTTTCCGCTCGTTTTGCCCACTTTCGGTAAAACAGGGTTTCTTCTAAAACGTTGAGATATTTTCGGGCCGTTTTGTAGTTGCCGTTAATAATGCTGACTTCTGCAATTCGTTTATAACAGCGCGCACTTTTTTGGTAATCGGGAATCGATTCCATGGCTTCAACTGCCAGGCGGTGCGCTGTGTTAACCATTCCCAGGTGATAATAAACTTCGCCGGCAAACAGGGGAGTCATCATATCTCGTTGGTATTTTGGCAGCAGCGATTCCAGTTTGTCGTACTGCGGAAACTGAAACATGTGATTGCCCAACTGTCCGGTTTTTGCCAAAGCAAGATTCACGCATGTTGATGCCAGCGATGATACCGGAGGATTTTTCTCCGCTTTCTGAATAATTGCATTCCATTGATGCATCCGGGCCATATAGTTGTAGGCAAAAGCTTCTTCTTTGGCGGTATCAACCTTTGAAATTATTAAACCGGTTCCGCCTCCAAATACCAGCAGGAATAAAACGATAGATGCCCAGATCATTTGTTCTTTTTTAATCACCCGGTGAATGAGAATGGTTAAAAAGGAAATTGAAACGAATAGGAGCAAGGCAACATTTTTGATGAATGGCATGAAGTCGGGGTAGCGGTAATAATTGATGCCATTTAAAACCCTCGATAACGGATAGCTGACCAGAAGTTGGGATGCGAGAAGAACAGCGTAAACATACAGGACAAAAACCGAAAAAACAGCGATCCATTTAGGAATTGAGAATTTATACTGGTTGAGTAAAATTTCGTGCAAAAGAAGTAAGGCAACAAAAATGATTGACGCGCTGCCTGCAATCCAGAATAAAACAGGAAATAGTAGTACTCCGCAAATGGAGCGTGTTGTGTTTTTCGGAATCTGCATGCAAGTTAATGACGCGGATAGTGCGAATAACAGTGCTATCGGGAGACTTAACATCGCGTTTTCGTCGCATAAAAATGCCATTATAGCAATTGACGGCACAAACGAAACGATTGTGTTAACAAGTGAGTTGGAGTGTGTAAATAGTCGAATGATTCTCAGGAACAGGATTTGGATGAGGGTGAGCACAGAAGCAATAATTCCTGCTCCCAACCATGGAAACAAAAAGAACTGAGTTAAGAAGCGGGCAATGTAATCGGCGCCTCCTCCGGGAATTGAAAGTAGTTCGATAAAATATTGCCCCGAAAACAGGAACAATTGATATTGTTCGTGAAATGCCACATGATAAGGATATACAAGCCCAAAGAATAAAACAACAATTCCCCAAAAGGCAAGTCCGGGGAAAAATTTGAAAATTCGTTTTGGCTTTGTCATCATCGCAAATATTGTTTTTTATGCGAGCATTTGCAGCTACTTCCGATAAACTTAAAAAATGCAGCCCGGCAAAAATACAAAAAGGAAATTATGATAGGCTACTGGTAGGAAGACGAAAGGGATTCAATTTGAATCCCTTTCGTTATAAGTGTTATGAACTTATTAGAATCATTATTCAGGGCTTGTGCCTTCAGCTCTGAAACACCAGAACCATGCAGCACCCCATGAACCGGCTCCTGGCTCAGGAGCAGACAACCATAATTCGTCGTCGTTAAGTTTCAGGATGCTGTATTCATAATATGGCTCATCACCATTGTTATGGTTAACGCCTAACAGTACGTTAGTTCCTGAAGTATAAAAAGCACCGATGTCCCAACCCGGGCTAACCATTTGCGACATGTCGAAGTCGAAAGATCCCTGGTTACCATTACTTTTTGTCAGTGTTAAACCGTTAAGGCTGAATGTCATCGAAGCGTCTTTACCGTCGCCTTCACTGTTCATTCCTGTAGCTTGTTCGTCAAGTCCGTCCATGCCTACAAGCCACCATCCCGGGCCAATATTTCCCATGTATCCACCGTTTCCGAATGGTGCAGGTGCATATTCGTCCCAAACCCAAACTTTTTCACCGTCGCCACAGAAATAACCATATTCTGCTTCAACCGGATAGTTATCTGAGATTTTATCAATCTGTACAGTAAATTCTTTCGAGATCTCGGTTCCGTCAGGATTTAATCCCAGCAAAGTAACCGTTTGTTCGCCGGTGGCAAACATTTTAAGTTCGGCATATGTACTTGCTTTGCTCAAAATACCATTGGTCCATTTGGTAGTAATTGGGCTCGAGCATTCGCAAATTACATAGTTTACGTTTTGGCCATCTTCCTGAACAACAGTTACTGTTGCTTCAATTTCATCAGCACTAATTGCGCCCCCCATCTCGTAACGATCTTCGATGGGATCGCAAGCTGTAAAGAAAATGGCAGCTATAAAAGTTAGTCCTAAAAATATCTTTTTCATTGTATAATCTTTTTACAATTAATTACTTCCACATCGAAGTATCATATGTTTTATTATCTCCATCTCCCCAGCCGGCATTCTGCTCAAGATATTCAGAAAGCTCGATTTGTGCCTGAGGAATAGGCCAGAATCCCTGTGTTGCCTGGTAACGTCCAACAAGTCCGTCGCCCAGGTCGGGCATGTTAGTCCATACAGTTTCGTGGTTTACGCGTACGCCAACTTGTTTTGCCAGTGCTTGTTCGGCAATGTGCCAGCGGCGAATATCAGCCCAGCGACGACCTTCGCCAACTAACTCCCAACGGCGTTCGTTTTGTAAGGCTTCTTCAGAGTAACCAACAGGTTCTAACCCGGCGCGTTCGCGAACCTGGTTCATGTATGTTGCATCTTTGGTTAACTCCGATTGCATAAGCAGGATATCGGCAAATCGCATCAGAATTAAATCCTGGTAGTGAGCTCCCTGCATGTGGTTTCCATTGTGGCTTGAAGTATAACCTTCAAGGAATGTCCAGAAAATGTTGTTGGTATCAAAAGTTACTGCGTTTCCTTCAGCATCTTTTTTAGTAGTTACAGGCTGCATTTTTTTCAATGCGTAACCTGAATCCTCATCACAGTCAGAAACGAAAACGTAACCTTCCAGTTCGTTTTGGCAGTCAACAATAGAAGCTGTTTTACGAATGTCGGTAACACCGTTAGCTGATTCCCATTGTGTCCAATCGTTCCAAAGGTTGGTTGAAACAGCAGCCTGTCCCCAGCCTTGTCCGAATGGGAATGTATTTTCGTAACCATTGTCGCCGGTACGCAAGCCCTGGTATAAAATGTACTGGTTTGAATAACCCATTTGGTGAGGATCGCTCCATCCTGCATAGTTCATATACTGAACAGAAAACATCTCTTCCTGGTTACCGTTTCCGGCCCATGCCAAAGGATTTCCATCAACACCTGTTTTTACAACACCGCTATCAGAAGTAAACGAATAATCGTCAACAGTAAGCGAGTTTGTGTATGGCCATAAATTACGGAAATCGCCAAGCAGACTGTGACCTGAGTTGGCAATACAATCGTTAAGGAAGCCAATTACATCGTCTTTTGTTACGCTTCCGCTTTCAACAGTTGGTAACGCATCTTTGCTGTAGAATCCGGTGTAGAAAAGGAAGTTACGAGCCATCATACCTTCAGCATCCCATTTTGTAGCGTGACCTGATTCGTAAGCGGTATAAGGCTGGTCTTTCATTAAGTCGATCGCCAATAATAAGTCGCTTGCAATTTGCGCATAAATTTCGTCAGCAGTAGCAGCAGGCATATCGGTAACCGATGTTGAAACAACCAGTGGCACCTCGCCAAACATTTCGGCTAATTGCTGATAGAAGAAAGCACGAAGGAAATAAGCTTCACCCAGTGCCTGATTACGGTTTTCTTCGCTACTCCATTCGCAGTTGTCAATGGTTTCAATAACTGTATTAGCGCGGAAAACGCCCATATACATTATCTGCCAGAAGTTATCGAACATCGTACTCTTGTTTTGCAACAAGTGTCCAATTGCAGTAATTTCAACGTCACCTGTACCACCTGCACCAAAACGGTCGTCAGAAGCCAGTTCCGAAACCATATAATAACTTTCGGTAGGGTAACAAGTCATCTTGTTTAATATAGAGTACACCGCAGTAACTGCCATTTGTACGTCGCTTTCAGTTTTAGGAAAGTTCGACGTGTTGGACTTTGTGTAGTTCTCGGTATCCAACATGTCTTCACATCCAACAAAGAAGACTGCAAGAGCTATAACTAAATAAAATATCTTTTTCATAATCTCTTTCTGTTAAAATTTTAAGTTAACACCCATAAGGAAGGTACGAGGACTTGGATAGTAACCAAGATCGATACCCTGAACCCAGCTCTGCTCAGCACCGTAACCAATTTCAGGATCAAGACCGCCGTAGTTTGTAAATGTATACAAGTTGTTTACAGCAACGTAAAGTCTCATTTGCGATAGTGGTACTGATGGTAATAGTTTTTTAAAGTCGTAACCAAATGTTACGTTCTGAATTTTTAAATAATCTCCGTCTTCAATGTATCGGTCAGAAATCCACTGATTGTTGGTATGACTACCGGCTGATATACGAGGGAACGTGTTAGAAGTTCCTTCGCCGTGCCAACGTTGGAAAACGTCGGTAGTGTAGTTTTGCCAGTAACTATCAACAAACGAACGGTACGATTTTGCAATTTGCTGGCCAAGTGCTCCGTAAGTACTTACAGCAAAATCAAAACCTTTGTACGACATGTTGAAATTTAAACCGATGTTATAATCAGGGTGAGGATCACCAATCATTGTGCGGTCGTCGTTGTTAATCGTTCCGTCGTTATTGGTGTCAACCCAAATCAGGTCACCTGGTTGTACATCAGAAAGTACAGGGTTCCCGGCTGCCATGTAATCTTCAATCTCTTGTTGGTTTTGGAAAACACCAGCTGTTTTAAAACCGTAGAAATATCCGATTGGGTAACCTTCCTGTGCGCGGTACATTTCGTCAGTTCCCTGTGATAATACGTTCGACGAACCGTGAATAATACCTTCGCCGTTTGCAATACGGGTTACTTCGTTTTTGTTGTACGACAGGTTAAAGTTTACACCGTACGAGAAGTCGCTATTGATACGATCGTTCCATCCTAACGAAACTTCGTAACCGGTATTTTCAACATCACCACCATTAATATATGGTGCAGATGTACCGTAAATAGCCAGTGTTGGTGCAACAACTAACCAGTCTTTGGTTGTTTTCTTGTACCAGTCGAAAGTAAGGTTCAAGCGTGAATCCAGGAAGTGAGCATCGAAACCAAAGTCAAGCTGCTCTGATGTTTCCCATGTGATATCGGGGTTAGGAAGGATGTCTGCGTATCCGCCTGTTGCCGGACTTGTTACACTTGTGGTGGCAGTAACGTCATCCGAAAATTTGTACACGTTATATACGTCGAATGAAACGGTTGCCAAATACTGGAATGGAGAAATAGCGCTGTTACCGTTCTGTCCCCAGCTGGCACGTAGTTTAAAGTAATCCATCCACGAGCTGGTAGATTCCATAAAGTCTTCGCTACTTACTACCCATCCTGCTGATACTGATGGGAAATAACCCCAGCGGTGATCAGGAGCAAAGTTTGAAGAACCATCAGCACGCATGGTTACTGTGGCCATATATTTTTCCTGGTAGTCCCAACTGGCACGACCGAAGAACGACAATAAACGTCCTTCGCCCCAAGGTGAACCACCAATTGAAACGTTAGAAGTATTGTTTGCAACGTTGGTTAAGAAAGCATAATCGAAACCCTGAAGTGTTGATAATGCATCGTCGGCAGCAATACTGTTACTTGCATTTACCGACTCGCCATAACCGTGAGATTCGATTGACTGACCTACCAATACATTAATATTGTGTCCGCTTAATTCAGGCAAAATATACGACAATGTATTTTCGAAAGTGTACGAGTGGCCGGTACTTGCCGACTGCGAAACAGAATAGTTGGTACTGCTTGACGTACTACTTGAGCTATAAGGCTGAGAGAACGAGCGGTAGCTATTACTGTTTTGGCGGTAGTTAAACTGCGAACGTAGGTTTAATCCTTTAATTGGTTGAATAACCAGGTAAGCAGTAGCATTTAAACCGTAGCTGTTGCTCAGGTTCAAACCTCTTGATGTTGAAGCCATTTCAATGTATGGGTTACCCAAGCTCGAGTTAATGATGTTTCCATCGGCTACACGGTCGGTGTACGAATAAAACGAACCGTCTTCGTTGTAGGCAGGAATCAGTGGCGAAGCAACCATGGCATTGTGAACGTCGTTCCAGTAAATGTTTCCTTTACCAATACCGTTGTTGGTTACGCGGTTGAAATTCAGGTTTTCACCAAATTTAATGATATCAAGATCATTGTCGTTGCGGTAAATTACATGTTCCGAATTGATACGAGCTGTGTAACGTTCATAATCCGAAGCATAATCGGCTCCAAAAATACCATCTTGTGCAGTGTACGAAAATCCCATCGAGAAATTCGATACATCGCTACCACCGGTAATGTTTACAGCGTGGTTTTGAGTTGGAGCTTCATCGTTTGCCATTTCGTCGAACCAGTTAGTTCCCTTGAACGAACCATCCATAATCGAACTGTACAGTTCAGGAGACATCAACGATTCCCAGTCTTTCTGAGAACTTGAAACGCCAAAATCGTATTCATCAAGGAATGTAATGTATTCCTGTGCATTCAACAAAGAAGGTTTTTTGTAAATTCTTTGAATACCGTAGTAACCATCGTACGAAACCTGGATTTTACCGGCCGAACCCTGTTTTGTAGTAACAAGTACAACACCGTTGGCTGCACGTGCACCGTAAATAGCAGATGAAGCCGCATCTTTAAGGATGTCAACTGATTCAATATCAGATGGGTTTAAGCTGTTAATATCGCCTCCGGCTACACCATCGATTACATAAAGTGGCGATGCGTTACCGGTAGTTCCTAAACCACGAATGGTAATTTTATAACCACTGCCAGGCTCTCCGTTGTTCTGTGTTAACTGAACCCCAGGAGTTTGTCCCTGCAAAGCAGTTAAACTTGAAGTAGTACTTAATTTGGCCAGGGCTTCACCTTTTACAGCTACTGTTGCTCCTGTTACCAATTTCTTTTTCTGCACACCATAACCAATTACAACCACTTCGTCGAGGTCGGTTACGTCTTGCTCTAAACTAATGTTGATTGTAGTCTGATCTTCTACCGGAATTAGTTGATTTTTGTATCCGATAAAAGAGATTACGAGAACATCGCTTGCGTCAACGCTAAGTGAGAACTTACCATCGATGTCGGTTACAGTACCATTGGTTGTACCCTGAACGCTGACAGTTGCACCAATAACCGGTACATTGTCCTCAGCATCAACCACTGTTCCTGTAACTGTCTTTTTTTGCTGGCCGTCAGCCGAATTGGCATTGGCATACAAACTAGTCGACAGCATTAATACCATACTTAGCCCAAAAGCCAGCATGATTTTTAACTTAGAAAAATTCCATAAGAATTTTCTGCTAACTTTCATTTTTCTCATAGATTAATTATTTGATTATTTATTGAGTAATATTGAGTTTTGCTTGTGTTAGCGCTGAAAAATGAAGTATGGCAGGGATGGAATATGCCTGTCAGGCACCAAAGATTTTTCGAATCCTGATCTGTTCATAATTTGATAGTTTTAGTTTAATTGCCTTATTGTATATGATACAATATTGGGGCAATGTTATATAAATTCTGTTAAATTTCCTAGACCATAATAGAAAAGAATAGACTAGAACAGTTGTGTGTTGTAAAAACTACAATAAGAGGTATTAATTAACTGATTGGTTGATAATTGTATAGGGGTTATTTAAAATGAAGATAAATTGGATTTAGAGCCTATTTATTCAGAATAATTCTAAATGTAGTTCCTTTTCCTATTTCCGATGATTTGATAAAAATTTTGCCATTGTGGTAAATTTCAACAATTCGTTTGGCCAGTGAAAGGCCTAATCCCCAGCCGCGTTTTTTGGTTGAGAAGCCGGGATGGAAAATTGATTTCTGATGATTTTTTGAGATACCGCAGCCGGTGTCGGTAAGGTCGATATTTACCTGCTTTTCTTTGTCTTTTACATTGATGCTGATAGTGCCGTTGTTGCCCATCGCATCAATGGCATTTTTGCACAGGTTCTCGATTACCCAAGAGAACAGGGCTCCATTTAATGGCGTTTCAATGTAGGCGTTGGTATCGTAATTCAGTTCAAATTTTACCTTGTCCGAGGAGCGTCGTTTCAGGTACGAAACTGCAGAATTTAAAACCTCGATGAGGTTAACGCGCAGCAGCTCCGGTTTCGATCCGATTTTAGAAAAACGTTCGGTAATACGTTCCAGGCGCGAAGTATCTTGCTCCAGTTCTTTTATCAAATTTGGGTCAACGTCTTTCAATTTTAGCAGCTCAATCCATGCCATTAACGACGAGATAGGAGTTCCCAGCTGGTGTGCTGTTTCTTTCGACATGCCCACCCACACCTGGTTTTGCTCGGCGCGGTTAGTAGCCAAAAACGCAAAGTAGGCAACCAGTATAAATATTACTATAACAATTAACTGGATAATGGGGTATAATCGCAGGTTTCGTACAATGCTCGATTCGCGGTAGTACAACATCAGTTCGTAACCGTCGCCTAAATCAATGGGAATAGGAGCGGAATAATCTTTCATTTTTTCCAGTTCGCGTTGCAGCACTTCTTCTTTTTTGTCTTCGCGATATTTAATATTCCGGTCGGTATTATAAGTGCCGTCGGGGTTTAAAATAAGGATAGGAATGGTCGTGTTTTTCTCGCTAACCATACCCAGAAATTGCAGGTAACGTGTTTGAAGCTGGGTCATTTCAGGAGTGGTGACTTCCAGTGTAGCATTGTTGATTCCTTTTATCGCTTCAGCCCAAATTTCAACTTTGTTGCGTTCTTCGCTGGCCATTTTTTTGGTTAGCCAGTTGGTGTACAGCATCGAAGCCACTCCGATAAGAACAGCAATTATGAGCAATAAAATTTTTCCTCGTCGTCGTTTAAGATAGATGTCCAATGCAAATGGTTTTTAAGTACACTTTCAGAACGACCTAAAGTTAAAAATATTATGCCGATAAACGGAATTACAGAACCTAGGAGTGTTCGAATAAAGGAATAATAGAATGGAGGAGGATTTAATGTTTATGCGATTTTCGTTTTACCAACCAATTCTTTAACGGTTTTAACAATGCCTTTTGCATCGATACCACATTCCTGGTACAATTCATCGGGTGTTCCGTGTTCGATAAATTTATCGGGAATTCCCAAAATTTTGATTTTGTTGGTGTAGCCATTCTCTGCCATAAATTCAAGAATTGCACTTCCAAAACCGCCTTGAATGCTGCCGTCTTCAATGGTTACAATCTGATCGAAGTTCTCCATTATTTCGGTGAGCATTTCGGTATCGAGTGGTTTCACGAAACGCATATCGTAGTGAGCTGTTGAAATATCGTTTTTGGCCAGACTTTTTACTGCACGTTGAGCAAAGATTCCGGTCTTTCCTATCGACAGCAAAGCAATGTCGCTACCATCGCTTAATTTTCGGCCTTTACCAATTTCAATCTTTTCAAACTCCTTTTGCCAGTCGGAAATTATGCCGCAACCACGTGGGTAGCGGATCGAAAATGGCTGGTTAATTTCTTCCAGCTGTGCTGTGTACATTAGGTTGCGCAGCTCAATTTCGTCCATTGGTGCCGATACGATCATATTAGGGACCGAACGCATATACGCAATATCAAAAACACCATGATGTGTAGGTCCGTCTTCTCCCACCAATCCACCGCGGTCGAGACAGAAAATAACGGGTAAATTCTGGATGGCAACATCGTGAATCACCTGGTCGTAAGCGCGTTGCATAAATGTTGAGTAGATATTACAAAACGGAACCATTCCTTGCGCGGCCAATCCGGCCGAAAAAGTAACAGCGTGCTGCTCTGCAATTCCCACATCAAAAGCACGCCCCGGCATTTGTGCTATCATTTTATTCATGGAGCAGCCGGAAGGCATTGCAGGCGTTATTCCCACAATTTTATCGTTTTTCTCTGCCAGTTCAACCAAAGTATCTCCAAACACATTTTGGAATTTTGGTGCCTGATCAACATTGCAATCGCACTTGTAAATTTCGCCGGTTTCTTTATCGAAAATACCCGGCGCATGCCATTTTGTTTGATCCAACTCGGCTTGTTTAAAACCTTTACCTTTTTGGGTGATTACATGTAATATTTTTGGTCCCGGAATATCTTTCAGGTCATTTAATGCATTGGTTAAATATTGCACATCATGTCCGTCAATCGGGCCAAAATACCTGAAGTTGAAGGCCTCGAAAAGGTTGTTCTCTTTCAGGATCATATTTTTTAGTGCGTGCTGGTTTTTCTGAATAAACCGGCGTGTTTTCTTACCAAATCCATCCAATTTTCCCAGTCCTTCCCAAACATCGTGTTTCATCCGGTTGTAGGTGTCCGACTTGGAGATGTTGAGCAGGTATTTATTTAAACCACCAACACTTGGGTCGATGGCCATATTGTTGTCGTTCAGAATTACCAGGATATCGGCATTTTCGCCTCCGGCGTTGTTCAGCGCTTCAAAAGCCATTCCGCCGGTCATCGCGCCATCGCCAATTACGGCAACCACTTTGCGCTCTTCTTCACCTTTAATTCTGGAAGCAATGGCCATTCCTAAGGCAGCAGAAATAGATGTTGACGAGTGTCCGACACCAAATGCATCGTACTCGCTTTCTGTGCGTTTTGGGAATCCGCTAAGTCCTTTAAATTTCCGGTTGGTATCGAATTGGTTTCTTCGCCCGGTAAGTATTTTGTGTCCGTAAGCCTGGTGACCAACATCCCAAACCAACTGATCGTAAGGCGTATTGTAAACATAATGCAAGGCAACTGTCAACTCAACAACACCCAGACTGGCACCGAAGTGCCCCGGATTGGTTGAAACCACGTCGATAATATAATCGCGCAACTCCTGACAAACGTCCTCGAGTTGTTCAACCGGTATTTTTTTTAGATCGTCGGGATTGTTAATTGATTCAAGCAGCTTCCCCTTCGCGTCTTCCATTTTTCCAATAATTACTGAAACAATAACAACTGTTCTGCCACAGTTTGTTCACTGCAAAAGAAATAAAATTACTCGTAATATAATATGAGATATTCGATGTTATATAAATGAATTGATTTGAACGAGGCCTTCGAGCGTGAGCATAGGCTCGCTGGCTTTAATATTTTTTGTTAACGGAGCAATTACCGCACTTAGCCCACCGGTGGCTACAACGTTAAGCGATTCGCCCAATTCTTTTTCGGTACGTTCTATCATCGAATCAACTAATCCGGTGTAGCCAAAAATAATTCCCGACTGAATGGCATGAATAGTGTTTTCGCCCAAAACCGATGGCGGAGGAGCGATATGAATTTGTGGTAATTGTGCTGTTTTTCCGGCAAGGGCACCAACAGCTGTGCGCAAACCGGGAGCAATGGCAACTCCTAAAATTGCTGAATTTTTACCGATAGTGGTGAACGTTAATGCAGTGCCAAAATCGATTACCATAGTATTATTGCCATATTTCTGATAGGCAGCTGTGGCATTGGCAACCAGGTCGGCCCCAATTTCGTATGGGTTGAGAACTTTTATAGGCAGTCGATCGTAAATGTCGGGATTAATGTGGTTGATTACCGCATTGTCGAATAGCCCCGATAACATTTCGCGAAACGGGTGAACTAGCGAAGGTACCACACTGCTTAAAATGATCCGCGATATTTCTGTGCGGCAGATTTTCCCTGCCGTTAGCAGCGACCGGAAAATAACCTCGTATTCATCGGCAGTTTTCAGCTGATCGGTTTGAATGCGCCAGTGGTTTACCCATTCTTCATCTTTGTGAATTCCAAAAACTATATTCGTGTTTCCTATGTCGATTGCCAGTAACATAATTCGTGTATTAAAATTTCAAAAGTACCTTTTTCTGTCGTCAGTTGCGAATGATTACGGGATTTTTGAGCATTTCGGGCCTGTTGTTTTCTAAAAAAATTAGTGTTAATTTTAGAGCTAGTGCTAACACTATTTCTAAAATTATGCAAGAGACAAAAAATCCTTTAATTTTTCTGATCGAAGACAGCACCGTTTACAAAGATCTAATTGTTGGTTATTTGCAATCGAAAAAGTATTCGAATCTGAAAGTTTTTAAAAACGGGGAAGAATGTCTCAAACACATCCACTTAAAACCTGATGTAATTATTCTTGATTATGCGTCGGAAGGAGTTAACGGCTTAGAGTTTATGCTTCATGTGGAGCGCGACCACAGCCATATTGATTTTATTTTTCTGAGTGCGCAAAACAAAGTGGATATTGCGGTGAAAATTATGAAACTGGGTGCCGGCGATTACATTATTAAGAATGAACAGGCACCGAAAAAACTGGTTGAAGCCATCGAGCGTTTGAAAGATTCGACAAAACGCGAAAAACAAACTTTTGGATTCAGACTGGGCGTAATCGGTTTTTTTATTTTGCTGTTCCTTATCATTATGATCATCACATTTGTATCCGTATTTTTGACCTAGGGCTGTGATTCTAATTACCACCTTAGGCACATAGAAATCATTCGGTTTTATTACCTCTGTTAAATTGTTCTATTGTCAAATGGTAAAACTGAAAACTGCGAATGAAAACTTGCTACCCGCTTCTGCAATCTGATATCGTTAATCTTTATTCGAAATTCATTTTTTAGCTGATTTTTTATGCGATATGTCAGCTCTGTAGGTTTGAGGTGACGAACGTATTTCGAAAAATGTTACCTTACGAGCTTCATCAAAATTTATCAAAAAATGGCATTTGTTTCGGTATTAAAAGGATACAGCAAAAGTTTCTGGACTTCTAACACTATTGAGTTATTCGAGCGTTGGGCATGGTATGGTTTTTACCTGGCTTTTCCGCTGTTTTTAGTAGGATCAACCGATACAGGTGCACTTGGTTTTTCAAATGCAGAAAAGGGAGCCATTATGGGAACCAGTTCGGCGTTGTTGTATTTTCTGCCGGTAATAACCGGAGCCATTGCCGATAAAATTGGCTACAAAAAAATATTGTTGCTCGCCTTTACCATTTACATTTCGGGTTTTTTGATGATTAACAGTTTTAATGGCTACTGGCCGGTTTATTTTGCATTTATGTGGACCTGTGTGGGTGGTGCATTTTTTAAACCAATTATTTCGGCCATGATTGCGAAAACAACCAATGAAAAAACTGCCTCAATTGGTTTTGGTATTTTTTATATGATGATCAATATCGGAGGATTCATTGGGCCTTTCCTTGCAGGGGCATTACTAAAATTAAGTTGGGCGATGGTTTTCTATATGTCGGTTGCAGCAATCGGTGTAAACGTTTTGCTTACCTTGTTCCTGTTCCGCGAGCCGGGAGTTGAAAAAGATGGAACTTCATTAGTACAAAATATTGGTCAGGCTTTCAAAAATATATGGATCACGCTGCAGAACTGGAAATATGTATTGTTCCTCGTGATCATGATTTTGTTCTGGACAGCTTTTAATCAACTTTATTATTCGTTTCCAATATTTGTCGATCAGTGGATTGACACAACTTCAGTGTACAATGGTTTACATGCTGTTTGGCCATGGCTTGCTGAAGCTATTGGTGATAACGGAACGATCAGTGCCGTATCGATGACAAGTATGGACTCCTTTTTTATTATTGTATTCCAGTTAATGGTTTCGGCATTTGTTATGCGCTTCCGTCCGCTGGCTGCAATGATGGGTGGAATTTTAGTTCTTTCCGGCGGAATTGGATTAATGTTCTCAACACAAAGCGGCTGGTTGATTTTATTGGGTATTTTAATTTTCTCACTTGGAGAAATGGGAAGTTCTCCAAAGTTTACCGAATATGTGGGAAAAATTGCTCCCGCCGATCAGAAAGCACTGTATATGGGAACTTCATTTTTGCCAATTGCTGCAGCCCATAAATTGGCAGGTTGGCTTTCGGGTGATTTCTATGAAGGAATTGCCGATAAATATTTCTTGCTGCAAAAGGAAGTGGTTGAACGTGGAATGCAGTTTCCGGCTGAATATTCTACCGAATTTACTAAAAACGACTTTTTTGCGCAGGCAGCCGACAAGATGAACATGACTCAGGTGGAACTGACCAATTATTTATGGCAAAACTATAACCCATCAAATATTTGGATGGCTTTTTCGGGCATTGCAATTTCTGCCGTTGTTTTCTTGTGGTTGTACGATAGGTTTGTAATGAGGGGAAATTAGATCTCTGCGATATATCTCCATGGTTTGCTAATCCATGGTTCGCCGGCATATTCAATCCCAACTCGGGGAGCAGTTGTGAATTGTGGTTTCGATCCCGAATCTTCAATCCATATTCTTTGTGAAGTTTCGAGGTTTTCACCATAAAAAGACTTGTCGAGTTGTAGCGCCCGGCCAACTCTTCCCGGCCCTGAAATACCTTCCACGCCGCGAATCAAGACTGCGGAAGAATCTCCCGGTTTTCCGGTGACAAAATTTAGCATCCAGTACATTCCGTAAATCAGGTAAACGTATACTAGACCACCTTCGTCGAACATCACTTTGGTTCGTTCAGTTAATCCTTTGTTGGCGTGACAGGCTTTGTCTTCGCCTCCGCGATAGGCTTCTGTTTCGGTAATCTTATATTTTTCAATTGTGCCATCCTCAAAACGCCGTACTAGTATTTTACCGAGTAAATTGGGTGCAACTTCGGTTACATCGCGCAGAAAGAAAGAATTCGATATTCGACTGGAATCTGTTATCATATTTTATATCTATCGGGTCGGAAATGTGCAAAATAAAAAACGTTTGACTTATTCTGTGCACTAAATTTATACTTTCTTTATTAGGAATAGTATTCTTCAATACGAATCAATAAGAGCACTGGATGAACTAATGCTGGCAAAAGCAGAAGTCAACTAGATTTTAAGGCTTGATTCAAAAGACTTGCCGGAAGTGACAAAGCACGCCGGTGCACGAACCTATCGTTTCATAATAATTGATAGCAACAAAGTTGAAAGGAATGGGTCTGGTGTTGAGGATGTGGGGAGAGTGTTCGGTTGACAGAGCGTATTTGCAAGACCGAGGAGTTTTTCCAATGTGATTACTTTTGTTTTGCAACATTGATATGGAGATTGTGTAGTTTGCCAAATATTCGTACAGTGTTGGTTGTGAAATACTGAAAAGGGTAAATTTTCTACTGTTCTTCTGTATTATTGAAAGGGAATCGGTTAAGTTTATAAAATCATACATTGGTTCATTTTATAAAAATTATTCCAAGTGCTTTTTTTTCTTTTATATTTGTATGCAATTCATAAATCTAATCTGAAAAGATGAGACAATCGGCGAAAAGAAAGGCCAAACAAAAGAAAAAAGACAGTCAATTATCAAAGTATGAATTTCTAAAGCGACCTCCCAGAAGTTGGCTGGGATTTTTGTTTCGTAATCTACTAATTGGATTGTTTTTCTTTTTACTGTTTTCTAAAATCTATAATTCACCAAAGTTTAGAGGGTATCCATGGTTATGGAATAACTTTATTGTTGCGAATTGGAAAGTGATGGAGGAGCACCCTGATTTTACATTTGAACAAAAGCAACAGATGAAAATGGGTTATTTTGCAGCTTATTTACAATATATCAATAAAAACACCCCTGATTCTGCCGTTATTCTGATGCCAACGCCCGACATCGTGAATGAAATAGGTGAGAAAGATAAGAAGCGAGATATAAAATGGTTACGTTCAAAAAGACATACTACTTACATGATTTATCCCCGAAAAGCGGTTTATGAAAATTCACCTCGGGATTCAATTTATTTGGATAAAATAACCCACGTTGCTATTGTGGGAGGGCAGCGTTATGATAAACTCCCATATCGTATTAAAAATAGACCAGCGTATACTGTTTTACCTTTAAATCCCGATGATCTAAAATGAGTTATTTAAGTATTTTATTAGCATTTCTACTAGGATTTAGTTTTTTAAGATTCGTTGCGGGCCGGTTTTCTTTTATTGAAATACTTGGCCTGTCATTTCCAGTGGGTATAGGTGTAGTTACCTTTGTAATGTTCTTGTTAAATATATTGGGAATAACTTTAAGCCGAACTAACCTGATAACTGCAATAGTGCTGATTACCGTTGCGTTTTATTATAAATTGATAATGAAACCAAAGCTTATTGTCGAAGGATATAATACGATCAGTAAAAAAACTTTTTGGCAGGTTGGACGATTCAATCTGATATGGTTTGTATTTGTTCTGGCTGTAGTTGGTGTATTGTTTTTTGTGACTAAGAAAAGTCTTTACACGCCAACATTTTCAACCGATTCCGTTAGTTCTTTTGATTTGTATGCAAAAGCAATTGCACATGAAGGCACACTCCTAAACTCTCTGATTTATGATAAAGCAGTTGGATTCGGAGCTGCATATCCTCCATTAACAGCATTTAGCTTATCTTATGTCTATATTTTTGGTTTTCAATCCTCGAAGATTATACCTGCTTTGTTGTTTATATCTTTTATTGTTTCTTTTTATTCGTTAATTCTTAAAAATATATCATCTACCCCAGCGATAATAGCCACATTTGGATTGGTTGTTGCTCCGGAATTACTAGCGCAAAGTGCACTAAATACTACAAGTGTTCCTAATGCCATGTATGCTTCATTGGGGCTCATGGCTTTATTTACATGGTATAAAAGAAATGAGATGAAGTATTTTTATCTATCAATTATTCTTCTTTCGTTTAATGGTTGGATAAGGAGTGAAGGGATTGTGTATATTCTAACGGGATTATTATTTGTGTTTTATGTACAACTACCAAAAAGGCAGTTCAAAAAAATGTACTTATATATTTTGTGCTTAGTCCCTTTTGTAGCGTGGCAATTATTTTTGAAAATGAATGCTGCTTTAATGGAGCCATTCGTACAAGTTAATATCAGTCTAGTTCCGCATCTTGATCCCGAATATTTTTCTAAAATAATTAGGGGTGCTTTGAAAAACTTTTTTCATCCGAGTTATTATGGTATAACTTTTTATACATTAATAGTGGTTGGGATAGTTAATATTTATGGTGTTATCAAAAAGAAAGAATCTTTTCTTCTTCTGGCCTTGGTAGTTTTGCCTATAGTTGCTTATTTGATCTTATTAAATCAATTGCATCTAAAAGCTGATTCTATAGAGGCTATTATGAGTGCATCTGCAAAACGGTTTTTCTTCGGTACTGTAGCCATGATATGGTTTTATGTTTTCCAGATTTATCCTTTTAATAAGGTTTTCAACGGACTGGAAACTTTTTTGAGTGTACCTGTAAAATCGAAAGGAGATTAAATTTATTTTCTTATTTATTACAGGATTTCTTTTTAGTATTAACAATATATAAACACCGATAATAATTCGAATATGAAGGTAGCTGTTATTATACCGGCCTATAAAGTAAAAAAACACATTCTTGAATTACTTGGAGAAATCGGCGAGGAGGTGGACTTCGTTATAGTGGTTGATGATTGCTGCCCTGAACAAAGTGGAAAATATGTTGAAGAATCGTGCACTGACCTGCGCGTAAAAGTGGCCTACAACAAAGAAAATCTGGGCGTTGGTGGAGCCGTAAAAACCGGATTTAAGCTGGCACTACAGGAAGGGTATGATATATGTGTTAAACTTGATGGTGATGGTCAAATGTCACCTCATTTGATAAAGCGCCTCATTGATCCAATAACTAAAAAAGAGGCAGATTATGCCAAAGGGAACAGGTTTTATAACTTAGAATCATTAAATAAAATGCCTGCGCTTCGTTTGTTTGGAAACAGCGCACTGTCGCTTATTAATAAATTTGTTAACGGATATTGGAACATAATGGATCCGACCAACGGATTTATTGCCATTCATAAAAATGCATTGCGTTTGTTACCGCTGGATAAAATAGAGAATCGATATTTTTTTGAAAGCGATATGTTGTTCCGCTTGTCAACGATCAATGCAGTAGTTACCGATATGCCAATGGATGCTATTTACGAAGATGAAGAAAGCAATCTAAGCATATCACGTACTGCTCTTAGTTTTCCTTCTAAGTATTTAAATCGTTTCCTGAAAAGAATATTCTACAATTACTTTCTTCGCGATTTCAACATCGCCACGCTAGAAATCATATTTGGAACAATTTTTCTTTGTTTTGGGGTAATAGCGGGCACTCATTTTTGGATAAAAAGTTCTGTTTACGGAATTTTGGCCACCACCGGACAGGTAATGATTGCTTCGCTACCCATATTAATCGGGTTTATTCTGTTAATGTTGGCTGCCCATGTCGATGTGGCATCAACGCCAAAAAAGCCGTTGTGCCTGGTTGAAATGGATTAGTATTTAGGAGCAAAAACCGGAGATGAATTATTTTCTTAATAAGAGTATCCGAAATAGCATTTTTATAATATGTAGTTTGCATTTTTTAACTCCACACTTCGTTGATAGAATTGCAGGATATACGGGTAGAGATTCTGCGGGTTTTGAAGGATGATTAATTGTTTGTCTATTTCTTTTTTGCAAGCTCAAGTGCTAAGGAAATAATTCTCCCTTTTGTAGTTGTGCCATTAATTGTACATTTGCGTTGTTCAGCATAATTTAAGAAAATTCATATAGTATGTTTAAAGATAAAGTGTTGTTAATCACCGGGGGTACCGGTTCGTTTGGGAATGCTGTATTAGATCGTTTCCTGAGTGAAGATATTAAGGAAATTAGGATTTTTTCGCGCGATGAAAAGAAACAAGACGATATGCGCGTTAAATATCAAAACAGTAAGATTAAATTTTATATCGGTAATACAAGAGATTACAATAGTATTTTGCATGCAACGGTAGGAGTGGATTTTGTTTTTCAGGCAGCAGCATTAAAACAAGTTCCATCTTGTGAGTTCTTTCCGCAGGAAGCGACTTATACAAATGTTATTGGTACTTCTAATGTAATAAAGGCTTCTGTTGCCAATGGCGTTAAAAAAGTGATCTGCCTGAGTACGGATAAGGCAGCATATCCTATTAATGCAATGGGAATGACCAAAGCATTAATGGAGAAAATTGCCATTGCTGAGTCAAGAAATATACCCGGAGATAAAACAGTTATATGCTGTACCAGGTATGGAAACGTAATGGCATCAAGAGGTTCTGTTATACCATTGTTTTTTAAACAAGCACAGGGATCAGGTGATATTACTGTAACTGATCCAAATATGACTCGCTTTATGATGTCGCTTGACGAGGCTGTAGATCTTGTATTATATGCTTTTAAAAATGGAAGACAAGGAGATTTGTTCGTTCAAAAGTCTCCGGCCTCGACTGTAGAAGATGTTGCAAAGGCGGTGAAAATGATTGTAAATTCTGATAATGAAATAAAAGTGATAGGTACACGGCATGGGGAAAAACTTTATGAAACACTTTTAACAAAAGAAGAAAAAATTAAAGCTGAAGATTTAGGGGACTATTATCGTGTTCCTGCTGATAACCGGGATTTGAATTATTCTAAATATGAAAAAAGTGGTGAGGATTATTCACTGGCCAATATTGTTGATTACAATTCTCATAATACCCGAAGGCTTACTTTAGAGGAGACAACGCAAAAAATATTGTCTTTGAGGAATATTAAAGAAATAATTAACGGAAATAATTGAAAATTTTGAAAATTAAGGTAGGAATAACCGGACAGTCTGGCTTCATTGGAACACATCTATTCAATTTAATCGGGACAATAGACCAATTTGAGAGAATTTATTTTAGTGACGAATTCTTTCAAAATGAAAAGATTTTATGTGAGTTTGTAGAACAATGTGATGTTATTGTTCATCTCGCTGCAATCAACAGATCCGAGAATCAGGAAGAACTTTATAATATAAATATAGATTTAGTTGTGAAATTAATTGGGGCCTTACAAAAGACAAAGTCTAAAGCACATGTTATTTTTTCGTCTTCAATACAAGAAAAGATTGATAATTTTTATGGTAAGTCTAAATTTGAAGGAGGAAGATTATTGGAAAAATGGTCAAATAGTGTTTGTGCTCGATTAACAAATTTGGTAATCCCAAATATCTTTGGACCTTATGGAAGACCTTATTATAATTCTTTTATAGCAACATTTTGTCATCAATTAAATAATTACGAACAACCAAAGATTTTTGCAGATAGTAATGTTAAATTGAAATATGTTGGGTCGTTATGTGAAGAGATAATTGAATGTATTCAAAATCCGAATGAAGATAGTGAAAAACGATATGTGGAACCCGATTTCGAGATGAAAGTTTCAGAAATTCTTCATCAATTGCAGATTTATAAAAATGAGTATTTGGAGTTAGGTATTATTCCAGCTTTAAAGGATAAAAATGAAGTTAATCTTTTTAATACATTCCTTTCCTTTATTGCTAAAAAAGAATTTTATCCCAAACTTTATAATAAACATACCGATGATAGGGGTGATTTTGTAGAGCTATTAAAAATAAAAAGTGGAGGTCAGATTTCTTTTTCAACAACCAAACCAGGAGTGGAAAGAGGAAATCATTTCCACACCAGAAAAATTGAAAGATTTTCCGTAATCAAAGGAGAAGCCATAATAGAACTACGCAAAATAGGAACAGAGGATAAAATTACATATCAGATTAATGGTGATTTGCCATCGTATGTTGATATTCCGATTTGGTATACACACAATATTAAAAATATAGGGGATGATGATTTATATACTGTTTTTTATATAAATGAATTTTTTAATCAAGAAGATCCCGATACATATTTTGAAAAGGTATGATACTTTGTTATTCTAACTCAAATAAAATTTAGATAATGAAAAAAATGAAAATAATGACCGTAGTTGGCACCAGACCTGAGATTATAAGGTTGTCTGCGGTAATTGATAAATTGGAAAGAGAGGATAGTATAAAGCATATATTGGTACATACAGGTCAGAATTATGATTATGAACTAAATGAAATTTTTTTTGAAGATTTTGGAATTAAAAAGCCAAATTATTTTTTGAATTCGGTTGGAGAGAATGCGATTAAAACAATTGGAAACATTTTTATTAATGTTGATGATGTTTTAGAGAAAGAAAATCCAGATGCATTGTTGGTGTTGGGAGATACCAATAGCTGCCTGGTAGCTATTCCTGCCAAAAGAAGAAAAATACCCATATTCCATATGGAAGCCGGTAATCGTTGTTTTGATTTTAGAGTTCCCGAGGAGTCAAACAGGCGCATTATTGATCATGTTAGCGATATTAACCTGGCTTATAGCGATATTGCAAAAGAAAATTTGTTAAGAGAAGGTCTTCCGATGGATAGGGTTTTTAAAACAGGAAGCCCAATGAAAGAGGTTCTTATGAAGAATCTGCATAAGATCAGTCAAAGTGATGTTCTTAGTAGATTGAAGTTAGAAAGAGAAAAATACTTTGTTGTATCATCGCACAGGGAAGAAAACATTGAAAGCGATAATTTTTTGAAATTAATAGATGTATTAAACGGTCTTTCTCAACAGTTTAATTATCCAATTATTGTATCCACTCATCCACGAACAAGAAATAAAATAAATGAACTTGGTATCAAGGTTGATAGTAATATCAATTTTATGAAACCATTAGGTTTTATTGATTATGTATTCTTACAAATAAATGCATTTGTAACCTTATCGGATAGCGGGACCATATCTGAAGAATCATCAATACTAAATTTCCGGGCATTAAATCTTAGAGAAACACACGAAAGGCAGGAGGCAATGCAGGAAGGTTCTGTAATTATGGTTGGCATGAATAAGGAGAGGATTTATCAGGCTATCGAGATATTAAAACATCAACCTTTTGGACAACAAAGAACCTTAAAGTTAGCTCCTGATTATGATGTGGATAATGTTTCAGTAAAAGTGGTAAATATAATTTTATCGTACATTGATTACGTGAACAGGGTTATATGGCAAAAAAAATCTTCATAATAACTCCGGAAAGTAGCCCGGGAGCAGCATTTTATAGATTAAAATTGTGGCAAAGTGGATTAATTCAAGCTGGGATTAATCTGGAAATTATATACCTCTCTACTAAAACTAAGAATAGGATGCTAAAGAAGGTGTTCGGATTAATTCAATTAATTCGAGTGTTGTTGATTCATCCTTCGAATATTATTTGGATTTATGGGCATATTTCCGGTAAGTCGGCTATTATTTTGCGGTTTAAAAAGTTTATTATAGAAAGAACAGAATACCCTTATCATATAATTATTGACAAGTATTCGAAAAAACAAGACCTTACCTATTATATAAACGCATCAGGATTTATAACATGTTCTGATGCTTTGATAGAATATTACAGCTCGTTTACAAATAAAGACTGTGGTTTCTTAAATGCTTCGCTATTGGTAGATTATGATAGATTTGCAAATGAGAAATACGTAAATCCCATAAAAGGCAAAAGATATATTGCTTACTGTGGTTATATGGGAAATAATAAAGATGGTCTTTATGATTTACTTGAGGCCTTTAAATTGGTGAGTAACAAAGTCAAAGACTTAACACTTTGTTTGATTGGTGGAGCAGAAGAATCAGAGATGAATAAGATAAGGAGATATACTGCTAAGCTTGGTTTAGAAAATGATGTTGTTTTTACAGGTTATGTGGAACATGAAAAAATTCCGGAATATTTGAAATTTGCTGAAGTATTATTGCTGTCAAGACCAGCCAATAAACAAGCAGAAGGTGGTTTCCCAAGTAAATTGGGAGAATATTTAGCTACAGGAAATCCAGTATTGGTTACTGCTGTTGGGGATATTCCAAATTATATTAAAGCACGTAAAAATGGATTCATTGTAACTCCGGGTAATCCGAAGCTTTTCGCAGATGAGTTATATTATATTTTGACAAACAAAGAAGTTGCAAAGAGAGTTGGAAAAGAGGGGCAGGCTTTAGCAAAGAGAGAATTTGATTATAAAGTTCAAGCCGAAAGATTAATCAATTTTTTAGATTAAATAGAAGTATGGTTAAGTATGCTTATACCGGAGACTTGGTCTTGCAGCAAACACAAGATTTTAATGAAGAGGAGCTTCTTTCAAGGCTCCGAAAAACTTTAGAGAAAGAGAATGCCAAATTGATAGTTAATTTGGAATCTGCCTTTGTTCAGAAAAATAAAATAAAAGAAAAAGACAAAATTTGTCTTGGTGCAAACGATACTTCTCTACGTTTTTTAAAAAAGTTAAATCCTTTACTTATTAATCTCTCGAATAATCATATTAATGATTATGGGGTAGAGTCATGTGAATATACATTTCAATTGTTAAAAAATGCGGGATTAGAACATTTTGGAGTTGGGACTATAGCTGAAAAAAGCAAACACATAGTTGTTAGCGATGATTCTAAAACAATCAATATTGCTTATGTTACCCGTTCTGCTGATCTCACAGGAACGAAATTATTTGCCGATACTGGATTTGTTGGCGGCTATGAAGTCGATTTGCAGGAGATCGTTGATGTTAAAAAAAAATATCCCGATTATCATTTAATAGTGAATATTCACTGGGGAATAGAAGATATAAAATTTCCAGAACCGGAAAAAATTGACTTAGCCCATAATATTATTGATGCAGGAGCTGATTTAATCATAGGGCATCATCCACATATAATTCAACCAGTTGAAAGTTATAAAGGAAAGCTAATTTTTTACTCATTAGGTAATTTTTATTTCCCTGATATTGACTATGAGTACAGGGGGTTAATTAAAAGTAAAAAAGCTCTTAAGCATCAGCGAAAAGGACTTGTGCCGATAATAGATTTTACCGAAGAATCTATTGTGGTAAAGAAAATTCTTTTAATCGAGAGAAATGTAAGAGGAAATAAATTACGAATCAAAGAATCAAAATTGTCTGGTATTTCTTCTATGAAACCTTATTCTGAAAATTGGTGGTTAGGATATTATAAAAGATTACTTTTTCAGAGGAAGATTAGAAATCTTATTAATAATCCTGATATTATAATTAAAGGGATTAGGGATCGTCTTTCTCCAGATTACAAAGAGAAAAGAAATATATTTTGGGTACTATTAGCATTTCTGTTTAAAATTTATCTATCCATAAGGTATTTCTATCGTGAACGTATTCTTTCTGAGAAAGCATATATAATAAAAAAATACAAACGAGTTTTTGGCAAATATCCCGACTTGAAAAATCCTCAATTGTTTACAGAGAAGATACAATGGATGAAACTTAATGATCGTACAACAATGCATACGATTTGTGCAGATAAATTTAAAGTACGTGATTATGTGCAAGAACGAGCTGGCGAGAAATACTTGATTCCTCTTGTGTTCGAAACTAAAAATGTGGATGAAATTATTATTGAAAATATACCCAACTGTCCAGTGATAATAAAAACTAATCATGATAGCAGTGGAGGTATCATCATTAAAGATAAAGGGAGTGCTGATTTTGAACAAATTCGTAAGGTTTTACGATCAAGACTTAAAAAAAATTACTATTACACCCAAAAGGAATGGGAATATAAGAATATTCAACCACGAGTAATTGTAGAAAAACTGTTAAAAGATAAAAGCGGGAATAATCTACTAAATGATTATAAGATATATTGTTTTGGGGGAAAGCCTAAATATATTCAAACTCTTTTCGATAGAGAAACAGATATTAAAGAAACCTGGTTTGATACAAATTGGATAGAGCAAGAATTCTTCTATTTTTCGAATGAAAGGAAAAAAGTTGAACGTCCAGTAAAATTAGAAGAGATGCTTGAAGTGGCTAGAAAGCTTTCGGAACCATTTTACTATGTAAGAGTTGATTTATACGATGTGAATAATGTTATTTATTTTGGAGAGTTAACTTTTCACCCATATGGGGGATTTATGAAGTGGAATCCCGAAAAAATGGACTTAAAATTAGGACAGAAGTTGAAGCTACCGATTGATGAATAAAGATAATAAGAAGAAAATACTTTTTGTTATTCCTGAATTACGCGAGGGGGGGGCAGAAAGGATAATGACATACCTTGTTAACCACATTAGCAGGGATAAATACATTCCGCAACTGTTATTGATTTTCAAGGCCGAACATTCGTATTTAGCGAATCTTCGTGAAGATGTGGAGGTGGTTTATTTAAATATTCCTTCAACGGTGAAGTATTTCTTCTTTCAAACATTAAGAGGAATACTTCGGCAGAAACCCGATATTGTTTTTGTGGGATTAAGTGGTATTAACGTTCTTTTGTCGCCTTTTATCCCGTTTTTTAGAAGCATAAAGTGGTTTGCCCGCGAAACCAACACAGTTAGTCAGCATGTACGAAATAAACGAATGTTGTTTTTATACCGGAACTTTTATAAAAACTACAATCAAATTATTGCCCAGTGTAATGATATGAAGGATGATTTGGTCGATAATTTTAAGATCCCTGAGAAGAACGTAACAGTAATAAATAATCCGATTGATACCAGTTTTATTGAGAAACAATTAAAAAAGGAGGAGAAAGATCTTTATCCTAAAGGAAAAATTAATGTCCTGGCCTGTGGCCGTTTATCGCATCAAAAAGGATTTGATATGCTTTTAAAAGCTTTTTCGGCGGTAAAAGCAAATAATAAATTTCATTTAACTATAGTTGGAGATACAAAGGATGAAGAATATAAAAAAGAACTAAAATCGCTGGCTACTGATTTAGGGCTGAATGATTTAGTAACTTTTGCAGGTTATCAGTCGAATATTTATCACTTTTACCAGCAGGCCGATGTATTTGTACTAAGCAGTCGATACGAAGGTTTTCCCAATGTAGTATTGGAAGCTTTGTATTGTGGCACACCAGTGCTGGCAAACAACTGCAAAGGTGGAATTTCAGAAATAATCACAGATGCAAAAAATGGCTTTATTTTTGATTTTGAAAAGAACAATTTTGAGAAAAGACTTAAAGAAGTAATTGGCTCGAAATTTCAGGAGCAAGAGATAAAAGGAGACGCTATAAGCCGTTTTGCGCTAAAAAATATAATTCGGAAATATGAAAGTATTATTGATGCTTAATAGGTAAAATTGATGTTACAGGATATAAAAAAAACGACAAGACATAGTTCGGTTTATGCAATTGGCAACATTAGTATAAAAGTTATAGGATTAATATTATTACCTCTCTATACCAATGAGGCTTTTTTGTCGAAAGATGATTTTGGAATGCTTGCCATTTTGGAAGCAACGGCCCAGGTACTAACGGTGCTTTTGGCATTTGCACTAAGCAGTAGCCTTATTCGATGGTATTGGGATGAAGATTATAAGGAGAAACAAAAGAGTATTGTATTTACCATTTTTTCATTTTTGTTGGTTATCAATACGCCGGTTTGTGGGGCTTTACTAATAAACGCAGACCATTTTTCCAAACTTATTTTTGGTTCTATCTCATTTGGTTATCTTCTGCAGCTAACTTTCATTACTGTTTTTTTTCGGGTACTTAACAGTATTACATTGCAATTATTACAAATTCAATCAAGATCTGTTTTTTATACTGTTATTAATGTTGTCAAATTATTGGTGGTATTATTGCTTACCGTATTTGCAATCACTAAAATGGGGCGCGGATTAAATGGTATTTGGGAAGCAAGTGTTATTGGAGAAATTCTTATGCTTTTGCTAACTCTTCCTTATATTTTGAAAAACGTGCGTTACTCTTTCGAGTGGAAAGTTTTTAAGGAAATGTTTGTTTTTGGCTATCCGTTGGTATTGTCAAATCTTGCCGTTATTACACTTACAGTTACTGACCGATATATGCTTAATTTTATTTCGGGATTGGCCGCTGCAGGTATATATAGTTTAGGTTTGCGGCTTGCTAATACGCTCAAGATTGTTATTACCGATTCCGTAATGGCTGCTTTGGCCCCAATACGACTTAAAAAGTTTAACGATCCCAATAATCATCGTTTTTTTTCAAAAATATTGACCTATACAAGCTTCCTGTTTATTCTGGTTATGCTTGTTGTATCACTATTTTCGCTTGAAGCCATAAAATTAATTACAAAAACAACCGATTATTGGAGAGCTGCAGGTATAATTGGGGTTTTATCATTTGCATTTTTATTTTCATTAATACGAATAAATTTAACCACTGGATTAATGATAACAAAAAAAAGTAATGTTTTAGGAGTTTTAACCGTTTTAACAGCAGTCCTGAATTTTGGGTTAAATATATTATTTATACCCTTATGGGATATTTATGGGGCTGCTGCTGCAACATTAATCTCGCAATTTATTTATATGTGTGTGACCTATTATGCAGCACAAAATCAATATAAAATTCCTTATGAAGTAAATAAGTTAGTAATTGCGATATTAGTTGCTGGAACGATTACTTTTGTTGGTATCCTTATTAAAGATATACAAATTCTATGGCGGCTATCACTTAAAATTATCCTGTTGGGTAGTTTTCCGTTTATTTTATTACTTTTTAACTTTTATGAAAAAGTGGAGATCGAGAGCATAAAAAATATTTTTGCCTCATGGAGGAATCCAAAGATGCTTAAAGAAAATCTTAAGCGTTTTTTGAAATAGGTATTTATATGACCTGCTACAGTGGAAAAATGGTCAAATATACTACCTTGGCCACACTGCTGACCACTCTTCACAAAAGATTGATTTTACTTCTATCGAAGCTATAATTTCTTATTGATTTAAAACAAATTAATATGAAAGTGTGGCTAATAAATTAATCGCCATGAGTAAAGTAAGAAAAGTCATTCATTTGCACCACTGGGAAAAACAATATGATTTATCAGTAGATACTTGGATCTGTCACGTCGCTGTCCATAGTTCTTCTAATTTAAACACAAGGTTTTGCTGTTTTTTTATAAAATATTTTCTAATTAGGATAAAAATTTTAATGAGATAAAGATGTAAGATATGTCTCTATTCAGTTGAATTATATCGAAGTCTATATAACACCAGTGTACATTATGTTGATAATTCACATATTTTTCAGATAATTTTCGTAAAAATTTTGAATATAGATACTTGGCTTTTAATGTTTCTAAACTCGTCAACGTTAATAAGCTATTTTAATTTTAAAAACAGAGGTATATTTGATTAAGATTGCATAGGTTTACATGTAATCATTTGTTTTGGTTTTATTAATTCATTAGACATGGCAGAACTGGTAATATTTACAACGAGTTATCCCTATGGGGAAGGAGAAACATTTTTGGAGACTGAAATTAAATTTTTAAACCAGAAATTCTCCACCATTCATATATTTCCATTAACTGTTGGGAAGGGTGATAAAGTGAGGATGGTGCCTGATGGAGTAACTTATTCAAAACCTTTTTTTCGATTTGATATCAATCAGGAAAAAATGAGAACGGTTTTAGACGGAATTTTCAATATTGCTCCCGTTAGTTTTGTTTTTAAAGAATTTTTACAAAAGAAAGTATACAAAAGCAAAAGAAAATTAAAAAATTTGCTGGAAACGACATGTGCCGTTCGAAAGATTTTGGCACCTCATAATTGGAAGGAGATATTGGCGAAAATTGATAAGATAACTATAATTTATTTTTATTGGGGTGATAAAGCAACAGGAATTATTCCTTTTATTTCGAAGAATTATTCTAATGTAACAGTAGCCAGATTTCATAATTCGGATCTTTATGAAGATTTGAAAGGAGGTTACATCCCTTTCCGTGAAGAATTATTGAAGAACTTAGAATACTCTGTTTTTATATCAGAAAAAGGCAAAGCTTATCTAACTAAGAAATATCACAATTTGAATTTTAAGACAAAGTTATTTCGTTTGGGAGTCCCGGATTTACAGATGACTTCCAGAAGTGAAGATGATGTTTTGCGTATAATTAGTTGTTCGTACGTTGTTCCAGTAAAAAGATTGGACTTGATTGTGAAAGCATTGACGCATGTAAAGTGCAAGGTGAAATGGACTCATCTTGGTGGAGGGAAATTATTGCCGAGTATAAAGGATATGATTAAAAGTCTACCTCCAAATGTAAACGTAAGTCTGCTAGGACAAGTAAGCAATATAGATGTGATTAATTATTACCAACATAATTCTGTGGATTTATTTGTTAATGTTAGTGCCTCGGAAGGAATTCCTGTTTCTATTATGGAGGCAATTTCATCGGGAATACCTATTATTGCAACAAATGTTGGTGGTACGTCTGAAATAGTTGACAATAGTTTTGGAACTTTGCTGCATAAAGACTTTGAGGAGAGTCAATTAGCAACTTTGTTTGATGATTACTATTTAAAGAATGAAGACCAAAAAATGATAATGAGACGTAGTGCAAAAGAGTTTTGGTTTAAACATTTTAATTCAGAATTAAACTATAAAAACTATACAGCTTTTTTGAAGGGATTAACTAATGATTAAAGCATTGTTTATATGCCAAATGTATTAAAATTGTACGCGTGTTCATAGTTGAAGAAGTGGATTATGTTGAGCTGTCTTATAAACGTATCGGTAAAGTTTCCAGGAATGGAGATGTTCCCCAATATATTATAGAGAATTGAAAAAAATATAGTTTAAAAGCTGAATTATGCAAACCATACACATGTGCGACCTCTACGGTCAATACTTTACAATGAAAGAGGAAATTGATTCGGCCATGCAGGAAGTAATAAAATCAACAAAATTTATAAAAAGCGGAAAAGTAGTCGATTTTGAAGAAAAATTAGCTGCATATTTAAATACAAATGTAATTACCTGTGGTAATGGTACAGATGCACTTCAAATGGCCTATATGGCACTTGGGTTAAAACCGGGTGATGAGGTAATTACAACACCGTTTACCTTTGTGGCTACAGTTGAAACAGCTGTTTTAATGGGCCTAAAACCTGTTTTTGTAGATGTTTGTCAGGGAACATATAATATGGATGTCTCGCAACTGGAAGATGTGATCACCCCAAATACGAAAGCGATTGTTCCTGTACATTTATTTGGGCAGTGTGCTAATATGGAAGAAATAATGGCGATTGCCCCAAAACACAATCTGTATGTAATCGAAGATGCTTGCCAGGCACTGGGAACAGATTATATTTTTAAAGACGGAACTAAACAAAAAGCCGGCACCATCGGAGATATTGGATGTAACTCGTTTTTCCCCTCGAAAAACCTGGGTTGTTTTGGCGATGGAGGGGCTGTTTTTGCAAAAGATGACAAGTTAGCCGGTACCATTCGGTCGATTGCAAACCATGGCATGAAAGCTAAATACCAATATGAACGGATTGGAGTAAATTCGCGTTTAGACAGTATTCAGGCTGCTATTCTGGAGGTGAAATTAAAATATTTCGATAAACATATACAAGCCAGACAGAAGGCAGCGGCATACTATGATATGCATCTTGCAGAGCTGGCTTGGATTGAAATCCCTCGGCGGGTAGAATACAGTACACATACTTTTCATCAGTATACCTTGAAAACAGATAGGAGGGATGAATTACAGGCTTTTTTGAAAACAAAGGGAATTCCTTCGATGGTCTACTATCCTGAGGTTTTTCATTTACAGGAAGCATATAAATTTTTAGGCTATCAGGAAGGTGATTTCCCGGTAAGTGAAAAGCTGGTAAAAACAGTTTTGTCGCTGCCTATGCATACCGAGCTGGATGAGGAGCAACTGGAGTATATAGTAATTTCTCTAAAAGAATTTTTTTACAATATATAACCATGAGTAAAGAATATTACGCACACGAAACAGCGATCATCGATAAAGGAGCAAAGATTGGAGAGGGCTCAAAGATCTGGCATTTTTGTCATGTTATGGGGAGTGCAGCTATTGGAAATAACTGCATTTTAGGTCAAAATGTTTTTGTTGGCAACAATGTAAAACTTGGCAATAATGTTAAGGTGCAAAATAATGTATCGTTATACGAAGGTGTAATCTGTGAGGATGATGTTTTTTGCGGGCCATCTATGGTTTTTACTAATGTCATCAATCCGCGAAGTGCTGTTGAGCGAAAAACAGAATTTAGGCCAACACTTGTTAGGAAAGGTGCTAGTATTGGTGCCAATGCAACTATTGTGTGTGGAGCTACTTTAGGAGAATATTGTTTTATCGGAGCCGGCGCAGTAATTACAAAAGATGTTAAGCCCTTTGCATTGATGGTAGGTGTTCCGGCATTACAAAAGGGATGGGTGAGCAGAAGCGGAGCAATTTTGGGAGCAGACCTGATTTGTCCTGAAACCGGAGAAAAGTATAAATTAGCAGGCGATAATTTAGAATTAGTAAAATAATGACATATAAAAAGCAAATATTAGACAAAGTAACCGGGAAACAACTTTTAATTGGAGTTGTGGGTTTGGGCTATGTCGGACTTCCATTGGCTGTAAGCTTTGCACAAGAAGGAAATAGGGTGTTGGGTTTCGACAAAGCTGAAGTTAAGGTAAAAAAAGTCAACTCAGGAGAAAACTATATTGGAGACATCGACAACTGGGAGTTGGAACAAGTTACAGAATCCGGTTATCTGAAAGCAACAAGTGATTTTTCAGAGTTAAAAAATTGCGATGCCATTCTTATATGTGTACCTACACCTCTTGACCGTTACAAAAAGCCAGATATGAGTTATATCGAGGCAGCTTGTACTGAAATTGGCAAGAATATGAAAAAGGGTACGTTCATTAGCTTGGAAAGTACTACTTATCCTACTACCACTGAAGATTTTATGCTTCCTATAATTCAACGGGAATCGGGTTTGACTGAGGGCGACGATTTTTGGTTGGCATTTTCGCCTGAACGTGTTGATCCGGGGAATCAGGATTTTAAAACAAAGAATACTCCGAAGGTGCTGGGTGCTTTAACAGCTGATGGCCTTAAGATAGGAGAAGCTATTTATAAACTGGCCATTGAGAACGTACACCTCGTAAGTTCTCCAAGGGTAGCAGAGATGGTAAAGATTTTAGAAAATACCTACCGTTTAATCAATATTAGTCTGATTAATGAGTTGGCATTGCTGGCCGGTAAGATGGACATTAATATCTGGGAGGTAATTGACGCGGCAAAAACCAAACCCTTTGGATTTCAGGCCTTTTATCCGGGTCCGGGTGTGGGGGGGCATTGTATTCCGCTCGATCCCTTTTATTTGGAGCATATTGCGAAAAAATTCAACTTTGAATTAAGTATGATACATACAGCTGGGCATATTGATTTGTTAATGGCTCATCGAATGACCTTAAAGATTACCTCGGCATTGAACAGACAAAAAAAGGCCCTTAACGGAAGCAAAGTGTTGTTTTTGGGGGTCGCCTACAAACCAAATATCGATGACGAGCGCGAATCTCCGGCATTAAAAATTATTGAAGAAGTAGTAAATAAGGGAGCAGAAGTAAGTTATCATGATCCTTTTATTTCGGAAATAAAAACGGAAGGAGATAACAGTTTCGTAAGCACTGAATTAAATGAGAAGACTTTACAAGATGCCGATTGTGTTGTTATAACCACCAACCATTCGGTATTTGATGCTGATTTTATCGAGAAAAATTCGAAGCTTGTTGTCGATTTAAGAAATGTCATTAAAGAAGCGTCCGACAAAGTATATAAATTATAGTTTTAATTCAAAGTCAGTCTAGCATTCAGGGCTTTGTACCAATTTTAGTAATAATGAATAAACGATTTGCATTAATAGGAGCGGCAGGGTATATTGCTGACCGTCATATGAAAGCCATTAAAGAAACCGGTAATGATTTGATTTGTGCTACCGACAGGTTTGACGTGATGGGTCGTATCGATAGTTACTTTCCTGAAGCCGAATTTTTTCTTGAGCACGAGAACTTTGAAAAGTACATGGACGACCTCCGTATGGCCGGAAATTCTGTAGATTATGTAAGCATATGTACACCGAATTACATGCATGCCTCGCATATTCGTTTTGCCTTACGAAACGGCGCCGATGTAATTTGTGAAAAGCCACTGGTAATCTATCCGGAAGAACTGGATGTTCTCAAGGAGATTGAAAGAGAAACCGGAAAGAGAGTAAATACAGTCCTTCAATTACGTTATCATCAAACTATTCTTGATCTGAAAAAGAAAGTTGATGAAGGTGGTGATAAAATGTATGATGTAGATTTAACTTACATGACTACCCGCGGTAAATGGTACTTCAAAAGTTGGAAAGGTGAGATGGAGAAATCGGGGGGAGTTGCTACAAATATCGGAATTCATTTTTTTGATATGCTTACCTGGATCTTTGGGGCGGTAAAAGAGAATGTTATTCACGTTTATGAAGCAGATAAAGCTGCCGGTTACCTTGAATTGGAAAAGGCCCGAGTGCGTTGGTTCTTAAGTCTGGATGCCAACGACTTGCCGGCGTATGCTACAGAACGAGGAATGCGAACTTTTCGCTCCATTACCGTTAATGGAGATGAAGTGGAATTTAGCGGTGGATTTACTGATTTGCATACGGTTACTTATCGGAATATATTGGATGGTAATGGTTTTGGCTTGGATGATGCACGTGAGAGTATTGTTCTTACAGATTACGCCCGTTATACAAAACCTGTTGGGTTGAAAGGGGAGTATCATCCATTATTGAGAAAGTAAGAGTTAGTTGGAGAAATACTCGTTAAGATCAAATTGCTGCTTCTCAAAGTTATTCGTTTCGATAAACATCTTTTGCCAAATGGCAATGCCCATGACTATCCAAAGGTAATTATAATGCCAACGTAATTTGGGATGTGGTTTGTAGTTTATAATTTTATCGATATACTGATAATTAAAAATGCCTTGTTGTTCAACAAATTCTTTGGTGAGTATTTTCCGAGCAACTTCTTTTAAGTCTTTTTTAAACTGCAGGTAAGGATTTACGGTAAAGCCCCATTTCTTTTTGGTAATAATTTTCGGAGGCAAATGGTTTTCCATGGCTTTCCTGAACAGGTACTTGGTTTGGTTTTGTTTTATTTTAAGGTGTAAAGGAATTGAGTTAGCAAAATTAACAAGGTCGAGATCAAGGAAAGGTACACGTTCTTCTACTGAGTTCGACATCGACATTCTATCTTCTACCAGCAAATAATCATTTACCATTTTGCTTTGCATCTCAACAAACAGAACCTGTTCAAGGGCTTTTAAATTGTTTGCTCTGTCGAATAGGCTGTCGAAGTATTGGTGAACCTTATTTAAACGTAGCGCTTCTCCCAGAGAATTGGATGTATAAATGTTTTGGTAAAACCTGTCGTCGTAATCCCATGCATTTCGTATTATGAGGTAGAATTTTTCGACATTGCCCAATGCCAGCAGCATTTGCATTCCTCGCCGGTATTCGTCGGTTGACAAAATGCCTGATGCATTTTGCAGGCGAAACAGGATTTGAGATTTAAACTGTCCTACTTTCTTCATCCAACGTGGCATGTTTTTATGCAGGTTGTTAAACGGATTTGTGAAACGGTGAATATCGTAACCAGCAAACAGCTCGTCGCCTCCCAGGCCTCCCAATACTACTTTAACGTGCTGACGAACAAAATTCGACATATTGTAACCCTGTAAGAGGTTTATTTTTGGTTCTTCAGCATGCCACAGTACTTCAGGGAATTTCTCCAGCGGATTCATTTGAAGACTAAGTGTGTGGTGGTTGGTGTTAAAGTGTGTGGCAATACGCTCAGCATCAGGAAATTCGTCAGTGGGTTCATTAAATCCAAGGGTGAAGGTATTGATTTGTTCCGCTCCAAGCTCGTGCATTTTTTGTACTATGGTTGATGAATCGAGCCCTCCTGAAAGATAAACTCCTATTGGAACATCACTGATGAGTTGTCTTTCTATCGCCTGTTTCATGTAGAAATGCATGCCGTCGATGGCTTCTGCTTCTGTAATACTTTGATTAACATTGTTGTATTTAAGTTCCCAGAATTTTTTTATTTCAATGTTTCCCTTTGAGAATTTCAGGTAATGGGCGGGAGGTAAGCGTTTAATATGTTTAAACAAAGTTTCGTCGCCCTGTGTATATCTTAAATTTAGTTGCAGGTGTAAAGCTTGTTTGTTTAGTTGGCGAGGAACTTTTGGATGGAGCAGAATACTTTTCTGTTCGGACCCAAATACAAGCAATTTGCTGTTGTGGTAGTAATGTAAAGGTTTTATCCCGAAATGGTCGCGAGCTAAAAAGAGTGTGTCGTTGACAATATCCAAGAGGGCAAAGGCAAAAATTCCGTTCATCCGGCTAAAAAATGTTGTGCCGTATTCCTCAAATCCGTGAAGGATTACCTCGGTGTCTGTTTGTGTGCTAAAAATATGTCCCTTGGCCATTAACTCCTGACGTAATTCTTTAAAATTATAGATTTCGCCATTGAAAACGATACAAAGTGTTTCGTCTTCGTTGTAAATGGGTTGGTCACCGGTATTTAGGTCAATAATGGCCAGCCTGCGATGCCCAAGAGTATAGTTGTTATGTGTTATTTGTTTGGCTCCATCCGGACCGCGGTGGGCAATTATTTCCAGCATCCTGTCCATTAAAATTTTATTGCTGGTATTATATTCATGTATTCCGGCTATTCCACACATATTATAATCTGTTCAGTTTTTTTAATGATTTGTATTTGAGTTGGTACATTCTGAAAATATTAACCGATTTATCCACCTGGATTGTTTTTTGATAGAATTTCTCCAACTCAGGATGCTTTGTAATATTGATAAGTATCTTTAGCTGCGTTTGGATTAGTCTCAGGTAACCATATGTACAGGGATCGTCGGCAGGATAACCCGGCACTTCAGACAGCGAGTATCGGATCCAGAATCCAAGATCGAGTTTTTGCCATTGATTGGCTAGACCTTCCACACCCTCATTAAATAATTTTTTTGCCAATTGGTGTGCTTCTTTATCGAGTTCTTCAGGGACGGCTCTGACAAAGTCGTATAAACCAAAGAGTGAAAAGATATGCCCGTCTATTACCCTTGTTGGATATTGGGCCACATATTCTTCATAAAATGTTTCTCCTTTTATGCGGCGAATGGCAACTCCTCCTTCTTTTATGTCTTTGGTGAAGGGGATTAAGGCTTTTTTACAGCAATCTAAATATTTGTCTTCGGAGGTGATCTGCCAGGCACGAAGCATTACAGATAAAGCCCTGCTTTGGGCAAAGGCGGATTTCCAAGGGGATGTTATATGGTGCTCTGGTTTTGGAACATCAGTAAGCCAATAGGTTCCTGATTGTTCATTTTCAAATTTGTTATTAAAAAACCATTCAGCAATTCTAAGAAAATGTGCTCCTTTCTCCTGATTCCCTGATCGTAGCCAAGTATGGTAGACTGATAGAGCGAACTGACCTATAGAGATTGGATAGTAGTGAAGTTTTTTTTCTTCCACATCAATATAAGTCGTATTTAATGGAATTCCTTCTTCATCAAATTCTGCTATCAGGCGATTGAGTTTCTTCGGATCTTCCTCAAAGAGCAGATAATATTCTCTAAGTTCCGACTCCGTATCGGTGGATATTTTGAGGGACGATTTACTGAAAAGATCTCTTTTCAGTTTTTGTAACATGAAAAATATTTTTTTTATCTTACTCATTTAAACAGAAGTGTTGAAAATTGTTGCCAACTCTTTGGTTATGTGTTTTCTGGAGTATTGTAGGATTTCATCTGTACTGGGATCATGTCCACCATGTCTTTTCCATAATTTAATTCGTTCAATCAATATTTCTAACAAGTTGGCTTCATAATTAAATGTCAGGCCTGCATTACATTTTTCCAAAATGCTATTTATGTCATTGTTCGTTGGAGCTAAAGCCAAAATAAAATTGTTTGTGGCTAAATATTCGAACAATTTACCAGTAATAATTCCTTCACTTTTTCGGGGAATTAATAGTAATAATAGCTCAGAATTAATAATTTTATTTATGGCCTCTGAATGAGGGATATAATTGTAAAAGTTTGTATTTGCACCATGTGAATCGGAACTCTTTTTAACTTCGTCGTCGAACTTACCATAAAAATTAATGTCTAATAATTGTTTGTATTTATTTGGGAGCTGTTCTACTGCTTTAAAAAAATTTTCAGGATTCTGTGAATTGGAGATACTGCCAACATATGTTATTCTAAATTTCTTGGAAGCAGCAGTATTTTTTGGGAAAAAATCACTCTCGTCAAATCCGTTAAAGATAAGATGAAATGATTTTGTTTTTTGTTTATCAAGAAGACTTGCACAACCTTTCCCAACAGTTATGAGTTCATCCGCAGATGACAATATTTTTTTTTCAAGTTTAAGATTATACTTCTGCAAAACTTCTAACCTTGGCAGTTCTTTATCCCAGAAAGCATCAGTCCAGGGATCACGGAAATCAGCCACCCATTTTATACCTGTCTTTTTCTTTAATTTATGGCCGATTAGCTGCAGAGAATGTGGAGGTGAAGATGTAAAGATCAGGTCTGGTTTTTCTTCTTTTATTATCTTTAGTCCCTGTTTAACAGCAGCACGATTCCAACCTTTTCTTGCATCCGGTATAAAAAAGTTGGCGCGAATCCATTTTGTGAGTTTAAAGCCAAGTCCGCCATCTTTTTTTGTGAGCTCAAAAGAACTGATTTCTCTTTTCCCGCCTTTTAATTTTTTGTATAAATCCAACGCAGAAAAGGAACCTGCTTTGTAAATCTTAATACCTTTTGGTATATCTTTTTGTAAAGATGCATCGATGGCGTGAAAGTCGCCATTATCAATCGTTAGAATAATTGGTTCCCACCCGAACTCAGGCAGGTACTTGGCAAATTTAAGTACCCGTTGTACACCAGGCCCTCCTGCAGGAGGCCAGTAATAGGTTATTATGAGGACTTTCTTATTCATCTCTAGACATTGGATTCTCGATAATGGCTTTTTTTCAGTTACTGTTTACTGGTACCAATCTTTGTGTCTTTCTTACCTGCTTTCCAGGTTTTTCTTACTGTAGTAGTTTTTCACAAAACCCTCAGCTTCCTTTCTTCCTAACACTTTGGTTTGCCATAGTGCTTTTAATAATCCAAGGCCGTATGCAAATACCTGAATGTTTAAAGTGACCGGAGAAAGTAATGCGGCTTTTATATTTTTGTAGCGTATTAACGATTCTGCAATTGCCCATAGTGTTATTAAGAAATAACCGATAGCTGTTAGTACCCAAAGGAATTTTCCGGGAGTTGGAAAAAAAATTGTGAATACTAATAGCAAAATCAGTCCAAGTACGACCATAGCCGGTAATAGGTGTACCGGTTTCAACATTGAAGGATGTGCATTTGCAAGATTTATCCGTGCTACTCCCCAGTTAAAAATCTGACGATAAAATTTAGACAGACTTGTTCTTCGTTTATGATATACAAAGGCATCTGTAATTAGTCCTACGTGGTAACCCGCGTCGTAAATACGTTGCGAAAAATCCATGTCCTGTCCGTGGCGGAGTTTGTTCATGCCTCCGATATCCTCAAAAACTTTCCGGTGTATACCCATATTAAAACTACGGGGATAAAACTTACCTACGCTTTTCTTTTGCCCACGAGTACCACCGGTTCCCAACTTTGAGGTCATGGAATAGGTAATCGCTTTCAAAAGTGGGCTAAATGATTCGTGGCAGGTATCGGGGCCACCGAAAGCTTCATAGCCATTTTTTTCAACATCACTGTCGATAGTACGTAACCATTGAGGAGGAAACATGCAGTCGGAATCCACAAAAATAAAGTACTCTCCACCGGCATTTCGCATGCCATTATTTCGGGCTTCACCAGGGCCCATGTTTTCCTGATAGATAGCTCTGGTCTGGAGGCCGCTAACCGACTTATAATTTTCAATGAATTCCCGAAAGTCGTCGATAGATCCGTCATCGACAAACAGAAATTCGAATTTTTCGCGTTCAAAATCAAGTTTTTCTGCACTTTCAAGAAGCTCTTTAACTTCCCCAATGCGGTTGTAAACAGCAATTATTATCGTATACTTTAACATTGTATTATGCTTGTTTCGGTACCTTTTTATTTTTTATTAATTCCGAATAGACAGAGTAGCCGACCAGTAATAGAATCAGCCCAATAATTAGATAATAAAAAATCATTGACAAAGAGTTTGCCTTTGAATAGTAAGGTGGATTAAAAATAAACTCTATTTTATGCTCCCCTTCTGGTATAACCATTGACCTTAAAGTGTAGTTGCCTTCCATATAGGTAGTCGGTTCTCCATCTATTAAAACCGTCCAGTCAGGATAATACACCTCAGAGAAAACAGCCAGGCGTTTCCCTAAAGCATTGGTTTTATATGAAACATAATCGGCATCAATGGATGTTAATTGTATAACGTCTTCTTCAGATGGATCACTAAAATTTAAGACGTTCGGTTTCTCTTTTTCGTTCAACACAACTTGCTTCGCTGCATCAAAGTTGTTTAAGGCTGCAATTTCTTCATCAGCATTTTTTGCCCATATAACAGAATCAACAAACCAGGCTGGTCCCAGCACGCTAGGATTCACCTGTAATCCATTTTGTGTGATAAAATATTTTGTGTTTAGCATGTTCAGTACTTGCATGTTCCCGCTGGAAATATGACGTTCAATTAAATCCTGGTAACGTCGAAGCTTGGCCGGACTATACCCTCCAATTGAGCGGTGCGACCCGGATGCCTTATTATCCTGAAAAGATGAAGTTGTTAAGTCATAAACTCTGTAGAATGTATTTTTCTGAATTACATATTTTTGAATATCTTCCTTTTCATAGTCCGTCTTGGGTTGGAATTTCTGATAAGCTTCATTTATTTTTTGATCCAATCCCGGATTTTCTCTGATTTCTTGTGCAAAAATTTGTTTGTCTATATCTGAGAGTTTGTATTCTTGTTCTATTAGATTTTGGCGGGTAAAATCATCTTTATTAACATAGCGTTGGCCGATTGTCCATACATCAATAAGGGCAAGAATACCAATTATTGCAATCAAAATCGGAGTTTTAATTTTCTTTATTTTAAACAGGTATAATGTGCTCAAGGAGGCGGCTGCAAAAAATGTAGTTCTTAAAAATTCTGTTCTGAAAACAGAAATTCTGAGGTTTTTAAGTGCATTTATTATAGGGTCTATTTGTCCTGCACCGGCTTGTGCCCGATAATTATCGAACATTGCTATTTCTGCATCATTAATATAACGATTGAATAGGTTTGGGAAAAGGATATTCAGCAATAAGAAAGCGATAAAACCTAATCCTGCAGCCATATAAAGTGGAAGCGCCTTTTTCCCGATTTTTATTTTTGAATCAAGATTGAGTAATTCAGGCTTTTTTATGATCTCAGACAGTGACCAAAAGGCAAAAAATGTAATAAAGATTACCGCAACTGCAAGAATTGAAACCGGAGTACGGAATTTGTTGTAAAGAGGGACATAGTCAATAAACAGATCCGTAAAAACCGAAAAATATTTCCCCCATGAAAGGAATATAAAAAGTATAACAGAAATTAAAATACCCTGTTTCAATGGACCCTTTATTACGAAAAGTCCAACGATGAACAGGAACACGATCACGGCTCCTGCAGTATTTGGGCCTCCGCTGCTTCCCTGATCCCCCCAATATTGATTCATATTTCCAATAGTTTCCTTTAGGCGAGGATCGACATTCTTTAATAAATCACGATTTTGTTTTACATATGCGGCTGCTCCTCCCTTCACGTTTGGAGCAAATAACATCATACTTTCTGTGCGACCACTGCTCCATGCATTGATGTAGTCTCGATCCAATCCCGACTCAGTCCGAATGTGTTCTTTCCCAACGGTTAATTCACTCTTCCCTCGTATAGATTGTTTGTTATATCTATAGAGATTGGAAAGTTTCGAGTAGTTCGGACCAATGGCAACTAATGCAGCCACAATAAGCAATCCGGATGCTTTGGCAAAATCGATAAATCTTTTCTCCTTCAGGTGATGATATAACTCAACCAGAGCAACACAAACAAGTCCTAAAAGGAAATAATAGCTCATTTGTATATGATCGTGCGCAATTTGATGGGCCAGAAAAAAAGCAGTCAACACAAAACCAAGAAGGTATTTCTTTTGGTAAGTTAGCAGAACACCTGCTAAAACAGGTGCGATAAAAGCAATGGTCCTTACTTTTTTAAAGTGACCAGCATTAATTATAATTAAATTGTAGGATGTTAATCCAAATGCGAGTGCTCCTGCTAGTGCGAGCCATGGATTTACACGAAATGCAATCAGCATAATATAAAATCCCAGCATATACCAGATAAGAAATGTAACTTCTGATGGAAAGCCAAGTCTTTGGGGAACACTAAACATTTTTTTAAGTTTATTAGAGCTCTTATATGCGGCACCAATAAAATCTGGCATACCCGAAAACTTCGCATTTGTCCATAAAATACTTTTACCTTCGTATTTTTGGTATTCAATTTTGTCCCTGACACCACCGCGGCTTTTAACAATATCGTCTTGACGTAATGATTTACCTTCGAATGCCGGCGAAAAATAAACCGAAGAAACAATCATTATGGCTAGTATGGCAATAATATGTGGTGTTAGGTTTCTCAGAATTGATTTAATATCCATTATATTCGGAATTTTGGTTCGTTATGATAAAAAATATGTGATAAAATTGCACAAATTTTATCACATATTATAATTTGGGATTATAGTATTGACCGAATGTTCTTACAACCTCCCAAACAACCCTTTATAACTCACCGCTTCGCCAATAATTTTACCCAAATCGGCAATGGCAACACGTTCCTGTTGCATGGTGTCGCGGTAGCGGATGGTAACAGTGTTATCTTCGTTAGTTTGATGATCGACAGTTACGCAGAACGGAGTACCAATGGCATCCTGACGGCGGTAACGTTTACCGATCGAATCTTTTTCGTCGTACTGACAGTTGAAATCAAATTTCAGGTCGTCGATAATTTCGCGGGCTTTTTCCGGCAGACCGTCTTTTTTCACCAGCGGCATAACGGCTAGCTTAACAGGAGCCAGTACCGGAGGTAATTTTAGTACCACACGAGTATCTTTTTCCAGTTGATCTTCACAATAACTTGCAGAAACTACCTGAAGGAACATGCGGTCGACACCAATCGATGTTTCAACAACAAAAGGCACGTATGATTCGCCCAGTTCCGGATCGTAATAGCGAATTTTTTTACCTGAATATTCTTCGTGTTGCGATAAATCGAAATCGGTACGCGAGTGAATACCTTCCACTTCTTTAAAGCCGAATGGGAATTTATATTCAACGTCAACAGCGGCGTTGGCGTAATGAGCCAGCTTTTCGTGCTCGTGGAAACGATAGTTGTCATCGCCAAAACCAAGTGCACGGTGCCATTTCATACGTGTTGTTTTCCATTTTTCGAACCAGTCGAGCTCGGTGCCGGGGCGAACAAAGAATTGCATTTCCATTTGTTCGAACTCGCGCATACGGAAAATAAACTGACGTGCCACAATCTCGTTACGGAAAGCTTTACCAATTTGTGCAATACCAAACGGAATCTTCATACGTCCGGTTTTTTGCACGTTCAGGTAGTTTACAAAAATTCCTTGTGCAGTTTCGGGGCGAAGGAAAATTTTTGAAGCGCCTTCGGCTGTCGATCCCATTTCGGTTGAAAACATCAGGTTGAACTGACGTACATCAGTCCAGTTTCGTGAGCCTGAAATCGGGCAAACAATACCTTCGTCTTCAATTATCTTTTTTAATTCTGCAAGGTCGTTATCGTTCAGTGCATCTGAAAAACGAGTGTGCAGGTTATTCCATTTTTCCTGGTTGGCTAGTACTCGAGGATTGGTTTCGCGGAATTGTTTTTCATCAAAAGATTCGCCAAAACGTTTGGCTGCCTTTTTAACTTCCTTGTTCATTTTCTCCTCGTACTTCGCCAGCTGGTCTTCAATAAGTACGTCGGCACGGTAGCGTTTTTTCGAGTCTTTGTTGTCGATTAACGGATCGTTAAAAGCATCAACGTGACCCGATGCTTTCCAGATTGTGGGGTGCATAAAAATGGCTGAATCCAAACCAACCACATTTTCGTGCAACTTAACCATGCTGTCCCACCAGTATTTTTTGATGTTGTTTTTCAGTTCAACACCCATTTGTCCGTAATCGTAAACTGCTCCAAGCCCGTCGTAAATCTCGCTCGATTGAAATACATAACCGTATTCTTTGCAGTGTGCTACCAGTTTCTTGAAAATATCTTCTTGTGCCATCTAACTATAATTTCTGAATTGTGACCGCAAAAATAGGATAAAATTCTAAAGTACAGGGGAGAGTGCTTAAAGATTAAGGATTAGTGCTTAAAGATTAATAAGAAGAGATTGAGGCAAGACTGAGAGCACTGAGACTGTGAGATGGCTGAATTGTAAATCTGAAAACGGTGCTTTGGAAATTGAGACTGATAGTTGGCAATTAGTTATAATATGTAGAAGATCTCTCCTCGTTCCTCGTTGAGATGACAGAAACTTTTGACATTTTGCCTTTCCACTTTTTCCTTTTGCCTTGTTTTAATCTACTTCTTCAAAATCAACATATTCGCCATTGTCCTGGCCGTTGTTCCTCCGGTTTGAGCGCTGATTTTCAACAGTAACTTCGCCTTCGGGGCGTTTTGGTTGCTGCTGTTGTTGTTGTTCGCGCATTTTTTGCTGCATATTTTTTATGCCTTTATCAATGAGTTTCGGGAAAAGATAACGTTTGAGAAATCTAATCCCAAAATAGATAATTGCAATTATTAAGATTGTTCGGAAGAGGCCAGGACCGAAATATAGTGTAATAAATAAAGTCATATCAAAAACTATTTTGGCTGCGTGGAAAATAATAAGTTTACACCAAAGCGCAAATTTAAATTTTTTGCTTTAGATGGTTGCACCAGCTTGGCAATATTATTGGTTGCCAGGTAAAGTTGTACCCCTCGGGCGGTGTAACTGCATGCAAAACCGGGTAAAACTTGCTCTAAATTATACAGGTTTAATCCACTGCTTAGCTCGAAACGGGTTCCTAGAAATATATTGAAATAGGCCGATAAATAATTATTTGCTTCTCCGTCGTAGTAGGTCAGGTTGTCGGAAAAATTCAGCTTCATCCTTTCGTTTAGCTGATGGGTTGCCATCAGGTTTAATTTTACCGGCAGCAGTTCGTACTGGCGTTGGGTAACAGTTTTTGCTGATGTAATATAAGGCAATGAATCTGACAATGCCAATAAAGCGTCTCTGGGTTCTAAATAGTATGGTGCATCCGAATTCGAAGACTGGTAAAGGTTTCTTTCAGTATAATCGATCGTTCCGGACAAAGTATTATCAGAAACCCGGGATTTTAGTGTCGTAAATCCCAGATCGGCAATAGCAAATGCAATGGTAGTTTGTTTGTTTAACTCATACTCAAAACCCAAATCGATACCAGCTCCCATATTTCTGAATTTAAAGAAATAATCGCCGGCAGTTAGATTGGGTTTAATGCTTGTTTTCCCTTCTATCGGATTGTGTATAATCTTAATTGGACCCGAAATTCGGTACGTTCCGCTTGGCATAATCTGCAGGAGTTGCCTTTCTTCGTCAGTTTGAATGGTTATTTTTAGGTTGTCGATGTCGTAAAAATACTGGCCAAACAGCACTTTTGCGCGAACACCTAAGCTTAATTTCTTTGTAACTTGCTTTGCGTACGAAAATGCCAGTTCTCTGAATAAATGTGTTTTTAACGAAACGGGGCCAAATTCTTCTTCCTGTCCGTAATAAGGAAGAAGTCCCTGATCGATGAAATTAAGGATTTCCTGATCGAAATTTCCCGAGACCACTATTCGCTCTGATAAGGATATACCAATAGTACGCTTATCTTTTTTGAGACTAAAATAGAGAAGTGGCAGCGTGGCCACAGTAGCAATATCGCCGGGTTCATTCAACGATCCATAAAAATGACCAAAACTGTAGTCAAAGTTTTTTGAAAATAAATAATCGGGCGAAAAATTGGCATTCCATTTAAATGCTCCTCCCGATAACAGTGGCAGGCCGATCACCAGTTTCTCGGTTTTATTATGAAAGGCTGGGTTTGACAGCGACGACTGACTTACCTCCGACAAAAATTGCACAGGATTTCCGTTTTGTGCTGTTGCGGGCATCCAACAAATTGCAGCAAACAGAATTACGATGAGTCGTATTTTTGTGGGTAAGTTTTTCATTCCAGTTAATACAACGCAAAAATATGGTTTCTATTGAATTAGGAAGATTACACGCACAAAAAAAGGCGGAACCTACCGCCTTCTTTATCTGTATTTTAATTTTTTATCGTTGGCTAACATCGCCACCGCTCGATTCGTCGATGTCTCTGATATCAGGATTTCCGTGGTAATTAATGTCTGCGCCACTGCTGGCATCTGCATACAATTCGCTGCTAACGCTAACGGTAATATCCGAACCGCTGCTTGCGTTGGCATAACAAATTACCGATTCAAGATCGCCGGCTTTTATATCCGAACCACTGCTGGCATCAACACGAAGTGTTTTTACTTTGCCGCGTAGTTTTGCATCGCTGCCACTGCTGGTACCAACCGACAGATTTTTGTAGAAAACCTCTATTTTTAAATCGGAACCGCTGCTGCAGCTTACTTCCAACGATTCGCCTTCCAATGTATTTGTCGATTCCACATCGGAACCCGACGATGCCGAAAGTTCTTTCAGTTCTTTTACGGTTACATAAACTTTTCTTGTTTGGTTGCCGCTTCCCCAGTTAAACCAGTTGTTGCGTCGTTTCATGTAAATTTTAAGTGTTCCGCCTTCAACTTCGGTAATCAAATCATCAATAATATCGTCTTCGGCAACCACTTCTACTTCTTCGGTGTTGCCCATTGTCAGGTACAGGTCGATTCCGGTTGAGACTTTTATGGCATTAAAACCACTTACATGGCGCGTTTGTGTTTCGTCGCTGTTGCCGGCAAGTACTGTTTCGTGGCTAGTAAAAGCGATCATAAATAAGAATAGAATTTTTGTAAATGTCTTCATGTGCTTTATTTTTTGTTTTTTGAATTGAGACTGTTGAAAAGACGCGGCCAAAAATGGAAAGTTACAGTTGCGTTTAATTTTTTATCACATTTCCGCCCGATGATTTGCTTATTTCGGTTTCCGGAGGATTGCCGTTGTAGAACACGTTTCCGCCGCTGCTGGCGTTTGCGCGCAGTTCGTCTTTGGTACTTACCCAAATGTTGGCGCCGCTGCTAACTTTTGCTTCGGCACTGCTGGCTTTTAAATCGCCGGCTTTTATATTTGAGCCCGAACTGGCTTTGGCACTTATCGATGCGGCATTTCCTTCCAAAAAGATATTCGATCCGGAGCTCGATTTTGCATTCACGTTGTCGGCTTTAAGTGTGAAACTTAAATTAGCTCCCGACGAAACCGCAAGATCGATATCATCAACATTCAAAGTATTTTCTGAAAAAACATTGCTGCCCGACGATGATTTTGCCGATACCAGGCGCGGAAGTGTTACAAACACTTTTTTACTGGTTGCTTTGCGGATATTGTCGATAGCTTTTATGCGCAGTTCTTCGCCCTGCAATTCGGTTACAATGCTTTCGTGGAGATTTTCGTCGGCTTCAACAACTACTTTATACTCGTCTCCCATAGTAACGTAAACATTCATTCCGCGGCTTACACTTAGCGCATTAAAATCTTCAAGATCGCGTTCCTCGGTTGTAACATCTCCATTTCCGTTAACGGTTGACTGCAATAAACACGAAGAAGCGACAAGTGATAAAATGATACCTGAAAGGAATACTACAAATTGTTTCATCTGTTTTTGTTTGGTTTATAATTGTTATGCAAATTATTGCAAACAAGATGAAAACGGGTAATTATTTCGTTAAACCGGGGTATTTTGTCGGTAAGCACGTAAGAATTTAGAATGATGATTAACGATTTTAGATTTCAGAAGTGAGAGGAAAGGTTGCAGTTTCCAATCGCAGCTAACAGTTTTACAATTTAGCAGTTTTACAATTTAGCAATTTAACAGATCAGCAATAGTAAACAAAACCATAAGTGCTGAAACAACCTGTTGTGTTCTATGTTTCTATTGTGGTTCAAAAAACCTTCGTGTTCTATGTATAGACAAAAAAAAGCCGGCAAACTAAATTGCCGGCTCCAAAACATCTATCTATTAACCGTTAAGCACCGTGTTTAAAATGATCACGGTTGTTGGTTCTGTGGAAATTGCATCCATTTTTCAGGTGTTTTGACGGCGCAGTTCAGCAATGGTTTAACGCACATTATTTTTTAACGACCTTTAACTTTTCGGCGCCGAAAATGTTAAACCAAAAGCATAAACGATTGGTTTTAATATAAATTAACGTAATGGTTTGCCGCTATGCGTTACTGATATCAGGCAAGATTTGTTACTTTTGGCAGTTCGATGCAATTGTGCAGACAGTGAATTCAGAAAAGACAGAATTATGAAGAAAAGAATATTAATAGGAATAACGATAGTTGCGGTAATTGGAATTAGCTTTTTCAGCTTTACCCGCGACGAGAAGAATTTTCAGATTGCAAAGAACCTGGATATCTACCACACTTTGTTTCGCGAGTTGAACATGTTTTATGTTGACGAAGTGAACCCGAATGATTTGGTAAAGACCAGTATTGATAAAATGTTATCCTCGCTCGATCCGTACACGAATTACATTTCGGAGGACCAAATGGAAGATTTCCGTTTTATGACCACCGGCGAGTATGCAGGTATCGGAGCGCTAATCAGCAAACAAAACGACAACATTGTTATTGCTGAACCTTATGAAGGATTTCCGGCACAGAAATTTGGAATAAAAGCAGGCGACATTATTCTCGAAGTTTCGGGCAAAGACACCAAAGAAATGACTACCGAAGATGTGAGTTCGCTGTTGAAAGGACCGGCCAACAAACCCGTTACCATTAAGTTACAGCGTCCCGGAGCTAAAAAGCCTTTTACGGTTGATGTGGTTCGCGAGAAAATCAGTATCGACGCCGTTCCTTATTACGGAATGGTCGACCAGAATACAGCCTACATTCGTTTGTCGAGCTTCACTGCTAATTGTAGCAACGATGTGAAAAAGGCTTTCCTCGAGCTGAAACAAAATAACCCTGACGGATTAATTCTCGACCTGCGCGGTAACCCGGGCGGATTGTTGGTTGAAGCCGTTAAAATTGTAAACTTCTTTGTACCGAAAGGCGAAGAAATTGTAAGTACCCGCGGTAAAGTAAAACAGTGGGACAAAGTGTATAAAGCAACTGCTGAACCTTTGGATACCACAATGAAAATTGCCGTGCTTGTTAACAGCGGATCGGCTTCGGCATCCGAAATTGTTTCAGGTGCTATTCAGGATCTCGACCGTGGAATTATTGTTGGAACGCGCACATTCGGAAAAGGATTGGTGCAAACCACCCGCGATTTGAGCTACAATACCAAACTGAAAGTTACTACTGCTAAATATTACATTCCAAGTGGTCGTTGTATTCAGGCGCTGGATTATTCGCACCGCAACGAAGACGGTAGCGTTGGTCACGTTCCTGATTCGCTGATTACAGAATTTACAACGAAAAAAGGCCGCAAAGTTTACGACGGCGGTGGCGTTGTTCCCGATGTAAAAATTGAAGGCGACAAACTCAGCAGTTTAAGTATCGAGCTGGTTACTCGTTTTAAGGTTTTCGATTTTGCCACAAAATACTCGAACGAGAACGAGAGTATTCCCGAGCCGGAAGCATTCTCGATTACCGACGATATTTACAACCAGTTTGCCGATTTTGTTGAGCAAAGCGATTTTAAATACGAATCGGCATCGCAAGACGATTTGAAAGAATTGCTGGAGACCGCAAAACAGGAAAAATATTACGATCTGGCAAAAGAAGAGTTTGATGCACTGGCAGCTAAAATAGAGCCGGATCTGGATAAAGACTTGTCGGTATTCAGACCCGAAATCAGCGAGTTGCTGGAAAGCGAGATCGTATCACGCTTTTATTACCAAAAAGGATCGATAAGAGCATCGATTAACGACGACAAAGGAATTGCAAAAACAATAGAAGCACTTCATTCTGAAACAGCTTATGCCGCTTATTTCGAGCCCGGGCTGGTAGTTGGAATGAATTAAGAATACAATTTGCCCCACCCAAAAAGGAGGTCTTTTCAAAAAGACCTCCTTTTTTTTCAACCATACTTCCCGTTTCTTGTTGGAATAATAAAGCTAGTGTCTTGTCACGCCTGAGATGACGGTTAAGTTGAAGTTATTTTGGTTTTAGACAAGACAAAAAATCTGCGCATAGCAGTGTTCTGTAAACGATTTTTTAACGCGGACTAAAATCGAAAGAACGAAACTTGGGCTGTTAGAGCAGGCTTGACTAGACACTAAATCAATATCGCCCCGAAAACTTTTCATATCTATCAGATTTTAGTACATTTCTAACTCCAATTATTTGATAAAGAGTTATGACGTTTAAAGAGATTTTAAATATTGAATTATACAACAAAGGAGATTTTACGATTACCGTTTACAACATCTTTTTAATTCTTGTTGTCGTTCTGATCACCTTAATTACGCTAAAAATAATCCGCCGGTTTTTCAAACGTTTTATTAATAAGCAGGAAACCGAGCGGCGCTCCTATTGGTCGATTTACCTGATATTGCGATATGTAGTTTGGGTAATTATCATCGTTTTTCTGTTAGAATCGTCGGGGCTGAAAGTTTCGGTTTTGCTGGCCAGTATTACGGCACTGTTGGTGGGTGTTGGATTTGGTATCCAGCAGTTGTTTAGCGATATCGCGTCGGGGATTGTTTTGCTGGTTGAACGAAATCTGCAGATCAACGATGTAATCCAGCTGCAAGACGGAACGGTGGGGCGCGTGATTCATATTGGGCTGCGCACCTCGCGCTTAAAAACCCGCGACGACATTATTTTGGTCGTGCCCAATTCGAATTTTGTAAACGACAAAATAATCAACTGGAGCCACATGGATTACAACACCCGTTTTTCGGTTGATGTGGGTGTGGCTTACGGATCCGACACAAAGCTGGTAACACAGATTCTGCTTGATTGCGCTGCAAAAAACAACAATGTTTCACTGTCGCCAAAACCCTTTGTACGGTTCAATAATTTTGGCGATTCGGCACTCGAATTCCAGGTGTTCTTTTGGGTACGCGAGTCGTTTTGGGTAGAGAACACAAAAAGCGAAATACGCTACGCTATCGATGATGAATTCCGGAAAAATGGCGTGCAAATTCCTTTCCCTCAGCGCGATATACACATTAAAAGTACCGTTGAACAACCGAAATAATTTTGCATTAAAACTCTGTTTATATGAAGAGAATTATAAAATTTATTTTCCCGTTTTTATTGCTGCTAATAGCGGTGTTCTTTCTGATTTTTATCGAAGATCACGAATTGGTTTCACCCGATTATTATAACTTTTTCAAAAAAACCGGCTCCATTCTACTCATCGTAAGTATTGCCTGGGGTTTAATGGCCATTTTGCGTGCCTTTAAAAAAGTTATCCTTTCAAAATTCGATACATCAAAAGAAGATAATTTACGCCAGCGCAAGTTTCTTACGCAGTTCAATATCATGGAAAGCATCATTTATTTCCTGATCGTTTTAATTGCAATAGGCTCATCCTTAATGTTGTTCGAAGATGTGAGGCAGCTGGGAATCAGCCTTTTTGCGTCGGCAGGAGTTGCCGGTATTATTATTGGTTTTGCTGCACAAAAACTTATTGCAACGGTGTTGGCCGGTTTGCAAATTGCCATTACGCAGCCCATCCGTATCGACGATGTAGTGATTATTGAAAATGAGTGGGGTAGGATTGAAGAAATTACGCTGACTTATGTGGTGGTAAAAATCTGGGATCAGCGCCGTTTGGTGGTTCCATCTACCTATTTTTTCGAAAAACCATTTCAGAACTGGACACGAAACTCGGCCGAGATTTTGGGAACCGTGTTTTTATATACCGATTATCATGTGTCGTTTGATGCTTTGCGCGAAGAGTTGACCCGCCTGCTCGACAGCACTCCGTTGTGGGACAAACGGGTAAACGTACTTCAGGTTACCGATGCCAAAGAATATGGCGTTGAAATACGTGCATTGGTGAGTGCCAAAGATTCGCCAACAGCATGGGATTTACGCGTTTTTATCCGGGAGAAAATGATTGAGTTTATCCAGAAGAATTATCCTGAAAGTTTACCGCGTACACGTGTTGTTTTTCAGCAGGGAGAACAAAAGCCGAACACCGATTTACTAAACCAAACAAAAGCCTGATAAACTACCAATGAAAATCTATTTTGCAGGTTCAATACGTGGCGGAAGACAAGATGCTGCCCTGTACGAACAAATCATTCAGTACCTGAAATCGTTTGGCGAAGTACTTACCGAACATGTTGGCGATCCGGCATTAACAAGTGCCGGCGACGACGGCCCGAACGACCGGTTTATTCACGATAGAGATTTGGAATGGCTGCAAAACTCCGATGTAATTGTGGCCGAAGTAACTGCTGTATCGATGGGAGTTGGCTACGAAATTGGCCGCGCAGTGGAAATGGGTAAACCGGTGTTGTGTCTTTTTCGCGAAGGTGCTAATTCTAACCTGTCGGCGATGATTGGAGGCTGCAAAGACATCAAAATGATTCATTATTCAGATTTTGAGGAACTTAAAAAACCGCTGCAACAATATCTGATTTCTTTTAACGCTTCTAAATAACTCAAGCTTAATTAAGTGGGCTTAGATTTTTTAAATTTTCATTGCGTCTTTTTGACAAATTAGTTTATCTTGTGTCGAATTTCGAAAAACATTTGATCACTAATAAAAATCTAAACCTATGGATTCGAACAAATCAAATCAATTAAATCGAAGGAAATTCTTGGGTCTTTCAGCACTGGGCTTATCCAGTTTGACCATCCTTCCAAGTTGGACAATCAACGGCGTTAAAATCGCTCCAAGCGACAGAGTTACAATGGGTTTCATCGGCCTTGGTCAGCAAGGTATGAATGACTTCCGCAGTTTCTCGGCAGTTCCCGGAGTAGAAGTTGTTGCAGGTTGCGATGTTGACAGTATGAAAACAGAGCGTTTTAAACGAACTGTTGAAGAGTGGCAACAATCATTGGGTCTGTCACCACGCGTTGATAAGTACGAACAATACGAAGAACTGCTTGAGCGCAAAGATATCGATGCAGTAGAAGTTTGTTCTCCAGACCATTGGCACGCTTTAATGACAATTCATGCTTGCCAGGCTGGTAAAGACGTATACGTTCAAAAACCACTTTCTTTTACCATTACCGAAGCCGAAAAAATGGTTCGCGTGGCAAAAGATACAAAACGTGTTGTACAGGTAGGTAGCCAGCAGCGTTCAAGTGCTGAATTCCAAAAAGCAATTGCATTGGTTCAGAGTGGCGCTATCGGTCATATCGATAAAGTTTACGCTAAAGTAGGCGATCCGCCAGCACCGCTTGATTTACCAGAGATGAAAGTTCCTGCTAACCTGAACTTTAACCTTTGGATGGGACCATTAAATGATCCTAAAATTCATTACCACTCAGATCTTTGTCCTCCTATTTCTCTTGATCCTGCGGAAAAAGAAAAACTATGGGGGGCATGGCGTTGGTACCGCGAAACCGGTAACGGATTTACTGCCGACTGGGGTGCGCACATGTTCGATATTGCACAAGCTGCTATTGGTATGGACGGTTCGGGTCCTGCAGAAATTATTCCTAAAGGAGTTGATGGTGCAGACTACATGACATTTAAATACCTGAACGGTGTTGTTATGACAGAGCAACCTTACCTGGAAGATATGCCTGCCGCACAAGGTATTAAATTCATCGGCGACGACGGTTGGATTGAAGTAGCTCGCGGATACCTGGCTTGTTCAAAATCAGATTTAATTCCTGATGAATTGAGAGGTAGACGTCCACAAAATCTTACTCCGGAAGAGCGTAGAAAAATGTTCGAAGAAATGCAGAAAGCCCAGGCAGAAGGTCGCGGTAGCTTCGAGATCAGTTCTCCTCATATGGAAGATTTCATTAACTGTGTACGTTCAAGACAAAAACCAATTGCTCCGGTTGAAGTAGGTGCAAGTACAGCTATCACTTGTTGTTTAGGTAACATGGCTACTGAATTGCAACGTTCGGTGAAATGGGATCCTGCAACCCACAGCTTCGGAACTGATGAAGAAGCATGGAACCACCGTTTGTACAATTATAAGTATCGTGGTTCTTATAAACTATAAATCAACCAACTAAAAACCTTATGGATAAAAGAGAATTTTTGAAAAAGATGGGCCTGCTTACCGCCGGTGGTATGGTGGCTGGCTCGTTAAAGCCTGCAAGTGCTGCCTCGATGGTTGGCATGGGTAAAAAGGAAATTGGTTTGCAAATTTACTCTGTAGGACGTGAATTGGCTGCCGACGTTCCAAATGGCTTGAAAAAAATAAAAGATATCGGTTACAGCACCATCGAGCTGGCGGGTTACCGCGATCGCAAAATGGGAGAATATTCGGTTGAAGATTACCGTAAACTGGCCGACGATGCAGGTTTGAAAATTACAGGATCGCACGTAAATCCTCCTACTCGTGACATCACGAAAGATAAACTGGGTGAGATTGCTGATTTCTGGAAACAAACTGTTGAAGACCATGTGAAGTTTGGTGTAACAACTTTGGTTCAGCCAATGATGCCAAACATGAAAACACATGATGACGTTGCTGTTGTTTGCGAATCATTCAATAAAGCCGGTGAAATTGCAAAATCGGCCGGAATTAAGTTTGGTTACCACAACCATAACATGGAATTTGGTCGCATTGTAAAACCGGAAGACAAGGATAAACAAAGTAATCCGTGGATGCCTGTTGGCGATGTAATTTACGACTTGTTCCTGAATGGTACAGATCCAAATTTGGTATTCTTCGAAATGGACGTTTACTGGACAGTTATGGGATCAAACGATCCGTTGGAGTACTTCGAAAAGTATGCCGGCAGATTCCCTGTTCTCCATATTAAAGACCGCTCAGTTCTTGGTCAGTCGGGAATGATGAACTTTAAAAACATCTTTAACAAAGCTTACGAAAATGGTTTGGACGGTTTCTATGTGGAACTGGAAGGAATCAGAGACGGAAGTATGACACAGTTTGAAGGTGTTGAAAAATGTTACGATTATTTAAATGACGCTTCATTCGTGAAGTGATCCTAACCAAATTAAATATAAGAACGGGTGCGTTTTCGCATCCGTTTTTTTGTGCCTATCCAACAGGTGCCAGCACACTAAACGGGTACCACGGCAGATTTCGTGCTATCCAAAACACAATAACAATACCTAATACAATGAATGGCGTTTGTTTTTTGTAGAACAGGTTCGGCAGTTTCCATCCAAAAACCTTGTTTAGCAACGGATGCAGGTAGTGATAAAGAATAAAAAGCACTGCCGGAAGAAACAAAAAGTTATACCCAACCACACCGGCAAAATCTAAATGCAACAAACTGTGTAAAGCCCGTTGCGAGCCGCATCCCGGGCAATAACCACCGGTTAACGAATGAAACAGGCACTGCGGAAAGATCGTATGCTTTATGGGATCAAGAAAATAAAAAAGAACTGCTACCCCAATAATTACGAGTAGCAGCAATCTATTGATCGTTCGGTTCATCTACTAAAAATTAAAAGCACCCTGCATTAGTCCGGCAAGTACGCCAAAAATCGACAGTATTATACCTAAAATTAGCCAGGCCATTCCGGCGGCAAACGATACCCAGGCCCACAATTTGGCATTTCTACTGGCCGATAATGCTGCTTCGTAATTTCCGGCATTCCAATACGAATTTACCTGCGCGGCAAAAACAATGGCTACAATTCCGAATATTTTTCCGCAAAAAATAGTTGTCAGAATGGCAAATACCAAATAATTAGGTGGTGGTACTTGTGGTTGATTAACTTGTTCGTTCATGATAAGTAGTTTTTAAAAGACTTGATGAAAGCAAAGTTAAACGAACGAACAAGCTAAACAAAGCATCGGCTACAAAATAGTTAGGCGTTTTTTATGGGCCAGGAGCGCGCATGGTAACTCAAATCTTAAAATATATTAAAATCAACGATCTATTTATCGTCCAAAGTTGTGAAAAATTCGAATCGCATTATTTTTGCAAGCCTTATGGATTAAGGAGCAGGAGGCACTTTTTCCATAGATTTTAAGTTTTGGTAGAATGCCATCCGGGAGGGTGGCATTTTTTTAGACCAACCAATTTTACAGTCGTACAATTTTTTCGAACAGGGAAGATTACGACCCCGAACCAAACTACTGAAAAACGAAACTTCTTAACCGCGCTAACCACGCAGAAACACGTTAACAACTAATTAACACGGTTGAATTAAACTAAATAAAGAATAAACGGTCTTATAGTAGTAAACAGACAAAAGGAAACAATTTAGACAGCAATGAAGTACTTGACGAACGTAATTTTAATCGCCCTATTACTAATTGGGGTGAATTCTTATGCAGTAATTGAAGACCCCGTAAAAAAGGACGATCCAAACGACGATGGAAAAGGAAAAATCGTTGGAACGATCGTAGAAAAAGATACGGAAACCCCCATGGAATTTGCCAATATAGCCGTTTATAAAGAGACCGATTCAACCCTCGTAACCGGAAGTATTACCAACGAAAAGGGAATTTTTGAAATAGCGAATTTAGATTATGGCGACTATTATTTAGTGGCCAACTTTATAGGTTTCGATCAGGAAAATGTGGTAGATATTAAAATCGATCGCAGCAACCGTGTGCACGATTTGGGCGAGATCAACCTTGCTCCTTCAACGGTTGCCCTTGGCGAAGTAAATGTTGTGGCCGACAAAGCTGCCGTGGAATACAAGCTCGATAAAAAAGTGGTTAACGTTAGCCAGGTAATCAGTGCCATTGGCGGAACAGCCGTTGATGTTTTGGAAAACACACCTTCTATTCAGGTTGATATTGAAGGGAATGTGGCCTTGCGCGGATCGGGAAATTTTACCGTACTAATTGACGGCCGGCCAAGTGTTTTAAGCGGTAGCGACGCACTGCGCCAGATTCCGTCTTCGGCGATCGAAAATATTGAAATCATTACCAACCCATCGGCAAAATACGAGCCCGACGGTGCTGCAGGTATCATTAACCTGGTGATGAAAAAGAACTCGATGAACGGGCTGAACGGTATTGTAAATGCAAGCGTTGGAACGGGCGATAAATACCGCGGCGATTTTATGCTGAATTACCGTTTTGAAAAACTGAACCTGTTTTTTGGAGCCGACTGGCGCGATGAGATCAATAACGGGGCAATGGCCTCGGAGCGCGAAACATATTACAACGATACAACTGAATTTTTGAATATGGCCGGCGACCGGAAGTGGATTCGTGGCGGACACAGCTTTAAAGGGGGTGCCGATATTTATTTAGGAACCAACACTACCTTAACACTTTCGGGAGAAACCGGGACCTCGGAACGAGGAAACGAAGGTGGCGGCCGAACAGAGAATTTTACCATCCCGGCCTCCGAGCGAATTCTTTCAATAAGCGAAGAAACCTCGGATCGCAGCAACGATTTTTATACGCTGAACATGAATTTTCAGCATAATTTCGACGACAACGGACACCGTATTGAAGCAACCGCTTTTTTCTCGGATGAGACAGGAACCGACAACGAAATAGAAGGTGAATTGCTGGCCGACGAGAATTGGAATCCTTCCAACGAGTATTTGTCGAATGTGTCGACACTGGAAACAGAGGACGAACAGGATATTCGGTTAAAACTCGATTACACCTATCCGTTTAGTGAAGATGGCCGTTTTGAAGCCGGTTACCAGGGGCGACTGGAAAGCGAATTGGAAACGCTTGAATTTCGCGATTACGATCAGGCGAGTGATTCCTGGGTGATCAACGACGAATATTCGAGTACTACCGATTTTCAGCGCGACATACACGCTGCTTATGCCACCTACAGCAACAAGGTGGGTGAGCTTGCTTACATGGCGGGTTTGCGTGGAGAGTTAACCGTGCGTGAAATACAAAATACCAGTGCCGAAAATGTTTCGTCACTCAATCGTTTCGATCTGTTTCCAACAGCGCACTTCTCGTATCCGGTAGCACAAACTGCCGATGTTACTGCAAGTTACAGCCGGAGGATCAACCGTCCGAGTGGCCGCGATCTGGATCCAACACCAAATTATTACAACCGTTACACCATCCGTTTTGGAAATCCCGATTTGGAACCTGAATACACCAACTCGTACGAACTGGGTTTAATGAAACGATTTGGCGAAACACGTTCGTTTATGTCGGCCGATTTGTTCCGCAGGGTAACCAACAATAAAATCGATCGCACACAGGAGTTGGGCGAAGACGGTATTTTTTACCTGTACACCGACAACTTTGATAAAGATTACAGTACCGGTCTTGAAGTTACCGGAAACTGGAATTACAAAAAGTGGCTGATCCTTAACGCCAGTGTGAACGTTTATAAATATAAAATTACCGGCGAGTTGAATGGCGAATCCATCGACCGGGAAAGTACCAACTGGGGTGGCCGAATGAATACGACTTTTAAATTGGCTGAAAATTCACGTTTTCAATTAAATGCATTTTTCCGCGGCAAATCAGTGTCGGCGCAGGGCGAAAGCGGTGCTATGTTTTTCACCAATATTTCGTACCGTCAGGAGTTTATGAATAAAAAACTTTCGGCTACTGTTAGCGTTCGCGATCCGCTGGGAACAGGACGTTTTGAGCGGACAAGCTATGGCGACGACTTTGAAAGCTGGTTCCGTTTTGAACGCGAACCACGTGTAGTAATGCTTACACTGAGCTACAAGATTAACAACTTTAAAGAAGACCGTGGAAACCGTGGCGGTGGCGACGGCGGAATGGACATGGGTGGCGGAGAATTTTAACGTAAATACACAAAGACAATACGATGAATGCCGTTCTTTTTAAAAAGAATGGCATTTTTTTATTTCTGATGAAACGCGGATTCCATGCGGGATGGCATGAGCTTTACTGCTTGAAAAACTGAAAACTTCGTTTCCAAACTGAAAAAACAGTTGCAGAACTGAAAAATCAGTTGTATGTTTGTCGATGTAAAATTATAACTGTCATTTCGAGTGAGAGAAGCGACCGAGAAATCTGTCACAGATTCCTCTCTACGTTCGGAATGACAATAAATTATGAAACGACAGTACAATGAAGAAACTAACAAAAAAGGAAGAGGAGTTGATGAAGATCCTCTGGAAACTGGAAAAAGCGTTTGTAAAAGACATTGTTGAGTTGTATCCCGAACCAAAACCGCATTACAACACCATTTCGTCGTTGGTGCGTTTGTTGCAAGACAAAGGCGTTATCGGTTTTAAACAATACGGCAACACTTACCAGTATTTTCCACTCATCTCGAAAGAGGAGTATCGCCGTTCGTTTATGAACCAGGTGGTTAGCGACTATTTCGATAACTCGTACAAAAGTGCAGTGGCCTTTTTTGTAAAAGAGAAAAACCTGTCGGAAGACGAGATCGACGAACTGGTTAACCTCATTAAAAACAAAAAGTAATGGAAGATTTTATCCTCTATATCGGGAAGGCTGCTTTGGCGCTGGGTGCTTTTTACCTGGCTTACCTGGCTCTTTTCCAGCACCAGAAACATTTTCTGTTCAACCGGATTTATTTGCCGGTGTCGTTTTTGGTTAGTTTCCTTATTCCGCTGATTACGTTTACCAAAGTGAATTATATACAGCCGATTCCCGCAGCTGCTTCAACTGGTTTTGCTTACCTGCCCGAAGCTGCTGTGGCCAGCGAGCCGCAATTTAACTTCGAATGGTATCATTACCTGCTGGGGATTTATGCACTCGGAATTGTTGTATTTCTACTGAATCTGTTGATCGGGCACCTCAAAGCCATGAATATTATCCGATTTAGCCGCCTGAAGGAATTGTTTGGAGCACAAGTTAACCTTACTAAAAAGGATGTGCACCCATTCTCTTTCTTTTCGCGAATTGTGCTGTCGGAAAAAACATTGAAAAATCCCGATCTGAAAATGATCGTCGACCACGAAATGATTCACGTAAGAGAACGCCATACGCTCGATATTCTTTTTGCCGAGCTTTTGTTTCTACTCCAGTGGTTTAACCCCTTTGCCTGGTTAATCCGCGATGCGATGCGAAATAACCTGGAATACCTGACTGATCATCAGGTAGCCCAAAATCATAATGCCGAAGCTTATCAATTGGCCATGGTAGGATTAGCGCATAAAAAAGGAGTAGCTCCCTTTTTGACGGCGCTTAACGGCTCACAATTAAAAAACCGTATTATCATGATGAAAAAGAAAACAGAAAATCGGTACAGCCTTATGAAACAGTTGGTTGTACTGCCCCTGCTGGCCATTTTGGTTATGGGTTTGTCGAACAAGGAAGTACGAACCGAAGTGTTACACGATGCCGGACAATTAAAAGTAGTTGTTGACGGTATTGAGCTTCCGGCCGATCATTCCGACCTTATCAACCTTGATTTTGCTAACGGATTTGATGGAGGTGAAGTGATAAATGCACTTGGCCTTGAAAACAAAGTGGTTGCGAATGCACTGTCGTTTGATAAAAATCCAAAAGAGGATGGTGTGTATTATATTCAAACCAGGGATTATGATCCAGGCACCGTTCCTGAGTTTGATAAAATGGTCAATAAACCGGAGGTTCTTGTGCGAAGCGACAATTTTACAGTAAAAGGTACTGTAGAAAATGGTTTTGGTGAGAGGATTCCGAATGCCAAAATCGTTAACAATGAATCGTCGGAAGAATTTGTGGCAGATGGGAATGGGTTTTTCGAACTTGCGTTTAACGGAATAGAAAAACCGATAGTTTTAAGCTTCTCAGCACCCGGTTATTACAAAAATGATGTTGTTTATTACGGCAATAAGAAAGAACTGAGAATAGGTCTTGCTGAGAGTAGCTCAGAGAAAGAAGTTACTATCTCAGGAAAAATCACCAACGAAGATGGTGATGGAATTCCGGCAGTAGCTGTGTTGGTAAAAGGATCTACAGTTGGTACTATTTCGGATGTGCATGGAAATTATGAGATTGCGACCGACGCAAACAACGTGCTGGTTTTTAAAATAATGGGATACGATGAAAAAGAAGTTGCTATTGATGGCAAATCGGAGCTTGATGTTCAGCTAAATCAAACACCAAAAAAATTCGCAGTTGGAGTTGCCGCTCCAAATGATGGTCTTCCCAGGGTTGATTTGCTCAGTAATTCTAAAAATCCTCCTTTATACATTGTTGACGGCAAAGAGTCGCGCAAGATCGATATTCTGCAGCCTGATGAAATTGCATCCATGACAGTTTTGAAAAGTCAGCAGGCTAAAACTTTATACGGCGACAAAGGAAAAGACGGTGTGATCGTTATCGCAACAAAAGCCTCTGCAAAGGATAAAGCAGATGAGGTAAAAGTGATTGGTTATGGAACGCAGACAAAAAATGAGCCCTTGGAAAGCGTTCAGGTTCGTATTTCGGAAAGTTCCAATGGCGGCGCTCCGCTTTATATCGTAGATGGGAAACCGGTAGCTGATATAAATTTAATTGATCCGAACGACATTGAAAGCATGTCTGTTTTAAAAGGAGAACAAGCTACTGCATTATATGGGTCGGTTGGGGGTAAAAATGGTGTAGTCATTGTTACAACCAAAGAAGCTGCAAAAGCTAAAATGGAGGATGCTGTAGTACTTGTTGAAGGTATTCCTTACGATGGTGATATTAACGATATCGATCCGGAAACAATTGAATCAATGGAAGTGCTGAAAGACGAAAGTGCTACCAAAATATATGGTCCAATCGCTAAAAACGGAGCCATTTCGATCAAACTGAAAGGTTCTGCTGATCTTGGTGGAAAATCGCCACTGATCTTTCTCGACGGTGAAAAATTCACTGGAGAGATGAATGACATCGATCCTAATGACATTGAATCGATCTCTGTTCTGAAAGATGCTGAATCAATTAAGACTTATGGAGAAGAAGCTAAAGACGGTGTGATACTTATTACCAAAAAAACGGAAGAAATAACTTCGGAATTAGATTTGCGAAAGTTTATTGCGAAAAAGATAAAATATCCCACTAATGCAGTTGAGAAAGGGAGCCAGGGAACTGTTCAGGCTTTTGTTGAGTTTGGTAAAGAAAATAAGGAAGTTTCAATACATGATTATAAGCAAAAAAATATTGAGCACCTGGAAGATGTGGTTGTGGTTGGTTATGCTAAAAACGGCGTAAAACAACCAACAGATGATGAGGAAATGGTACCGGAGTTGATTCTGGAATTGAAAAGAGTTTTAGAACAGCTTCCTTCAGTAGATATTAAAAAATTCAAAGGTAAGGCTGTTGGAGTTTCTGTAAAATTCGTGCTGCAAGAAAAGTAAATAGCAGATTTACCTTACACAAAATAGTTCAGCGGGCGACTATCATTTATTAGTCGCCCGCTGTTTTTGTTTACGGATATTTGTTGAAAGGCACTTCGCCAAGAGGGACAAAAAGTCCCCTACAGGGGATTTAGGGGTAAGAAACCAAGCGGTTAACTACAAAACAGGAGTTGAAGAAGTCTTCATATGCGGCCACAAAAAAGGATGTCATCTCTTCGCGCTGGGATAAAGTGATCTGCGGTTTTTAACCGCATGAAAAAGGCGGTTAAAAACCGCCAATCGCACAAAAAAAGGATTCCATCCCTCTGAATTAACACAGAGGGATGGAATCCTTATATGCTCGAACCTCGAAACTAGCGTCTCGCTATTCGAATCTATTTCTTTTCAATAATAGCAGCCCAGCCACCACCGGGAGCCATTTTTACTTTTACAGTAGAATCCGCAGTTACTTCAACAGTTTCCTGTGCAAAGTCGGCAGCGTGTTTATCGGCGTTCAGTCCGTCTTTCCAAACTTTCATGGTGTACGTTCCTTCGCCAAGGAAATCGAGTTTCAACTCCATTTCGCGCGGATCCCAGTCGGTTAAAGCACCCACATACCAGGTTTCGCCCGAGCGACGTGCAACAGCAATGTAGTCGCTAACTTTAGCTTCCAGCACTTTGGTTTCGTCCCAAACCGATGGAACTGCCGAAAGGAATTCCATACATTCCGGCTCGCGTAAATAGTTCGATGGATTATCGGCCAACATTTGCAGCGGGCTTTCGAAAACCGGGTACAAAGCCAACTGGTGGCAGCGTGTTCCCTGGCTCATTGGTTCGCTGAATACCGGATTGAAATTCAGTTTTGTTTTGTTGATCATCGCGCCCGGCGTGTAGTCCATCGGGCCGGCAACCATACGAATAAACGGTAAAGTTACATCATGCTCCGGATCGGGTAGATTCTCCCATTTCACGTTTTCCAGTCCTTTAACGCCTTCATACGAAATTACGTTCGGGTAAGCACGTCGCAAACCACTTGGTTTGTACGATCCGTGGAAATCAACCAACAATTCGTGCTCGGCACATTTGCGGGCAATTTTCTCGTAAAAATTTACCATCCACTGGTCGTCGCGTTGCATAAAGTCCATTTTAATACCTTTTGCGCCCCACGCCTGAAACTGGTCGAGTGCTTCTTCCAGTTTGTCATCCATGGTTTTCCAAACTACCCAAAGAATCACATCAACATTTTTCTCTTTTCCGTAGTCGATTATCTCTTTAACATCCACATCTTTTTCCAGCTCCAGAATATCAGAAAGCACATACCAGCCTTCGTCCAGAATGATGTATTCCAAACCGTATTTCGAAGCAAAATCGATGTAATACTTGTAAGTTTGGGTATTTACGCCGGCCACAAAATCAACACCATAAATGTTATTGGCATTCCACCAGTCCCATGCAACTTTCCCCGGCTTAATCCAGTCGGTGTTTTCCAGTCGGCACTCAGGAGCCAGTTTGTAAATCATTTCAGTTTCAATCAACTGACCATCGTTTTCGGTAACTACCATGGCACGCCACGGGAATTCGCGAGGACCGTTACACTCAGCAATGTAATCGGCGTATTTTGTTGGTTTTTCATCGCGGTCGCGCATCATTTCAGTTTCCAGCACAACTCCCGGATATTTTCCAATTAAAGCATATTGGTTATCATCGCTTCCACGTAAAAACATTCCCGGGTAATCCATCAGGTTCGACTCCGAAATGTAGGTTTTAATGCCGTTTCCACAGTCAACCAGCAGTCCGGTAGATGCAAAACGATCGCTGCCAATATTCGACAGGGTTTCGCGTAGGTATTCGCGTTCCTGGTGCGTCATCATACTTTCTTCTTCCGGAAACCAAAGTTTGTTGTCGGCCGGAAACGTAAAAGTCGCCAGCTCGCTTTTCACTTTGTATTCGCCATCTTTATCCGACACCCAGCGGTAAGCTGCGCCATCGTCGTAAGCTCTGAATTGCAGCGCATAACCTTTAAACGTCAAGGTTAACTCTTTGTATTCGTCTTTTATCGTAGCACTTTTGCGTTGAACAACCGGCGTAAGCACCTGCGAAACGCTGTTGGTTTTTGTTTTGCGCACTTTGGCGTCCACACCCCAAACAGTTCCATCGTACAATTCCATCGAAATCTGCGACGGCGCAACAATTGTAGTTCCATTTAAAAACACCGAGTAGGTAACCGTTTCGTCAACATTCACCTTTACCTGTATCTTTCCCGATGGAGATTCAACCGAATATTCCTTGGCCGAAAGGGAGAAAGCAAGGCCAACTATGGCAATCAATAGAAATAATCTTTTCATATCAGATAGTTTTTGAATTTTTGCTCCGAAAGTACAAATAAATTGATGCCTGAAGCTTATACATATGTTCTGTTTATTATTAAAGAAGATGCAAAAAAATGATTTTATACCTATCTTACAGTGAATTTTAAAGTTTAGGTTATGAAGAATATAGTTACATTACTGATAATGTTGGTTTTTGTTGTTTTTGCGCAAGCTCAGGAATTTGAGAAGGATGTTTTCGCTACTTCGGAAGGCGATTTGGAAATAACTTTTATTGCGCACGGAACACTAATGATGGAGTTTAATGGAAAAGTGATTCATATTGATCCGGTGTCGTGGTATGCCGATTATGCAATGATGCCGAAAGCCGATCTGATTTTGATAACGCACGAGCATGGCGACCATTTAGATGCCAAAGCGCTGGATGCCGTTAAAAAGGACGGAACCGAACTGGTACTCACTAAAACCTGCAACGAACAATACGCCGGAACTAAAGTACTGAGCAATGGCGAATCGGGAACTTTTGCAGGAATTAAAGTTGATGCAGTGCCTGCTTACAATATTAAAAACGAACGCGAACCGGGAAAACCCTTCCATCCTAAAGGAGTTGGTAATGGTTATGTGTTGCACTTTGGCGATAAAAAAGTTTACGTTGCCGGCGATACCGAAAATATTCCGGAAATGGCTGAATTGAAAGATATCGATGTGGCCTTTCTGCCAATGAACTTACCTTACACCATGACTCCTGAAATGGTGGCCGACGCTACCAAAATGTTTCAGCCAAAAGTTCTTTATCCCTACCATTTCGGAGAAACAAATACCGACGAGCTGGCTGAATTATTAAAAAATCAAAACAAAACTGAATTAAGGATTCGAAACTTAAAATAAGGCCGATTTTCTTTATACCTTCAATGTTCGAAATTGTTTTTGAGCAAACACAATTGTGCGTTTCTGAAATAGAGGAGCGCAATTGTTAATTGTTCGCATCGGGTACTATTTTAAAATCTTTGATATTATGAAGAAAATTGGAGTTATCATCTTATTGATGGTAGGGATGGTTTCTGTGCTTTCGGCCCAGGAAACCAAGGTTTACAGCGGATATAAAGAATTGGTTGCTGCAACAAAGCAGGAAATTACTACCGTTGACACGGAAGGATTTCATGAAAAATATGTGGAGGGGCTGAAGAGCCGTGACGCTGATTATATTTTAATCGACGTGCGCACAAAAGATGAGTACCAGGCCGGTCATATTCCGGGAGCTTATTTGGTGCAACGAGGTGTGCTGGAATCGCACATTGAAAAGGAAGCGGTTTGGGAAGGTTTTCGTCATGCAGTGCCTAAAAAAACGGATACTATAATTTTATATTGCCGCAGTGGAAGTCGCTCGGCGCTGGCAACAAAAACGCTGATGACACTGGGTTATAAAAATGTTTATTCGTTAGAGGGTGGTTGGAATGCCTGGCACGAAGCTTATCCGAAACTGGAGCGGTACTAAAACACATAATCCTTCCTGCCCATACAATTGTATCGGCACTGAAGCTTATTGGTAATCTTCTTTCTTTTTTAATGCTTCTTGCATCCACGAGCTACACAAATGGTGGTGGCGGTAAGGCCAATTATTGCAAACACAATTAATGCGGTATAAAATACAGCAGATGTTAAATTGGCACAGCAAGACAGGAAGCCAAGAAGGATGGTAACGAAGAATCCCAGAATTCCCCAAAGACCCAAATTGTAGCAGATTAATGTTACTATTTTATTCATGGTATAAAGTTTTTACAATTATACGACCAATAAAGAGCATTGGTTCATTAAACATTGTGAAATAAATCTCGTATACTTGTGATATAAATTACACCAAAGAACTATTCCATGAACCTGTCGACCAATAGTTGTGTTAATTGCACCCTAAAATCGAAGCCTTTCTCAGTACTCGAAAACAGTGAGTTAAGTGCGCTTGGCGAAGAGTGTTCGATTATTGAATACGAAAAGGGCGAACTTATTTTTAAGGAGGGTGGACCGGTTCAACATATCATTTATTTGCGGGAAGGATTTGTAAAACTCGTAAAAAAGGGAGCCGGCGGAAAGGATTTTATCTTGAGCGTTTCAAAACGGGGATCTTACCTTGGTCTTCAGAATCTTGATAACAAGACAAAAACGAATTATTACTCGGCCATTGCATTGGCCAAATCGGAAGTTTGTTACATCGACCGCGATCATTTTCGGGCCTTGCTGAAAAGTAATGGCGAATTTGCCTTGAAGGTTTTATCAACAGTTTTTGAAGATGAAATGAATTATTTCGATCGTTTAGTAAAGAACGTGCAACAGCAGTTACCCGGCCGACTGGCCAACACCATTAGTTATTTTGCCAATGAAGTGTATGGCGAAAATCCTTTTACATTGCATCTCACACAAACCGAAATTGCTGCCCTGGTTGGTACTTCGCGCGAGAGTGTATCGCGGATTTTAAAAGAATTTCAGGACATGGGAATTATAGCACTGAAACACAATGTGCTTACCATTTTGAACGAAAATAAACTGGAGGAAATTAAGCAAAAAGGTTAACCTACCTGGCTGAGGTGGCGCACCCTATCGAAATCAAGAATAGTAAATTCCTTCCCTTTTACATCAATTATTTTTTCAGAAACAAAATCTTTGATAACCCGCGATAGACTTTCCTGCGACATGTTGGTAATCGCTGCCATGTCTTTTTTACTGATTGGGATATCGAATTTTTTTCGTTTAAATAACCGCAGGCTGAAACATAAAAGCAAATCGGCAAATCTACCGTGCAATTGTTTCAAGGTTAAACAAGCCATTCGGTTGTATGAGAACAACGACTCATCATTTAAATGGTGCAGAATGCTTGCGCTGAATGTGGCATTCTGATGAATAAACGAATCAATTGAGTTTATATCGTGAAGGCAAACACTGGTATCAGTATATGCTTTTACGGAGTAAGGATAAATATTCTTTGAATAGAGTGCCTGCAAGCCTAATAACTTACCCCGGTTTTCAACCGAAAGTATCAATTCATCATTGGCATGTTCGCGGTAAACTTTCACCAAGCCACTTTTAATATAAATGATATGTGCTGCCAAAGCTCCTTGCTTTGCAATGATTTCTCCTTTTTTGAAATTTACTTCAACCCGGTTGCGGTTAATTTGAATCAACTCTTCGTTCGTAAGTTTCTTAAAAGGGGCTGACATGCATTTACATCCAACGCATTTTTCCAATTTGTTTAATGGCATAGTTATCAAAGTTAGTAAGGGTGGCTAATATAGTTAAAAAGTTAATAGTTAATAAGTAAGTCAATCATGTATTTGATTTAAATCAAATAGGCTACTGACCACAATATGAATCCCTTTTGAGGCGGTGATAGCCCGGTTTTTCAGTTCGTATATGCAGCCCTGTTACTTTTGAAATGTTGATTAACTAATCGAATTTAAATTTTAAAAGGACATGGGAAAGGCATTCATTCTGCTGATGTTGGGTATTGTTGTATGGCTTAGTGAGAGCGGTTTGAACTACCGGAAGTCCACAACAAAAGGCATCAAACAGATATTGAACCTAATTCTCAAAATTACATTCAACCACAACTTATTAAAAGCGGAACTCGCCGGAGCAGGCAGGTTCCCAAACCGTTTTGCAAAAATTAATCTAGTAAAAACCGGAATCGATTACATGCTTCAGATGCAGAACCAACCGGTGGATGCTAATACTTGACAATAACCTAAAATTTTATTACGATGAAAAAGTACATTTTTTACACCTTATTACTTGCAGTTTTTGCTTCTGTCACATTTACCGGATGTAAATATGAAGAAGAAGAATGTGATTGTTCAGGCACCGAACCGGAAGCTTATGAAACGCTGACCACTTACCTGAAATCTATTGATATGGATATAAACCATGTATTATCAAATGCTGCTGGTCAGAAGTTTGTAATGGCAGCACCTGTTGATGGTGATCTTTCTTCAAAGTGGATCATGGATATTCGTGGGGCCGATGATTTTGCTGCTGCACATATTGAAGGTGCAAACAACGTTGCTTTTGGCGATATTTTAACGGCAGCCGAAAGTGCTGATAAACCAATTTTGGTGGTTTGTTATACCGGACAAACTGCTTGTTATGCTACTTCGTTACTTCGCCTTTACGGTTATGAAGATACGCAAGCGCTAAAATGGGGAATGAGCGGTTGGAACACGAATTTCGACAAATGGACACCAAACTGTAAAACGCTTGATGATGCCAATAACTGGACAAACAGCGAAACTACTGCCGGAAGTTTTGATGCTCCTGCATGGACAAGTACATCGACAAATGGTGCCGATATTCTTGCTGAAAGAGTTGAAGAAGTAGTTGCCGCAGGATTTAAAACAGCAAAGGGTGCTGATGTTTTAGCCAGCACCGGTGATTACTACGTAAATAACTATTTCTCGGCTGAACACTACACAGGTTTTGGTCATGTAGATGGCGCTGTTAGAATCAATCCATTGTTAATCGACGATTGCAGTAAACTTGATCCGGATGGAAAAGTTGTAACCTATTGCTACACCGGACAAACTTCAGCAGTTATTACCGCCTACTTAAATGTGCTCGGTTTTGATGCTTACAGTCTTCTTTTCGGCATGAATGGTTTGAGTCATTCAAATTCATTCTGGGATGCAGGTGGCGTAACAAATCACTGGGGTTATGATTCAAATCCTAAGGATCTGCCTACAGTATCATCTAACTAAAAGTGTTGGAGTGGGAAACTGTTTTTACAGTCCGCTCTGTTTATTATCAATTTAAACATCAGATTATGTTACGCAAAATATTATTTATACTATCAGCAGCCTTTTTGTTGGGTTACAATGCCCAGGCTCAGGGTTGTTCCGAGCCCACGTCGGATGAAGGTGTCGCAGTTTTCGGATACCTGCAGGCGCAATACGACTATGAATTTGCCGAAGGCGACAATATGAACACTTTTGGTTTTAACCGTGCACGCCTTGGCGTTATGGGAAATATTCCATACGACTTTACTTACTACGTTTTGGTAGAAACAAGTCCTTTTAAAAAGGATGGACCAAAAGCGTATTTGCTCGATGCATTTATTACCTACAAACGTTTTTCGTTTGCAAAGGTGAGTTTGGGCTCCTTCAAATCTCCGTTCGGACAAGAATTGGGAACGCCTTGCCACTCGCTGTATACAATTAATCGATCAAAGTTTATCAACGAACTTACGGCGCCCGATCGCGATATGGGGTTGATGGTACTTGGGGGATCGGATACTACTTTAATACAATATTCTGTTGCGGTGATGAACGGAACAGGGCTTTTGGTTAAGGATGCCGATAAATACAAAGACGTAGTGGGAAGAGTGTTGGTTCAGCCAACCGACTGGATGCATGTTGGTGGTAGTTTCCGTTTCGGAAAAGCAACAAGCCAGGATGAAACAGTTACCGAACCCGACGAAAGAACCCGATTGGGAGCTGAGTTTGAAGTAGACAAATATGGTTTTCTTGTACAAGGTGAATACATCTGGGCCGAAGACAAAGGATCGTACCTTGTTGGTGGCGGATGTGGCGGCGATCCTGAATTGGTGCAGGGTAGCGTAAAACGCGAAGGTTTGTCAATATTGGCACTTTACAACCTGACCTATAATTTTCAACCACTTATTAAATACGAGAATTATAACAGCGATTTGAGTTTGGGAAATAACAACATGGAACACATTACAACTGTTGGTTTTAATTATTTCTTTAACGAATGGACGCGTTTACAGGTGAATTACGAATACAAAGCTGAATGGGCCGGAGAAATTCCGAACGACATGATCATGGTTCAGCTACAAGTAAGATTCTAATTTAAAAACACATATAATGAAAATTAATAGATTATTTCTTTTAGGATTAGTGCTGTTAATGGCTTCTGCCGTTTCAGCCCAGGATTTGATCTCGGCTAATGAGCTCAAAAAGAATTTAAAAAATACTGATTACGTTATTGTAAATGCAGCGGCAAATCAGAAAATTTTTATCCGTGGCGCAATCGATCTTCCACACGGTACGCTTTGTAACGACGAACCTATTCGTAATGTTATTAAATCGCCGGAAGAAATGGCCGCCGAACTCGGAAACTATGGAGTATCGTCAGATAAAACCATTGTTGTTTACGATGAGGGTTCGACAAAATATGCCGGTCGTATGTACTGGATGCTAAAGTATTTGGGAGCGCCAAATGTAAAAATGTTGGATGGTAACATTACCGGATGGAAAGCAACCCGCGGTCCAATTGGAACAGCTACAAAAGGTAAAAAGACCACATTTACTGCCAATGTTGATGAAAATCAACTGGCAACTATGGATGAGGTAAAAAAAGCGATTAGCAACCCATCGTACGTAATTGTTGATGCTCGTACACCTGAAGAATATGCCGGTACTGCAGAAACTGAACTGGCAAGACCAGGACATGTTCCAAGCGCTGTAAATGTGAATTACGAAACTTTAGCTGATGGCAAAAGTTTATTAAAATCGAACGAAGCACTTACTTCGATGTTTGAATCGAAGGGAATTACCAAAGATAAAACCGTTATTGTGTACTGCGAAACCAGTGTACGTGCCGGAATTATTTATTTGGCATTAAAAGGTTTGGGTTATCCAAATGTAAAAGTATACGATGGAGCATATTTGGAATGGCAATCTGTCGATTCTAACGAGATAGGTTAGCCTTTCGCATGTCCTGAGCGCCGCAGGTATTCACCGGGCGCTCATTTTTTTATTAAAATAAAGGCTGGCTCACAGCTAATATTTATAACGTAGAATCATAAAAAAAACCGCTAACCAATTTCCGGTTAGCGGTTTTGAAATATATAATCATTAATTATTTGATCTCGATATTGGTGTCAATAACCGTTCCAGGTTCAATTGTACCTAACGATTTCAACTGAATACTGGAAGAATTCAAAATTGAGTTCAAATCGCTGGCATCAACATTGGCCATACTCATAAAATCAGACGGAACAACCACAACTCTGAAGGTTTGTGCTTGTGTATACGCGGAAGGCAATGATGAGTAAACAACATCGCCTCCAAGGAACACAGACATATCTACAAGGCGATCATTGTCAATATCACCGGTAAAATCGAAATTATACGTTAAGATTGCACCGGAATCAAAATATTCGGATTGTGGCAACGGACGCCAGTAATCCAAACCATCATGGTCCCATAAAATATAAGCAAGAATCACATCCGATTCATAAGGATCAAATCCGTTATCCAAAAAGTTGAAAACCATTTGGTAATTGTTTGCCGCTGTAAAGTCACCGGTAAATTCAAAAGTGGTTCCAATAAAATTGTAACCGTCTTCTCCGGGAACTCCCGGAGGTCCCATCGGTCCTTCGCATGAGGCGAAAATGGTGGCTGCAATAATTAATAAAACCGCTGAAATTTTTCTGAAGGTAGATGTTTGTTTGTTTTCAATTGTTTTCATAGCAATAGACTTTTATAATTAAACTTCATTTTTTAGTGTTAAAACAAGTATAGTGCCAAAAAAACCTTCGACCGTAGCCGAAGGTTCATATTGAATTGATTGATCAATCTTAAAGAGGCTACTATTTTGTTAACCTTCAAGTGTTCCCGGTACAGGTACACTTGCAGTTTCCATAAAACCAATATCGCCCATAATGAAAGTGTCAGGACCCAGTTTCATGTCTGAGTTCATCATTTCATCCCAGGTAACTTCTTTTCCGGTGTATGCCGAAACGCGTCCCATAATGGCCACCATTACCGAGTTGGCAGTTTCTTCAGCTTCGTTAAACGGAATATCCTGGCGAATGCAGGTGATCAGGTCTTTGTGCTCCTGAACGTATGGATTGGTTGCATGTTCTTCGATCGAGAAAAGATTATTACCATTCAGGTCGGTAATTGTTGCCGTGCCTCCTTGGGCTGTAAATGCTTTTCCTTTTGTACCGTGCATCACTTCGTTTACGGCATTTGTACAACCATTAATCTGGCGGCATGTACTTAAAACCTGGCGTCCGTCGTCCAGTTCATAACGTACGGCAAAATTATCATACTGATCGCCGGTTGGGCGTCGCTGACGTGAACCAAAACCTAACGCTTTTATAGGGTGTTTGCCAAAGAACCAGTTGGCAACGTCGATATTGTGTACGTGTTGCTCAACAATATGATCGCCTGAAAGCCAGCACCAGTTTACCCAGTCGCGGATCATCCATTCCATTTCGCTCCATTCGGGCTTGTTGTTTCGGTACCACAATTGTCCACCATTCCAATAAACCTCGGCTGTGGTGAGTTTGCCAATTGCATTATTGCTGAGTTCTTTATATACATTAATGTATTTATGCTGGTGACGACGTTGAGTACCGGTAACCACTTTTAATCCGGCAGCGTCGGCCATTTTTGCTGCGGCTAAAACCTGGCGAATTCCAACAGGATCAACAGCAATCGGTTTCTCCATAAATACGTGCTTACGTGCTTTTACTGCAGCTTCGAATTGCTGTGGGCGGAATTTTGGCGGTGTGGCCAGAATTACGATATCAACACCCGAATCCAGCACTTTTTCATAAGCATCAAAACCAAGGAAACAGTTTTCGGCAGGAACTTCCTGACCAGTTTCTGTTTTAATTCTGTCAACACAACTATCAAGTCTGTCCTGAAAAACATCGGCCAATGCAGTTACCTGAACGGTTGAACCACCGGCTTCCAAAAAGTTGAGAGCTGCACCGGTTCCACGTCCGCCGCAACCAACAACTCCGGCTTTTAAAACTGTTCCGGCAGGCACTTCATCCAGCAGAGGTGGATATTTGTACTCGCGTTGTAACCAATCGTATTCGCCACTTGCAGAAGATCCTCCGCCAGTGCACGATGATAAGGTTCCGATACCCATAGCCCCTGCTGCACCTACTGTTGCGGCTCCGGCTAAAAATTTCCTTCTTGAAAAGTTGTAATCACTCATGATATTAATGTTTTAGTTGAATTTAGGATTCAATATTTATAAGTTATTTTCCGGTATTTTCATCATAATCGCACACCACCCTGAAGCTAATATAATTACAATCCGACAACCACCAGATACTTTTTGGCATTTGCGGATCGGTTTTCATCCATGCTTCACTCCGGGTGTAATCGCGTGCAGCACTTCTAACTTCGCCAACAGGGCTTTTAAATGTTCCGCCACGAATAACGTGTTCCTCGCCCGAAGCCGGTCCTTTCGGATCGCTTACGCCATCGCTTAACTTCGAGTAGGCATCTTCGGTGTACCAGTCGGAGCAATATTCTGCAGCATTACCCAGCATGTTTTTCAGACCAAACGAGTTCGGTTCAACAACATCGGGAGTGGCAGTTTTCAGGCTGCTGTTTTTCTCGTAAACAACGTAGTTATTAATAACGTCGCTTCCTTGTCCGAATAGTTTTCCAATAAAGTTTTTCTCTTTAAAATCTTTCGGCTCACCTTCAAAGAAGAACGGAGTTTCGGTACCTCCGCGGGCTGCGTATTCCCACTCTGCTTCTGTTGGCAGGCGGTAAGTTTTGCCGGTAACCTGCGATAACCATTTGCAGTAAGTTTCGGCCGAATGATAACTCATTGTAATAGCCGGACGGCTTCCCATTCCCCAGTTTTGGTCGGGTTGCCCGTATGGCGGTGTTGGACCAGAGATCGCGTCAACCTCAACACCAGTCTCGGTGCGTGCACCTTCGGTATCAGTGGTTCGGCCTTCGGTGGCAGTAGCACTGTAAAATGCCAGGTATTCATCCCAGCTCACTTCTATTTCGGCCATAAAGAACGGACTTACATTTACGGTTTTCTGCGGACCTTCATCACTCTCGCGAAGTTGCTCCGACTCCGGACTTCCAATTTTGAAACTTCCGCCCGGAATAGCTTTCATATTAAATGCAATGGTTGTTCCCGGAATAGTTTCGGTATAATCTTCATGCGCCGTTACTTCGGCTGCAGCTGTATATTGTTCTTTTGCTTCGGCACCGGCACTTCCAAACTCAACATTTTTGGCGTGCAGTGCATTCGGATCGTAATGGCCAACATTCAGGTGACAGTTGATACAACGCAATTCCTCTTCGTTTTGCGAATAATAAAGGTGCGCCTGCTGACCTTCGGAAGTAAGTGTTAGCGGAAATAAATTATTGTGGCAGCTGATGCACGATTCCTCAAAAACAAAATGTTGCGCCTGCTCAAGCGACGACTTGGCTTCCCAGTTAAAATCGGCACTGTCTTTAAACAGATAACCGTAAACATCGCGCGCTCCGGCTTTTGCTTTTTCAATTAAATAGCCTTCCCCTTTTGGAGGGAGGTGGCATTCAACACAGCCAATATGCATTCCGGTTCTGTTTTCGTGATGCACAGAAAGTTTCCACGAATCGAAAACATGAGGATGTACGTGACACACTTCGCACGATTCGTTGGTTGAGGTAGCCTCAATGACTTTAAGCGAAGAAATGGTAACAGCGATACCAATTATGAATCCGATAAAAATAATGAGTAACAGCTTTTTTCGAAGGTAGTTACCAAAACGTTGAAATATGGCCATTGGTTATTTTAGGTTTCTTGATTTAACAATGCAGGTAAAAATACTAATTTCTATGGCCAAAATCCTGACTTTTGTAGGTTTATAAATATTCAACCGTACTTAATTTTTGCAAAGTCGCAGATAATTCAGCCATTTGTCTTTAGTTAAGACGCAGGCGCTACTAAAAATACCTAATTTTTATAAAACAAAAAGGTTGTCTCGAACGCGACAACCTTTGGAGATGATTTCTTGAGAGGAATACAAGAGAGATAAGGGAAATATTTTTTATACAGCTGCAAGTTATGGATGTTTTGCTCAACTCTGATTATGTAAAAATTATCAGAGGGTTAACGAATTATTAATCAGCAACAAGTAACTTTTAACTAAACATTAAATGGTTAAATTGAGAATTTCGTAACTTTCAGCGATGAAGCTTCTCGAACAAAGTATTTCCGATGTATTGGGGCTGTTTTTTCCCGAGCTTTGTGTAACCTGCGGAAGACGTCTGGTATCGCAGGAAACATTCGTGTGTTTTGATTGCTGGCAGGATCTTCCGGTAACCAATTTTCATTTAAAACCGGAGAATAAAGTAGCTCAATTGTTTTGGGGACGGGTTGATATTTCGGCGGCAACAGCTTTTTTCAGCTACAAAAAGGGGAGTAAATACCAACAGCTAATTCATTTTGTGAAATACAAAGGATTAAAAGAGCTGGGCTTTGAAACCGGGAAGAAATTCGGCTTGCAGTTGTTGGAATCACCCGACTTTGCCGAAATTGATGTTTTGATGCCGGTGCCGCTGCATCCGCGAAAAGAAAAGAAGCGCGGTTTTAACCAAAGTGAATGGATAGCCCGCGGAATTGCCGGGGTTTTACAAAAACCGGTTGACACCAAAACGCTGCATCGAAAAGTTTTCACAGCAACCCAAACAAAACGAAACCGCTACGAACGCTGGCAGAATGTTGAAAGCGTTTTTGCATTGAATGACCCGAAAGCAATTGAGAACAAACATGTTTTGCTAATTGACGACGTGGTAACCACCGGTGCAACGCTGGAAGCCTGTGCTATTCATTTGTTAAAACTGCCCGGTACAAAAGTCAGTATTGCCACGTTGGCTTATGCCGATATTTAATGGTCGGTCTGGTTTCTTCAAAAATGTAATCAATTCAACGGAAGGCCTTATTTAAACAATGTTTCCCTTCAATCTGTTAAAGCAACATAATGATTGCTTTTAACATTATCTAAAAAATACAACAAAATGAAAATTACAAGATTGTTTTTGCTTGCCCTTGTGGTTATGGGCTTTATGGCGTGTAACCAAAAGCCCGCGACCAACGAAGATGCTAACGTAAAGTATTACCGACAGTTGCTGTTTAGCGAAACGCCATGGGATACGGAGCGTGGATCGCATGAAATTTCGGCCGACGAAGCTGAAAAAGTGAATAACTACAAATTCACCTGGAACGACGATGGCACTCTGGCATCGGTAGAATACAACCGCAACGGTGTGTTGCTGGATTACTCCGGCCTGCGCGCTGCAAAAATTACCTACACTTACGAAGGTAACAAGCAGATCAAACATTTCTTTAACGATAAAGGTGAGGCCATTGAAAGCGGCGGTGCTTTTACACAGGAATATACGCTCGACGATTCGGGAATGCGCGTTGCAATGCGTTTCCTCGATAAGGATGGAAACCCGGTGGAAAACCGCAATAACATTCACAATTATGTGTGGTCGAAACTCGACAATGGAATGATTCGCGAATTGCGTTACAACCTTGCCGAGGAAGAAACTATTATGAACCCGTTTTGTCCTTTTTACGAGCTACGTTTTTCGTATGATGCGAATGGTTACGTAACCCGAATGGCCAACTACATTGAAGATACCATGTACAATTGTACTGCTGAAAATTGTGGCGATGTTGGTGTTTCGTATTTCTTATTCGAAAACAACGACAAAGGCGATGTACTGAGCTTTTCGGTGCACAGCACTACCGGGCAGCTTTCGAATTTATACTGGGGCTGGGCCAAGCGCCAAAACACTGTTGATGAATATGGTAACGCTGTTAAAACCGTGGTTTACGACCAGGACGATGAATTGCTTGGCGGAAAAGGAATTCCGGTAACCGAGAATGAGTACAACGAACTTGGAGAGCTGGTAAAAAGTATTTCGAAAGATGCCGACGGAAATGTGGTTAACAACCCCAATAACGGTGTAGCTATTGTAGAGTACAAATACGATGAGCAGGGCCGCAGAGTTGAAACTTTGCGTTACGACAAAGAAATGAATCCTGTTGAAAGTTAGAGTTAATACCTATTAATTTATGATCAAGATAAAACCGATTTTAAGTTTTCTTTCGCTGGCGGCTTTTGTCGTTTTAATTTCTTGCTCAGGTGGGCAGAAAAAGACGGAACAGGCAGAAACTACCGTTAAAGAAACAACTCCAAAAGTTGAGGTAAATGCCGAGGCAAAACTTTTGCTGAAAACCCTCAATGAAATGGGCGATTATGCCAACAGCCGCAATTTCCCGTCGCTTATAAAACCATCGTCAGTTTATGAGGAACTGGATGGAAACATCTACATTATCGACCTTCGAAATGAAGAAGCGTACAAAGATGGACACATAAAAGGTGCTGTTCGTGTGGATTTTAGCGATGTGCCGGCGTATCTCACCAACGATATCAAGCCGTTTGAGTACGATAAAATTGTGGTGGTTTGCTATTCCGGACAGATTTCGAGTTATGCGGCTTCGTTGCTACGACTGGCCGGTTATGGCAATGTTTACGCCATGCGCTGGGGAATGAGTGGTTGGAACAAACATTTTGCAGAAAGTGCTTGGCTTGCTAATGTTTCATCCGATTATCAGGATCAGCTGGAAACAACAGACCATGATAAAGCACCGGTAGCAGATTTTCCGAAACTAAACACAGGAAGTTCCAGTGGCGACGAGATTCTGCAACAACGAATCGAGACGCTTTTCGCAGCCGGTTATAGCGATGCTTTGGTGAAAGCCAGTGCTGTGTTTGCAGATCCGGCACATTATTACACGATTAACTACGACAGGAAAGACAAGTACGAGTCGGGACATATCCCGGGCGCTGTTCGGTACAAACCCGGCGGAACACTTGGAATTGTATCAGAGATGCAAACTATTCCGGTGGATAAGGAAGTTGTATTGTACTGCAATACCGGCCACAATTCGGGATTTGCAACGGCTTACCTGCGTTTGTTTGGTTACGATGCCAAAACACTTACGTTTGGTAACAACGCATTTATGTACGATAAAATGAAGGAAGAAGAAAGTGAGCTTTCGTGGCTGCCGTTTACCGACGCCGAAATTCACGACTATCCGTACGTACAGAATTAGATAGAAGATTTTTCTTAACGATATTATTCCAGCCTGATCGTTGTGTCGGGCTGGAATTTATATTTTAATACCTCCGGATTTTCTTCGTCGGAGAGGATGTAAACTCCATCAAATTCCAGTTGATTTAGAATTACCCAGGCCTTTGAACTTGTGGCAATGTTGCTGGAATATAGCAGGATTTTACCATCAAGCGAAGCCAGTTTCTCTTTATTTCCTTTATCGAGTAGTTTATCAAAAGGTATCGCCACCGAATTTTGGAAGCGTTGGTTTTCGGCGCCCAATTCCACTATTGTGTAGCTGTCTTTTAACTCGCTCAACTCCTGCATCGAAACTGTCATTTCTGTTGTCGTTGAAATTGCCTCGCTCACATTTCTTTTGAAAAGGTTTGCGTTAAAAGTTCGCACCAAAACCAGTACAACGAGTATGAGTAGAACACCTAAAATCCAGATTATATTTTTCTTCATTTTGTAGCTGTTTTATTCGCAACCTCCATCCAGCTGCGATTCTTCCAATCGTTTTGCTTCGAGGTATTGCATTTTTAAACTGTCGGGCAAACTGTTAATTTGGGTAAATGTTCTGCGCGCTTTGTAGCGGTTTTCGAACAGTGCATTTTCGCGTGGCGTAATTCGTTCGCCTGTAAATTTACTCAGCATAACCGTTTTATACCATTCATTCATTCCGCCTTTCATTACAAACGAATTCGAATAGCCCAATCCACTTACAATCGTCCAGGCCATGTTGGCTGTTTCATCGCCGTTCGCGTAATACACATTTCTCACTTTATCCTGATTCAGGTAGCCTTCCCAGCTGGGATTGAGTAAATCGTTAAAAGGAATATTGATTGAGCCCGGAATGTTACTTTCCATAAACTCTGAGGCACTTCGCAAATCGATCAGTTGAATAGTTGTGTCTTCGTTATTTACAAAACGGGCTACCTCGTCAACCGAGAAATACATCTCGGAATTCGACGAAACATCCAGCAATTCGGTGGGTTTTAGTTGAAATGATTTCGCGGCATTAAATGGCAGAAAAGCCAGAATCAATCCAACTCCTGCCAGTGCTACTGATATTTTTATTCGTGCATTCATCAGTGATTAAATTTCGGATGTGATATCGTTTCGTGCATATTTTTTTTCGGCCAGCTCGGCCACCCAGAACATGGCGATTGCAGCGGCTATCAGCAGAAAAGTAAAAACTCCGGGAGAAACTCCCAGCCATTCATCCACACGCACCGGCCCTTTGTAATTTGCTCCGGCCAGTGTTTGGATCATCGGATAAGTTTCGGCAAAAAGAAATGCGCCACTCAAGCCGCCCACTAAGAAAAATAGTGCATCGATTTTCCCTATCGACATAGCACTGATTCCGGTGCCGGGGCAAAAACCGCCCATTATAAATCCGGCTCCCATAATTACTCCGCCCACCAATGTTGCAGTTACGTAATATGGATTTACATAAACCAGGTTTAAATCGAGCAAGCCAAAATAGCTAAGCAATTGCGAACCCGCCAGCGCCACGATTGCGGCCGTAAAAAACACCTTCAAAACGGTAGTGTCGTAGCCGTAAAACATGCCGGCTAGTTTTCGGCTCGATGAAAAACCGGCCTGCTCCAGCGCAAAGCCAAAGCCAATTCCGATAAAAAATCCGATGCCGAGGTTAAGCCATTCCGGAAGGTCGTTAAGTATTGTAATCGGTCCCATAATTTTTGAATTTCTGAGTTACTGAAGGATTGAGTTTTAAATCCAGAGTTTTCTGAAAAACCATGCAAAAAGGAAGGCAGAGCCAAAAATGCCAAGCATGGTCATAAATCCGGCTACCGAAAGCACGGCCATTCCCGAGAGTGCAGCGCCGCTGGTACATCCACGAGCCAATTGCGCGCCGTACACAAAAAACACGCCTCCCAGAAAAGCAAACAACAGTCGTTTCCCATTCGATATTTTGGGCGATTTTTCAATTTTGAATTTTAAACGGCCAGAAATGGCTCCCGAAATAAATCCTCCTAAAAACATGCCGAGCACTTCAAGCGCCAGCCAGCTTTTTAAGGGATTTTTCCCGTCTTCGAAGTATTTACTGTAGTACGAAGATTCCATGGCGTGTTGATGGTCAACCGTTTCAACTGCGGCCACCACTGCGTATTTTAATCCGCCGCTGGCTCCCAGTCCGCGCCCAGAAAAAAACATGGCGCTTAAAAGTACCAGACCAAGCAGCACTCCCGCCAGGTACGGATTCATATATTTCTTTCTCATCGTAGTAAAAGGTTTTGGTTAAACTTAACCGGTCACTCTAAAGACAAATTAAGGGAGTTGATTGTTCTATCGTATGGGAATAATTCTCGGTTTATGTTTAAAAATTGTATCTTAATTCGTTCGGTTTTTGAACAGTCGTTTCAACAACTTTTGGTTTTGGTTGTTTCAACACAAAAAAAGCAAAGATGGAATTAGAGATCAGCAAATATTTCAAGGGAGTTCGGCCCGGCATTACACTTCCTTCGCCGTTAATGTTGGAAATTCTGAAAGAGGAGGGAATGCGTAAAATGGTGAGCGATCATTACGATCTGGTGGTGCAAAGCCCGATCAAAGATCTGTTCCCAAAAAATCCGATAGCACTTGAAAAGGCGAAAGAACACTCGGCTGATTTTTTTATTCAGATTTGTGGAGGCCCCGATTATTTTAACCAAAACCGCGGAAAACCTCAGCTAAACAGAAGGCACCTTCCATTTACAATTACCGCTGAAGCGCGCATCGAGTGGTTGAACTGTTACAGGCAGGTTTTAAGTAAACTGGATTTGCCTGATGACGTATTGAAATCGTTCTGGAAATACCTTGATGATTTTTCAAAGTGGATGGTGAATAGCCATTGAAAGGATTAGTTATTAAGGATTAGGTGGGAAAGGGATTTAGTGAATGAGTAATTGAGTGAATGAGGTATAACTGTAGAACTTGAACTTCGAATTTTGATTCACGATTTTAGATTGCAGAAGTGAGAGGGATGCTTCCAGTATACAGTCGCAGTTTACAATTCTACAATTTAGCAATAGAACAATTTGACAGTTTTGCAATTCAGCAATTTTTCAATCTCATTCAATCTGCATCAATCCTTTTCAATCTTACCGCCCCAACCGGTAATACAATGCCAGCGAAATTACGTTATTAAATAGTCCGTTGTGAAAATAATAATTGGTTTCTGATTTGTCACTGCTCGGAATAACAGATAGAGCAAAGCGCAGATCAACCGAGGCATGTTCCAGAAAATCAAACTGAAATCCAAGAAATGGCTGCAAATCGAAGGTGTTAAAGTCCTGTCGGTCGGGTTCCGGAATTTCGCCATCGCTGTTCAATTCTTTCGAGTGGATTAAAACTCCTGGCGCAATACCACCAATAATCATACTTCGGTCGTTGGTCCTGAATGCCATAAAAAGCGGAATGTCAATATATCCAAGGCGCATAACGTATTTATCAATGTCGGGTTGTTTGGGGTCGAATGATCTGCGAGCGCCTTTTTGCGAATATTTAATTTCCATTCCGGCCACAATTGCCGGCGCAATATCGGTTTGCACAAAAAGACCGGCTAAAATTCCTGCTTTGTGATAGCCTTTCAGATTATCACCTTCTACCTGAGTTCCGTTAAATCCTGCAATTATTCCTGCATCAAAACGCTGGGCAACAACAAGATTTGCAATTAAAAGAAATCCTAAGGCAACAAATATCCGCTTCATTTATTTCAGTTTTTCCAGTTCCTCTTTTAAAATCTCAACCCCAATTTCAGCTTTTTTCTCAATATACGTAACATTTTCGTGATAAACTTCCGGCCGGCTGGGGTCGATAACAAAAATTGGTGTTCCTTTTCGCACGTAGTTTACCAAACTTGCCGCAGGATAAACCGCCAGCGAAGTGCCAATTACCACCAGAATATCGGCTTGCTGAACAATACCAATAGCATTTGGAATTTCGGGAACAGCTTCACCAAACCAAACAATATGTGGTCGCAACTGACTTCCTTTTTCACAACAATCACCCAGTTTGAGCTCCCAATTTTCGAGTTCGTAAATCAAATACGAATCCAGCGTGCTTCGGGCTTTCATCAACTCGCCATGTAAATGCGTAACTTTTGTACTTCCGGCCCGCTCGTGCAGATTGTCAACATTTTGAGTTACTACCTGCACATCAAACCATTTTTCCAGCTCTGCAATTCCGCGATGTCCGCCGTTGGGCTGCGCTTCAAAAAGTTGCTTTCGGCGTTCGTTGTAAAACCGCAAAACAAGTTCCGGGTCGCGCTCCCACGCTTCGGGAGTGGCAACTTTGGTAACATCATATTGCTCCCAAATTCCACCCATATCGCGAAATGTTTTTAATCCGCTTTCCTGGCTCATGCCGGCTCCCGAAAGAACTACCAATTTTTTCATCATTAAAATATTCGATCAACGTTAAATGTACAATTAATAACAATCCCATTCAAATCGGGGCTGATAATCTGATGCTTATTTGAAGCGGCTTTTAATTGTGGATATAATTCGGCTTAAAAGGTGCTCGTTTCATGCTATTTCTGATATTTTTGTACTGATGATTGATCATGCGACGATAGACCGGATTATTGATGCTGCGGAAATTTCAGACGTAGTTGGCGATTTTGTTACACTCCGAAAACGGGGTGTGAACATGCTTGGTTTGTGCCCGTTTCACAACGAGAAAACGCCATCATTTACCGTGTCGCCGGCCAAAGGAATTTTTAAATGTTTCGGGTGTGGAAAGGGAGGAAACTCGGTGAACTTTATTATGGAGCACGAGAATCTCACCTATCCCGAGGCGCTGAAATGGCTGGCAAAAAAATACAATATAGAGGTTCGGGAGGAAGAGGAAACTGAAGAGCAAAAGCAGCTGAAAGATTCGCGCGAAAGTTTGATGATCGTTTCCGGTTTTGCCCAGAAATATTTTACCCGTTATTTGTGGGAAGAAAACGAGGGAAGAACCATTGGACTGGGCTACTTTCGCGAGCGTAGTTTTCGTGATGATATTCTGAAAAAGTTCGAAGTTGGTTTTGCCCCTGATGGGAAAACACCATTTACCGAAGCTGCACAAAAACAAGGTTATAAACTCGATTTTCTGGAGAAAACGGGTTTAACCATAAAACGCGACGACTGGTTGCGCGACCGATTTGCAGGGCGTGTAATGTTCCCAATTCATAACCTGGCCGGGCGCGTAATTGCCTTTGGTGGCCGCATTCTGACAAACGATAAAAAAACGGCGAAATATCTGAATTCGCCCGAATCGGATATTTACCACAAAAGCCGGGTGTTGTACGGAATTTATCAGGCCAAACGCGAGATGACGCGAACCGATAAATGTTACCTGGTTGAAGGTTATACCGATGTAATGTCGTTGCACCAGGTAGGCATCGAAAACGTAGTTGCTTCGTCGGGAACTTCGCTAACACCCGATCAAATCCGCATGGTACGCCGTTTTACGCCGAACATTACCATTATTTACGATGGCGATGCAGCAGGAATAAAAGCGTCGTTGCGTGGAATCGATATGGTGCTGGAAGAAGGCATGAACGTAAAAGTGCTTCCCTTGCCCGATGGCGAGGACCCTGATTCGTTCGCTAAAAAAATGGGCGCTTCCGGTTTCCAGGAATACATGGAGCAAAATGAGACCGACTTCATTCAGTTTAAAACTCGCCTGCTTTTAAAAAGTACCGAGAATGATCCGGTTGCCAAAGCGCGCCTGATCTCTGATGTTATCCGCTCGGTTTCTGTAATTCCTGATTCCATTACCCGCTCGGTGTATATTAAAGAATGTAGCCGTTTGCTTGGTGTTGCCGAGGAAGTGTTGTACACCGAGGTCAGGAAACAAAAACACCAACAAACCGAGGAGTTCCGCAAAAGGGAATTTCGCGAGAAAAATCGCAGACAGGCAGCTCCTCCGCAAGCTCCTCAGGAAGAACCTGCAGTTCGTCCGGTGAAACTTTTGGTGGAAGAACTGGAGTTTTTACGTTTTCTGTTGAAATATTGTACAACCGATTTGTTTGAAGAGGAGGATGAGGAAACCCACGAAACCCGCACTTTGTCGGTTGGCGAGTTTATGATCGACGAGCTGGAAGTTGATGAGCTGGTGTCGGAAAATCCGCTGTTTAAAAAGGTGTTTTACGAAGTTCGTGAGAATTTGTACAAAGAGAATTTCGACCCGTGGAAACACTTTGTTTACCACCCCGATGCTTCGATGAGCAAGTTTGCAACCGATTTGCTTTCGGAAAAATATACCGAAAGTAAACGCTGGACCAAAGCCGGTGCTTTTACCGAAAAAGAGGAGGATATTTTGGATATTCTCATTCCGAGGATCGTGAACGAATACAAACTGCGGAAAATAAAAATGATGATGGCCGAGATTGAAAAGGCCATTGACAAAGCAGCAGCCGACAACGATTTTGATAAAGTGATTGAAGAACAATCGATATATATGAACCTGAAACGGGCTGAAAAAGAGTTAGCTAAAAGCCTTGGCAGCCGAACCATAAATTAACGATATGCGAACAAATTTTATCGAAGACCGCAAAGAAATCGACGAAGTAATCCGCGCCTGCAAAACCTGTTATTTTGCCATGTCGGTGGATGATAAACCTTATGTTTTGCCGCTAAATTTTGCTTTGGAAGGCGATACAATTATTTTGCATTCGGCTCCGGAAGGTCGCATGTGGGAAACCATACAGAAAAATCCACAGGTGTGCATAAACTGGACCTTGGGCGAAGAACTGGCCTGGCAGGATGTGCGTGTTGGTTGTAGCTACCGGGTAAAATCGAAAACGGTAAATGTGGAAGGCAAAGTGGAATTCATAGATGATTTTGATGAAAAGTACCGTTGTCTCGGCTTGCTAATGAAACAATACAGCGACCGCGAATTTAAATTCGGTACACCGGCGGTAAAAAATGTCGGTATTTTTAAAGTTCATATTGAAAATATTACAGGGAAAGAGTTTGGCGCAAAAGCTGTAACGCCCTGGAATTCATAAAATAAATCAATGATTTTTGTAACAGGAGGTACCGGGTTGGTTGGAGCTCATTTATTGTATGAGCTTTGTAAAGCGGGCAAAAAAGTTCGGGCTTTAAAACGCCAAACAAGCAATTTGGAGCAGGTTAAAAAAACTTTTGCCTATTACACCGATGATGCTCAACAGTTGTTCGATACCATTGAATGGGTGGACGGCGACATCCTGGATTATTTCTCACTCGAAAAATTATTGAAGGACGTAACAGAGATCTATCATTGTGCGGCTATCGTTTCATTCGAAAGCAAAGAACGGCAACGGATGATCTCAAATAACGTGGAGGGAACTGCTAATCTTGTTGATGCGGCCATCGAAAATGGTGTGAAAAAGATTTGCCATGTAAGTTCCATTGCTGCGTTGGGAAAAATGCAAAATGGTGCTCCGGTTACGGAAGAAACCAACTGGGTACCATCGAAAAAGAACTCGGCTTACTCGGAAAGTAAATTTTATTCTGAAACCGAAATCTGGCGCGGAATTGAAGAAGGATTGGATGCCATTATCGTAAATCCGTCGATTATTTTTGGCCCGGCAAACTGGGAGAGCGGAAGTGCAAAGATCTTCAAAACCATTTGGGATGGAATGAAATTTTATACCAGAGGAGTTACCGGTTTTGTAGATGTTTTTGATGTTGTACGCCCGATGATAAAATTGATGGAAGCCGAAAATTTTGAAAACTGCAAAAACCAGCGCTATATTTTGAGTGCCGAGAATTTAAGTTATCAGCAGGTGTTTACGCAAATTGCTGAAGCATTGCAAAAACCAAAGCCAACGATTTGGGCCAGCGATTTTTTGATGGGTTTTGTATGGCGGGCAGCTACTTTTGCCAGCTGGTTTACACGTAAACCATCGTTAATTACCCGCGAAGCAGCAACGGGCCGTAATGCTGTTAATAATTTCGATGGTTCGAAAATTACCCGAATGACGGGTTACGAATATCTTTCGATTGCAGAGTCAATCAAAAAAACGGCCGGCTTTCTGAAAGCGGATATGAACTAATTTCCGGAAAAAGAAAAAGGCAGGTGAACCCCGCCTTTTTAAAACTCTAATTTTTTATCATTCCTAATGAATGCCCAAATTCAATAAAAGTCTTCCCAAACTTTTATTGCGATGCAATGGTATAGTTATCTACTTCTTCAACAAGTAGTATTTTAACTCATTTTCAGCCCTGTAACCTCGCAAAAGGGCACAAATGGGCAACTCTTCGTCCACAAAAAGCTGCCCATAATAAAAACAAAAAGATAAAAAATAAGGGTTTGTATCCGCCAAAGTATATTGTTGTTTATTAATTTCCAAATATTTCAACGAAAAAGTGGTAGAAAACGGGTTAATGAGAATCATTTTAGCTTACAGCTGAACATAAAGTAATGATTTATCTAAAATGTTAATATCGGCTGCTAGTGCGAATAAAGAAAAGAATGGAATTAACAAAGTCTTATTCGTAGTTTGTTTTGTTTAACGTAATTGAAGAATTTGGGCCTGTACTTTTTGATGTTTTTAAAGGCTTTTGGAACGATGATTTCAGGTAGTTTTTATAAATTTATAAGAACCAAATAGGTGACAATAATGTTTCGAAAATTATGTGTTACGATATAAAAACCAAGGTTGAAGCAGCATTAAAACGGGCGCGGCATTACGGCAACGAAGAAGCTATACAAATGCTGATCGAACAGTTTCGTCCACATCTGGAGGAGGAGTTTTTTCATGTTTCGGGTTTCGAGCATCCTAAAATGTTGATTTATACCAGCGAGAATTTTGAATTGCCGGCCATTGCAAGTTGGGGGCTCATTCCATTTTGGGTGAAAAGCGAACAGCAACAACTCGATATCTGGAATAAAACGATTAATGCGCGCGGCGAAAGTATTTTTGAAAAACCTTCATTTCGAACCTCAGCGAAGTCGAAACGCTGTTTGGTTTATATCGATGGTTTTTTCGAGCATCACCATTTTGGCGGCAAAAAGTATCCGTTTTATATCCAACGGGTGGACGGTGAGCCCATTGTTTTAGGTGGTTTGTGGGATGAATGGACAAACAAAGCAACGGGAGAAGTGGTGAACTCGTTTACTATTGTTACCACCAAAGCCAATTCACTAATGAAAAAGATCCACAACAATCCGAAACTTCAAGAAGCACGAATGCCGCTGATTCTCAATGAGGAAGAGGCGGATCAATGGCTGAACGGATCTTCTGTTCAGGCAAAATCAATGATCCAACCGGCTGCCGATGGTTTGTTAAAAGCGCACACTGTTAGGCGATTGCGTGGCAAAGAAGCCGTTGGCAATTCACCCGAAGCGATCGAGGAGTTTATTTATCCCGAACTTAAATTCAGAGCTTAACTTTTACCGGAACACTCAGTCTGCTTTCGTTGCTTAAACGATCGAGTACTGAAATGCGAACCTCGTATTTTTTCTTTTTCCGGTTTATGCGGTCAAATTTAATTTCCTGATCTTTTGTAATGCTGTAAATATATTTGCAGTTATCCGGATCGAACTTTTCTCCTTCTTCATTCATGTAGAGCACATAACTCCACGCCTTGTCCATTTCGTTTTGGGTTTCGGCAGGTGTCCATTTTACTTTTCGTCCACTCTTTTTAACTTTTGCAATGGCTTGTGGTGCCTGATTATCGAGCCACGGCATTGGCGGAACAATTGCCGGAGATTTGTAATAGTCTAGTTTTAAACTGTCTTGTAATCCAAGCAGATCGCCATTAAACCATTTACTGCTGTAAAACGACGAACCCTGAATTTCGGGTATCGAACGCAATATTCGTATTTGTTTTGTCAGCTGGTCTGGCTCAGTCCACTCTTTGGTTTGCGAAGTGCTGCTTACTTTATAAGGTGCCTGCCCAATGTACATCGCGCGGCCGTATGCATGATCTTTCCACCAGTTGGCCAACAGTTGAAAATCGACAGTTGGGTGCCCAATTTGCCAGTACAGTTGCGGCAATGTATAATCGATCCAGCCTTCTTTTTGCCATTTTATAATGTTGGCATACAATTGGTCGTAATTTGTTGTCCCGGCTTTTGTGTCGGAACCCATCGGATCGTCGGTTTTATTGCGCCACACGCCAAACGGACTGATACCAAATTTAACCCAGGGTTTTGTGGCTTTAATCGAGTCGTTCAGCATTTTAATGGTTATGTCCACATTTTCGCGGCGCCAGTCGGCTTTATTTTCTGCAGTAAATCCACGGTTGTAGAGTTTGAACGAAGTGGTATCGGGGAATTCTTCTTTTAACGGATAAGGGTAAAAATAGTCGTCGAAATGAATGGCATCCACATCATACCGCTTTACAATGTCTTGCACCACGTCGGTAACAAATTCGCGGGCTTGTGGTAATCCCGGGTCGAAATACAAGCGGGTGCCATATTTTAAAATCCATTCAGGATGACGAAATGCAATGTGATCGATTGATAGCGGATCGTCGAGTTTTTGTGCCACACGGTAAGGATTTAACCAGGCGTGCAATTCCATTCCTCGTTTGTGGCATTCTTCGATCCAAAACTTCAGCGGATCGTAAAAAGGCAGCGGTGCCTGTCCCTGTACACCGGTGAGGTAACGCGACCACGGCTCCAAATCCGACTGATAAAAAGCATCGGCAGCCGGGCGTACCTGCAAAATAATGGCATTCATGCCCAAACTTTTATGTAAATTTAAAATATCGACGATTTCCCTTTTTTGAGCATCCGTGCTTAATCCGGGTTTCGAAGGCCAGTCGATGTTTACAACGGTAGCAACCCAAACGGCTCTGAATTCGTATTTAGGTTGGGAAAAGGTATTGAGAGAATACAACAGGCAAGCTGTAAGAAGGAATAGTAGCTTTTTCATACGATTAAAATTGTTGGTTGTTTAAGGTATTGTATGCAACTCGCACCTCTTTGCTGAATTTGGTCGTATTGAATTTAGATGCTCGTTTCATATTATGGACATTGTTCGACACAAAAATAAGAGAATGTTATCTTGTGGGAAACGAAAAAGGTAGAATTTACTGTGTGAGTCTTTCAACTAAAAAAAATTGATATCTTTGTGGCAGATATACGAAGTAAAAAAGTAAACGATATTTAAGACAAACAACAGGCTTGTCGTTCTGGCAAGTTTGTGGTTTATTAGGTTTAGTTGGTTTAGGTTAAAAAGGCTGTCAGAAGGGCAGCCTTTTCTTTTTTATAAATTTTGAAAAGCACTAAACTTAAGCTGAGTAAATCAAATCTATTTTTGTTATCCAGGATTTCCGATTAATAAGTGAAAAATCCTATTGACCTGTGTTATTAGCGTTCAAATAAAAAAGGCTGCCGGATTACTCCAACAGCCTTTGTATGGTTGTTTTTTTTGATTGAGAACTACCTTTTCATTATTCCGTAGCACATAATTTTCAGAATAATATCAACGCTTCGTTCCAGATTTACATCGCTGTAATTTCCTGCGGCAAGCGGCATTTCCAGTCCTTTAATTGCGGTGGTAATACCAATGGCAGCCAGGTTGAAATCGTAAATCTCAAATTCATTTTTCCGAACACCTTCAATCAGAATTCGTTTGATCATCCTGATCTCGTCTTGTTCGTATTTAATTTTTACTTCGTCGATAAATCCAACGGCGGTAACGTCGTTTTCAATGGCATGATAGAAATTCGCCAAATTACGGAAAGTAGCCATTTTGGTTAAAATGTAATCGCGCAACTTGTCCACCGGATCGGTGTTTCTGTTGATCACAATCTCAAGTTCGTACGCCAAAATGTCGACTTCTTTCATAATAACAGCCTGAAAAAGGTCTTCTTTGCTTTTGAAATAGTAATAAAGCGAACTTTTTCCTTTGCGAACTGCATTAGCGATGTCGTCGAGTGTGGTTTTTTTGTAGCCGTATTTGCTGAAAATTTCACGTGCAATCTTTAGGATATTTTCCCTGTTTACATCCTTTTTATTCGCAGTTTCCGTTGAATTTTGCATGAATTGAAACGTTTTGTCTTTGTTAAAACTTGGCCAAATATAACTATTTATTTTAGCCGTTATTATTTTTTAGAACATTTTACTCTGGCAGACGACATTTACTTTTGCTGTTTGAATACCCTGTAACTGGTTGAAATCTATCCGGGTAATATTCGAATAGCTATTCCTTATCCTGCTCAGCCAGTTTAAAGTCGAGTTGCTTTCTTTCAAGATTGGTGCGCCAAACACGTACATTTATTTTTTCGCCCAACTGAAAACTTTTACGTGAATGACGACCCACCAGCATATAATTCTTTTCATCGAAAATATAAAAATCATCATCCATTTGCGCAATCGGAATCATGCCTTCAATTTTGTTCTCCAGTTCAACATATATTCCCCAGTCGGTAACACCCGAAATGGTTCCTGGGTAAACTTTGCCGATATGATCCTGCATAAACTCTACCTGTTTATATTTTATCGATGCCCGTTCGGCATTGGCTGCTTTCGCTTCCATGTCGGACGAATGTTTACACAGCCCCTCATATTTTTGCTCGTTAACCGAACGTCCTCCGTCTAAATATTTTTCCAGCAGACGGTGCACCATCATATCAGGGTAGCGCCTGATTGGCGAGGTAAAGTGCGTATAATAATCGAACGAAAGTCCGTAGTGCCCAATGTTTCGGGTTGAATACGCCGCTTTTGCCATTGTTCGGATGGCCAGCGTTTCAACCACATTCTGCTCGTTTTTACCTTTTACTTCGGTTAATAATTTATTTAGCGAAGTTGAAATGGCGCGTGGCGTTGCAAGTTGAATACCGTGCCCGAAACGTTTTATAAATGTGTTGAATGCTGAAAGTTTATCGGGATCAGGTTTGTCGTGAATACGGTAAACAAAGGTTTTCGGCGTTTTCTTTTCCGGAACTTTGCCAATAAACTCGGCCACTTTTTTGTTGGCCAGCAACATAAATTCCTCAATCAGGTGGTTCGATTCTTTCGATTCTTTAAACGACACTGAAATTGGTTTTCCTTTCTCATCAATATCAAATTTCATTTCAACGCGCTCAAAAGCAATCGATCCGCTACCAAAACGTTCGTCGCGCAATTTTATCGCCAGTTCGTTCAGTTTTAGCACTTGCTCAGAAAAATCACCTTGGCCGGTTTCGATAATTTCCTGTGCTTCTTCGTAGGTAAATCGCCGGTCGGAGTGGATGGCAGTTTTCCCAAACCACTGTTTTTTCACTTTTGCATCTTCGGTAATTTCAAAAACAGCCGAGAAACACAATTTATCCTCTTTCGGCCGCAACGAACAAACACCGTTCGACAGCCGCTCGGGAAGCATCGGAACTACCCGGTCGACCAGGTAAACAGATGTTGCACGATCTTGTGCCTCGTTTTCAATAATAGTATTTGGGCGCACATAATGGGTAACATCGGCAATGTGTACACCAACTTCCCAGTTTCCGTTGTCCAGTTTTTTCAGCGACAGTGCATCGTCAAAATCTTTTGCATCAGCCGGGTCGATGGTAAATGTGGTGGTTTTGCGCATATCGCGCCGCTTTTTAATCTCCTCGTTCGGAATTTCAAGCGGAATTTTTTCAGCGGCTTTATCCACGTTTTGAGGAAATTTGTGTGGCAATTCAAACTCGGCCAAAATAGCGTGCATTTCAGCATCGTTATCGCCGGTGTCGCCCAAAACTTCAATAATTTCCCCAAACGGACTGCGTGCTTTTGCCGGCCAGTCTTTAATTTCGGCAATGGCTTTTTGCCCGTCTTTTGCGCCGTTAAGTTTTTCTTTCGGAATAAAAATATCGAAACCAACTTTCCCTGACGGAACCAAAAACGCAAAGTTCTTGGTGGTTTGTACAGTTCCCACAAATATTGTTTTTGCCCGTTCCAGAATCTCGGTTACTTCGCCTTCCAAATCGTGCTTTTTACGCCGTGCATACACATGGATTCGCACTTTGTCGCCTTCCATGGCATGATTCAGGTTGCGCGATGAAATTACAGCCGGTTGTTCCAGCTCGTCGCTGACAACATAGGCAAAACCTTGTGGCTGCATTTCTATAATACCCGTAACTTTTCCGGTGCGTGCTTTCAGTTTGAATTTACCCCGCGAAATCTGATCGAGGTAACCGTCGTCGGCTAGTTCCTGCAATGCAACGTTAATCAATTTGCGTGTTTCAGGGTCTTTTATGCTCAGCGAACCTGAGATCTGGCGGTAGTTAACGGTCTTTCCGGGGTTTTCGTATAGTGTTGAAAGTATGGCGTTTTTTAGCTTTTTCTTGTTGTATGTGCCGCCGCGTTTCTTTTTGCGCAGCTTATTCTTTTTCTTTCTTCCCATTTTGTTTTAATTATCACTAGCAAGTTAAAATAATTATTATTCATGTTTCAATAATAAATGCGGAAGTTGCGAACAAATTCACAACGTTGGTAGGTTTATTTCGGAATATTTAACAACTCGGCACCTCCTATATTTACAGGAATTTGTATGTTTGTAAACCATTTTAAGGGTTCGGTATTTTGCCTGTGAACACCTTGAAAACAGACATTTTAAGCCTATGAAGTTAAAGGGGAAACTGCCGTTTTTTATTGTTGCAATGCTGGCCTGGGTGGTCATTATTTCGTCGTGTGCCAATATTGGTATGCCGGCCGGAGGCCCGCGCGACTCGGTGCCACCGATTTTGCTGGAAACCAGCCCGGAGTACCGCGCATTGAACTTTGATAAAAAGGATGTCAGGTTTACATTCAACGAATATTTACAAACGGATAAAATCTCGGAGCAGCTGGTAATTTCGCCGCCTCTGGAGAAACGCCCGTCGATAAAAACCAAATCGAAAACCCTGATCATCGAATTCAACGAGGATTTAAAAGACAGCGTAACTTATTCGCTCGATTTTAAAAATTCGATTGTAGATAACAACGAACAAAATCCGCTTAAAAACCTACGTTTTTCGTTTAGCACCGGGCCCGAATACGACTCGTTACGAGTGGCCGGACGTGTAATAAATGCCTTTAACTTAGAACCAAACGAAGATGGTTCGTTGCTGGTTTTGCATTCAAATCTTCACGATTCAGCAGTGTTCAGGGTACGCCCCGATTACATTGCAAAAACCGATGAAGAAGGTTTGTTTATGATTGATAATATTGCTTCAGGAACTTACAATCTGTTCGCCATAAACGACATGAACAACGACCTGATGTACAACGAAGGAGCAGAAGAAATTGCGTTTCTGGATACATTGGTAATTCCTGAAGCACATTTTCATGCCGAAGCCGACACAGTGGTTAGTGGCGTAGATTCGATGCTGGTTTTGGGGCATACACATTTTTCTCCCGAGCCATTTTACATGCGTTATGTAATGGAGGATATTTTTGAGCAGTATGTTGAATCGACCGAACGCGAGAGCCGGAATAAGTGTTTGTTCCTGTTCAATGAATCGATTGCCGATACTTTTTCGGTGAACCTGATTGACCACGAAGCCAGCGACTGGCAAATGTTCGAATATGGCACTAAAAAAGACTCGGTGCTGATGTGGATTACCGACACAATGGTTTCGAGATACGACTCGCTTTATATGGAATTGTGCTACACACAACTGGACTCAGCCGGGATGCCTTACGTGCAAAACGACACGGTTTTGATGCATTGGGAAGACCCTGAAGTGGAAGCGGAAAAGAAAAGCCGTAGACGTGACAAGGAGGAGGAAGAAGAGGAGCCGAAACCGGAACCAATTCCGCAGTTTACGTGGCAAACCGATATTCCGTCGACCATGGAGCTGAACGGAATGATCCGATTTGTATCGCCTGAGCCGGTTGAAAGTTTCAACACTTCGATGGTGAAAATGTATTATGCGGCTGATACCTTGAAAAATGCTTTGCCGATAAATGTAAAAGAAGACACTACAAAATACCGGAGTTACTCGATTGGTTACAATTGGGAGCCGGAAACCGAATACAGCCTCGAGATCGACTCGGCAGCCTGTGTAAATATTTTCGGAATTACCAGCAAGGCTTATACCAAGCGTTTTAAAACACGCGAAGAAGATTATTATGGCAGCCTTGAATTTAATTTCACGAATGTTACCATGCCGATGATCGTTCAAATCCTGAAAAATGGCGACAACGAAGAGGTGTTGCGCCAAAAAACCTTTGCTGAAAACGGCACGGTGTTGTTTAATTATCTGGCACCCGAAAAGTACAAGGTAAAAGTTATTTACGATGCCAATGGAAACGGCAAATGGGATGCCGGAAGTTTCCAGGACAAAGTGCAACCCGAGCGTGTGGCCTATGTGCAGGAAGTGATAAAACTGCGCTCGAACTGGAGCGAAAGTCACAGTTGGGATTTAACGCCCGATCCGCTTTTCAGTAAAAATATCCGCGACAAGGAAGAAGAAGAACGGAAGCGCGAAGAAGCATTGGAGAAACAACGAAAAGAAGAGGAAGAGCAACGAAATAACAGTATGTTCCGACCGGGAAACAGCGGATCTGGTGGTTTTCAGCAGAGATAAACCGGGCAGCTACATTTTCGGTTAAATTTTCTACCTTTAATAAACTTTATTAATAAAATTATGGCAAGTGTAAGAGACCTTAAAAAAGACATTGATTTGATTATGTCGATGGCTTTAAGCGATTGTTTTTACGTGATGGAATATAACAACGAAGTAGACGAAAAGGCGGTGTACGAAATTGCCGGCGATATTGTAAAAAGTCATCGCGAATTGCGTTTGCGTGCCATTCATCCTGATGGAAAAGATAATTCGAAGTTGGTAAAACAGTATTACAAAAAGGTCGTTCAGGATATGTTGGCTGCTGCCGATGCCGCGTTGGAAAGACTGTCGGCCGAGGTGAAAAAAGTAGCCAAATAGTTACATCAACGTGAAAATTTTGTGAGCAACCACTTTGCCATTATACCAGGTGGTTAGCTCCCATTTTCCCAACTTGTCTTCCAACGGTTCCCAAATACAATCGCCAAGGTAAAACTCGTAATCATTGGTGCGAATAAACTGTTCGCCGGTAAACGGAGGACGCAAATTCCCTTCATCGTCGGTAAATGGCGGATGATCGATCTGAAAATCAACTTTCTCGCCCTTGCCGTTTTTAATGTGCAGCACGTAGCCAAACTCAGTTCCAATTTCAGCTTTTATTTCTGTGGTGAAATCCAATATTTTGGGAATATCTTTACTTTCCCGATCCCATTTAGAGTACTCGCCGTAACTGTATAACTTAAATGTTGGTCTGCGTTTTGCCATTGTTAAATAAAATGCAAAAATAGCATTTGTTCTGTTTTTTATTTAGAAAGGTTCTTAATTTAGCTCCCTCTAATCGATTGAGTGAATTTAATAAGAAAACATACAAATTTACTGTTTGTATTGATTCTTCCGGTGTATTTGTACATCGTTCAAACTTCAATACAAAATAAACATACCCACGTTTATGCAAACGGTATTGTTGTAACTCACTCGCACCCAACATCCGATTCGGATGGTAACGATCACAAACACTCGCAACGGGAAATCAATCTTTATTCCTCGCTGCATTCCGATCTTTATGATACTCCGGGACTTACCGCTTTCAATTTTGAAGTGCCTGTTGTTCATGTCGATTATATTGTTTACAATGAGCAGGAAGTAACGATTCCTGTTTCCCGTCATACCATTCCCCGGGCGCCTCCTGCCTAGTTTTCAAAATACTTATTAGCGTTGCAAAATTGCAACAACTGGCCGTCTGCGTTCAAATGGCTTGTCTTCCGTTTTAACCAAAGTTTGGGATGGCTGAGGCGATGGTTTATCGCTTTTCGAAAAAGACAGATTTAGTAGTTTGAAAACAACATATTACACATATTATGAAACCCATATATGCAATTTTATTGCTGTTCTTTTCTTGCCAGATTGCCTGGGCAGAAGGGACTGAAGACGACAAAAAAGATAAGACCGATGCCATGCTTTTTGGCGATGTAAAATCGGGCGAAGAACATATTCCGTTTGCAACGGTAACCCTTAAGGGTACTACCATCGGGACGGCAGCCGATGCTACCGGGCATTTTAAAATGAGCCACTTACCACTTGGAAAACAAGTGATTGTAATTTCGGCAATTGGTTACCAAACTTTTGAGAAAGAAGTGAAAATGGAAGCCAAAAAGAGTATTACCATTCTGGCCGAGTTGGAGCCGGATAATATCGGTATTGAACAGGTAGTTGTGTCGGCCGACCGGAATGCCAAAAGCCGTAAAGAAACGCCAACCATTGTAAACAGTATAAACCCAAAATTATTCGATCGTGTGCAGAGCGTAACCTTAAGCGAAGGACTGAATTTCTCGCCTGGTTTGCGCATGGAGAACAACTGCCAGAACTGTGGTTTTTCGCAGGTGCGAATGAACGGTTTGGAAGGACCATATTCGCAAATTCTTATTAACTCGCGTCCGGTTTTTAGCGGGCTGGCCGGTGTTTATGGCCTCGAGTTGATTCCCGCAAATATGATCGAGCGGGTGGAGGTAATTCGTGGTGGCGGTTCGTCGATGTACGGAAGTAACGCCATTGCCGGAACCATCAACCTGATTACAAAGGACCCGGTAACGAACAGTTTCGAAACTTCAGTAAACCATAGTTTTGTGGGAGCCGGAAGCGACTACGATGCAGCCAGCGATTACAACATCAACATTAATGGCTCGTTTGTAACCGACGATTATAAAACGGGAATGAGCATCTTCGGATTTCACCGAAAACGCGATCCTTTTGATGCCAATAGCGATGGATTTTCGGAGTTGGCAAGTATCAACAATACAACAATCGGAGCACGTTTTTACCAGCGTGTGGCGAACCGTGGTAAAATTACCGTCGATTATTTTAATATAAACGAAGACCGTCGCGGAGGAAATAAATTCGAGCTTCCGCTGCATGAGTCGGATATCTCGGAAAGTGTGCAACACCAGATTAATTCGGGCGCTCTGAATTTCGATCTGTTGCTTCGCGATAATGATAAGTTTTCGGCATTTGTATCGATGCAGGGTGTTGACCGCGGTTCGTATTATGGCGCTGAGCAAGATCCATCGGCATACGGACATACTGAGGACTTGACTTATGCTGCGGGTTTGCAATACATTCGGAATATTGATTACCTGTTGTTTTCTCCGGCAACAATTACTTCAGGAATTGAAACCAGCGGGAGTTCATTGGAAGATGAAAAACTTGGTTATTACGATCCTGTAGATGATGTGCACTACGAAAATACACAAATTGCCGATCAGGGAATGACCAATTACGGCGCTTTTTTGCAGTCGGAGTGGAAAACGGATAAAGTGGTTTTTAGTGCCGGTTTGCGCTTCGATCATTACAACATTGAGGAGAAGATAGAAAACAGCGATGATGTGAACGGAAAAGTATTGAGTCCACGTGTGAGTTTGTTGTATAATATTGCCGATCACCTGCAGTTCAGAAGTAGTTTTGGCCGCGGTTTCCGTGCACCGCAGATTTTTGACGAAGACCTTCACATTGAAACGTCAGGATCGCGAAAAGTGCTTCATGAGAATGATCCGAACCTGAAACAGGAATCATCAAATAGTTTTACGGCATCGCTTGATTATTCAAACGAATTTGGCGACTGGCAATATCAGTTGTTGGTGGAAGGATTTTACACCCAATTGGTTGATCCGTTTGCCAACGAATACGGTACGCCCGACGAAAATGGAACCGTAGTTTACACCCGTGTAAATGCCGAAGACGGAGCGCGCGTGCAGGGAATCAATATTGAATTGAATGCGTCGCCATCGCAAAAATTCCAGTTGCAGTCCGGCTTTACCGTTCAGAAAAGTGAATTTGAGGCAGAACAGGAATTTGGCGAAAAGCGCTTTTTCAGAACGCCAAATACTTACGGTTACCTGAGTGCGAATATCAGCCCAACTCCCGTTTTCGATATTGCGCTTACCGGCAATTACACCGGCAAAATGCTGGTGCCTTATTTTGGCCCCGGAATCGCAAATCCTGAAGTTGGCGAATTGCGCGAAAGCGATTCGTTTTTCGATACAGGAGTAAAACTATGCTACCATTTTCGTTTGTCAGACTACATGAAAGTAGAGCTGAACGGTGGTGTGAAAAATATCTTTAACAGCTATCAGGAAGATTTTGATACAGGCATCGATCGCGATCCATCGTATGTGTATGGACCGCTATCTCCAAGAACTATTTATTTTGGGATAAAGATCGGAAGTCTGTATTAGGCTTTTAAATATATGTGCTTTAAGGCTGCCCGGCAATTGTGTTGGGCAGCTTTTTTTATCTCTTTTAATTAAACAGTTTAATTCCAAAGAAAACTGATCTCGGTTTTGCCGGACCGTAAACATAACCACTGTCGCGGTTTTTACCTTTGTCGAAATCATCCTGGTAATTATCGAACAGGTTGCTTACGCCGCCAAATATTTCAATCGATGAATCGATTCTTTTCAGCTCGAAAGTGTAACCCACTTTTACGTTGGTTTCCATAAATGATGGCGAATCAAAAAGCACGTCTTGATCGATTGTACCTGCATCACCGGCCAAACCGTAATGAGGCACCAACATTGTTCCGGTGTACACTCCTGACAACGATGCGCTAAACCGGTTCGTCGGCGTCCATGTAAGTGTATAGTAGCCGTAAGTTTCGGGCGTGCGCAAATACTTTTTCTCACCCGGCAATTCTTCCGACCAATTAACGGCGTTGTCGTACTCGCTGCGTTGAACGGTTATTCCAGCCTCAATTTGTAGTTTACGGTCGAAATTGGAGCGTGCTTCAAAAGTAGCGCCGTACACCTGGCTGTTCCCGCCGTTGCGTTTTTCCATCAACGAATTACCGGCATCATCGGTTCCCACTTCTTCCAAAACAAAAGCATCTTTTAGCTGGGTGTAAAATCCTTCCAGCGTAAATCCAATAATGTGTTTTTCGGTAGGTTTGTCCCAGTTTAACGATGCACTTAAACTTTGCGAACGCTCTTCTTCCAGATCGTCGGCCAGTTCAATGGTTTGAATTCCTCCGCCTGCAAAAGCAATGTGCATATCGGCATCAAAAGCTTGCGGTGCACGAAATCCGGTTGACCACGACAGACGCAGCTGTGTGTACGAATCAGGTTTCAGCAGCAGCGAAACCCGCGGGTTCAGTACCAGTTTATCGACAAAATTGTGTTTGTCGGCACGTACTCCGGCCAGCAAAGTTGTTTTTTGAGTAATCGACCAGTCGCTTTGAATAAATGCACCAAAGTTTTTGGTTTGCTGATCGATCAAATAATCGTAAGCAGTAATTTCATCAAAAACGTCGTCGTAAATAAACTCGGTGCCAAAAGTAAGAATGTTAGTGCCGGCGCCAACAAAATCGTTTATGGCGTGGTTTACCTGTGCCCCAACTTGGTAGGTCGAGTTTTTTGAATCGCCGTAAGGTGGCGCATTGTTATAGTCCTGTAATTCCTGTCCTTCGTCGGGTGCAATGCCGGTAAAATGATCGCGCTGTGTATACTGTCCGGCAGAATAAAGAACAAAACTGGTACGCATTGTTGGGGTGTAGGTGTAATCGATTCCTCCCATTAATACATTGTGAGTCCGTTCTTCCGATTGTTTGGCCAGGTAGGCCGGTCCGTCAATCATTTCGCCTCCGAAACGGTATTCGTAGGTACTCGAGAAATTCGCCTCAATTTTCTGATCTTCATCGATTTGGAAGAAGGAATTAATGCCAAACGAGTTGTTCTTTATTTCCGGTAACTCCGAGAAATTATCGCCGTTAGCATCAAAAGCGTCGCGCTGGCGGTGAAAAGCATACATTGACATTCCGGCGTTCCGTTTTTGCGATAAGGCGGTTAATGTTGCACTTACATTGTAGTCGAGTGCGTCGCTGCCGATAATGGAATTGTTGGACGTAACTTCGTACGAATTTCGCTGCGGCAATTTGGTAATGATATTTACGGTTCCGCCAATGGCACTCGATCCGTAAAGTGCAGACGCTCCGCCACGAACAACTTCGATGCGCTCAACCATTTCGGTGGGCAGTTGCTCGAGGCCATAAAGTCCGGTAAGCGGGCTAAAAACAGAGCGACCGTTAATTAGAATCTGGCTGTAAGCGCCGCCCAAACCATTCATCCGTAACTGCGTGTAATTACAGGTTTGGCAGTCGGTTTCCATGCGTAATCCGGGTTGAAAACTCAATGACTCGGAAATGGTTTGCGCCGCTACTTTTTCAATGGTTTTGGCATCAAGCACATTCACAATTACAGCACTTTCAGTTTGCCGTTTAAATGTTTTTGTGCCGGTAATCACCACTTCGTCCATGTGAATTACATCTTCTTCCAGATCAAACTTAACCTCGACCGTTTCGCCGGCTTTTAAAACCACCTGTTTTTTGCTTTCCTTGTAGCCGATCATTTTGGCCACAATGGTAAACTCGCCAATGGGTAGGTCAACCATCATATAGTGGCCGGTAACATCAGTCGTAGTTCCGTAGTTAGTATCTTCAAGATAAATATTGACGAATGGAATATGCTGACCTTCAGAAACAACATGTCCGATAATTACTGCATCGTAATGTTCGTTTTGGGCCATCGATTTTAATGAAAAAGAAAGAAGTACGAGACATAAAAGGAGTATATTTTTGTTCATTATTTTCTGTTTTTATCTCTTCTGTGAGAGTGATTTTGATTAATAGTTGAAAGTCTTATTTAGAATTAATATAAATAACTAAACGTATATCTCCGTTAATTGTTTGAATAAATTTTAAGCTGACTTGCCACCGGATAAAAGATTATTATTTTTGTTTCGTTTAATAATGGCAGGACAAAAAAATTAAAGTTTATGAGTAGCCAGATTGATGCGATGCAGAAAGATTCGAAAAACATGAGAAACAATATAATTGTTATTGTTCTTGCTGTGGTATTGGCAGTTGTATTGGTGTTGTTTTTTATGCAACGACGGGATCATAAAGTGATAATGCACGAAATTACGGCTGAAAAAGATTCCATTCAATATCAGTTAACCGAAATTGCTGCCAGTTACGATTCGTTAAAAACCGAAAATGATACAATTAGCGAGCAGCTTTTTGTGGCTCAAACCAAAGTAAAAGATTTACTGATTGAAGTGGAGCAAACCAAAAAAGTAAGCTTCTCGAAAATTTCGGACTACCAGAAACAGGTAACCACTCTGCGCGGAATTATGCGTGATTTTGTGGTGCAGATCGATTCGCTGAACCGACGTAACGAAGAGCTGATGGCGGAAAACCGCGAGGTAAAACAACAATACAAAGAGGTTGAGCAAACCAATCAACAGCTTAACCAGGAAAAAGAACGCCTGCAACAAAACCTGAAACGTGCTGCCATGCTCGAAACACGTCAGTTGGTGGCGGAGCCGTTGAATACCCGCAGCAAAGAGACCAAGTTTGCAAAACGTACAGCCAAAGTGCGTATTTACTTTGTGCTGGGGCAAAATACAACGGCCAAGCGAGGGCCTAAGCAGATTTACGTGCGAATTATGCGCCCCGATCAGCTGTTAATGGTAAAATCGGAAAACGATGTTTTTCAGTTTGAAGATTTGAAAATCCAATATTCGGCAATGCGCGAGGTAGTTTACGAAGGACAGGATTTACCGGTGGCTATTTTCTGGGATAATACCAACGAGCCCGAAATGATGCCGGGAACCTATACCATTAACCTGTTTGCCGATGGAAATGAAATTGGCGAAACAACATTTGAGATCCAGTAATTCATCAGAAACGAGATCTCTTTTTGCAGGCGAAGCCTGACTTTCCTTTAAAAATCAAACCTTTTCAGTGATTTATTAACTGTAAAGATCTATTCTATGGCAACATTTTTATTCGATAAAATAATATTTGGGCCGGTAAAAAGCCGCCGTTTGGGTGTGTCGCTAGGTATAAACTTACTGCCTACCGAAGCAAAAGTTTGTTCGTTCGATTGTATTTACTGCGAATGTGGTTTTACACCCGGCGAGTACAAAGAAAAAGTTTCGTTCCCGTCGCGCGCCGATGTAAAAATGCGCCTAGAAGTGAAACTGCACGAAATGGTTTCTGCCAATGAACTCCCTGATGTAATTACTTTTGCCGGAAACGGTGAGCCAACCTTGCATCCAGAGTTTGCAGGAATTATCGATGATACCATTGCGCTACGTGATGAAATTACTCCGGATGCACGAATTGCTGTGCTTTCCAATGCAACCATGATTCATCGGAAATCGGTTTTTGAGGCTTTGCTGAAAATAAAAGACAATATTCAGAAACTGGATTCGGCATTTGAGGAAACCGTAAAGTTGCTGGATTGCCCAAAAGGTAATTTCAAGCTCTCGAACACCATCGAACAACTGATCGCTTTTAACGGTAAGGTGATCATTCAAACGATGTTTGTGCGCGGAAGTTACAAAGGCAAAACCATTGATAATACTACTGAGAAAGAGATCTCAGCCTGGATAGAATTGCTGAAAAAAATCAAGCCTCTGCAGGTAATGATCTACACCATTGCCCGAGATACCCCGATTGAAACGCTCGAAAAAGTTTCGTTGGAAGATTTGAATGTAATTGCCGAACGTGTACGTGAAGCCGGTTTTGATGTTCAGGTTTCGGGTTAATTTTTGAGTTCATCAAATGCTGTCATTTCGAAGGAGGTACGACTGAGAAATCTGTTTCAAGATGAAAGAGATTTCTCCTCATTCTTCGTCGAAATGACAGCACTGTGATACTAAAGCGTTGTTCGATACCACTCCGAACTGCGGCCCAGCATACGTATTCCGGCAACAAATCCTTTCAGTTTTAGTAGATCGTCGCCTTCCATCCAGCTGTAGCAATCGTAGGTTTTACCCGATTTTGGGTCGTAAATGGTACCATTCTTCCATTCTTCTTTTTTTGCATCGTACTCAAATCCATTCAGAATTTGTATTCCTACAACCGAACGGTCGCGTAATGCCGGATCCGGATTTTCATCGTCTTTAGGAGGCGCTCCGTTTTCGTATTTTTCGGGGATCATGTATACAATGGTACCGATGTACTTACCGTCTTTTTTCTCTACCTCAATTTTCGTGGTCTTTTCATCATTCCACCATATACCAACAATTTTGTCGGCTTCCTGCGCAACACTGGTAAGCGCATAAACTCCAAGGAAAAAAAGAATGATTAGTTTCTTCATAATAGCTTAATTAACTTAATTTTATAGTTCTAAATATAGAAATAATTAAAGTTTCAGGTGTTAAAACCTTTTCTTTTTTCAGACGTTCGTAAAAATCAGTTGAATATATTTCGCTTGTATAAAAATCAAAAACAGATCGCTTAACGATGAAAACTACAAAATGGATTTTATTTGGTTTACTATTCTTTATTGTCATTGTGGCAATTTCAGGTATTGTTCTTCTTCAATTTATAAAAACGGCCGCGGTACCCGATTACAACAAAGATTTTGTTTTATACGGCTTGAAATCGGATGTTGAAATAATTCGCGACGAGCACGCTATTCCTCATGTTTATGCCGAAAATGAAGCCGATATGTACCGTGCCGTGGGATTTGCAATGGCACAAGACCGGCTTTGGCAAATGGATCTTTTAAGGCGGGTAACACAAGGACGATTATCAGAAATATTGGGAAAAGACCAGGTGGAAACTGATTTGATGATGCGGGCCTTACGCATTCAGGAAAAGTCACAGAAAATACTTGATAATTCTGATCCCGAGGTTGTAGCTGCTCTCGAAGCTTTTTCTGATGGGGTAAATCAATATATTGCGAAATTCCCCTTAGCTCCCGAGTTTAAGGTTTTAGGTTACCAACCCGAATGGTGGGAACCGGTACATTCAATCAACCTGATTGGTTACATGTCGTGGGATTTATCGATGGGTTGGGGAACGGAGTATTTTCTGCACCAGTTGCGCACCGAGGTTTCTGATGAAAAAATTGCCGAGTTGATACCGGATTTGAAAAATCATAAAACAGCTATTTATCCCGAGTTTGGAAATATTGAGATAGAAGCATCGGAGACTTTATTGTCTGCCTCAGAGAACCTGACAGAACTGGGTGCCGAGATTTTTAACGGAAGTAACAACTGGGCGGTTGCAGGCAAAAAGAGCGAAACCGGAATGCCGCTTTTAGCTAACGACATGCATCTGGGATTATTCGCCCCGGGAATCTGGTACCAGATGCACCAGGTTGTTGAGGGGAAAATTAATGTAACCGGGCTGGTGGTTCCCGGTCAGCCTTTTGTTATTTGCGGCCACAACGACAGCATTGCCTGGGGAATGACCAATGTAATGGTGGACGACCTCGATTTTTATGCCGAAAAATTAAATGAAGACTCTACAAAATACTGGTTCGATGGTGCCTGGCACGATCTAAAAATTAAAAAGGAGATTATTAAAACGAAAGAGGGCGAGGAGTTTGCAGAGGAGTTGAAATTTACGCACCGCGGGCCAATGGTCAATCGTTTTAAAAAGGAAAAAGAAACACCGTTGTCCATTCGCTGGCTGGGCAACGAAATGAGTAACGAGATCCGCACCGTTTTTAAGTTGAACCGTGCCAACAACTGGAGCGATTTTCGTGATGCAGTAAGCACCTTTAAATCGGTGAGCCAGAATGTTGTTTATGCCGACACGAAAGGAAATATTGGTTTACAATGCAGTGCCGGAGTGCCTCTTCGCGCCGGCTCGGGAATTCAAATCTATCCGGGCGACAGCAGTAAATACGATTGGCAGGGTTTGGTCCCGTTCGAGGAACTGCCTTACGAGTTTAATCCGGAAAGAGGGTACGTGTCGTCGGCCAACAACAAAACCGCGCCTGACGATTATCCTTATTACATCAGTCATTGGTATGCAACACCAAGCCGGATCGACCGGATCAGGGAAATGCTGGAAGCAAAAGAGAAATTAGGTATTGACGATTTTAAAGCCATGCACAGCGATTGGAAATCGAAAACGGCGGAGCAGATGACACAAATTTTTATCGAGTCGCTGCAAAAACAAACAGAATTAACTGAAACAGAACAGGCAGCTTTAAATACTTTAGAAAGTTGGGATTATAACCTTACACGCGAAAGTCAGGCAGCATCCATTTTTGAGATTCTGTACCGAAAATCGATGGAGAACCTGGTAAAAGATGAACTGTCGCCGGAACTATTTGAAGGAATGTTGGGACAGAAAATGTTACTCGAAAACCTGATGATAAACCTGTTGGCAAAGGGTAATTCACAGTGGACCGATAATGTAATGACCGAACAAACCGAAAGCTTTGATGATATTGTGGCGCTGTCGTTTAACGAAACGGTGGAAGAGCTAACAGCCAATTTGGGGAACAATGTTGATGACTGGAGCTGGGGAAAAATACATTCGTTTACGCTGGCGCATCCGCTGGGAGTGGTCGATGTACTCAATAAAGCCTTAAAATTAAACCGCGGACCGTTCGAGGTGCCGGGAAGTTTTCATACGGTGTGCCCGTATTCGTATTCGTACAAAAATTTGTATGAGACCGTGCACGGCGCATCGCACCGACACATTTTCAGCACTGCTAACTGGGATGATTCGGAGACAATTATTCCGACAGGTACAAGTGGTATTCCGGCCAGCGATTTCTACCTCGACCAAACAGAGCTGTACCTGAACAACGACTATCATCCGGATCTGTTTTCAAAACAAAATGTAGAAAACAAGGCCCGTTTTAAAATGCAATTAAAACCTGAATAACCCCCAACCCCTAAAGGGGAGTACGATCTGGTCCCCTTCAGGGGATTTAGGGAGAAAGTCAATTTGCGTTTGATAATAAACTAATTTCTTGCGCTGTTTGTTCCTCTAGAAATAGAAGCACAGCGTTATGAGCAAAAAATCACCAGCACCCATTTATGTGGTATCGGGCGGAACGGGAATTGCCGGGAACAACCTGGTTCAGGCCATATTGATTCAGTACCCCGAGAACAAGGTTCCTGTGGAGATTATCGGGCGGGTAACATCCGAAGATGAGGTTTTCGACATCATTATGAGAGCCAAAGCTGATAAAGGTTTGATTGCTCATACGATGGTGAATCCCGAATTGCGCCACAAGATTAACGAGCTGGCAGAAGAATTTAAAGTTCGGGTAATTGACTTAATGGGCGAGCTGGCCGATTATTTAGATGAAACGCTTGATGTGGAGCCGATGGTGCATCCCGGATTATACCGCGAAATCAATCATCAGTATTTCGACCGGATCGATTCGATTGAATTCACTTTGTCGCACGACGATGGCATGAGCCCGCAACGTTTGCGTAACGCAGAGATAATTTTAACCGGCGTTTCGCGTGCCGGAAAAACGCCGTTAAGCGTGTACCTGGCCATGTACGGTTGGAAAGTGGCAAATGTACCGCTGGTACCCGGTATTCAGCCACCGGATGAACTTTTTCAGGTAGACCCAAACCGTGTTTTCGGATTACATATTGGAGCCAGCCAGTTAATTGCACATCGCCAGAAAAGGATTGCCAGTTGGGATAATCACCACGTTGAATCATATGTCGATCAGCGTGCTGTGCGCGAAGAGATCCGGAAAGCGATGTTTGTTTTCGATCGGGGAGGATTTACTGTTATTAATGTTTCCAATAAACCCATTGAAAGTACGGCCAACGAAATTCTGTCGTATATGTCGAAACGTTTTTCGTACCGTGGACGAAAACTGGAGTCGCCCTACAGTGGGCCGACTGAACCGGGACAGGAATAAAACGGCAATCAGCAGGAATTTTACATTCAGAAATAATTATTCTGCATAAAGTTTCTGGTAACAGGTGCGAAGGTTTTTTCAATTTAATGTGTCAAATGTTTATAAAGGCCAATATTGTTATTTACTATGGGTCATAAATATTTTCGTGTGGCAAAAGTTGAACAAAGTGCCGAACTCTTTGTAACTTAAGCACAACAAATTGATCGTTAAATTCCAAAAAACCATGTTAAGACTAACAAAATTCAGTTTAGTTTTCCTGATATTTCTGGCTGGCAGCGTTTATGCACAAGACGAGCTGTTAACCATTGAACAGGCCGTAGAACAGGCTATCGGTAACAATGCCGAGCTCAACCAAATGCGGGCGCGTTTAGTTCAAAAGGAAAACGAGTGGCGAACCAACACGGGCGTTTCTGCCCCCGAAATCAGTTATTTTAAAGAAGGTATCAGCGATGATCCAACGGCGCCGTTTGCCGAAAAACGCGTGGCCATAACGCAGGAAGTGGATTTCCCCTTAACGTCGGTTTATCGTGTAAAAGCTTTAAAGCAGGAAGTGGAGGCACAACAAAATGTTATTGTTGCTAAAGAGAAGGAAATCAGTTCGCAGGTAAAAAGTAAGTACATCGAAGTGGTGTATGCGCTTTATCTGCAGCGCTCGCGCGAAAACCAGTTAAATCTTGCGCAAGACCTGTACAATGCAGTTTATTCGAAATTCGAGACAGGTTTGGGAAACGGCATCGATTTGACAAATGCCGAAATTCAGCTGGATGAAGCCCGAAATGATCTCGACCAGAGTGAGTGGATTTTGCACCAGGCACGCTACGGACTTTTTAACGTTATGGGATTGCCCGTTGAAGAGCAGAAATACAGTATTCAGTTTGCCGACACGCTTTATGCCACCGACATCGATATTTCGCAAATTCAGGCACTGGCGGTTCAGGAAGAGCAGCCGGCTTACCGCGCTTCGATGAACTTGCTGAACGCTTCCGATTATTTTCTGAAAGAAGCCAAAAGCAACATTCTTCCCGATGTTCGGTTTAGCCTCTACAAACAGGATTACGGAACCGGCTACGATTTTAACGGATTCGAGATTGGTTTGAGCATTCCTATCTGGTATCCGTTCGATCAGAAAGGAAAAATACAAATGGCCACCGCCCGAAAGGAGGAGCTGCTTTGGAACCAAAAGGAAATCCGCCTGAACATGAAAAAGGAAATTGAATATGCCTGGCACAATTATTCGGTGAGCCGGTCGATCGTAAACCGTTATCACGATTCGATGCAGGAGCGTTCGTCGAAACTGCAGAGCATGTCGTTGCGAGCCTACCAACTGGGCGAAATCGACCTCCTTGAATTGTTGAACGCGCAACAGATCTATTTAAAAAGCGAGCAGCGTTATTTAACTGCCCTCCGCGATTATTATATGCAACTGGCTGCCCTCGAGCAGTACCTCAATCAGGAATTAATCTATTAGCAATACACAAGTAAAACGATATGAACACCAAATTTATTCACCTCGGAATTGTAATGATCCTTTTCTCATTTGCAGCCTGTAACTCAGGAAATGAGCCGAAAGAAGAAAAAGTAGCGGTTGAAACCGATGTGCCGCCATCGTTAAAAGATGGTACCGACAAAGTGGTTGCAATCAAGTTGTCGGATAAAGAGCGCGACGAACTTTCGATAAAAACGGAAGCGATAAAAAGCGAATTTGTCGATCATCAGATTTTGGCGCCGGGCGTTGTTTTTCCGTCGCCGGGGCATTCCAGCATTATCAGTACACCAATTAACGGACAGGTTACTGCCATTAAAGTGTACGAAGGAAACCGGGTGAATAAAGGCCAGGAGTTGTTTCGAATTCAAAGCCTGGAATACGGGAACCTGGTTTCGGAATATTTGCAGGCTTATGCGCAGGAATCGTTTCAGAAAAGCCGGCTGGCGCGTTTAGAGCAGCTGGTTGAAGAACGCATTAGTTCCACCAGCGAGTTGGAGCAGGCAACAGCAGAATACCAGCGTGCTTCGGCATCGTTGAAATCGGCCTACGCGAAATTGCGGGCGGTTGGTGTTCCCGATTCGGAAATTGCCAAGTTTTCTGACTCCGGTAATTTTGAGCCAACACTAAAAATTGTTGCACCGATAGACGGTGTAATCGAGAAGAATTTTGTAGAACTGGGGCAGTCGGTAAATGCGCTGGAAAACCTCTCGCGCGTCCTCGATACGCACGAGGTGCTCATTCGCGGTTACGTTTCACCCGGCGATGCAGTGCTGGTGGAACCCGGGAATTTGGTTGAAATTTCGAAACGTGAGCAGGAAGATGTTACCATAAAAGGAAAAATTACTTCGGTAAATCCCGGACTGGATGAAACCAGTCGCTCAGTGGTGGTAAATATTATTATTCCGTCGGAAGATGGCTGGCCCAAACCGGGCGAAAACCTCAGGTTGGCAATCACTTCCGAATCGCAAAAAGAAACTGTGGCCATTCAGTTGCAGGCGCTTACTTACGATGGCGATCAGCCCATTGTTTTTGTGAAAAAAGATGCGAATACTTTTGAACGCCGACCCATTGAAGTGGAGCAAATAAAAGGCGATTTTGTATTTGTTGCCTCGGGGCTTTCCGCCGGCGAAGAAGTGGCCGTTACAAAAGTGTTTAGCTTAAAAGCGCTGTCGCGTTTCGATATCATTTCTGAAGAATAAAACCATAAAAAACTCGGCTGATGCTTCAAAATATAATTTCATTTAGTGTTCGTCAAAAATACGTAGCCTTATCTCTGGTGATATTAATGGCTGTTGCCGGCTACTTTTCGTTGATAAACCTGCCCATTAACTCGCAGCCGGATGTAACGCCGGTGCAGGTTTTAGTAATTACAAAGGCCGGTCGTTATTCTCCTTTCGACGTAGAAAAGCTGGTAAGTTACCCGATAGAAACGGCCATGAACGGTTTGCCCGATGTGGCTGAAGTTCGCTCCATTTCGCAATTCGGACTGTCGGCGGTTACCGTTGAATTTGATGAGGGAACAGATATTTATTTTGCCCGGCAGATTGTTAGTCAAAGGCTGCAATCCATAGTCGATGAGTTGCCGCCGGGTGTTTCAAGCCCTTCGCTGGGACCCATTTCAACAGCACTTGGCGAGATTTATCAGTATGTGGTTAAAGGTGAAAATTATTCGCTGTCGGAACTGCGCGAAATTCAGGACTGGTTAATCGCTCCGCAATTAAAAATTGTAAGGGGGGTAACGGAGATCAATTCCTTTGGCGGATTTGTAAAACAGTACAACGTTATCATTCAGCCGGGTTTGCTGCGCACCTACAGCATCGGTATTTCAGAAGTGATGGATGCCATTGCACAAAACAACAGTGTGTCGGGCGGAAATTACATTCAGCACAACGGCGAGCAGTACATTATTCGCGGTGTGGGGCAAATTACCAGCATGGATGATGTGCGGAATATCATCGTAAAAAATATTGATAACAAGCCCATTTTTATAAAAGATATTGCCAGTGTTGTTGAAGGAAAGCAGATCAGGCAGGGTGGTGTTACCAAAGACGGAAAAGGCGAGGTGATTACCGGAATTGTGATGATGTTGCGTGGCGGAAACGGCCGTGAAGTTATTTCGGAGATTGAAGATAAAATTGAAGAAATTAACCGCAGTCTGCCGGAAGGTGTTAGCGTAGAGAAATTCTACGATCAGTCGGACCTGATTAAAAGAACAACCTCTACCATTTCTACCAACTTGTTGGAAGGTGGTTTTTTGGTTATCGTTGTTTTACTGCTGTTGCTTGGCGAGATTTCCGGAGCACTGATTGTTGCCATGGTAATTCCGTTTTCGATGTTGTTTGCCTTTATCGGAATGCGCGAATTCGGACTGGCAGCCAACCTGATGAGTTTGGGAGCTATCGACTTCGGAATGGTGGTTGACGGTTCGGTGGTTATGGTGGAAAACATTGTTCACGACCTGCAAAAGAACAAGAAAGAGTCGAAAGATGAAGTGATTCGAAAAGCAGCCAATCATGTGGTGCGGCCCATCTTTTTCGGTGTACTCATTATTCTGATGGTTTATGTTCCGATCATGACTTTCAGTGGAATGGAAGGTATTTTGTTCCGCCCGATGGCGATTACCGTGGCAGCAGCAGTATTTGGATCGTTGTTGCTGGCGTTGATTTTTGTTCCTGCCATGTCGGCCGTTGTATTTCGAAAAAAGGTAAAAGTACGCCGAAACTACCTGATCCAATGGATGCGGCCGCGCTATCAAAAAGGGCTGGAAAAGAACATGAACAAGCTTTGGTTTGTGGGTTCTTCTGCACTGGCCATCTTCGTCGTATCGATATTTTTAATGACACGATTGGGAACTGAGTTTTTGCCGGAACTGGATGAGGGATCGATTTTGATAGAACAGGTGCGCATGCCATCGGTAACGTTGGAAGAATCGATGGAAAATGCCGATTGGCTGGCCGGCAAGATCATGGAAAATATTCCTGAAGTGGAAACAGTGGTCCCCAAAACCGGTCGCTCCGATCTGGCTAACGACTGGATGGGGGTTCACCAAACCGATGTGTGGGTGGTACTGAAACCCATTGAAGAATGGCCGAAAGGTGTAACAAAAGAAGACATCATCAGCCGGATTGAACCGTATTTGCAAACTGAACCCGGTTTGGCGTATAATTTCACGCAGCCAATTGCTATGCGCGTTGACGAGTTAACAAGCGGCGTAAAATCCGACCTGGCAGTAAAAATTTATGGCGAAGATTTGGATGTGCTTGATCAAGTTGGTGAGAATATTTCCGCCTTGCTTTCCGGCTTCCCGGGTACTGACAATTATTACGTGGAGCAGTCGGCAGGGCAGCCTTACTTAACGGTAAATATTGATCGTGAGGCGGTGGCTTCGTTTGGCTTAAATGTGGATGATGTGCAAAAAGTAGTTGAGGCCGGTATTGGCGGGCAGGAAGCCGGGCAATTGTACCAAGGACAACGACATTTCGGAATCGTAGTGCGTTATCCTGAAAATATTCGCGACCAGTTGCCAAAAATTGCAGAAGCTCCGGTGCATCTTCCGGGCGGCGGTTATATTCCGTTAAAACGGGTGGCAAATATCGAATTACAGGAAGGTCCGCGCGAAATTCAGCGGGAAAATGGCTGGCGACGATTAATTGTTGGAATCAACATTAAAGACATAGACCTGGGAACCTACGTTTCGCAGCTGCAGGAACAGATTGATAAAAGTGCCAGTATCCCGTCAGGCTATTTTATCGATTACGGCGGAACTTTCGAAAATCAGCGTCGGGCCATGCGTCATTTAATGCTGGTGGTTCCGCTTTCCATTTTTATCATTATCGGATTAATGTACCTTAACTTCGGGAAAATGCGCTATGCGATACTGATTTTGCTGAACCTGCCATTTGCCTTGTCGGGGGGAGTTTTCCTGCTATGGCTCCGGGGAATGTATCTGTCGGTAACGGCAAGTATAGGATTTGTAGCCTTGTTCGGGGTTGCGGTGCTTAATGGTATAGTGCTGGTCGATCATATAAACATGCTGAGGAAAGAGAAAAAAGGCGACCTCAAAAAGCTGGTCATCGAAGGATCGGTAGATCGTTTGCGCCCGGTATTAATGACGGCTTTGGTAGCGAGTTTGGGTTTTATTCCAATGGCGTTTAATACCGGTCCTGGTTCCGAGGTGCAACGCCCGCTGGCAACAGTGGTAATCGGTGGTTTGGTAACTTCAACATTCTTAACGCTTTTGGTATTGCCGATTGCGTATTATTGGATTGAACGTAAAAAGACTCCGGCAAAAGAAGTGTAGCAGACATTGAGCAGTGATAGTCTCACTCAAAGTGAGGCTATCACTATTCTGAAAAGTCCGGGGCTGTATTTAAGTAATTTCTACTGCCCCGGACTTTATTCAATTGAGAAGGCACAAATTACAAATTTGCGCCAGAATGAGTTGTTTTAAACTTAACTTACCCATAATTCTACAAACGCAATTTCTTTCCACGAGTCTTCAATTTTTTTATAGATTCTGATGAAAGAACTGGCATTCTCCATTCCTCCTATATATTCTTCTACTATAATCGAATAAGACAAATCTTCATTAAACACAGGTTGTGATATTTTATATTTTGAGTGTTCTGAGTAATCTATCCTTTTATTCTTTCTGATTAATCGAATGCCCTTAATATATTTCTTTTTCCAGCGCTTAATTTTTTTTTCTACAGCAATAGTCTTCATAAACTCCAAATCCTCAACAGACAACTCAAGATGTATTGGTTCAAAAAACTTGTCCACGCCTGAATTATTGTTGTTTAAATAGTTAACTTCAAGGTATTTCTCCCAGTTCACAGGTAGAACTTCTTTGCTGAGATAAGAATTCGGATCTTTATTTGAAATTACTTCATTTATAAGTTCGTATGCCGATTCATTATAGCTTTTATTCTGAGAATGAGCGAGTCCGGAAGAAATAAAAAAGATAATACTAATTGCAATCACAACCTTTTGCATCATAGTTTCCTAATTTTTCATTTAATAAACTGTTCTTGATTATTCAGTCATAAAGTGCTATCCATCGTTCATAAAAACACTTAATCTCCCATTGGTTACTATCCTTATGAAAAATAATAATGTCACCACCTTGTGCTCTTGAACAATATGAATTCACAAAAATCATAGCAACAGTTTTATCTTTTGAAAACACTGGCAATGAAAATTCATAAACACATTTTACTTTGTCTGCAAATCTTTTATTTTTTAATAATTTATGTGATATCTTCTCAATGTCCTTATTGGTCCTTAACAATGAAATATTTTCAAGGAGTTTATTATTATCCCAGCCTTTGGATTCTAAATTCTTAAGTTGTTTTTTCATAACGTTTAGATTCTCTGTGTCCAGAATATCGTCAATGGGAAAACGCTGATAATATTCCTTTGGATTCTCTACATCAAATTTGCGCTTTTCATTATTTCTCAATGCTTTCATTGAAATTTGCTCTGTATTAATATTCGTCAATGATTGTTCATAAACCCAGTAATGTGACATGGAATCTATTTTCATTTTATTAAGAAAATAGTGATTTATAAAAAACTCAGAATTAGGCATTCCTTGTGAATAAGAACTAAGATTTAACAAACAAAAGATTAAGAATAGTAACATCTTAGTCCCTACATTTTCTGCCTTCTGCTGCATAATTATTTAATTTTTCATTTAGTACTCTTCGTAAAATTTCGGATTTATTTGGAAGTGTATCAAAATCGGGAACACCAACTAAAATAGATACTTATATTGTTAATTACAATAGAAATTTTAAATGGGCGGTAATTTAAAGTATTTATAAATATCGAAACTCCCGCGCAAGTTTTCCCTAGCTTCGGTGTCATACCTTAAAATTTAAACAAAAACATAAATTTTAAATAAATGAAAACGAAGTTTAGCTGGCGCGCCTTTATAAGTTTTGGATTAACCTGGGGAATTTTAGTGATCCTGGTTTCGGGTTTAATTTTGTATGTATCTCCTCCCGGACGTTACGCCCACTGGGTAAACTGGGAACTGGCAGGTTTATCAAAAGAAGGCTGGCAGGCTGTTCATACCATCTTTTCACTGGCGTTTATCATACTTTCCATTTTTCACCTGTTTGCGGTGAACTGGAAATCTTTTGTATCCTATCTAAAATCGAAAACCACAAAAGGATTTAATAAAAAGAAGGAACTCATTTTTTCAATTGTAGTGGTGCTGGTGTTCTTTTTCGGTACCGTATTTTCCATTCCGCCATTTCAAACTGTTATGGATTTAGGCGAAAGTGCAACTAACTCGTGGGAGAAAACCGAAGAGCGGGCACCTGTTCCTCATGCCGAGTTGTTAACGCTTTCTGAGCTGGCTCACCAGTTAGATATGGAATCGGTTGACGAAATAACCCGAAAACTGGACAGTCATAAAATTGCCTATGAGGATATTCATAGCCAAAGCCTGCAACAAATAGCCGAAGCAAATAATTCAACTCCTCTGGAGATTTACGAGATCATTGTAAAACAGCCGGCCAATCAAGGTCAGGGAATGGGCGTTGGAAGAAAAACCATTGAGGATTTTTCCAAAGAGCTGAACAAGAGTACTGATGAATTGATTCAAATTCTGGAAAAGAACAACATCGTGGCGAAACCGACAGAAACCTTGCGCACCATTGGGGAGAATAATGATCTTACACCGCGCGATGTTTACAAAATCCTTTCTGAATAATTACCAGTACCTTTAAAAGTGGTATTTTTCTAAGCAGAATGTCCGACACCGATATCATAGAACAACTAAAACAGGGGAGCGAACTGGCTTTCAAAAAACTGGTCGACACACATCAGAAACTGGTGGTGAATACCTGCTATGGTTTGGTGCAGAACAGGGAAGATGCCGAAGATATTGCGCAGGATGTTTTTGTGGAGGTGTACCGGAACATTGATAAATTCAGGGCCGATGCAAAACTTTCAACCTGGTTGTACCGTATTGCGGTTAACCGTTCGTTGAACCATATTCGCGATAATAAAAAGCACAAATGGTTTCATTCGTTCGAAGATGAGGTGGCAGCCAAAAACAAGGCGGTGATGCAGGTAAGCACGGCGAATTCTGACGAGCCGGAATACGACTTCGAGAACAAACAACGGGCAATTATTTTAAAGGAGGCGATTAACAGTTTGCCGCAGAATCAGAAAGTGGCTTTTACTTTAAGCAAATACGAAGAACTGTCGTACGAGGAAATTGCACAGGTGATGGACCTTTCGGTTTCGTCGGTTGAGTCGCTTTTGTTCCGGGCAAAAAAGGGCCTGCAGAAAAAATTATACAAGTGCTACAAAAAAAAGTGCATGTAGGCGCAAGTTTTTAAGAATGAACGTGTCATATTAATAACTGCTAAAAAGATGAAGTGTAATAAAGTACATAACAAGTTGATTTTCTTCCTTGAGAAGGAGCTGTCGGTTTCAGAAATGGAACAGGTTCAGAAACACCTGAATGAGTGTTCGGAGTGTGCTCTTTTTGCAGCGGAAATGAAAAATACACTCCGAATTTTGGATAGCGATAAAGTAACAGATGAAAATCCATTCTTCTTTACCCGTGTAAAAGCGCGACTTGAAAAACAGTCACAAGAAGAGCCTGTTGCGCGTCCGGTTTTGATTCGGATCCTGCAGCCGGTGGCATTTTCAATAATCTTGTTACTGGGTATTTATGGCGGTTTTAAATTAGGTCAAACGCCTAAGGTAGCAATTACCGACAGTAGTTTAAGCGAGCAGGAAATGGTTCCTTATTGGAATGAATTGCAAGATGAGCCAATCGAATCATTTTTAATGGAGTAACAAATGGCAACAAAAAATACATATCGCATATTAATCTGGGTAATTGTAATTCTGGCAGCCACAAACCTGTCGATGGGAATTTCGTTCTGGTACCACAAACAGCAGGATAAAAAAGCTACAGAAGAACAACAACAGGTTGAGATGCCTTCGGAACAACGGACGCGTTTTTTCCGCGAGCAACTGAACTTGCAACCCGACCAGGTAGAATCGTTTAGGGAATTGAATAGAAGCTACAACCGGAGTGCACGCCGGATATCAGATCAGCTTACGCTTCTTCGAATTGAAATGGTGGAGGAAATGGGAAAAGCCGAGGCTGACACCACAAAACTTCATTCGATTTCAAGCGAAATTGGAGAAATGCACAAAACCTTAAAGGATTTAACTGCAGATTACTATCTCGATATGAAAGCAGTTTGCGATGCGAACCAGCAGGAGAAATTGAAAGAAATTTTCCTGTCGATGACAAAATCAAAAGAAGATGTTTCGTTGCCTCAACGTGGCGGCCGACGCTACGGGCGACAGAATAGAGAGTAAATAACGATTAAATATTAAAACAATGAAAACTAGCAAGTTAATTAACGTTGCCTGGGTGTTCTTTGCCCTGGTGTTAACAACAACAACCGTATTTGCACAACGTGGAAGAAGAGCAATGCCGGTACAAAACAATCAGAATCTTCCTTGTTTGACTCAGATTTCAGATCTGACAGAGGAACAGGAAACAGGCATTCAGGAACTCGAAGCCAGTCATCAGAAGACGATGGATGAGTTACGTGAACAACGCCGATCAACTGTAAACGCTGTTGAGAAAAGCGAAATAAGAACGGAAATGCTAAAAAATGTGGAGGCACACCGCAACGAGGTGAAGTCGCTTTTAACTGAAGAGCAGCAAGTTCAATACGATCGGCTTCAGGCTTATGGTGGCTACGGACGAAATCAGAATGTAGGAAGAGGTAATGGAAATGGCCGCGGAAATTTTGCCCGTGGAAATGGTGGCAGAGCAGCCTACGCAAATAACAATGGCCGCGGAAATCGGGGAAACAATAATTGGTGCAGCGGCAATGGCAACTATCGGAATAATAGTGGAAGAGGAGTTAATTGCCGACGTGCAACAGGAATTTAAGTGAATAAATAATTGAGGATAGAAATAAATTAAGTTGAACTAAAATTTAGAGAAATGAAAAGGATTAAAACAATTGCAGTAATGGTAGCAGCGGGAGCATTATTTTTTACGTCCTGCTCGGAAACAGAAGGAATTGATGAATCGTTGGTTTTGGCCGACAAAAGTGTAGAACTGGCTGCGATATGCCAGGACAGCTGTACTTTCGATGAACATCTAACTGACGCAGATATTGAAGGATTGCTGTTGATGCGAGAGGAGGAAAAACTGGCTCACAATGTTTATATGCATTTTTACGGGCTGTACGGCCAGCAGCTATTTTTGAATATTGCCAACAGCGAACAAAGCCACATGGATGCAGTGCTTGTGTTGCTTGACGGATATGGAATTGAAGATCCGGCGCTTGATGGCGAAGGTGTATTTTCAAACCAAACCCTGGCAGAATTGTATGCTCAGCTTATTGAAAAAGGATCTGCAAGTTTGGCTGAAGCGCTAACTGTTGGTGCAACAATAGAAGATTTGGACATTGCTGATTTACAAGATCAGTTGGATGAAACAGCAAACACTGATATCATCCGCGTTTACGAAAACCTGCTGAAAGGTTCGGAAAACCACATGCGTGGATTCGTTCGAAACCTGGAAGCACTTGGCGAATCTTACATTCCACAGTTTATTTCTGTAGAAGAATATGAAGCTATTCTTGCTGCATCAAATTCGATGGGTTATGGTGCCGGCGGTCAGGGAATGGGTAACGGCGGTCAAGGTTATGGTAATGGTGGACAAGGTTATGGTAATGGTGGACAAGGCTACGGTCAGGGAGGCTACCGAAACGGACAAAACAAATAGAACCATTATTAAAAACACAGAGTTAACCGGAAACGGTTATTGATGATCAGGAGGCTGTCTTTTTTAAGGCAGCCTTTTTTGTTTACCGGCATTTTTTTATTCAAAGCCCTTTTTTTAGGGGTGTTCTTCACGTAAGTATTAAAAATCGGACGAAAATGTACCGTACGTTTACATTATTGCTAATAAAGTATAAATTTGTAAGCTCAAATTTCGAAAAGTTAAAAGGCTGTAAAAAGCCAAAACAGACAAATTAAAGGCAGAAAATTATACATCATGGCACGTTTGAAAATTAAAGAGATTCTGAAGAATGGAGAAACAGGCAGCGAAGTAGTTGCCAAAGGTTGGGTGAGAACAAAGCGCGGAAGTAAAAACGTAAATTTTATTGCGCTGAATGACGGATCTACAATTCATAATCTTCAGGTGGTAGTTGATGTTGCAAGTTTTGACGAAGAATTATTACACAAGATAACTACCGGAGCCGCAATTGCCGTTTCGGGAGAATTGGTAGAATCGGCAGGAAGTGGCCAAAGTGTTGAGTTGAATGCAAAATCGATTGATTTGCTGGGAGCTGCCGATCCGGAAAAATATCCGATACAGCCGAAGAAACACTCGCTGGAGTTCTTGCGCGAAAATGCACACTTGCGTTTCCGTACCAATACATTTAGTGCGGTATTTCGTATCCGCCACGCAATGGCTTTTGCCATTCATAAATATTTTAACGAAAAAGGTTTTAACTACCTGCACACACCAATTGTAACAGCTAGTGATGCAGAGGGAGCCGGACAAATGTTCCGCGTTTCAACACTCGATCCAAAAAATCCGCCGTTAACCGAAGAGGGTGAGGTTGATTACAGCCAGGACTTTTTCGGCCGTGCTACCAACCTAACCGTTTCCGGTCAGCTGGAAGGTGAGTTGGGTGCGTTGGCATTGGGCGAGATTTATACTTTCGGACCAACATTCCGTGCCGAGAATTCGAATACAACACGTCACCTTGCTGAGTTTTGGATGATCGAACCTGAAATGGCTTTTTACGATCTGAAAGACAACATGGATTTGGCAGAAGAATTCCTGAAATACTGTATTCAATATGCTTTGGATAACTGCATGGATGATCTGAAATTCCTAGCAGATCGTTTAAAGCAGGAAGAGAAAAATAAACCGCAAGATCAGCGTTCGATGGATTTGATCGAGAAGCTGGAGTTTGTGTTGAAAAACGATTTCATACGTTTGCCATACACCGAAGCGATCGATGTACTGAAAAACTCGAAACCCTATAAAAAGAAAAAGTTCCAGTTCCCGGTTGACTGGGGTGTTGACCTGCAAAGCGAGCACGAGCGTTACCTGGTAGAGAAACACTTTAAGTGCCCGGTAATTCTTACCGATTATCCGAAAGACATTAAAGCGTTCTACATGAAACAGAACGACGACGGTAAAACAGTTGGCGCAATGGATGTGTTGTTCCCGGGTATTGGTGAAATTATCGGTGGTTCGCAGCGTGAGGAAGACCTTGAGAAGCTGACTACCCGTATGGAAGAAATGGATATTCCGGCCGAAGAAATGTGGTGGTATTTAGATACCCGTCGTTTTGGTTCGGTTGTGCACAGTGGCTTTGGCCTTGGCTTCGAGCGCCTTATGCTTTTTGTTACCGGAATGGGCAACATCCGCGACGTTATCGCCTTTCCGCGTGCACCGAAAAATGCTGAATTTTGATGGTGTAATTTAGAAAAGCTACTCCGAAAAAAATGTTATTTTTACGGAGGTAACAATTGGGATTATGGAGCAAAAACTATCATTACAACAGAAGCTGCTCCAAAAGTTATCACCTCAGCAAATTCAGGTGATCAAACTTTTGGAAATCCCAACTATGCAACTCGAGCAGCGGATCAAAAAGGAGCTGGAAGAAAATCCGGTTTTGGAATTGGAATCGGATAATCCCTCGTCGGTTGACGACCAAATGGATGACGGTCAGGATAATAACTCGGACATTGACAACGAAGAGTTTTCGATGGATGATTATTACGAGGATGAGGAAATTCCAACCTACAAGTTAAACGTAAATAATTATTCGAAAGACGATAAATACATCGATGTGCCTTTTTCGGTAGGTACAAGTTTTCACGAATTTTTGAATGAACAACTGGGGCTGGCCGATTTAGATGATGAGGAGCAGCAACTGGCCGAATATATTATCGGCAACATTGATGACGACGGATACCTCCGACGCGATTTAATGGCCATCAGCGACGATCTGGCCTTTAATATGAACCTCGATGTTCCGGAGGAAAAACTGGAGAAGATCTTACTGGCTATTCAGGAATTTGATCCACCGGGAATTGCTGCCCGCGATTTACGCGAATGTTTGTTGTTGCAACTCGAACGGAAAGAGAGCAAGGAATTTCAATTGGCAAAAACCATTGTAAAGGACTATTTCCAGGAGTTTACAAAAAAGCATTACGACAAAATCAGATCGAAACTGGAGCTTACGGATGAGGAGCTGAAAAAAGGTATCGACGAGGTACTGAAACTAAATCCAAAGCCGGGAAGCTCGTACAGTAATCCGCTAAATAAATCGAATCAGCATATTGTTCCCGATTTTATTCTGGAGTTGGTTGACGGCGAATTGAGTTTGTCATTAAACCAACGTAATGTTCCGGAGCTAAAAATCAACGATACCTACACGGAAATGCTGCGAACCATGAGTCAAAACCAGAAGGCGCAAAAAACCGACAAAGAGGCGGTAACTTTTGTGAAACAAAAACTGGATTCGGCAAAATGGTTTATCGATGCGATTCACCAGCGGCAAACTACTTTGTTGCTTACTATGTCGGAGATCATCAGCTTTCAGAAAGAGTATTTTCAGGAAGGCGACGAAACAAAACTTCGTCCGATGATCTTGAAAGATATTGCCGAAAGAACAGGACTCGATATTTCAACCATATCAAGGGTTTCGAACAGTAAATACATTCAAACGCATTTTGGAATTTACCCGCTTAAGTATTTCTTTTCCGAAGGTTTGGCAAAAGATGACGGGGAAGAGGTTTCAACACGCGAAATTAAAAAGATTCTGCAGGAATGTATTGAGGGCGAGGACAAACGCAAGCCTTTAACCGACGAGAAACTGGCGAAGATCCTCAAAGAGAAATCGTACAATATTGCGCGAAGAACAGTTGCAAAATACCGCGAGCAGATGGGAATATCGGTAGCTCGTTTACGAAAAGAATTATAAGATGTCGGAGAAAATAGCGAGGATAATATCTATAATATTTCATCCGGTATTGATTCCGACGATCGGCATGTTTCTGCTCTTGCATTCCGGATTTTATTTCGAATTACTTTTATGGGAAGCCAAACGTTTTGTGCTGTTGGTAGTGTTTTTCACTACCTGTATTTTGCCTTTGCTTTCGGTGGCAGTGCTTTCGTTAAATCCGCGTTTTAATGTAAATATGCCCAATAGCCGCGACCGAATGATTCCATTATTGAGTGCCTCGGTTTTCTATTACCTGGGATTTATTTTATTACGAAAAGTACAGGCTGTTCCCGAGTTTAAACTGTTTATGCTGGCTTCGGTGCTGGTGCTTGTTGTGTTACTTATTGTTTCGCTAAAATGGAAGATCAGCAACCACATGGCAGCCATTGGTGGTTTAAGCGGAACTTTGTTTGCGCTATCTTTCCGAAGCGGGGTTAACCCGGTTTATTCGGTTTTAATTGTTGTGCTGTTGTCGGGATTAATCGGAACTGCACGGCTTATTTTGGGTAAACACGATTTGAAACAAATTATTGCCGGATACGGACTTGGTTTTATTGTACTTTACCTGGTGCTTTATTTTGTGTGAGGAGCATAACATTCATAATTTCAGGTAATCCCAACGCAAATGAAAGGGAATGTAGCTAATTTACCCTCTCCCCTGTCTCTAATCCAACAATATTGAGTTTGATAATAGATTTGGTTTGCTCCACTTGTCAATCGTCCTTCCTTGCTCGCAGGGAAGGTTAAGAGGATGGGTATAAACAGATATGGAACAGGTTATTTTTCACACAAAAAAGGGACTTAAAAAAGCCCCTTCATTCTATAATATCTTCTTCGTTGTTATTCAACAAATTTATAACCAATTCCTTTGAGCGTTTTAATATGCTCGTTGCCAATTTTTTCGCGTAGTTTGCGAATGTGCACGTCGATTGTTCTGTCGCCAACCACAACGTTTTCGCCCCAAACCGAATAGTAAATCTCCTCGCGGGTGAATACTTTTCCCGGTTTCGAAACCAAAAGCGAAAGCAATTCAAATTCTTTTCTTGGCAAAATCATTTCGTTGTCGCCAATACGAATAAGGTAGCGTTCTTTGTCAATAAGCAGGTTGCCAATTGTTACGGTGTTGCTGTCAACCACTTCAACAGGTTGCGTAGCTTCGCCGGTACGTTTTAGCAAGGCTTTTACGCGACTAACCAAAACTTTTGGGCGAACAGGTTTCGTGATGTAATCGTCGGCTCCGGCCTCAAAACCTGCAATTTGCGAATAGTCTTCGCCACGCGCAGTTAAAAAGGCAATAACGGTGCTGCTTAGTGCAGGAATTTTTCGAAGCTCCTCGCACGCGGCAATTCCATCCATTTCCGGCATCATTACGTCGAGTATAATGAGGTGGGGTACCTGTTTTTCTGCAACCTTTAAGGCTTCCACACCATTTCGGGCGGTAAATACCTCGTATCCTTCTTTTTCAAGGTTGTAACTCAGAAATTCGAGGATATCCAACTCGTCATCAACTAATAAAACTTTAAATTGATTTTCACTCATAACATAAAATTCTTGAACAAAAGTAAGTGCTACTTATTAAAGAACAATTAACTTTCTTTTAAACAAAAAATAAACACGAAACTAAAATAGTGCTTAATCGAACCAAAATACAAATTAATAGCCACTCTTACGTTTTTTTTTACGGAAAGTTTTGATTGGGCTACTTTTGCTTTTCGAGTGTAAAATTGAATGTGGTTCCCTGATCGAGCACGCTTCGTACGTTAATAGATTGATTATGAGCTTCGATAATGTGTTTTACAATCGACAGGCCAAGTCCGGTGCCACCTTGCTCGCGCGAACGCGATTTGTCGACACGGAAGAAGCGCTCAAAAATACGTCGAAGGTCTTTTTTGTCGATACCAATTCCGTTATCGGCAACTTCAACAATTATATTGTCTTCCAAATCGTGAAACGAAATGTTGACATAGCCATTTTCTTTACCATATTTTACCCCGTTAACGATGAGGTTGGTAATTACTTCGAGAATACGTTTTTTGTCGGCACGTACAAAAATGGGTCGATCGGGTTTGTTGATGATCTGCACCGAAATCTGGCTTTCTGATGCTTGCCAGTGTTCCATTTCAATGACTTCCTCAACGGTTTTTACAATATCAAAACGGGTCATGTTTAGCTGTAACTCGCCCGATTCCAGTTTGGTGATCGACTCCAGATCTTCAACGATCGACACCATCCGGTCGATACTTTTTTCGGTTCGTTTCAGGTACAGCTTATTGATTTTCGGATCTTCCAGTCCACCTTCCAAAAGTGTAAGGACATACCCCTGAATATTGAAAATTGGTGTTTTTAGTTCGTGCGATACGTTTCCAACAAAATCTTTACGGTATTTTTCCAGCTCTTTCAGTCGTTCAATCTCCTTTAACTGCGACTTGGCCCATTCTTCAACTTCGTATTTTACGTTTAACAGCAAACTGTTCGAGTCGATTTTTTCTTCCATCTTTTTTCCGCTCAGTGGCAGATCGCGAATGGTGTTATACAACGGCCGGATTCGGTCGATAATGTATTTTTTGATAATGTATAAAATGGAAAAATAGGCCGCCACAAAAAAGGCTGCAGTAGAAATGGTTATAACCAAAATGTTCTCGCCAAAGTAGTGTGCAAGCATTGCAATACCGAATGCCAGTAAGGTTAAAATAACCGCAACCAGTATGGCAAGAAATTTCGAAGAATATGTTCTCATTAATCGTGTTTTAATATTGAATTAACCGTTATTGGTAATTCTAACGTTGCAAATTAAGGTTTCAAAGACCGTATAAAAAAGTGGTTATTAATTGGTTAATGGTAATTTCATGGTTAGTTAATATTTTATTAATATTACAAAACGATTAAACTTTTTACTTGCTTTATATTTGCCGACCTTTATTAAAAATCAACATAAATGGATAACTTTTACCTGATTCTTGTAATTGTACTCTTTGCATTGGCTATTTCAGACCTGATTGTGGGAGTAAGTAACGATGCTGTAAACTTCCTTAATTCTGCAGTAGGTTCGAAAGCCGCTCCCAAATGGGTGATCTTTTTAATGGCAAGTTTAGGAGTGCTTATAGGAGCTACTTTTTCGAGTGGTATGATGGAAGTAGCACGAAAGGGAATTTTTCATCCCGAGATGTTTGTCTTTTCCGAAATCATGATCATTTTTCTGGCAGTAATGATAACCGATGTTATCCTGCTCGATATGTTCAATACCTTCGGAATGCCAACATCAACAACCGTTTCAATTGTTTTTGAATTGCTTGGAGCTGCCGTAGCAGTGTCGGTGGTTAAAATTAAGGCTGCCGGTGGATCTGCTTTAATGGAATTGTCGCAATACATTAACTCGAGTAAGGCACTGGCAATTATTACCGGAATTTTGCTCTCGGTGTTTATAGCCTTTACGGTTGGTGCAATTGTACAGTATTTAACCCGCCTGGTGTTTACCTTTAAATATCGCGGACCAATGAAATATTTTGGTTCCATTTTTGGCGGATTGGCCATTACTGCCATCACTTACTTTATTGTAATTAAAGGTATGAAAGGCTCAACTTATGCAAGTATTGAGCTGAGCAGTGGCGAAACTATTCAGGAGTGGCTAAAACACCACACCGGATTAATGTTGTTGTACAGTTTCGGATTTTGGGTAGTTTTCATTCAGTTGTTAAAATGGATTTTCAACATTAAAATATTAAAGGTTGTTGTACTGGCCGGAACATTTGCACTTGCAATGGCCTTTGCCGGAAACGACCTTGTAAACTTTATTGGTGTACCGTTGGCCGGATACAATTCGTTTCAGGCCTGGATCGCGCAAGGTGCTACCGATCCTGATACTTTCTCGATGGCCATGCTTGCCGGGAAAGTAGGAACTCCAACTTACATGTTGCTGGTGGCCGGTTTGGTAATGATTGTAACGTTGATTATGTCGAAAAAGGCCAAGTCGGTAATTGCAACTTCGCTCGATTTGTCGCGCCAGAATGAAGGTGATGAACGTTTCGGTTCGTCGTTTGCAGCGCGGGTTATTGTTCGCGGAACCACAAAATTCAACAAACGACTGAGAAGCGTATTGCCATCGTCGGTTACTGAAGGAGTGAGTTCGCGTTTTGAGCCACATTCGTATGTTCTGGAAGACGATCAGGATCCGCCATCGTTCGATAAAGTTAGGGCATCGGTAAACCTGGTTGTGGCAAGTATTTTAATTGCCATCGGTACTTCGCTTAAATTGCCTTTGTCTACCACTTACGTAACATTTATGGTTGCCATGGGTACTTCGTTATCCGACCGCGCATGGGATCGCGAGAGTGCAGTTTACCGTATTTCGGGTGTTTTTGCCGTAATCGGCGGATGGTTTTTAACCGCATTAATCGCCTTTACCGTTTCGGGTATTGTGGCATTAATAATTGCTGTGAGCGGTAAATTCATGATCTTCGTTTTTGTGATCGTTGCCATTATTATGGTTATTCGTACACACACCATGATGAAAAAGCGCGATCAGCAAGCTGCCGAAGAAGATGAAGAAATTGAAGAGGCTGATGCACACGAGCAGATTCTGGAGAAAAGCGCCAAACAAATGGTAAATGCCGTAAAATCGAGCGACCTGATTCTTACCGATGGTATTGAGAGCTTCCTGAAAGAAGACCGCGCCGGTTTGAAAAAGGTAGAAGAAGCGTGTAAGAAATTCTCGAAAAAGGCGAAGAAAAACCGCGATAAGGTTTATTCAACCGTTACAAAGTTCACTGAAGGAACTTTGGATACCAGTCATTTTTATGTACAAATGATGGAGCACAAGCGCGAAATGGCGCATGCCGTACACTTTATGCTCGAGCCAATGATTAAACACGTGGAGAATAACCATAAGCCATTTATTGAAGAGCAGCATACCGAATTAGAGGATGTAACAAAACGAATTGATAAGTTCTTTAAATCGGTGTTGAAAGATATGGAAGGCAAAACCTTTGACGACCTTGAGCAGCTAATTGAAGAGCGCGACGATATTCTGGAGCAAATTTACAGGATGGAGAAAAACCAGATAAAACGTATTAAAAATAAGATGGTTAATACGCGAAACTCGCAGTTGTTCTTCAAATTAATTTCGGAGATGGAGTATTTGTTATTGCACACCGTAAATCTGATGAAAGCATACCGCGATTTTATTATAAATACAGTACAGAAGAATAATTAAAAATTGAATAAAATATAGTTTCAGAAGCCGGAAAGTTTTTCCGGCTTTTTTGTTTTTCGTAATTTGAAATCGATTATTGCTAAGTAATTTATTGCATTGGGAAGATGAAAATGTAATCAAAATGTAATCGAATTGTAACAAAAATATTCGGTTTTTGAAACACCTTTGCCGAAGATTACAAAATGATTAAAGTTTATCAATCAAGTCTGACCGCATAATTAAAAACGAATAAATGGAAAACTTTTATTTGGTTCTGGTTGTCGTTCTGTTTGCTCTGGCAATTTCCGATTTAATAGTTGGTGTAAGTAACGACGCAGTTAATTTTCTTAACTCTGCAATTGGCTCTAAAGCCGCACCTAAATGGGTTATCTTCCTGATGGCCAGCGCGGGTATCCTGGTAGGAGCAACCTTTTCAAATGGAATGATGGAAGTAGCCCGAAAAGGTATCTTTCATCCCGACATGTTCTTCTTTGCCGAGATCATGGTCATCTTTTTGGCCGTAATGATCACGGATATTATTCTGCTCGACATGTTTAATACTTTCGGTATGCCTACATCAACAACGGTGTCCATTGTGTTTGAATTGTTGGGAGCAGCAGTGGCCGTTTCGGTGGTAAAAATTAAAACCGCAGGAGGATCGGTTGTTGCCGAATTGTATCAGTACATAAATTCCGAAAAGGCGCTGGCTATAATCAGCGGTATTCTGCTATCGGTGTTTGTGGCCTTTACGGTGGGAGCAATTGTAATGTACCTGACACGTTTAGTGTTTTCGTTTGAATACGGTAAAAGTTTAAAGTATTTCGGTTCGGCATTTGGCGGATTGGCGATTACAGCCATCACGTATTTTATGCTGATTAAAGGTATTAAAGGCTCATCGTTCGCCGGCTTTGTGTTGGAATCGGGCGAAACCGTTCAGGAATGGGCAAAACACAATACTACAATGATTTTGCTAGCCAGTTTTGTTGGCTGGACCATTATCATTCAATTGTTACGCTGGATTTTTAATATCGATATTCTGAAAGTAATTGTATTGGTTGGAACGTTCGCACTGGCCATGGCCTTTGCCGGAAACGATCTGGTAAACTTCATCGGAGTGCCGGTTGCCGGTTTTAAATCGTTCCAGGCTTGGGTCGCATCGGGAATGAGCCCTGAAGCTTTTTCGATGGAGAAACTGGCAGGAAAAAGCAGTACCCCGGTTTATATGTTATTAATATCAGGATTGGTAATGGTAGTTACGCTAATTATGTCGAAAAAGGCGCAGGCCGTAACAAAAACCGAGATCAACCTGGCACGTCAGTCGGAAGGAATGGAACGTTTTGGTTCGTCGCTGATTGCACGTTTAATGGTGCGCAGTAGCATCAATTTTAATAAATCGGTTAGCCGGACCATGCCAACAACTGTTCGCGAGTCGGTAAGCCGCCGTTTTACACCGGTTGCGCTGGGTCCTGTAAACGACCCTGAAACGCCGGCTTTCGATAAAATCCGTGCATCGGTAAACCTGGTAACTGCCAGTATTCTTATTGCCATTGCAACGTCGTTTAAACTGCCGCTTTCTACCACTTATGTAACGTTTATGGTGGCTATGGGTACTTCTTTGTCCGATCGCGCGTGGGATCGTGAAAGTGCTGTGTACCGTATCTCGGGAGTGTTTGCCGTAATCGGTGGATGGTTTTTAACCGCAATAATCGCTTTTACCGTTTCGGGTTTGGTGGCCTTATTGATTTCGGTAGGTGGCAAATTCCTGATCTTCGTTTTTGTGGCCGTTGCCATTTTTATGGTTATTCGCACGCAGTTTGTATTTAAAAAGCGTAACCAGAAAGCTATCGAAGAAGAGGAAGAAGCATTTCACGAAACCGACGGCGTGGAGAAAGTTATGCAGAAGTGTAAAAAACACTGCGTAAATGCCATTCAAACCAGCAACAACGCTTTCTCAAAAGGTATCGGAAGTTTCCTTCAGGAAAACCGGGCCGATTTGAAAGAAAGTATAATGCTGAAAGACAAGTTGAACACGAAATCGAAAAAGATAAAGAGCAAGATTTTCGATACGCTTTCAAAAATAGAAGACAATATTGATACCGGGCATTATTATGTGCAGGTGGTCGACTATCAGCGCGAAATTGCTCATTCGTTAAACTTCCTGATACAGCCGCTGTTCGAGCATTTGGATAACCATCATAAACCGTTCTCGGAAGTACAGGCAGAAGAACTGCAGGTACTGGCACAAAAGCTCGATGAGTTTTACCAGATTGGATTGACCATGATCGAGGAAAACACTTTTGGCAACCTGGATACGCTGGTTATTAAACGCGACGAAATTGTGGATTACCTGAAAAAGACAGAGAAAAATCAGATTAAACGGATTAAGTCGAAAGAGGTAAATACCCGTAATTCGGTGCTGTATTTTAACATCAACAGCGAAACCAAAAACCTGCTGATGCACTCTATCAACCTGATTAAAGCGCATCGCGATTTTGTAAGCTATTCTGTTGAAAACGGAAAATAGATTTTACCAAAAATCATATAATTGAAAAAGGAGGCTTCGGTCTCCTTTTTTTGTGCCCACAATCGCATTCATCCCGTCTTTCATATTGTACATAATTAAGAAAATGTTGCAGAATTGTTACCATTTGCTCGTTTAATTTAATCCCCTTTTAATGGTTCTGCAACCGCTTTCGGAGAGGTAATGGCCAATTTTGGCAGGTAATAAATAACCAAATTCTAAAATGAAAAAATTATCTCTCTTACTATTTATTCTATTGTTTGTCAATGTGTTTAGTGCATTGGCCGAAGGTGAAGACGAAAACGCGGCTAACAAAGGAACCATAGCCGGACGTATTGTTGATGCCGAAAACCTGCCGCTGCCGGGTGCGGCTGTTGTTATCGAAAATTTGCATAAAGGAACTGTAAGCGATGTTAACGGATTTTACCGAATTGTATCGCTCGATCCGGGCGAGTACACAGTAAAAGTTTCATACATCGGTTTTAAAGAAGCTGAAGAAACGGTAACGGTTGCCATTGGAAAAACAAGCACGCTTAATTTTAAGCTGGAAGCCGGTATCGATATCGAAGAAGTAGTGGTGAACGGTGCATTACAAGGCCAGTCGAAAGCTTTGAATCAGCAAAAAAACAGCCTGAACATTACCAATATTATTTCTTCCGATCAGGTGGGACGTTTTCCCGACCAGAATGTTGGCGACGCATTAAAACGTATCCCCGGAATCAACGTGCAGTACGACCAGGGTGAAGCCCGATTTGGAAACATTCGCGGAACATCGCCCGAATACAACTCGGTGGCTATCGATGGCGATCGTATTCCATCGGCCGAAGCTGAAACACGATCTATCCAGCTCGACCTGATCCCTTCGGATATGATCCAGAGTATCGAAGTAAACAAAGTGGTTACTGCCGATATGGATGCCGATGCAATTGGCGGATCGGTAAACCTGGTAACCAAGTCGAATCCATACTCTCGCCGTATCACGGGGTCGGTTGGCGGAACTTACAATGCATTGCGTGGTAAAGTGGCGCCTAACTTTTCGCTGTTGTATGCCGATCGTTTATTCAATAATAAACTGGGTGTTACACTGGCCGGTTCGGTTCAAGACCACATGATGGGATCGGACGATTTGGAAGCCGAATGGGACGACGACGGAACACTAAAAGAAATGCAGGTGCGTACTTATCTTATTGAGCGTTTGCGCCAGAGTTATTCGGGTGCTTTGGATTACGAATTTGATGCCAATAACAAAATCGAGGCAAAAGTAATGTACAACCACCGTAACGACTGGGAAAACCGTTACCGTGTTGTTTACAAAGATCTGGATGAAGATGTGGCAAAAATCGAGCGCCAGGTGAAAGGTGGTACCAACAAAGATGCACGTTTGGAAGACCAGCGTACTTACCATCTTTCGTTAGGTGGGCAACACCAGATCGGTTCGCTTGAAATCGACTGGAAAGGTTCGTATTCAAAAGCGAACGAAGACCGTCCGAACGAGCGATACCTGCAGTACCGAATTAAAAATGTGGAGTTCAGCCAAAACCTTTCGGACACCGAAAAACCACAGGTAATTATTAATACGCCGGAAGCGCAGGATTTTAACAGCGACTGGGATTTTGATGAGTTGACTGAAGAACATCAGTACACCGAAGATATCGACAAAAAATTCAAGGTAGACTTCAAACTTCCGTTCCATAACGGAACAAGCGTGTTGCGTTTTGGTGCCAAATACAAAGGCAAAAGCAAAAACCGCGACAACAGTTTTTACGACTACTCGCCAACCGACGAGGATGCCTTTAACAGCGGAGCATTCAGCAATACAGTTGTAAAAACAAAGAACGACTTCCTGGCCGGAGATTACGTGGCGGGAACGTATGTTGACGTAAAATATTTAGGTGGATTAAACCTGAATTCAAGCGATTTTGAAGGTGAAGAAAACCTGGAAGAACTGGCCGGAAACTTTGATGCATCGGAAGATGTAACTGCCGGTTACGTACGTTTCGACCAGTCGTTTGGCCGCCTTGATCTTGTTGCAGGTGTACGTATTGAAAACACCTCGATCAACTACTCGGGAAAGGAATTGATTCTGGACGAGGAAGGTGATGTTGAGGATTTGGTCGACACCGAAGAAGTAGATAACAACTACACCAATGTGTTGCCATCGCTGCTGTTGAAATACGAGATCGACAGAAACACCAATATTAAAGCGAGTGTTACCAATACTTTGGCGCGCCCAAAATACATCGACCTTGTTCCGCGTGTGCAAATCAGCAACGAAGACGTTGAAGTTGAAATCGGTAACCCCGATCTTACGCCAACAACATCGTGGAACTTCGATTTAATGGCCGAGCATTATTTCCAGTCAATCGGTTTGGTGTCGGGTGGAATTTTCTACAAAGACATCAGCGACTTTATTGTTAACGGAATTCAGTCGGATTACGAGTACCTGGGACAGACCTGGGAGAAATTCACCCAACCGATTAATGCCGGCGACGCTACCTTGTTTGGTGCCGAAGTGGCTTTCCAGCGTCAGTTCGACTTTTTGCCGGGATTCCTTCGCCAGACAGGATTTTATGCCAACTATACTTACACCAAGTCAACCGTTAACAATTTCCAGATTGAAGACCGTGAAGACGATGATCTGACATTACCGGGAACACCTGAGAATACCTTAAACGCATCGTTATACTACGAAGGCAAAAAACTGTCGGCACGTTTGTCGTACAACTACGCCGGCGATTTTGTGGAAGAATACAGCGACAAAGCTTTTGAAGATGTTTACTACGATAAGGTTTCGTACCTCGATTTTAACACCAGCTACCATTTCAACAAAAACTTTATGGTTTTTGCGGAGCTCAATAATATTCTGAATACGCCGTTGCGTTATTACCAGGGTGAGTCGCAATACACCTACCAGGCCGAGTACTACGATATTAAAGTAAATTTTGGTCTGAAGTTTAATTTTTAGGAATCGTGATTTCCGCATAGAATAGATTTTAACAATTAATGCTGAGGGCACAACTCGTTGTGTTCTCAGCTGTTTACATAAAAATGAACGACGATGAATTGTACCTGTAATCGTATTTTTTTAGCAAGTGTGTTAATGGCACTTTTGGTGGTAAGCATTGTTGGGTGCGAAGTCAACCGCCCAAGCGAGGGATCGAAAAAAGCCGGTGAGCATATAGCAAACACCGTAACTGCCGTAACCGAAACCGATCATGTTCCGCAAAATAAAAACGAAGATTCGGCCGACGACCCCGCCATTTGGGTGGACACTACCGATGTGATGAACTCATTTACCATCGGTACCGATAAAAAAGGCGGACTGGCCACCTACGACCTAAATGGGAAACAACTGAATTATTATGCCGACGGCAATATGAATAACTGCGATCTGCGTTACGGTTTTCAGCTGGGCGACCGGCAAGTTGATGTGCTGGCAGCAAGTAACCGCTCAACACATTCTTTATCCTTGTATCTGGTAAAAAAAGGTGGTGTGCTCGAGGAGGCGCACGCGCGGGTAATTACTTCCGAAATGCAGGATGAAGTGTACGGTTTGGGCATGTACCGAAGTGCAAAAACCGGTAACTATTTTGTGTTTATGAATAGCAAAGCCGGCGAAGTGGAACAGTGGCAACTAATTGCTAAAGGCGATAAAATTGATGCCAAACTGGTGCGCTCGTGGAGTTTGGGAACACAAACCGAAGGTGTGGCTGCCGACGATGAAACCGGAATTGTTTACATCGGCGAAGAAGTGGCTGGAATTTTTAAGTTCGATGCTGAGCCCGATGGCTCTACCGAAGGGAAACTGATAGCCATGAGTACCGAGGAGAACGAAGATATGCACTACGATATTGAAGGGCTGGCCATTTATGCCACCGACAGCGTGAATGGTTACCTGGTGGCTTCGTCGCAGGGAAGTTACAGTTACGCGGTTTTCGAGCGCCAGGGCGATAATAAGTACCTGGGCAGTTTCCGTATTGTTGACGGCGATGTTGACGGCGTGGAAGAAACCGATGGAATTGACATAACAAACGTTCCGATGGGGGCCAAATTCCCAAAAGGTATGTTGGTGGTTCAGGACGGTTATAACTACGACGGTGAAGAACTGGTAAGCCAGAATTTTAAATACATCTCGTGGGAAGCCATTGAAAAATATTTTCCTGCAACAGAATAGCACAGCGGTTTATTGAAGATATTATATGCCATACAAGGCACGGGGAATGGTCATTTGGCACGCGCCACCGAGATTATTCCACTGCTAAATAAATGGGGCGAAACGGATATTCTTGTGAGTGGAATTCAGGGGGATATCCGTTTACCTTTTCCGGTAAAATACCGGCTTTACGGTTTTAGTTTTATTTTCGGGAAAAAGGGCGGTGTTGCCATTTGGAAAACCATTACCAAAGCCCGTATTTTTCGTTTGGTAAACGACATCCGGAAAATACCGGTTCACCACTACGATGTGGTGATCAACGATTTTGAGCCCGTGACTGCCTGGGCCTGTAAACTGCGGAAGAAACCCTGCATTGGCCTCAGTCACCAGAATGCGGTGTTGCACCCGCGTGCACCCCGCCCAACAAAAAAGGATGTTTTGGGCGAATTTATTTTAAAACATTATGCGCCGGCAAGCGTGTTGTATGGGTTTCATTTTAAACAGCTCGACGAGCAGAATTTCACCCCCGTAATCCGTTCTTTCATTCGCAAAACAAAAGTTACCGACAAAGGGCACTACACGGTTTATTTACCGGCTTTTAGCGATTCGGAGATCGAAAAAATTATTGGTCAGCATAAATCGGTTCGCTGGGAGGTATTTTCGAAACACTGCGCGAAAAGTTATACCAAGGGCTCCATTCAGTTTAACCCGGTTTCGCTCGACGGTTTTAACCAATCTTTTGTCAGCTGTTCGGGAATAGTATGCACGGCCGGTTTTGAAACACCCGCCGAGGCGCTGTTTATGGGCAAAAAGCTGTGCGTAATTCCCATGAAAAATCAATATGAACAGGCTTGTAATGCCGCCATGCTGTCCGAAATGGGTGTAACGGTAATCACTAAAACCGGCACTTGTTGCGAGGTGCTTTCCAACTGGTTGCAATCGGGGCAGGCGATAAAGATCAGCTACCCCGATAACACACAACGTATTTTAAAGCGGGTAATACAAGCCGGTGCGAAATAGTGCAGGCCAAGTGCTAAATTAAGGCCACGCTGTTTTATGCGCTTAGCACTTATTATTCAGCAGGTGACTGGCAGTCACCTGCTGAATTTTATTGGGCTGATTTTGTTAAAGCAACCATTTCTATGAATTTCGCATCTTTATAAAAATGAAATTATTAACCTGAGTTCGATTTTAAATATTACATCTCAGAAATACAGAAATGTGCAAGATTTGGATTAAAAATATCGCCTGAATAGCGGGCTATTTTCAGATATTTTTGGTTCGAAGATTGTGCATTTCTGTATTTTCCTTCGGATTTCATTAATTTTTGCATAAATCGCTTCAAATTTTCTTGCATTATCCCGATAGTCCTACAAAAATCTGAATCAATTTCTCCTAAAAATAAATTGAAACTGAGATAAAATTTAAAGTCGAACTCAGGTTATTAGAATGATGAAGATTTCGATTCGACTGATACTGATTCTGGCTTTAACCAGCTTGTTGGCATGCGATAAAGATGAATTAGGTTCTTTGGAAGATAAAGGATTAAATGGCAAATGGAATTTGATATCGGTAAGTTGTGAATGCGAACCCGTGAATTTGGAAAAGGGACAACTAATTTGGTACATCGACACGGTACAAAGTAAGCTGATAGTTGTGAATCACCTCACAGATGATGTAAATGGAATGGAATCAGGAGAATATAATATTACAATTAATCAGGAAGATTCGAGAATTGAGATTCTTTCGATTGATTATGAATATTGGTTCGAGGATAGTGATTTAATTATCGCCGATAAGCCATGGGTAGATGGGCCTTTAATAAGATTGGTGAGAGATTAGGTTTAGCATTTGGAGGATTTGGCATATTCTTATGCGATGCCGACGGCATCAATAAAAAAACCGACCCACCCAAATAGGGCAGACCGGTTAACCTCACAATTATTTGCCGGCAAGCAAAATATTTTTGTTTATTCCGTGTCGTCGTTATTTTCTTCGTCGTTTTCGCCATTGTTACTTTGGCTTTGTTTGGCCGCAGCATTGGCTTCAGTAATGTATTGCGACACTTCAGCTACTATCTCGTCTATGTCGGCCGGTTCGCCCATCGCCAACATTGTATTCAGTATATTTTCAAGCAGTTCGAGCGATGTTTTCAGGTCTTTAAAAGCTTCGGCATCGTGTATGGTATCGTCGGCCGAGCGGGCAGCACTGCGTTGTGCCGATGCCGCTACATAAGCCTGGTTGTCGGTATCCAGCTCGGTAACCCAGTTGGTGGTATTAGTAGTTACCAGGTGCGGGGCGTTTTCGGGTTTGCGCAGGTCGGCCAGCAAACTGTTAATGGCTGCGGTTTCGGTATCGCGTGGGATGGAGTACAAGTGAAGTCCGTTTTTTTCAAATTCACGCCATAGTGCTTCGCAGGCGGCACGATACGAATCATTTTGTCGGCGCAAGCCCGCTTTTATAGTATCGCGCAACGAGCGAAAAGTATTGTCGCGGCGCAAATCGGCTGCCGTAACAATTTCGGTAAGTGGTTGTTTAATAGTGCTGCCAATGGCCTGCAGAGCGGTTTCTAATTGTGGGGCAATACGGGCCAGCAGGGTTGTTACCAGTTGGCTTTCGGGAATTTTTGTACTTAAAAGTGTAATGATCTTTTGAGCCAATGCAGTTAAAGCTGCCAATGTGAAATAGGAGTAACGAATTTTTTCTAACATGGTGAAATTATTTAAAGGTTAAAAGATTAAGTGTGTAAATTACGGCCATTCGTTCAAAAAGTCAATAGTTGGCCGTTTTTTTTTATGTTTTGTACGCAAAACAACGATTCTGACGATTGAGATTTATATTTTGCGCGTAAAATGCTCATTTTGAAAATTCAGATGCTTGTTTTATTTGTAAAACATGCATTTTGAAAATTTTTATTCATGTTTTGTGCGCAAAACAACAATCCTGAAAGTTGAGATTCATATTTTGGGCGCAAAATGCGTGTTTCGAAAATTCAGATGCTTGTTTCATTTGTAAAACATCCATTCTGAAAATTAATTTTCATGTTTTGTGCGCACAACAAGCATCTCAACTATTATTGTTCTTTCCACAGTGGCATACAGAAAGCTTATGTTAATAGTTTTTACCACCTAACTGCCTGAAAACTAAAAATTATAATTAGTTTTATTGCACCAACAAAATTGTAATACCCGATACATTGAAAATTGCTCATGCAAATTATCATCATAGCCGTAAAAAGCCAACGCCAAAACCAAAGCTACGAGACATGCAATTATCGTTATGCGCAAATTTGAAAAACCAAAAGAATGAGTTCAATGAAAAAGTATAGATTCACATTGATATTCTTTGCCTTTCTTGCTATCACAACTTCATGCCTAAATAGAAAATTTACGGATGGTTGGGCTGAAATTGTATCAAATTCAGACACAACTCTCAATGATTCTTCCTTGGTTTTTGGACACGTATATCACGTTGACAGGTCTGGAGACGAATATT